>NZ_JBVHHY010000001.1:0-548558 GCF_055560835.1 Kitasatospora sp. NPDC023120 | reverse complement strand
AGCTTGTTCACCGCCGGGATCAGCGACGAGGACGCGCACACCCGCGCGACCTCCTCGATCACGATCACCGTCGCCAGCGCATCCGCACCCGCACCGCCGTACACCTCCGGCACGTGCACCGCGTGCAGGTCGTTGCCCTGCAGCGCGTCCAACGCCTCCTGCGGGAACCGCCCCTGCTCGTCCACCTCCGCCGCGAACGGAGCGATCTTCGCCTCGGCCAGCGAACGCACCGCCTCACGGAGCATCTCGTGCTCCTCGGAGATGCGGAAGAGATCGAAGTCAGCCGCCCCTGCGCTGCCCGCCATGATGCCTGCCTCGTCGTCCAGTGTCCGGAGTCCAGTACCGCAGTCCAGTGACCGACGTCGGATCCGGTCCGATCGAACCGGTCCGATCGACGTCGAATCCGGTGTTAACTACCGTTCAGTAGAGATCCTAGGGCTCCGACCTGCGGCTGCCTAGCGTTCCGGCGGGCGTCCCGGGCGTGCGGCCGATCCCTTCGCGCCCTGGGCGGGCGGATAGCATCAGGGGCATCCGTACCGGTCGAGGTCAGCACCCCGGCCGGTCGAGTCCGCCTCCAGGGAGAACCCGTGACCCTCCGCATCTCCGTGATCGGCACCGGCTACCTCGGCGCCACGCATGCCGCCGCGATGGCCGAGTTCGGCTTCGAGGTGCTGGGTCTGGACATCGACCCCGACAAGATCGCCATGCTCACCGCGGGCCGCGTCCCGATGTACGAGCCGGGACTGTCCGAGCTGCTGCTCAAGCACGTGGCCGGGCACGAAGGCTCGACCGGGCGGCTGCGGTTCACCACCTCCGTCCAGGAGGCCGCCGAGTTCGGCGACGTGCACTTCATCTGCGTCAACACCCCGCAGCGCAAGGGCGAGTTCGCCGCCGACATGTCGTACGTGGACACCGCGATCGACGAGCTGGCGCCGCACCTGACCCGCCCGGCCCTCGTGGTCGGCAAGTCCACCGTCCCGGTCGGCTCGGCGGCCCGGCTGGCCGAGCGGCTGGCCGCGCTGGCGCCGGTCGGCGAGTGCGCCGAACTCGCCTGGAACCCGGAGTTCCTGCGCGAGGGCTTCGCCGTCCAGGACACCCTGCGGCCGGACCGGATCGTGGTCGGCGCCCAGAGCGAGCGGGCCGAGCGGCTGCTGCGCGAGGTGTACGCGGAGCCGATCGCCGCCGGGGTGCCGTTCCTGGTCACCGACTACGCGACCGCCGAGCTGGTCAAGGCCGCCGCCAACTCCTTCCTGGCCACCAAGATCTCCTTCATCAACGCGATGGCCGAGGTCTGCGAGGCGGCCGGTGCGGACGTCACCCTGCTCTCCACCGCGCTGGGCCACGACGAGCGGATCGGCCGCAAGTTCCTCAACTCCGGCCTCGGCTTCGGCGGCGGCTGCCTGCCCAAGGACATCCGCGCGTTCATGGCCCGGGCCGGCGAGCTCGGCGCCGACCAGGCGCTGACCTTCCTGCGCGAGGTCGACTCGATCAACATGCGGCGCCGCTCCCGGATGGTCGAGCTGGCCCGCGAACAGTGCGGCGGCGGCTTCCTGGGCCGCCGGATCGCCGTCCTCGGCGCCGCGTTCAAGCCCAATTCGGACGACATCCGGGACTCCCCCGCCCTCAACGTCGCCGCCCAGATCCAGCTGCAGGGCGCCCAGGTCACCGTCTACGACCCGAAGGCCGTGGACAACGCCCGCAAGATGTTCCCCTCCCTCGCCTACGCCGACTCCGCCATGGAGGCCGCCGAGGGCGCCCACGTCGTCCTCCACCTCACCGAGTGGGCCGAGTTCCGCGAGCTGGACCCGGCCGAGCTGGGCGCCGTGGTCGCCGAGCGCCGCCTCCTCGACGGCCGCAACGTCCTCGACGCCGAAGCCTGGCGCGCCGCCGGCTGGACCTACCGCGCCCTCGGCCGCCCCAGCTGACCCCTCCCCTCCGAGCGCCCGCCCCCGATCCCGGGAGCGGGCGCTTCCGTTTGCCCCGAGCCGGAGATTTGAACGCGTTCAAGGTGTGTGCGAGGATCTGGCCACCGCGGTCGCGCCGGTACGGGGAAACCGGGGGGTTCTTCATGCGCGCCGAACGTGCCGACAGGGCCGGCGAGACCGACAAGCGGGCCAGGCGGGCCAGGTGGGCCACCCGGCTGGCGCTGACCGTCCTGGGCGCCGCCCTGATCGCGCCGCTCGCCTGCGTCGGCTTCTTCGCACTCCTCCTGACCGAGGGCGGCAAGCCCCACGCGGCCGCCTGTTCGAAGGCGGTGGAGTTCGCGGGCGGCTCGATGCCCGCCCAGGCCACCGGGGCCGTCTGCACGGACGACGGCGGCTGGCTGGACCAGGGCTACACCGTGGAGTTCCGGATGCCCCGGGCCGAACTGGCCGCCCGGCTGGCCGCCGCCTTCCCGCGCGTCCGGCTCGGCACCGACAACGCCACCGGCCTGAGCTTCAGCAACGCCCACGAGACGAACGCGTCCCGCCCCGGCGGGCAGGCCATGTTCGTCTACCTGGACGCCACCTACGAGGCCGACGGCACCGCCCGGGTCAGGCTCCGGGCCTTCGACGCCTGAGCCCGGGCCGGAATCCCGCACCCCCGACCGTCGTTGGTACCGGCATGACGAGCTACGGCGACGAAGCAACGGTCCGCGGGATCCTCACCGGCACCGGGGACACCTGGGCCGTGGTCGGCCTCTCCACCAACACCGCCCGGGCCGCCCACGGCGTGGCCCGGGTGCTGCAGCGCCACGGCAAGCGCATCGTGCCGGTCCACCCGAAGGCCGAGACGGTCCTCGGCGAGCAGGGCTACGCCTCGCTCGCCGAAATCCCGTTCCCGGTCGACGTGGTGGACGTGTTCGTGAACAGCGCGCTGGCCGGGGAGGTGGCGGACCAGGCGGTGGCGATCGGCGCGAAGGCGGTCTGGTTCCAGCTGGGCGTGGTGGACGAGGCCGCGTACGAGCGGACGCGGGAGGCCGGGCTCGCCATGGTGATGGACAAGTGCCCGGCCATCGAGATCCCGCTGCTGGATTAGGCCTTAGCCGTCCAGCTGGGCGATGGTGGCGATGGACGGTCGGCGGCTCGCGCGGAGCCCGGCGGCGACGGACTCGGCGTCGCGCAGGACGCGGACGGCGTTGTGCCAGGTGAGCTTGGCCAGGTCGGCCTCCGACCAGTGGCGGCGCAGGAGTTCTGCGACGAGGTTGGGGTAGCCGGCCACCGAGTCCAGGCCGTCCGGCAGGAAGGCGGTGCCGTCGAAGTCGCCGCCGATGCCGATGTGGTCGATGCCGGCGACCTCGCGCATGTGGTCGAGGTGGTCGGCGACGGTGGCCGGAGTGGCGATCGGGCGCGGGTTGGCGGCCTCGAAGGCCTGCTGGAGCTCCATGGCCGCCGGGGTGGTGTCGAACGCGTGGAAGCCGTGGGCGCGCATGTTCTCGTCGGCGCGGGCGGTCCACTCGATGGCGGCAGGCAGGACGAACTTCGGCACGAAGGTGGCCATCGCCACGCCCCCGTTGGCGGGCAGCTGGGCGAGCACGTCGTCGGGGACGTTGCGCGGGTGGGCGCAGACCGCGCGGGCGGAGGAGTGCGAGAAGACGACGGGCGCCTCGGTGACCCGCAGGGCGTCCCGCATGGTGTCGGCGGAGACGTGCGAGAGATCGACCAGCATGCCCAGCCGGTTCATCTCCCGGACGACCTCCTCGCCGAAGCGGGTCAGCCCGCCGGCGACCGGCTCGTCGGTCGCGGAGTCGGCCCACGGCACGTTGTCGTTGTGGGTGAGCGTCAGGTAGCGCACGCCCAGCTCGTAGAGGGCGCGCAGGGTGGCGAGCGAGCAGTCGATGGAGTGGCCGCCCTCGGCGCCCATCAGGGAGGCGATCCGGCCCTCGGCGCGGGCGGCTTCCATGTCGGCGGCGGTACGGGCGAGGCGGAGCCGGTCGGGGTAGCGCTCGACCAGGGCGTGGACGAAGTCGATCTGCTCCAGGGTGGCGCTCACCGCGTGGTCGCCGGCCAGCGAGGCGGGGACGAAGACGGACCAGAACTGCGCGCCGACCCCGCCCTCCGCGAGGCGGGCGAGGTCGGTGTGCAGGCGGTCGCTCTGGTCGGCGGCGAGGTCGATCGCGCCGAGGTCGTACCCGGCGTGCTCGCGCATCGCCCAGGGGAGGTCGTTGTGGCCGTCCACCACGGGGGCGGTGCGCAGCAGGGCGCGGGCGTGGTCCAGGTGGTCCAGCGGGGTGGGGGTCTCCGGCTCAGAGGTCATGCGAGCTGTTCTACCCCACCCCCGTGTCCACGCCCGTGACCGTGATTACTTGCCGAAGCCGAAGGAGGAGGAACCGGCCACCTTGGCGCGGAGCTTCTTGCCCTTCTCGGTGGCCTGGCTGTTCAGCTCGGCCTGGAAGTCGCTCATCCGCTCGGTGAGTTCGGGGTCGAAGGCGGCGAGCATCCGCACCGCGAGCAGGCCCGCGTTGCGCGCGCCGGCCACCGAGACGGTCGCCACCGGGACACCGGCCGGCATCTGGACGATCGACAGCAGGCTGTCCATGCCGTCCAGGTAGCGCAGCGGCACCGGCACGCCGATGACCGGCAGCGGGGTGACGGAGGCCAGCATGCCCGGCAGGTGGGCCGCGCCGCCGGCGCCCGCGATGATCGCCTTCAGGCCGCGCCGGTGGGCGTTCTCGCCGTAGGCGACCATCTCGCGCGGCATCCGGTGGGCGGAGACGACGTCCACCTCGTACGGGATCTCGAACTCGTCGAGGGCCTGGGCGGCGGCCTCCATGACGGGCCAGTCGGAGTCCGAGCCCATGACGATGCCGACGAGGGGCTGGGGGGAGGCGCTCATTCGGTGATCGTTCCTCGCAGGTAGGCGGCCGCGTGGCGGGCGCGCTCGCGGACGTCTTCGAGGTCGTCCCCGAAGACGTTGACGTGGCCGACCTTGCGGCCGGGCTTCACGGCCTTCCCGTACATGTGGATCTTCAGGCCGGGGTCGCGGGCCATGCAGTGCAGGAAGGCGTGGTACATGTCCGGGTAGTCGCCACCGAGGACGTTGACCATGACGGTCCACTTGGCGCGCGGCCGGGGGTCGCCGAGCGGGAGGTCGAGGACGGCCCGCAGGTGGTTCTCGAACTGCGAGGTGACGCTGCCGTCCTGGGTCCAGTGCCCGGAGTTGTGCGGGCGCATGGCCAGCTCGTTGACCAGGATCCGGCCGTCGCGGGTCTGGAACAGCTCGACGGCGAGGTGGCCGACGATGCCGAGGTCGCCGGCGATCCGCAGGGCGAGCTGCTGGGCCTCGTCGGACAGGGCCGGGTCGAGGTCGGGCGCGGGGGCGGTGACCTCGGCGCAGACGCCGTTCTCCTGGACGCTCTCCACGACCGGGTAGGCGACGGCCTGGCCGCTGGGCGAGCGCACCACGGAGGCGGCGAGCTCGCGGACGAAGTCGACCTTCTCCTCGGCCAGCACGGGGACGCCGGCGAGGAACGGGGCCTGCGCCTCCTGCTCGTCGTCGACGACCCAGACGCCCTTGCCGTCGTAGCCGCCGCGGACGGTCTTCAGGACGACGGGGTAGCCGGCGCCCTCCTCGGCGAAGGCGGTGACGTCGGCCGGGTCGGCGACGATCCGGTGCCGGGGGCAGGGCACGCCGATGGAGTCGAGCTTGGCCCGCATCACGCCCTTGTCCTGGGCGTTGACGAGCGCGTCCGGGCCGGGGCGGACGGCGATGCCGTCGGCCTCCAGGGCCCGCAGGTGCTCGGTCGGGACGTGCTCGTGGTCGAAGGTGATCACGTCGCAGCCGGCGGCGAAGCGGCGCAGGGTGTCGAGGTCGCGGTAGTCACCGAGGACGACGTCGGAGACCACCTGCGCGGCGGAGTCCTGGGGCGTGTCGGCGAGGAGTTTGAACCTGACCCCGAGCGGGATTCCCGCCTGGTGTGCCATGCGGGCCAGCTGCCCGCCACCGATCATGCCCACCACTGGAAAATTCACATTGCCCGGGGAAGTCACCCGGCCAGGATATCCGGGCCGGTGGGGGGTGGTGGAGCCGCGGGCGGGCCCTCGGGGACGGACGCGCGTAGACGTCAACCGTGGACGCTGGGGGCTGATCCGTTCGGTTGAAGCGGGTAGCCTGGGCGGCCAGGTCCTGGTCTACGCGGTCCGATCATGTGCGTGCACGCAGGGCTCAAGGGGCGCCGCGCCGCGGCCCACCCTTTCGACCCCGCACGCACATGGAGGCATTTCGGTATGGCCACGACCGCAGCTTCGAAACGCTCGCTCGCGCAGAAGTTGCGCGGGCTCACGGGTGAAGTCGTGAAGTTCGGCATCGTCGGCCTGAGCGGCGTGGTGGTCAACTTCGCCGTCTTCTGGGTCTGCATCAACGGACTTCACCTGGCCTCGCTGCGCTCCAACATCGCCGCGACGCTGATCGCGATCGCGACCAACTACCTCGGCTACCGGTACTGGCTGTACCGGGACCGCGACGCCGCCTCCCGCCGGCGGGAGATCACGCTCTTCCTGGTCTACAGCGGTATCGGCATGCTGATCGAGACCGGCGTGCTCGGTTTCTCGGTGTACGTGCTGAAGCTGGACTCGCACTACGAGCAGCTGGGCGCCAAGGTGATCGGCCTCGCGGTGGCCACCGTGTTCCGCTTCGTCTCGTACCGCACCTGGGTGTTCAAGGCCACGCCGGAGCAGCCGGTCGGGATCCCGGCCCAGCCGCCGGCGGGCGCCGCCGACGGCCAGGAGGCGGCCGAGCCGACGCCGGCCGCCGAGCAGATCCGCTACGCCAAGGCCAAGTAGCCCCGGGAACCAGCCCCGCAGACTTCCGGCCCCGGCGGGCCGAACCCGGCCCGCCGGGGCTTTCGGTTGCCCCGTCCGCCGCCACCGGAGGACAGTGGTTACCGAGGGCGAGTGCGGCCGGCGAACGATCGTGGCCGAGGGGGGTCCAGGAGGCTCGCCATGACGTTCGTCCAGATCATCGACTGCCAGACCGACAAACTCGACGACCTCAACCGGCTGATGGACAGCTGGGTCGAGGCGACCAAGGGCCGGCGGACCGCCTCCCACGCGGTGGTCGGCACCGACCGTTCCCGCAGCAAGCACGTGGTGGAGATCGTGGAGTTCCCCTCCTACGAGGAGGCGATGAAGAACTCCGACCTGCCCGAGACCGACCGGATCTTCCACGAGATGGTGGCGCTCTGCGACGCGCCGCCGACCTTCACGGACCTCGACGTGGTCCGCGACGCCCGGTTCAACAAGGCCACCGCGAGCCGGGTCCTCGACGAGCTGTCCCGCGGCAACCTCGACGTGATCGACGAGTGCATGACCGCCGACTACCGGGACCACGACTACGGCAGCGAGGGCGACGCGGTGGGCGTCGCGGCGTTCCGGGAGCGCTGCGGCGGCTACGTGTCCGCCTTCGACTTCACCTTCGACGCCGAGAGCCAGATCGCCGAGGGCGACGAGGTCGCCACCCGGTGGACCTGGCACGCCACCCAGAAGGCCGACTTCATGGGCGTGCCGAACACCGGCAAGTCGGTGGTCGGCCGCGGCACGACCACCTTCCGCTTCAAGGACGGGAAGATCTGCGAGGGCTGGTGGCAGTGGGACGTGATGAGCCTGATGCGCCAGCTCGGCATGATGCCCGGCGCCTGACCCGCTCAGTCCTCGTGGCTGCGGCCGAGGAAGAGCGCGAACACCGCCGGCTTCAGTGAGAGGAGTTCGAGCCGCCCGCCGTCCGCCTCCGCGAGGTCGCGGGCGACGGCGAGGCCGATGCCGGTGGAGTTGCGCCCGCTGACCGCGCGCTCGAACACCCGGTTGCCGAGGTCCGGCGGCACTCCGGGGCCCTCGTCCTGCACCTCGACCACCACCGAGGTGCCGGACGGCCGGATCCGCAGGGTGATCGTCCCGGCGCCGTGCATCAGGGAGTTCTCGATCAGGGTGGCCAGCACCTGGGCGACCGTCCCCGGGGTGCCGACCGCGGTGATCCCGTGCAGACCCTCCAGCGACAGCACCCGGCTCTTCTCGCGCAGCGTCGGGCCCCACTCCTCCACCTGCTGCTTGATGACCTCGTCCAGGTCGAAGGCGACGGCGGTGGGGCTGCGCGGGTCGCGCTGGGTGGTGAGCAGCCGCTGGACGACGTCGGTGAGCCGCTCGACCTGCTGGAGGGCGATGGTCGCCTCCTCCCGGACCGTCTGCGGGTCCTCGGCGAGGGCGGTGATCTCCTCCAGCCGCATGGAGAGCGCGGTGAGCGGGGTGCGCAGCTGGTGCGAGGCGTCGGCGGCGAGCCGGCGCTCGGCGGTGAGCATCCGGGCGATCCGCTCGGCGCTGGTGTCCAGCACCTCGGCGACCCGGTCGAGTTCGGGCACCCCGTAGCGGCGGTCGCGCGGGCGCGGGTCGCCGGAGCCGAGCCGCTCGGCGGTCTCGGCGAGGTCGGTGAGCGGCCGGGCGAGCCGCTTGGCCTGCCAGACCGCGAGCGCGACGGCGGCCTGGACGGCGAGCAGGGCGACCACGCCCAGCAGCAGCAGGTTGTTGGCGATCTCGTGGTCGACGTCCTCGCGGGACTGCTCGACCGTGACGGTCTCGCCGCTGTTGCCGCGCTCGACGGCCTTCAGCAGGTGGTCGCCGGCCGGGCGAGCGCCGGCCGAGACGACCTGCTGGCCGGGGACCTGCACCTCGACGTAGCTGCCCTCGGTGACCTGGCTCTCGAAGGCCCGCGCCTCGGTGACCGACTCGCCCGCCGCGATCCGGCTCTCGACCAGGGCGAGCACCCGGACGGCGGCCGCGTCCACCCGGTCCTGGGCCGAGCTGACGATGGTGCGCTTCTCGACCAGGGCGAGCGGCACGCAGAACACCGCGACCACCACCAGGACGACGCCCAGCAGCGAGTTGATCATCCGGCGTTTCACGCTGCCGCTCCCCGAGGTGTTCCGTTCACCGGCCGTCGCCCGGCCCCGATCTCCGTACGGGGCCGTGGCCGGACCCGTCTCCGTCCGGGCTAATTCTTCTCGAACCGGAAGCCGACCCCGCGCACGGTGGCGATGTAGCGCGGGTTGGCCGCATCGTCGCCGAGCTTCTTGCGCAGCCAGGAGATGTGCATGTCGAGGGTCTTGGTGGAGGTCCACCAGGTGGTGTCCCAGACCTGCCGCATGATCTCCTCGCGGGTGACCACCCGGCCGGCGTCCCGGACCAGCACCCGCAGCAGCTCGAACTCCTTGGCGGAGAGGGTGAGTTCCTCGTCGCCGAGCCAGGCGCGGTGGGACTCGATGTCGATCTTCACCCCGTGCGCGCCGGTGGTGAGCTGGTCGACGTTGCCGCGCCGGAGCAGGGCCCGGACGCGGGCGAGCAGCTCGGCCAGGCGGAAGGGCTTGGTGACGTAGTCGTCGGCACCGGCGTCCAGGCCGACCACGGTGTCCACCTCGTCGGCGCGGGCGGTGAGCACCAGGACGGGGCAGCTCTTGCCGTCGGCGCGCAGGCGGCGGCACACCTCCAGGCCGTCCATCTCGGGCAGGCCGAGGTCCAGGACGACGAGGTCGACCTCCTCGGTGAGGCCGGCGGCCAGTGCGGTCGGACCGTCCTCGCGGACGAGCACCTCGTAGCCCTCGCGTCGCAGGGCCCGCGCGAGCGGTTCGGAGATCGCCGGATCGTCCTCGGCAAGCAGCACACAGGTCATGTGGTGATGGTAGTCCGCCGGGGTATACCCGTACGCCCTGTGAGGTAGTTCACAGAGCGTGATCGTTATACAAGCATCCGACTGAACTCAACGGGTCGTTGCAGACCGCCGGTTCGGCGAAGAATCCCCCCCTGGATCTTGAATCCGAAGGAAGACGGCGACATCTACCATGGATCAATCGGGAAGATCTGTGGATCACTTTGCCATTCCCATACCTTATCTGTGGCTTTTGTCATCTGATAGAGCCAAATATCGCCACGTAGAGTGGTTTCGTCCACGTCCGCCGCCACCCCCCTAGGCGGACGCTGTCAGGCAAGGAACCACTACACATGGCGTCTACGACCCGGGCCGCCGACCTCGCGTCGGCTCCCCCCAGCGGCAAGACCTTCCTCGGCCACCCCCGAGGTCTCGCCACGCTGTTCATGACCGAGATGTGGGAGCGCTTCTCCTACTACGGCATGCGCGCCCTGCTCATCTACTACCTGGTCTCCGGCGGCGTCGACGCTGCAGCCGGCAGCCAGGGCGGCGGCCTCGCCATGAAGGCGACGATGGCGACGGCGATCTACTCCGTCTACGTCTCCATGGTCTACCTCATGGCCTACCCCGGCGGCTGGTTCGGCGACCGGGTCTGGGGTGCCCGCAAGACCGTCACCGTCGCCGGCTTCGTGATCATGGCCGGCCACCTCGCACTGGCCGTCCCGGGCCAGGCGGCGTTCTT
Organism: Kitasatospora sp. NPDC023120; assembly: GCF_055560835.1. Taxonomy (NCBI): domain Bacteria; kingdom Bacillati; phylum Actinomycetota; class Actinomycetes; order Kitasatosporales; family Streptomycetaceae; genus Kitasatospora; species Kitasatospora sp. NPDC023120. The sequence continues at coordinate 538,207 of NZ_JBVHHY010000001.1, read as the reverse complement.
CGTCGGTCTGCTCCTGGTCGCGCTCGGCTCCGGCCTGCTGAAGGCCAACATCTCCACGATGGTCGGCCACCTCTACGACGGCCCCGAGGACCCGCGCCGCGACGGTGGTTTCACCGTCTTCTACATGAGCATCAACCTCGGTGCCTTCGCCGCCCCGTTCATCATCGGAACGGTCGGCAAGGAGTACAACTGGCACCTGGGCTTCGCGCTGGCCGCGGTCGGCATGGGCCTCGGTCTGCTCCAGTTCCTGCTGGGCACCCGCCACCTGAGCCCGAAGAGCAGCCTGGTCCCCAACCCGCTGCTGCCCGCGGAACGCAAGAGCCTGCTGGTCAAGGCCGGCGCGGCGGTCCTCGCCATCGCCGTCTTCTACGGCGCCGTGGTCGCGCTGGGCGTCTACACGCTGAACTGGGCCCTGGTCCCGCTCACCGTGGCCGGCCTGCTCATCCCGATCGTCGTGCTGACCCGCATCAAGCGCGACAAGGACCTGAACGCCGGCGAGCAGTCCAAGATGAGCGCCTACATCTGGTTCTTCGCCGCGGCCGCCATCTTCTGGATGATCTACGACCAGGGCGGCTCGACCCTCTCGCTGTTCGCGGACAAGAGCACCGCGGACTCCGTGCTCGGCTTCGGCTTCTCGGCCACCTGGTACCAGTCGCTGAACCCGCTGTTCGTGATGGCGCTCGCGCCGGTCTTCGCCTGGCTGTGGCTGTGGCTGTCCCGCCGCAACAAGGAGCCCAACACCATCGTGAAGTTCGCGATGGGCCTGGTCCTGATCGGCGCCTCGTTCTTCATCTTCATCGTCCCGATGAACATGGCGGGCGACGGCACCAAGGTCTCCCCGATGTGGCTGGTCTCGATCTACATGATCCAGACCATCGGCGAGCTGTGCCTCTCCCCGGTCGGCCTCTCGGTCACCACCAAGATGGCACCGCAGAAGTACGCCTCCCAGATGATGGGCGTCTGGTTCCTCGCCGTCACCGCCGGTGACTGCACCACCAGCCTGCTCTCGCTGGCCGGCGTCAACCTCGACGGCACCGGGATCATCGCACTGCAGGCCGCACTCGCGGTCCTCGCGGGCGTCGCGGTCTACATGGGCCGCAAGCGTGTCCAGTCCCTCATGGGCGGCGTGCACTGACGCGCTGACGTCAGGCTCACGACTCCGGGGCCGCCGTGGATTCCTGAGATCCACGGCGGCCCCGGCCGTTTTGTGCCTACGGTCCGGGCATGACGACCGACTCCTTCCCGCGCCGGCTCGCCCGCACCCGCCGGTTCACCCTCGGCGCCCCCACCCTGCCGCGGCCCTCCGCCGACGGCGCCACCGTGCTCTTCCTGCGCAGCAGGGGCGGCACCGACCCGCTCAGCTGCCTCTGGGCGCTGGACACCGCGACCGGCGCGGAGCGGCTGGTCGCCGACCCGGCCGCGCTGGGCACCAGCACCGGCACCGGCACCGGCACCGGCATCACCGCGTACAGCACCGACGCCTCGGGCTCGCGGGCCGCCTTCGCGCTGGACAGCGCGCTGTGGCTGGCCGACACCCGTACGGGCTCGGTGCGGGCGGTCGCCTCCGGCGGCCCGGTGGCGGACCCGAGGCTCGACCCGACCGGCCGCCGGATCGCCTACGTCAGCGGCGGAGCCCTGCGGGTCGTCGGCGCGGACGGTACGGACGACCGGGCACTCGCCGAGCCCGAGGCCGAGGACGTCACGTACGGCCTGGCCGAGTACGTCGCCGCCGCGGAGATATACCGCGACCGCGGGTACTGGTGGTCCCCCGACGGCAGCGCCCTGCTCGTCGCCCGGGTCGACGAGCGCCCGGTCACCCGCTGGTTCCTCGCCGACCCGACCGACCCGCGGCAACCGCCCCGCGCCATCCGCTACCCGCCGGCCGGCACCGCCAACGCCGACGTCTCGCTCTGGCTGCTCGACCTCGACGGCCGCCGCACCCGCACGGAGGTCCGCTGGGACCGCGCCGCCTTCGAGTACCTCACCGCCGCCGGCTGGGACGACCACGGCCCGTACGCCGCCGTGCAGAGCCGCGACCAGCGCACCGTCCGGACGCTGGCGATCGAACCGGACGGCGCCACCCGGGTGCTCGCCGAACGTGACGACCCGCACTGGATCGAACTCCTCCCCGGACTGCCGGTCCGGACGACGGGCGGCGCGCTGGTCGACAGCGCCGATCTCGGCGACACCCGACACCTGACCGTCGACGGCAAGCCGGTCACCCCGGCGGGACTGCAACTGCGGGCAGTCCTCGGGACGGACGGTGAGCGGGTGCTGTTCACCGCCTCCGACGAGCCCACCGAGACCCACCTCTGGACGTACGAACCGGGCGTCGGCCTGCGGAAGCTGAGCAGCGGCCCCGGCCTGCACACCGGCGTCGAGCGGGGCGGAACATTGGTCCTCACCGGCGGCGCCGTCACCACCGTTCTGCGGGACGGCGCTCCGGCCCGCCCGCTCACCTCGTACGCCGAACCGCCCGCCGTCACCGCCCGGCCCGAGCTGCTCCGCCTCGGCCCGCGCGAGCTACGCGCCCACCTCTTGCTGCCCACCGGCCACCGCCCGGACGACCGGCCGCTGCCCGTGCTGCTCGACCCGTACGCGGGCCCGGCCATGCAGAAGGTCACCACCGGCGGTGCCTGGTACGAGCAGGTGTCCCAGTGGTTCGCCGACCAGGGCTTCGCGGTGCTGGTGGTGGACGGCCGCGGCACCCCGGGGCGCGGGCCGCGCTGGGAGAAGACCATCTGGGGTGACAAGGCCGGGCCGGCCCTGGAGGACCAGGTCGAGGGTCTGCGGGAGGCCGCCCGACTGCGGCCGGGGCTGCTCGATCTGCACCGGGTCGCCATCCGTGGCTGGTCCTACGGCGGCTTCCTCGCCGCCCTGGCGGTGCTGCGCCGCCCGGACGTCTTCCACGCCGCCTCCGCCGGGGCTGCCCCGACCGACCACCGGCTGTACGACACCCACTGGCAGGAACGCTTCCTCGGCCACCCCGACGAGCACCCCGAGCACTACGACTCCTGCGACCTCGTCAACGAGGCACCGAAGCTGAGCCGCCCCCTTCTGCTGATTCAAGGCCTGGCGGATGACAACGTCTTCCCCGTCCACACCCTGCGGCTCTCTGCCGCCCTGCTCGCCGCCGGCCGCCCGCACGAGGTGCTGCCGTTGCGCGGCACCGGGCACCGGCCAACCGACGAGGCGGTGGCGGAGAACCTACTGTTGCACGAACTGGCTTTCCTGCGCCGGTCGTTGGACATGGAGTGAGCGAGGCCAACGCCGCCGAAACACCGCAGCCTGGTCGCTGACGCGTAGGAAGTCGGCCCGGCCGACTCCCTACGCCCGATCGCCTGGCGGCCCATGAGGGCGCCGGGGCCGGTCTGTGCGATGGCGAGGTTCGTCCTTCGGAGAGCGGCTCCAACTCCGCCGGGCATCGCTACCGTTGTCCCATGACGGATCTGCGCCGGGCACCGGTGGACGAGGTGCTGGTACGTGTCGAGACGGCCTTGGGGACGCAGCTCGACAGGGCGACGGTGGTCCGCAAACGCCGATCCGTGGGCGCCCGCACGGAGCGTGGCACGTGGGTGCGCATCGAGCGACGAGGGCTCGACCGGATCGGCGTCCAGGGCGGGGACGGCACTCCCTCCGCTGAGGCCTTGCGGGGGATCGCGAAGCCCGCGTGGCTCGCCGGCGTCGCCTGGCGGGACGAGGCCGAGCCGGTGGTGTGGCGGGCCGATGAGACCGAACTGCTGCCTTCCACCCCAGCAGGATCCGCAGTGGTGGCCGAGGAACCCAGGCTGCCGCCCCGATGGTGGTCGGAGCTGAGCGCCTCGCTCGATGCGCTCGCCGGCCAGCGGACGAACCGGATCGCCACGCCGGACACGGAGACGATCACCCAGGAGCTGGTGACTCAGACGATCCGCCGGGTGTTTCCGGGTGTCGATGCCACCGTGCGCGAGTGGTGTCCGGCGCACGCGGATCTGAACTGGGCGAACGTGACAGCGCCCGAGTTCTGTGTCTTCGACTGGGAAGACTGGGGCATGGCCCCACGCGGTCTGGACGCTGCCACGCTGTGGGCGGCATCGCTTGCCGTACCGGCGCTGGCCGATCGCGTTCGCATCGAGCGGAGCCGCGACTTCGCGAGCCGGGACGGCAAGCTGATGACCTTGTTCGTCACGGCGAAGATCCTCGGCCCACACGCGCATCCGGAGGACCCCCGCCGTGAGGCCGCCCGAGTGTTGGCGGAGCGGGTGGTGAAGGAGTTTCAGGCCGACTGACGCAGGAGCTGCCGGTACGACCGGAGCACCTCGGTGTCGATCTCGTACGCCAGACCACCGAGCAGTTCCCGTAGGTGCACGACATCGTCGGTGCCCACCGCCACCGCGTCCACCCTGGGGAGCACGAAGGCGACCCGGAATGCTGCCTGCACCGCCGTGGCAGCTGGTACCCGTAGGAACGTCCTCGGATCCACCCTTGCCCATATGGGTGCGGGCGTGCTGCCGCCGAACGGGCTCATGCCCCACACTGCGGCCGGTCGCCACCCGGCCACCAGTGCCTCGGCGGCGTCGAGGACGCTGTTGCCGACCAGAAGGCCGGAGCGGACCATCAGGGCGTCCGGTCGGGGTACGTCGAGGCCTACCAGCGCGCGCGGGTCCCACGTGGAGATCCCCCAGCGCCCGCACAGCCCGGTCCCTGCCGCCTCAGCCAGGACCGCGCACGCGTGCGTCAAAGTCTCGGCGGTCGGGGCGGAATGCTCCGGGTTGTGCAGGAGGACCGTGTCCGGTTCGCGGCCGAGATCCTTCACCGTCTTCTCGACAGCGCGACGAAGCCGTACCGGGAGGAGGCTGTGCCCGTCCTCGAAGTATCCGACCTTGGTCGAGATCGAGAACTTCGGGAGCAGGTCGCCGGCAACTGCCGCGAGGGTCCGGTGGGAGCGATGGCCGAGGTAGTTCGAGGCGGTGTCGATCGTGGTGACGCCGAGGTCCAGGGCGCCGCTCAGGAGGTCGCGTTGGTGACGAGACCGGTGTAGCCCGAGGACAGCTCGTCGGTCAGCGGTGCGCACAGGTCCTCCTTGATCAGGATCTCGGCAACCTCGTGGATCTCGTCTCCGACGGTCGCCGCCGCCTGTTCCAGCAGGACCGGCCGGCCGCTGAGCAGCAGCCGCAGGGCGGGGAGGGCCTTGGCTGCGACGGTGAGCTTCTTCCCGGCCGCCGTGACATCCACGGTGTCCCCGTTCTCCTCGATCCGGGGCGGGAAGTGGGTGGTGCACACCACGGCACGAGGCGGGCCGAAGATGCCGAGGAAGGGCACGTGACGCCCGGGGGTGGTCTGCTGCCCGTAGGTGGTGAGAAACTCCTCCGGACCGTGCTGGCCGGCGAGGCGGGTGGCAGCTTCCACAAGGGCCGAACTACCGGCGCCCCTCCGGTCGAGGTCAATACGAAAGACCTCCTGCTCGCGGCACCAGTCGGCCAGCCAGGCCATCCAGGAAGCGCCGGTGCGCTTGGTGATGCCGAAGGTGACGTGGAGGCTGTGACCGGCGCCGCTTCCGGTGCGAGTGGCCCGGTGCCAGTGGCCGCGCGGAATGTGCATGACGTCGCCGGCCTGGAGTGTGCCGTTGAAGATCACGGTTTCACTGGGCGTGCTGTTGGGGTCCGCGTCCCGGTACATAGGAGCGGTGCGGGAGGTAGCTCGAACCTCCCAATCCTTCTCCCCCGAAAGCTGGACGATGATCACGTCATGGTCGTCCCAGTGCAGCGGGAACCCGGCGGCGTCGTTGGTGGTGAGGTACGCGTTCACCTGCACGCGCTCGTGCGCCCACCACTGCAAGGCTCGGCAGGTGATCTCCACGGTGGGGTCGAAGACGTTGACCTGGTCCATGATGAGCGTCGCCCCCTGGCGGAGCAGGTCGCCGAGACGGTGCATGTTGGCCATCGGGACGGACTGCCCGCGCGGGCTCACGGTGTCGGTGAAGTACACGGCCGGGTGGACTTCCTCGCCCTTCTGAAACGCTCGGAACTGCGGCCGGTTGAGGCTGCGACGCATCGCGATGTCGAGCAGCTTGTTCGGGGTGAGGATGCGCGACAGGAGCGCGTCGTCCTCGATCCGCCCGAGCACGAAGCCGGTGCCGAGCGGCTCGGAACTGCGCCAGCCCAGGGCCGTCTCGATGGCGGTGACCAGTCGGTGTTCCACTGCTACCTCCGTAGGAGTGTGCTGGAGCGGGGCGGGAACTCGCGCGGTGCACGAGTTCCCGCCCCTGGGGATGACCGGGTCCTACGCGACGTCGGTCAGGTTGCCGTCACCACCGGGCCACGGCGCGTCGCCGGACGATCCGGCGTTGTCGGAGCGGAGGCTGTCGTACCTGTCCTGGACAGCGATCAGCTCCTCGACCGCGACCAGCAGCCCGCTCGTCTTCGTCGGCGGATTCTTCGTGGTGTCGTCCACGTGGCGCTCCTTCCTTTCGAGGTGTGCATGGGCGTCATGGCGCCCTTTCAGGCGTCGGCGGCAGCCCCGAGCCGTTCCGCCGGAGAGATGAAGCCTCGATCGATCGAAACCTCGGATCGACAACCGACTCGGTGATTAGCCTGAGAACAATGAAAGTTGACGTAACGCCAGATCAGTAGCCAACCGCCGTTAACGTCTACGAGTTAACCCTCTCTGACCTGTGGCAACACGGTCAGGACGCATCAGTTGCCACGATCACGGGATGGGGCCGAGGGATATGTCAGCTCAGTTGCGGCAGGCGCGAAAGGAGCGGGGCTGGTCACAAGAGCGGCTTGTCCACGAGATGGAGCGGCACGCCCGGCAGCACCTCCTCGACATCGCCTCGACCGCGAGCCTGCGCGTCTACGTCTCGGAATGGGAGAACGGCCGCCGACCGATCGGCCCCCTGTACGCCTCATTGCTTCGCACGCTGCTCGGGCTCACCAACCGAGAGCTCCTCGGCGGCCACGCGACAGGTGACCAGGCACTGACCGTTGCCGGCTATGACGAACTGGTCAGCCGCATCGAGGCGGCCCACAGCCTCAGCCTTGGCATGGTGAAGACCTTCATGGCCCAGACCGAGCTCCTGCGCACGGTGGACCGCCAGGTGGGGGCGGCCGCGCTGGTCGACCAGATGCAGGCACACCTGACAGCCCTGGAAGAATCGCTGACCTTCGCCGTGTTGCCCACCACCAGGGAACCCATCGCCCTGGCGCTCGCCGGGGCAGCCACGTTGGCGGCGTGACAGGCGCTCGACGTCGGTGCAACTGAACGAGCTTGGCGTCACTACGAGCTGGGCAAGCGGGCCGCAGCCGAGGCGAAGGAGCCGATGTACCTGGCGCACGCCATGGCCGAGCAGGCGTACGTGTTGTCGGCCGCCGGGAAGACCGAACTCGCCGTACAGCTCGTTCAGGAGGCGCACCGCTCCGTCGGCACCAAGGCCTCCGCTCGGCTGGCCGCATGGCTGTACGTCGCCGAGGCCGAACTCCTTGCCCAGGCAGGCCAGGCAGACGCCTGCCGACGGTCCTTGGACCTGGCAGCGGCCGCTCTCCCAGCTGGAACGTCGGACCGCGACCCCGACATGTTGAGCATCTTCCTCAACGACAGCCACCTGGCCCGGTGGCGCGGCAACATCCTCGCCCGCCTTGGAGACGACGCCGCGATGAGTGACCTATACGGCGCTCTCGCCACCATGGACGCCACCTTCACCAGAGCGGCCGCCGGCCTGCACTGCGATCTCGCCCAGGCGCACCTCGCCCGAGAGGAACAGGACGAGGCGGTGAACCACTTACGGCAGGCACGGCTGCTGGCCAATCGCACTGGATCAGCCCGCCAACGCGCCCGAGTCAACCAACTGGTCGAGAAATTCGGAGCATCGCGATGAGGATGGCAGTCTCCTCGGGCATCACTGCTTACGGGAAGCCAGGATGTGCAAGAGCGCGACCAGGGTTCCCGAACCCATGAGCTTCCCCTCCGCCATGAGCACCGGGATCTCGGACATCGGCACCCACGCGACGTGGCCGGCCTCCTCGCCGGCCTCCGGCTCGCCCACGATGGTCGCTCCATGACCGACGAACACCTCGTGCGGCGAGTCCACCATGCCGACCATCGGCTGGAAGGTGACCACGTGGTCGAGGTGATCCGGTCGCCAGCCGGTCTCCTCCTCGACCTCACGCAGAGCCGCCCCCAGGCCATCCTCTCCGGGATCGACGATGCCACCGGGAAGTTCCCAGCCCCAGGACTGTGGCACGAAGCGGTACCGCCACAGCATCAACACGCGGTCGTCGGAATCCAGCACCGCGGCTATGGCCACGCGCTTCAAGCGCACCACGTGATGCTCGAAGCGCGCCACACCAGGAGGCTCAACGTCCACGAGGGCCAGCTGTAGCCATGGATTGTCATAGACCAAGCGGTCGCCGTAGATCTTCCACGGCTCGAGCCCATCGGCCTGAGCACTCATCAGCAATCACATCCTGGGAAGGCGGCAGGTGGGCATAGTTGACCACATTCACCGAGCCGAGGACGTGTGTTCGGGCCCTCGCCCATCCAGGGATGCTGTTGGCGAGTGCGATTGATCCGGGCTCGTCGGCACGTAGACCGACCCACGGCGCGTGATCGCGTACTCGGACGGCGAGGTCCGGCAGCAGGTCAACGTCTGCTCCTGGAGCACAGGGCGATCCCTCACCTCGGCTGACAGCGGCACCCGCGAGGCCCTCGCCCTGGGTGGGCGAGGGCCTTCGCGTGGTTCAGTGCTGCTCGTCGCGCTCCTCGGGGTGGGGCATCTTGAGGGCCGCGATGGCGCCGAGGGCCACGGTGGCGATCGCGAGGGCGAGCAGGGCGACCAGGGCCGCGCCGACGAAGAACCTCACCGGTGCCACGCCTCGTCCCTCTCCAGGTCGCGGAGCAGGTGGAGGAGATTGAGCAGAGTACTGATCGGCGCGTTGCCGAAGTCGACCAGGATGCGGCCGTCGAGCGTCGTCTCGCCGGCCGAGGCGGAGCCCCAGAGGAGCCCGTGCGGCAGGCCGCGCCGGTGCAACTCGCCGAGCAGGGCGGTGATTTGCGGCTTGGTGTAGTCACAGATCCTGGGGTCGTCCGGGGCGACGGGGTCGCGGGTCACGAGGCGAAGTCCAGCTCGTACCAAACCGTTTTGCCCCGCTTCTGCGGGTCGACGCCCCAGCGGTGGGTGAGTCCGGAGACGAGCTGGAGGCCCCCGGCCGGTCTCGGCGAAGTCGGCGGGCGTCCGCTGCTGCGGGAGGGCGTCGGACTCGTCGGAGACGGTGACCCGGAGGGTGGAGTCGAGGAGGGAGAACCAGACGACGGGCGAGGTGGTGTCGCCGTGCCGCCAGGCGTTGACGAGGAGCTCCATCAGGGCGAGTTCGGCGTTGAAGATGGTCTCGCCGTCCCAGCCGTTGCGGGTCAGGACGTCCCGCAGGGCCTGCCGGGAGAGGGTGAGCGAGGGGGTGTTACGGATGCACACGGGAACCTCCGTGAGGCTGTGGTGTGGGGAGTAAGGAGAGGGGATGACGGTCGCCGCCGTGAGCCAGGCCGGGGCGGCGGCTGCTCTTCGGCGCGCGGGCAGCAGGCGCCTGCTGCCCTTGATGCAGGCATTACTGACGATCCGTCGGATCGATCTGAGAACGACGATAACGCATCGACTCTTTAATTAAAGACAGATGGGAGAAGGTTCCCCCTCGCGGGGGACACGCGCCGCCGAGCCCGGATGGATCCACCGGCGACCGGCGCGGCACACTGGCCTCTGCACCAGCTGAGAGGACGCCATGGCCCTTCGAGTCCCCACCCTCCGTCAACGGCGCCTTGGCGCCGAACTGCGGAGGATGAGAGAGCAAGCCGGCTTCGGCGGCAGCCACCTTGCCCGTCTGCTTGGGGTGACTGCTGCCTTGGTGAGTCAGATGGAGAACGGGAAGTCGGCCGTCAGCGAGGAACGTCTGCGTGAGATCGCGGCGGCCTGCGCGTGCACCAACGAGCCCCTGATCGCCTCACTCGCTGACATGATCCGGGAGCGAGAGACTGGCTGGTGGGAGGAGTACAGCCCGAGGCTGACCACCGAGCTGCTCGACGTTGCAGCGATCGAGGCACACGCCCAGCGGATCGCCACCTATTCGATTACCTTCCTGCCCGGGCTGCTTCAGACTCCCGCGTACGCCGCTTCGGTGTTCGCTCGCGCGATCCCGCCACTGCCGCAGCCCGATGTCGATCTCCGCCTGGCTTTCCGCCTGCGGAGGCAGCAGATCATCCGCAACGGCGCCACGCCATACACGGCGTTCATCCATGAAGCCGCACTGCGGATGCAGTTCAGCGGGCCGGAGGCGCTCGCCGAGCAACTTGGCGCCCTCATCGAGCATTCCGAGAGCCCCGGCATCTCCGTTCGAGTCGTGCCGTTTAAGATCGAATCGCTGCCTGGCCCCAGCGAGAACTTCGTCCATATCGCGGGCCCGGTGCCTGAGCTGGACACCGTGCAGATCGACATCAGCTTCGGGTGTCCGCTCTTCGACGCACCCTCGGACCTGGCAAGTTACCGCGAGATCCTCGACAGGATGGCGTCTGTGGCCCTTTCCGAAGATGACTCGCGAGACTTCATCCGATCCATCAAGAAGGAGATAGAGGGCAATCATGAGTAGCCCTGAATGGCAGAAGTCCAGTTACTCCGGCTCCAGCAACGCGTGCGTTGAGGTCCGGGCTGCTGATGGGGTGATCGAGCTCCGTGAGTCCGATGAGGGCGACGTCATCGTCCGCACCACGCGCCTCAAGTTCGCCACGTTCCTCCAGGGTACGAAGGCCGGCGAGTTCGACCACCTCACCACCAACCCCTGAGCGAATCGTTCCGGCGGCCTCTTGCTCCCCGCAAGAGGCCGCCGGTAGCTAGCCTGGCTCTCATGACCAGCCCCGCATGGCAGAAGTCCAGTTGCTCCGGTGCCAACTCTGACTGCGTCGAGGTCCGTACCGTCGACGGGATCGTCGAGCTCCGGGAGTCCGACGAGGGTGATGTCATCATCCGGACCACCCGCCCCAACCTCGCGGCCTTCCTCCAGGCTGCCAAAGCCGGCGAGTTCGACCACCTCACCACCCCCTGAACGAAGAGCCCCCGCGCCCGCCACCCCGGGGGCGCGGGGGCCGTCTGTCGTCCGAAGGCTCAGACCTCCCGAACTCCTGCCCGCCAGACCGCCGCCGTGAGCGGCACGCCCGGGCGGTAGGCCAGGTGGACGTGCGAGGGGGCGTCGAGCAGCAGCAGGTCGGCCCGCGCGCCGACCGCCACCGTGCCAACGTCACTGCGCCGCAGCGCGTGCGCGCCACCGGCCGTGGCCGCCCAGACGGCCTCGTCCGGCGTCATGCCCATCTCCCGCACCGCCACGGCAATGCAGAACGCCATCGAACTCGTGAAGCTGGAGCCCGGGTTGCAGTCAGTGGACAGCGCCACCACCGCCCCCGCGTCCAGCAGCCGGCGCCCGCTCGGGTACTCGGCCCGGGTGGAGAACTCCGCGCCCGGCAGCAGGGTCGCGACCGTCGCCGAACCGGCCAGTGCCGCCACGTCCTCGTCCGTCAGGTGGGTGCAGTGGTCCGCCGAGGCGGCCCCCAGCTCCACCGCCAGCTGCACGCCCGGCCCGTACGTCAACTGGTTGGCGTGCACCCGCGGTGTGAGGCCCTTCTCGATCCCCGCCGTCAAAACAGCCCGCGCCTGGTCCCCGTCGAACGCGCCCTTCTCGCAGAACACGTCCACCCAACGGGCGTGCGGCGCACAGGCGTCCAGCATCTCGCCGGTCACCAGGTCCACATAACCCGCCGGGTCCTCGGCGTACTCGGGGGCCACGATGTGCGCGCCCAGGTACGTCGTCTCCGGGGTGTGCTTCGCCGCGATCCGCAGCGCCCGGGCCTCGTCCTCGACCGTCAGCCCGTAGCCGGACTTGCACTCGATGGTGGTGGTGCCCTGCCGCAGCGCCTCCCGGACGAACCCGGCCAGGTTGGCGTCCAGCTCAGCGTCCGAAGCCGCCCGGGTGGCCGCCACCGTCGTACGGATGCCGCCCGCCGTGTACGCCTGCCCGGACATCCGGGCGTTGAACTCGGCCGTACGATCCCCCGCGAACACCAGGTGGGCGTGCGAGTCGACGAAGCCGGGCAGCAGGGCCCGGCCCTCGGCGTCGAAGCGCTCGTCCGCGGCCGGGGCTTGCGCGGCCGGGCCGACCCAGGCGACGGTGCCGCCCTCGACCACCACGGCCGCGTCGGCCAGCAGGCCGAGCGGCCCCGTGCCCTGCCCGGGGTCGTTGGTGACCAGGCTGCCGATGCCCGTGATCAAGGTGGTCCTGGTGCTCAAGACAACGCCTTCCGAAGGGAGTTGAACAAATGGGTCAGTAGTCCAGCGCGCGGATCGCGGACCGCAGCGCGCCCGGCACGTCGGCCACCAGCTGGTGCACGCCGTCCCGGACGACGTGCCGGCCGCCGACCACCACGTGCCGCACGTCCGCCGCCGAGGCCGCGAAGACCGCGATCTCGGCGCCGAGCCGGGGCGGCGGGCCCGCGGTGCGGACCGAGTCCAGCGCGATCACCGTGAAGTCGGCGAGCGCCCCGGCCTCGATCCGTCCGGCCTCCGGCCAGCCGAGCGAGGCGTGCCCGTCCTCGGTGCCGGCCCGCAGCAGCGCGTTCGCCGTCCAGTGCCCGCGGGTCTGGGTGCGCAGCCGCTCGTCCAGCTCCAGGGCGCGGGACTCCTCGAACGGGTCGATGACCGCGTGGCTGTCGCTGCCCAGGGTGATCGGGCAGCCCGCCGAGGCGAGCCGGCGGGCCGGGCCGATGCCGTCCGCGAGGTCCCGCTCGGTGGTGGGGCACATGCAGACGGTCGTGGAGGAGTCGGCGAGGAGCTTGACGTCCTCGTCGGTGAGGTGGGTGGCGTGCACGACCGAGGTGCGCGGGCCGAGCGCGCCGTGGTCGGCGAGCAGCCGGGTCGGGGTGACGCCGTGCGCGGTGAGGCAGGCGTCGTTCTCGGCGGTCTGCTCGGACAGGTGGACGTGCAGCGGCGCCTTGCGCATCGCCGCCCAGTGCGCGACGGTGCCCAGCTGCTCGGCCGGGACGGCCCGGACCGAGTGGATGGCGGCGCCGATCCGGGCGTGCTCGCGCGGCTTGAGCGCGTCCGCCCGCTCGGCCCAGGCCTGCGCGTCGCCGTCGCTGAACCGCTGCTGCGGCTTGGTCGGCTCGGCGCCGAAGCCGGCCGACAGGTAGCAGGTGTCCAGCAGGGTGATCCGGATGCCGGCCCGGGCGGCGGCCTCGATCAGCGCCTCGCCCATCGCGTTCGGGTCGGTGTAGCGGACGCCGCCGGGCGCGTGGTGCAGGTAGTGGAACTCGCCGACGGCGGTGATCCCGGCCAGCGCCATCTCGGCGTAGACGGCGGTGGCCAGCTCCAGGTAGGAGTCCGGGTCGAGCGCGCCGGCGAACCGGTACATGGTGTCGCGCCAGGTCCAGAAGGTGCCGGAGCCGACCTGCACGTGCCCGCGCAGCGCCCGGTGGAAGGCGTGCGAGTGGGCGTTCGCCTGGCCGGGCAGCAGCAGTCCGTCGAGGCGGACGGCGCCGGGCGGGCAGGGCCCGCTGTCCGGCGTCACCGAGGTGACCAGACCGCCGGGGCCGGCGGCGATCAGCACGTCGCGCTCGACCACCGGCCCGTTGGGGTGCGGCAGCCAGGCGTACTGCGCCCAGTAGGTCGCTGCGGTCACTGACACGCCAGGTCCTCCAGTACGTCGGCGAGGGCGGTGACCCCGGCCAGGCAGTCGGCCTCCTCGGCGTGTTCGGCCGGGGAGTGCGAGACGCCGCTGGGGTTGCGCACGAACAGCATGGCGGTCGGGATCGCGGACGCCAGGATCCCGGCGTCGTGTCCCGCGCCGGTGGGCAGCACCGGGGCGTCCAGCAGCTTGGCGAGCCGGTCGCGCAGCGGGCCGTCGAAGTCCACCACCGGGGTGTAGGACTCGCGGGTCAGCTCGACCCGGACGCCGTCGCGCTCGCCGCGCTCGGCGGCGGCCTGCTCGATCTCGGCGACCAGCGCGGTCAGCGTGCGCTCGTCGGCCGCCCGGGAGTCCAGCCAGCCGCGCACCAGCGAGGCGATCGCGTTGGTGCCGTTGGGCTCGACCGCGACCTTGCCGAAGGTGGCCAGCGCGCCCGCCTGCTTCGCCTTCTTGCGGGCGGCGAGCACGGTGTTGGCGTAGGTCAGCATCGGGTCGCGGCGGTCCTCGATCCGGGTGGTGCCGGCGTGGTTGGCCTCGCCGTGGAAGTCGAACCGCCAGCGGCCGTGCGGCCAGATCGCGCCCGCCACGCCGACCGGCTGCCCCTCGGCGAGGTAGCGGCCCTGCTCGACGTGCAGCTCGACGAAGGCGCCGATCCGGGCCAGCCGGTCGTCGTCCGCGCCGATCCCGGTCGGGTCGTAACCGGCCTTCTCCATCGCGTCGGGCAGCCGGACCCCGGCGGCGTCGCGCAGCTCGTACGCGGCCTCCGGGGAGAGCACCCCGGCGGTGAGCCGGGAGCCGATGCAGGCCACGCCGAACCGGGCGCCCTCCTCGTCACCGAAGTTGACGATCGCCAGCGGCCGGGTGAACTCGGCTCCCCGGGCGCGGAGTTCGTCCAGCGCGGCGAAGGAGGAGACCACCCCGAGCGGGCCGTCGAAGGCGCCGCCGTCCGGGACGGAGTCCAGGTGCGAGCCGGTGACGACGGCCCCGCCGGCCTGCGGGTCGCCCAGCCAGGCCCACTGGTTGCCGTTGCGGTCCAGCTCGTACGCGAGGCCGCGGTCGCGGGCCTGCTGCTCGAACCAGGCGCGGCACTCGGCGTCGGCGGAGTTCCAGGCGAAGCGGCGGTAGCCGCCGGAGGAGGCGGAGCGGCCCACGGGGAGCAGCTCCGCCCACATCTCCAGGAAGGAGTCGCTCATGCGCCCGCCTCGCTGCGCTCGGCAGCCGCTTCGCGCAACGCGCACCTGTCGATGGTTCGCTCTCCCCGAGCCTCCGGCCGGGGGTACCCCCACCGCTCGCTCACAGCTCGCCCATCGGGACGCGCACACCGCGCTCCGCGGCGACCTCGTCGGCCCGGTCGTAGCCGGCGTCCACGTGCCGGATGACGCCCATGCCCGGGTCGTTGGTGAGCACCCGCCGGATCTTCTCCCCGGCCAGTGCGGTGCCGTCGGCGACGGTGACCTGCCCGGCGTGGATCGAGCGGCCGATGCCGACGCCGCCGCCGTGGTGGATGGAGACCCAGGAGGCGCCGGAGGCGACGTTGACCATGGCGTTGAGCAGCGGCCAGTCGGCGATCGCGTCCGAGCCGTCCAGCATCGCCTCGGTCTCCCGGTACGGGGAGGCGACCGAACCGCAGTCCAGGTGGTCGCGGCCGATGACGATCGGCGCGGACAGCTCGCCGGAGGCGACCATGTCGTTGAAGCGCTCGCCGGCCTTGTCGCGCTCGCCATAGCCGAGCCAGCAGATGCGCGCGGGCAGGCCCTGGAAGTGCACCTTCTCCTGGGCCATCTTGATCCAGCGGTGCAGCGACTCGTTCTCCGGGAACAGGTCGAGGACGGCCTTGTCGGTCTTGTGGATGTCCTGCGGGTCGCCGGACAGCGCCGCCCAGCGGAACGGGCCCTTGCCCTCGCAGAACAGCGGGCGGATGTACGCGGGGACGAAGCCGGGGAAGGCGAAGGCGCGGTCGTAGCCGGCCAGCTGGGCCTCGCCGCGGATCGAGTTGCCGTAGTCGAAGACCTCGGCGCCGCGGTCCAGGAAGCCGACCATGGCCTCGACGTGCTTGGCCATCGACTCGCGCGAGCGGGTGGTGAACTCGGCGGGCTTCTCGGCGGCGTAGGTCGCCATGTCGTCGAAGTCGACGCCGACCGGCAGGTAGCTCAGCGGGTCGTGGGCGCTGGTCTGGTCGGTGACGATGTCGATCGGGGCGTCCATCGCGAGCAGCTGCGGGAAGAGCTCGGCGGCGTTGCCCAGCAGGCCGATGGACAGCGGCTGCTTCTTGTCACGGGCCGCGGTGGCCAGCTCCAGGGCGTGGGAGAGGTTCTTGGCCTCGACGTCCAGGTAGCGGTGCTCGATCCGGCGGGAGATCCGGGACGGGTCGCAGTCGATACAGATCGCCACGCCGCCGTTCATGGTGACGGCCAGCGGCTGGGCGCCGCCCATCCCGCCGAGGCCGGCGGTGAGGGTGATGGTGCCCTCCAGCGTGCCGTTGAAGCGCTTGTTGGCGACGGCGGCGAAGGTCTCGTAGGTGCCCTGGAGGATGCCCTGGGTACCGATGTAGATCCAGGAGCCGGCGGTCATCTGGCCGTACATGGTGAGCCCGAGGCTCTCCAGCCGACGGAACTCCTCCCAGTTGGCCCAGTCGCCGACCAGGTTGGAGTTGGCGATCAGCACGCGCGGCGCCCACTCGTGGGTCTGCATCACGCCGACCGGGCGGCCGGACTGGACCAGCATGGTCTCGTCCTGCTTCAGGCCCTGCAGCGTCTTCACCATCGCGTCGAAGGAGCGCCAGTCCCGCGCCGCCTTGCCGGTGCCGCCGTACACGACCAGCTTCGACGGGTGCTCCGCCACCTCGGGGTCGAGGTTGTTCATCAGCATCCGCAGGGCGGCCTCCTGCTGCCACCCCTGCGTCGTCAGCCCCGTCCCACGCGCCGCGCGCACCTCGCGCGGCCCGCTCGCCTGCTGCTGCACCATAGTCCCGGCCTCCCTGCGGATGGATTCATTCAAGCTCGGTTCGACTGAATATATCCAAACATTCAGTCTGCGACCAGACCCCGGACCCATCGGAACAGCCGGAGACTCGACCGGGCTCCAGGCACGCCGAAGCGCCCGTCCGGCGGTGCCGGGACGGGCCGCGGGGGCGGCTCTCATGCGGCCGCGTCGCCGTCCCAGTCGATGCCGATCTCGGCGAGCCAGCGGCGGTCGTCGGCATCGGGGGTGGGCGGGGAGGGCGGGCGGGGGATGTTCTGGACGGGGCCGAGGCCGTACTTCTCGGCGGCCGCGGCGGAGGGGGCGTCAGGCTCGATGACGCCGACGTGGACGGCGGACTCGTCGCCCGGGTCGATGACGGCCAGTTCGGGTTCGGGCAGGCGCCGCAGGGTGACGCGGCGTCCGCAAGCGGGGCAGGACCATTCGTCGGCACCCGAGGACAGGCGGGCGACGAACTTCATCTCGTGGATCACGCGCATGGGCGGCACCCCCTGACGTAGGGGATGCCCGGGTTTGTGGCGAGTACTCCCCCGCGGCTGCTCCAAGCTGTGACTGTTCCGGCTGTGCCTATTCCAAGAAGAGCCCGCGCGCCGCCGCCGACTGCTCGATCGCCTCCAACCGGGCCTCCGCGCCCGGGAGTTCGTCGCACATGGCCTGCAACAGCACCCGGCCGAGCATCATCGGCGCGCACGCGGTGTCGAAGACCAGCCCGGTGCCGACGGCGGCCGGCAGCATCAGGTCGGACAGCTTGGCGACCGGCGCGAAGGCGCTGTCGGCGACGGTGAGCACCGTCAGCCCGCAGTCCCGGGCCACCGCCAGCGCGTCCATCAGTTCCCGCGGGTAGCGCGGCAGCGCGAAGCAGAGCAGCGCGCTCGCCCCGGCCGCGGCGGCCTGTTCCAGCCGGTCGGCGAGCATGCTGCCGCCCTCGTCCAGCAGCCGGATGTCCGGGTGCACCTTGGCGGCGAAGTACGCGAAGCCGCGCGCCTGCGCCGAGGCGGCCCGCAGGCCGAGCACCGGCAGCGGGCGGGAGGCGGCGAGCAGCCGGGCGGCCCGGATGATGGGCTCCGGGTCGGCGAGGAGTTCGGCGAGGTGGCGCAGGTGCGCGATCTCGGCGAGCACGGCCTGCTGGTGCTCGTTGCGCACCGCGTCGTCCGGGGTCTCGGGGGCGGCCGGCTCTCCCCCGCCGAGTTCGCGCAGCTGCTTGCGCAGCGCCGGGTAGCCGTCGTACCCGAGCGCGACCGCGAAGCGGGTGACGGAGGGCTGGCTGACGCCCGCGAGTTCGGCGACCTCGACGCTGGACAGGAACGGCGCCTCGGTGGCGTGCCGCACCAGCGAGTGCGCGATCCGACGCTGGGTCGGCGTGAGCCGGTGCCCCTCGAACAGCTGGAGCAGTCGGGCGGAGGGGCCGACGCTGCCGGTCTCGTCGGTGGCGGTCATCAGCGGTACCTCCGGATGCGAGCGGTTCGGACGACGACTGTGCAGCAGCGCGCGGCGCCTGGCAAAGACGTCTCGTACGGCGGAACGCCCCGTGGGACGTCCCGGGGATCGGACAGGACGGTATCCGGACGGTGTCCGGGCGGTGTCCGGACGGTCGGGGGCGAGGCCGGAGGACGGTCGCGGCAGAGCTCGGGGGCAACCCTGATTTCTCCCTGAGCCCGCCCCGGATTCCCCCGCGAACGGATGGACCGGGCACCCGGCAGCCACCAGGCTGGACCCCATGGACACTCGCCAGGACGACCTGCGGCGCGACCTCGACGCCACCCTGCAGGCCCGCAAGGAGCTCGGCAAGGAGTACGAGGACGAGCTCGTCGACTCCTTCATGAAGCGGCTCGACGCCCGCCTGGACGCCCGGGTCGAGCGCTCCGTCGCCCAGCGGTTGGACGACTACGAGCCCGGTCCGCACCACGACCGCCACAGGCGGTCCCGCCACCAGGGCCGGGGCTGGAACAAGCGCTCCGGCAACGGGCTGGCGGTGGTCTCGATGGCGTTCGGCATCCCGCTGACCGCGATCGCCAGCAGCCCCGGCAGCGGCGGCTTCGCCGGCCTGCTGATCTGCTGGGCGGGGATCGTCGGGGTCAACTTCGCCGCCGCGTTCGGCGAGCGCCGGGGCCGCGAGGACCGCCGGCCGCGGGACGACTGGGACTGAGGCCCGGTCGCCCCGCGGCGAGGGGGCGTCAGGCCAGCGGGCCGGTGACCTTCTCCACCGCGCGCACCAGCTCGCCGGAGGCGACCAGCGCAGCCGCCGCCTCCAGGTCCGGCGAGAGGAAGCGGTCGCGGCCGGCGCCGCCGACCCCCGCCTCCCGGGCGACGGCCAGCGCGGCCGCGGTCGCCGGGGCGATCCGGCCGGCCGAGTCGGCCTGCTGACGGATCTCCAGCGCGCGGGCGGCGGCGGTCAGTTCGACGGCGAGGATCCGGCCGAGGTTCTCGACGGCCTGACGCAGCTTGCGCGCGGCCGACCAGCCCATCGACACGTGGTCCTCCTGCATCGCGGAGGACGGGATCGAGTCGACCGAGGCCGGGACGGCGAGCCGCTTGTTCTCGCTGACCAGCGCCGCCTGGGTGTACTGGGCGATCATCAGACCGGAGTCCACGCCCGGGTCGTCGGCCAGGAAGGCTGGCAGGCCGTGCGAGCGGGCCTTGTCGAGCAGCCGGTCGGTGCGGCGCTCGGAGATCGAGCCGAGGTCGGCGGCGGCGATGGCGAGGAAGTCCAGCACGTACGCGACCGGGGCGCCGTGGAAGTTGCCGTTGGACTCCACCCGGCCGTCCGGCAGCACCACCGGGTTGTCCACCGAGGCGGCCAGCTCGCGGGAGGCGACCAGCTGGGCGTGGGCGAGGGTGTCGCGGCCCGCGCCGGCCACCTGCGGGGCGCAGCGGATCGAGTACGCGTCCTGGACCCGCGGCGCGTCGTCCTGGTGGTGGCCGGTGAGGCCGGAGTCCTTGAGCACGGCGAGCATGTTGGCGGCGCTCAGCGCCTGGCCCGGGTGCGGGCGGATCGGGGCGTGCAGCTCGGGGGCGAGCACCTTGTCGGTGCCGAGCAGCGCCTCGAGGGTCATCGCGGCGGTGATGTCGGCGGTGGTGAACAGCCGCTGCAGATCGGCGATGGCCATCACCAGCATGCCGAGCATGCCGTCGGTGCCGTTGATGAGGGCCAGGCCCTCCTTCTCCAGCAGCTCGACCGGCTCGATCCCGGCGGCGGCGAGCAGCTCGGCGACGGGCTTCTCCACGCCGTCCGGGCCGGTGGCGGTGCCCTCGCCCATCAGGACCAGCGCGCAGTGCGACAGCGGCGCGAGGTCGCCGGAGCAGCCGAGCGAGCCGAACTCCCGGACGACGGGGGTGATGCCCGCGTTGAGCAGGGCGGCCATGGTCTGCGCGACCAGCGGGCGGACGCCGGTACGGCCGGAGGCCAGCGTCTTCATCCGCAGGAACATCAGCGCGCGGACCACCTCGCGCTCGACCGCCGGGCCCATGCCGGCGGCGTGCGAGCGCACCAGCGACCGCTGCAGCTGCGCGCGCAGCTCGGGGCTGATGTGCCGCACGGCGAGCGCGCCGAAGCCGGTCGACACGCCGTAGACGGGACGCGGCTCGGCCGCGAGGGCGTCGATCCGGGCGCGGGAGGCGGCCATCTCGGCCTGCGCGTCGGGACCGATCTCGACCCGGGCGTTGCCCCGGGCGACGGCCAGAACGTCCTCGGCGCTGACGTCGGCCTTGCCGACCAGGACCAGCGGAGCGTCGGGGGCCACAGCACTGTGCATATCCATATACACCATCACATCAGGTGAATGAAGATATGACAACAGCTGCCCGTCATCCGGATTCTCCGTCGCCCGGATCCGCACCGCACACCGCGGCCCCCACCCGGCCCACCGCGCCGCCGCCCCGCGGCCGCCCGGGACCGTCCGCGCCCGCCCACCGGTGCCCGCCCGTCAGGCCTTCAGCTCCGCCTCGATCAGGTCGGCCGCCCGGGTGGTGCCGCCCTCGGCCCGGCCGGCGGCGGACAGCTGCCGCAGCCGTTCGGCCACCGCCGGGTCGCCGACCAGCTCCAGCAGTGCCGCGCGCAGCGCCTCCGGGGTGGCCTCCTCGGTGTCCAGCCGGCGGGCGACGCCGAGACCCACGAGCGCGTCGGCGTTGGCGAACTGGTCGGCGGCCTGCGGCACCGCGATCATCGGCACGGCGTGGAACAGCCCCTCGCTGGAGCCGCCCATACCCGCGTGGGTGACGAAGGCGTCCGCCTGGGCGAGCACCGACAGCTGCGGCACCCAGCGGTGCACCTCGACGGTGTCCGGCACCTCGCCGAGCTCGGCGAGGTCGGTGTGCGCGCCGATCTGCAGCACGGTGTGCCAGCCCGGCAGGTCCCCGAAGGCCTGGACGCAGGCCCGGTAGAACGCCGGGTGATGGGTGAACGCCGAGCCCAGCGAGACCAGCAGCACCTTCTCGGCGCCGGCCGGGCGCTGCCACTCGCCCTGGTGGGCCCGGTCGCCGAAGCAGGGGCCGACGAAGCTGATCCGCTGCTCGTCGACCCGGTCGGCGTTGGGCTGCAGGGCGCGCGGGACGAGCGCGATCGCCCGCTCCGGGCGGTTCTTGAAGGCGTCCACGTCGCGCTGCACCGCCCCGGCCTCGGCCAGCCAGTCGGCGAAGCGGCGGTAGTGCTCGGCGCCGCCCGGACCGGTGCGGATCGCCTCGAACATCTCCGCCAGGTCCTGCTCGAAGCCCTCCCAGCCGACGAAGGTGGGCGACAGCTGCACCACCGGCACCCCCAGCCGCTCTCCGAGCGCCCGGCCCGCGTAGCCCGCGATGTCGCAGAGCACCAGGTCGGGCCGGTCGTCGGCGAAGGCCTCCAGCAGGACGGGCCACATCGAGAGCGCGTCGTCCAGGAACAGCTCCTGGATCGCCACCGGATCCTCCATCCAGCCGTTGGCGTCGTCGGCGAGCGGCAGCTTCGTCGGGTACGGGACGAAGGTGGCGCCGGTGGACTCGACGGTCTCCCGGAAGGTGGCGTCGTTGACGTAGCTGACCCGGTGGCCGCGGGCGACCAGCTCGGTGATCACGGCGAGGCTGGGGTTGACGTGCCCGTGGGCCGGGACGGAAACCATCAGGATGTGTGCGGGGCGGGTCATGGGCACCTCCGGGGTAGCGACTTGAGACGAGACGGTCCGTCTCGCGATGTCTTGAGAAGACAATACGTCTCGTCTCGTCGTTTGGCATAGACTTTTTTCCCATGACTTCCAGAACCGCCCCGGACCCCGCCCGCCGCAGCGAACGCGCACGCGCCGCCGTCCTCGCCGCCGCCACCGAACTCGTCGCCGAAGTCGGCTACGGCAAGGTCACCATCGAGGCGATCGCCGCCCGCGCCGGCGTCGGCAAGCAGACCATCTACCGCTGGTGGCCGTCGAAGGGAGCGGTCGTCTTCGACGCCTTCCTCGCGGCCAGTGAACACGAGGGCAGCCTCGCCCTCCCCGACACCGGCGACCTCGCCGCCGACTTCCGGGCCGTCCTGCGCCCCACCTGTGACGAACTCTCCGACCCGGGCGCCGACCGCACCTACCGCGCGCTCCTCGCCGAGATCCTCAACGACCCCGCGCTGCACGCCGAGTACCGCACCCGCCTGCTGGACCCGCTGCTGGAGGTCACCCGCGACCGGCTCCGCAAGGCCCGCGAGGCCGGCCGGCTCGCCCCCGACACCGACCTCGACCTGGCCGTCGAACTCCTCTACGGCCCGCTCTACTACCGCTGGCAGTACCGGCTCGGCCCGCTCACCCACGACCACGCCGACCACCTGGTCGACGCCGCGCTGCGCGCCGTCGCCCCGGCTACGCCCCGCGGCGGTTCGACCGCCTGACCAGGAGGACGACCAGGACGGTGACCAGCAGGGCGAGCAACAGGCCCGTGGCGAGCCACCCGAAGAAGCCCCGGAAGAAGCCGTGGAGGAAGCCGCGCGTCGCCTTCTTCTTCGCCTTCGACTTCGACTTCGACTTCGACTTCGACTTCGATCCGGCGAGCTGGGTGATCCGGTGCGCCCTGACCGCGTCCCGCGCCTGCGGCGACCGCTCCGGCACCGTCCGCTCCGGCACCGTCCGCTCCGGCACCGGCCGCGCCGCGCCGCCCGTCCGCACCGCCGGGACCACCGGCACCGCCGACGCCGGAGCGGCCACCGCCACCCCGCCACCGAGCACCAGCACCCCGGTCACCGCCGCCCCGACCAACCGTCTACCCACGACCCGCGCCCCCGTTCCCGTTCGACCGACCCCCCACCATCCCACCGCCCCGCCCGCCCGCGGCACCCCCCGGCCCCGACCGCGACCCACCCGCGACACCCCGGTCACCGAATCGGCACACGACGGCGGCGACCCGCGGAACGACGCCACCGGGAGGGGAACGCCGAGGGGCGCGCCGCAGCGGCTCCCCGCTCACGCCCGCGGCTCACACCACCGGCGGTGAAGCCGCGCCCGAGAGGGCGACGGCGACCAGGGCCCGCATGGCACAGGCCGCCTGCCCGAGCGGAAGGGTGGCATCGTCGGCGAAGAGCTCGACGAGCCAACCGCCGGCCGGGTTCTGGCCGCCGGCGGCGACCATGCCCCGGTAGCCGGAGACGACGAGCATGGCCTCCTCCGCCGGGTCGTTGCCGGCGGCGCCGGCCCGGAGGGCGAAGGCCGCGCCGCGGACGGCGCGGCGGGTCATCGGGTAGTGGCGCAGGTCGAAGACGGCGTCGGGCGCCTCGATCTGGGCGCGCTGGGTCTCGGCGCGGGTGCTGCTGGGGCCGCTGGTCATCCGGTAGACGGCGTGCTGGGCGGTGCGCATGAGGTGGGAGCCGGGCGGGACGTACGAGACCCACCAGCCGACGGCGTCGAGCAGCCGGGCGGAGGCCTCGGCGACGATGACGAGCTTGCCGAGGGTGTCGGCCGGGTGGACGGCCCGGGCGGTCGCGGCCTGGTCGAGGGCGGAGAGGACGGCGGTGAGCAGCTGACCCGGATCGGCGCTGTGGGCGGCGCCGCGGAACCGCCGCCGGTCGCCCGCGCCGGCCCGTCCGTTCGGTGCGCGCCGCCCGTCGGCCCGGTGGTGCGGGTCGGCGGCGTCGGCGAGTAGCACGGTGGGGTCGGGCGAGAAGCCGGGGCCGTGGCTGCGCCCGGCGACCACGGGGTGGGCGGCGCGGGCGGCCTTGGCCCGGTACTGGGCGGCGTCGGCGAGCCGGAAGAGCCGGTCGGGGGTGGTGACGGGCCCGATCGAGTCGCCGGTGGAGGCGACCCCGCAGGCCACGCCCTCGCCCTCGGAGAGCGCGAGCGCCCGGGCGCACAGCTCTTCGGCGACGGCGACCACCTCGTCGGCCTTCTGCCCTTCCACGAGGAGGCAGAACTCGTCGCCGCCGAGCCGCGCGGCGAGGCTGCCGGGGAGCTTGGCGGCGGCCAGCGAGAGCTGGTGGGCGAAGCGTTCCAGCAGCCGGTCGCCCATCTCGTGGCCGAGCTGGTCGTTGACCCGCTTGAGCCCGTTGACGTCGCAGACGACCAGCGAGACGACGGTGTTGTCCCGGTTGTGCGCCTCCAGCGCGCCCTCCAGCCGGGCGTCGACGGCGCGCCGGTTGGCGAGGCCGGTGAGCGGGTCGGAGAAGGCGAGCTTGCGCAGGTCGGCGAGGCGCTCGGTCTGGGCGAGTCCGGCCGAGACCTGGGCGGCGAGCAGGGTCGCGTAGTCGGCGTCGGCCTCGGTGAACGCGGGCATCCCGACCGAGCGGGCGAGGTACAGCTCGCCCCAGGCCTGCCCGTGCAGCACGATCGGCGCGACGACGCAGCAGGCCCGCCCGCGCCGGCGCAGCGCCGCGGCGCGTTCCTGGCAGTACGCGCCGGCGGTCGGATGCGCGTGACCGGCGTGCGGTTCGCTGTCCTCGGCGGTCTGCAGCCAGGCGCGCGGCAGCCGCCCGGTGGTCCAGCGCTCCTCCAGGTACGTGACGATCTCGGGGAAGTCGGCGACGGGGTACGACTCGTCCTCGGGCAGCTCCTCCTCGCCGGCGGCGAGGTCGCCGTGGTTGACCAGGACCCGCAGCCGGCCGGATTCGCGGTCCCAGACCGAGACGGCGGCCATGGTGGCGCCGAGCGCCTCGGTGGCCCGGGCGGCGGCGGCCCGGACGGCTTCCAGCGGGGTGAGCGCGCCGGCCATGTCCTGGGCGAGCTCGACCACGGACTGCAGTCTGAGGTCGGGCAGCGGGTCGCGGTGCGGCGATCCGCCGCCGTCGCAGCCGCGGTCCGTCATGATCGCCTCACTGCTCACCGGCTCGCCTCGCTCCCTGTGCTCGGTCCTGCCAGACCCCGTCGGCCGGTCGAACCCGACCGGCCGCTTGCACCAAGACTATGGCGGTTTCGTTCGGTTATGCCCCGTTTGCCCGGATGGCCTCACGGCGGACCGTACGGGTTTCAACCGTTCGGCACCCGGAGGTCACCGCCCGCGCCCCGCACCCGGCCCCGCACCCGCCCGCACCGCCTGCCGCGCGCCTACTCGGCCTTCAGCCGCCGGGTCAGCAGCCAGGGCTCGACCAGCCCAAGCCCCCGCACCGGTCGGCGCCACATCGGCTGCAGGTGGAACCGGGCCCCGGCCTCCGGCCCCGGCATCGGCAGCCCGGAGGCGGGCATCCCCGCGGCGGCCGACAGCGCCTCGGCCAGGCCCGGCCCCTCCGAGTCCGCCGGGGCCACGCTGCCGTTCTGCTCCAGCGCGGCGGCGAACTCGCCGTCGATCAGCACCGCGTCCTTGGGCGCGATCGAGGTGAGCCGACTGGCCAGGTTGACGGTGGTGCCGAAGACGTCGCCCATCCGCGAGGTGACCGTGCCGAAGGCCATGCCGACCCGCAGCGGCGGGATGGTGTCGTCCTCGGACAGCGCCTCGATCAGGCTCAGCGCGATCTCGGCGGCGGTCGCCGGGTCCTCGGAGACGTAGAGGATCTCGTCGCCGAGGGTCTTGATCACCCGGCCACCCTGCCCGGCGATCAGGTCCGAGCAGGTGTTCTCGAAGGTCTCGACGAGTTCCCCGAGCTCCTCCTCCTCCAGCCGCCGGGACAGCCGGGTGAAGCCGACCAGGTCGGCGAAGCCGACGGCGAGCCGCCCGCTGGTGATCTCGTGGTCCTCCGCGGCCTGCACCACCCGGCCGGTGACGGCGGCCAGCTGGCGCCGCCAGACGTACACCAGGAACTGCTCCAGTTCCGGCAGCAGCAGCTCGACCAGCGGGTAGGCGACGTCGGCGCGGGTCAGCCCGGGCTCGACGGACTGGGTGAGGTTCTCCAGGAAGGTGTCCATCTGCCAGCCGGCCAGCCGGGCCGTGGTCTGGCCGGTGGAACGGGCCACCTGGATCGCCATGGACTCGCTCAGCAGCCCGGACTCGACCAGGCCCGCCAGCCGCCGCAGCGCGATCACGTCGCCGTCGGTGAGCGCCCGGGACTGACCGATGTCGGGGAAGCCCATGGCCCGCCAGAAGCGGGTGGCCAGCTCCATCGGGACGTCGGCGGCGCGCGCGGCCTGGTACGGCGTGTAACGGCGTGGGGCGTCCAGGATCAGGCGTTCCAGTTCGAGCGCGACCGTGGGGTCGTGGCTGCCCGCCGTCGTGCCGCTGCTGCCGTCCTCTGCCACCGGTCCATCCCCGTGCGGTCGCCGCACTCGCCTCGTGTCCTACCTGTCCGGGCGCGCCGTCCGCCACCCGGGCGGGCAGTGGCGCGCCTCACACCGTTGCCAGGTGGAATGTTCGCACGGAATCGCCGGATCCGGGGCATCCGCCCGGGTCAAGGAGAGGTGAAGACTGCCGTTCAGCGGGCTTCGGGGCGCACGTGGACGACGTCGCCCGCGCCGACCGCCCGGCGTGCGCCGTCGGGCGTACGAACCACCAGCCGCCCGTCGCCGTCGACCGCCACCGCCTCGCCGACCAGCTCGGTGTCGCCGGGCAGGTGGACCTTCACCTGGCGGCCGAGCGTGGTGCAGCGGTCCACGTAGGCGCGCAGCAGGTCGCTGGTGTGCGGGTCGCCGGCCGCGGCCGTCCACTCCCGGTACAGCACGGCGAGTTCGCGCAGCAGGGCCCGCAGCAGGGTGCCGCGGTCGGTGGTGGCGGCGCCGGCCAGCTCGAGGGAGGCGGCGGTCGGGACGGGCAGCTCGTCGGCCCGCAGCGTGACGTTGAGGCCGAGGCCGACGACCACCGCACCACCGGACAGCTCGGTGAGGATGCCGCCGATCTTGCGCTCCGCGCCGTCGATCTCCACCTGCAGGTCGTTGGGCCACTTCAGCCCGACCTCGACCTCGGCGACCCGGCCGAGCGTGCTGGCCGCGGCGACCCCGACCAGGATCGGCAGCCAGCCGTAGCGCTCGACCGGCACCTCCTCCGGGCGCAGCAGGACGGACAGGAACAGCCCGGAGCGGGCCGGGGCGGTCCACTGCCGGTCCAGCCGGCCGCGCGCGGCGCTCTGCGCCTCGGCCACCAGCACGGCGCCCTGGACGGCGCCCTCCCGGGCGCGGGCGGCGAGGTCGCTGTTGGTGGAGCCGGTCTCGGCGACGACGTCCAGCGAGGTCCAGAGCCCGCCCGGGACGACGAGGTCGCGGCGCAGCGCCTCCTCGTCCAGCGGCGGACGGTCCAGGTCGGTCCAGGGCGACGGCCCGGCGTGGCCGAATCCGCGCAGTCCGCTGCGGCGGGGGGTGTCGGGAGCACTCATGCGCCCACCTCGCTCCGCTCGGCGAGGGCATTCGCCCACGCGCACCCCTCCACGACCCGCTCGCTTCGCTCGCTCATGGGGAAGACCCTAGAACGTGGGCACCCCCGTGGGACGTAGGCCGCCCCATCGTCCCGCAGAACGCCCGTCAACAAAACTGTGTCGATGGCCATAACGCCAGGACATGACGGATAGCCCTTCGCGCTGGCTACGCTACCCAGCGGTAGTTCGTAGCGCCGCCCTGCCCTCTTGTGCGGACCCCCACCACTCGGTCCGCGCGCACCCGTACAGGTCGCGGCCATGGATCAGGGAGAGCCACCGGATGACCGAGGCGTCGTACGACCCCCACACCACCGCGGGCAAGCTCGCCGACCTGCGGCGCAGGCTGGACGAGGCGGTGCACTCCGGCTCGGCCAAGGCCGTGGAGAAGCAGCACGCCAAGGGCAAGCTGACCGCGCGCGAGCGGGTCGCGGAGCTGCTGGACGAGGACTCCTTCGTGGAGTTCGACGAGTTCGCCCGGCACCGCTCGACCAACTTCGGCCAGGAGAAGAACCGCCCGTACGGCGACGGCGTGGTGACCGGCTACGGCACCGTCGACGGCCGCCAGGTCGCGGTCTTCGCCCAGGACTTCACCGTCTTCGGCGGCTCCCTCGGCGAGGTCTTCGGCGAGAAGATCGTCAAGGTGATGGACTTCGCGCTGAAGACCGGCTGCCCGGTCATCGGCATCAACGACTCCGGCGGCGCCCGGATCCAGGAGGGCGTGGTCTCGCTCGGCCTGTACGGCGAGATCTTCCGCCGCAACGTGCACGCCTCGGGCGTCATCCCGCAGATCTCGCTGATCATGGGCCCCTGCGCGGGCGGCGCGGTGTACTCCCCCGCGATCACCGACTTCGTGGTGATGGCCGACCAGACCTCGCACATGTTCATCACCGGCCCGGACGTGATCAAGACCGTCACCGGCGAGGACGTGGGCATGGAGGAGCTGGGCGGCGCGCGCACCCACAACACCAAGTCCGGCAACGCGCACTACCTGGCCTCGGACGAGAAGGAGGCGGTCGAGTACGTCAAGAGCCTGCTCTCGTACCTGCCGTCCAACAACCTGTCCGACCCGCCGGCCTACCCGGAGCAGGCCGACCTCTCGGTCACCGACGAGGACCTCGAACTCGACACGATCGTGCCGGACTCGGCGAACCAGCCGTACGACATGCGCAAGGTCATCGAGCACATCGTCGACGACGGCGAGTTCCTGGAGACCCAGCCGCTGTACGCGGGCAACATCATCACCGGCTTCGGCCGGGTCGAGGGCCAGTCGGTGGGCATCGTCGGCAGCCAGCCGATGGACCTGGCCGGCTGCCTGGACATCAACGCCAGCGAGAAGGCCGCCCGCTTCATCCGCACCTGCGACTCGTTCAACATCCCGGTGCTGACCTTCGTCGACGTGCCCGGCTTCCTGCCCGGCACCGAGCAGGAGTGGGACGGCATCATCCGCCGCGGCGCCAAGCTGATCTACGCCTACGCCGAGGCCACCGTCCCGCTGATCACCGTGATCACCCGCAAGGCCTTCGGCGGCGCCTACGACGTCATGGGCTCCAAGCACCTGGGCGCCGACCTCAACCTGGCCTGGCCGACCGCCCAGATCGCCGTCATGGGCGCGCAGGGCGCGGTCAACATCCTGCACCGCCGGGAGATCGCCGAGGCCGAGGCGGCCGGCAACGTCGAGGAGAAGCGGGCCGAGCTGATCGCCTCGTACGAGGACACCCTGCTGAACCCGTACCTGGCGGCCGAGCGCGGCTACGTCGACGCGGTCATCGCGCCGAGCGAGACCCGCCGGCACATCGTCCGGGGCCTGCGGGCGCTGCGCGGCAAGCGCGAGGTGCTGCCGCCGAAGAAGCACGGCAACATCCCCCTGTAGGCCCCATCCCTGTCGGGAGAGAACCAGCCATGTCCCCGATCCACGTGCTGCACGGGCAGCCGACCCCCGAGGAGCTGGCCACCGTTCTGGCGGTGGTCCAGGCCCGGGCCGCCGCCGCGCAGGCCGCCGCCGAGGCGGCGCGTCAGGCCGGCGCCGGCCCGGCCGCCCCCTGGAACGACCGCTCCCGCCTGCTCCGCCCCGCCCTCCGGCCCGGCGCCCACGCCTGGCGCACCTCGGGCTGGGCGCACTGAGGCCGGCAGGAACACACTGAAGCACCCCCCGCAGCGCGGGAAGTCGGCCCGTCCGACTTCCCGCGCTGTTACTCGCCCACTCGCCGCCCGGATCGCCCCAAACCTGAGTACGGATACTCAGGCGCCCGCCCCCGGGCACGGCGCACTCTGGACGGGTGCTCT
This sequence comes from Kitasatospora sp. NPDC023120, assembly GCF_055560835.1. Lineage (NCBI taxonomy): Bacteria > Bacillati > Actinomycetota > Actinomycetes > Kitasatosporales > Streptomycetaceae > Kitasatospora > Kitasatospora sp. NPDC023120. Next base: position 508,549 of record NZ_JBVHHY010000001.1, on the reverse strand, counting down.
GGTCAGACCCCCGCGACGAGCCCTCGCCCGAGGCCCGTCGGATGCAGGAGCGGATGCATCGGGCCGGCAAGGTGCTCGCCGCCATCCTGCTGGTGGGCTCCGTCCTGCTGATGATCGCCCGGTTGTTCACCTGAACGGCGGACGCCGGCACCCCCTACCCTGGTGGCCATGACCGACCAGCGCGCCCTCGTCCTCGCCTCCGCCTCCCCCGCCCGCCTCGGGCTGCTGCGCCAAGCGGGTCTCGACCCGCGCGTGGTGGTCAGCGGCGTCGACGAGGACGCGATCAGCGCCGCCTCCCCCGCCGAGCTCGCGCTCGTCCTGGCCGAGGCCAAGGCGAAGGCCGTCGCCGCCGAACTCACCGGCGGCGAGCTGGTGATCGGCTGCGACTCCGTCCTGGAGCTGGACGGGCAGGCGCTCGGCAAGCCCGCCGACGCCGCCGAGGCGGTGGCCCGCTGGCAGTCGATGCGCGGCCGCGCCGGGGTGCTGCGCACCGGCCACTGCGTGATCGACACGGTGACCGGCCGGCAGTCCTCGGCCACCGCCTCCACCACCGTCCGCTTCGGCACCCCGGACGACGACGAGATCGCCGCGTACGTGGCCTCCCGCGAACCGCTGTACGTGGCCGGGGCGTTCACCCTGGACGGCCGCTCGGCGCCGTTCGTCGACGGGATCGACGGTGACCCGGGCAACGTCATCGGACTCTCCCTTCCGCTGCTGCGCCGCCTGCTCGCCGACCTCGACGTCCGCATCGTCGATCTGTGGACCAAGTGACCTCCCGCATCCGGCGGTTGGCCCTCTAAGCTGGCCGCCGTCCGGACGGGGGAGGGAAACGCGGCGATGACCGACAGCGTGCTCAATGTGGTGCTGGGCCTGGTGGCCAGCGCGATCAGCGCCGGCCTCGGCTGGCTCGCCCAGGCCCTGCGGCGGCGCCGCCGGGTCGAACGGGTGCGAGAGTTCCTCGGGCTGCCCGCCGACAGCGAGTGCCTGATCGTGGTGCCGCGCAGCATCGGCGCGGGCTCGCACGCGAACACCGTCACCCGGCGGGACGCCTACGCCCTGATGTGGCTGGCCGGGCTGGTCGAGGAGTGCGGGGCGCGGCCCGAACTGGTCGCGCACGACGCGGCGCACCGGGGCTTGGGCGCCAAGACCGAGCTCTGCCTGGGCGGTCCGGTCAGCAACGAGCGGATGGCCGCCCACCTGGCCTGGGGCCTGCCGGGCGTGCTGGTCACCTCCGGTCCCGGAGCGGGCAGCAACGTGCTCGTGGTGGGCGACCGTGACTACACCGCCGACCAGGACCAGGCGCACACCCTGCTGGCCCGGATCGCCACTCCGGACGGCGGCCGCCCGGTGTTCCTGATCTCCGGTCAGACCGGCACCGCCAACCAGGCCGGTGTGCGCTACCTGGTCGCCCACCACCGCGAACTCGCCCGCAGGCACGGCCGCAACGGGACCTTCGCGCTCGTCCTGCGGGTGGTCAAGCCGCAGGCCTACGGGCCGGACATGGTGGAGCTGGCGGCCGACGTGACGGCCGAGGCACTGCGGCGGCCCGACACCCGCACAGGCGCCGCTTGAGCGGTCCGGGCGAGAGTGTGGCCCATGCCACCGTCCCGCCACGCCGCCCCTCCGTCACCCGCCGTGGCCCCGCCGCCAGGCCCCCACCTGCCGCGACCTGCGGCGTCTCCTACGGGCCGGTAGCGAGGCCCCTGATCCCATCACCCAGCGTGTGGGATAGTTCACAACCGGGGGCTACTCGCCGGTACTGCCCGGGAATCCATAAACTCAACGAGGTTCAAGAAGGGAGCCACAGTGCGCAAGGTGCTCATCGCCAACCGCGGGGAAATCGCCGTCCGCGTCGCCCGGGCCTGCTCGGACGCCGGTATCGCCAGCGTCGCCGTCTACGCCGAGCCGGACCGGGATGCGCTGCACGTCCGCGCGGCCGACGAGGCTTACGCGCTGGGCGGTGACACCCCCGCTACCAGCTACCTCGACATCGCCAAGGTCCTGAAGGCGGCCGCCGACTCCGGCGCCGACGCCGTCCACCCGGGCTACGGGTTCCTGTCGGAGAACGCGGACTTCGCCCAGGCCGTGCTCGACGCGGGTCTGATCTGGATCGGCCCGCCGCCGCAGGCCATCCGCGACCTCGGTGACAAGGTCACCGCCCGGCACGTGGCGCAGCGCGCCGGTGCCCCGCTGGTCGCCGGTACGCCGGACCCGGTCTCGGGCGCCGACGAGGTCGTCGACTTCGCCCGGGAACACGGCCTGCCGGTCGCCATCAAGGCGGCCTTCGGCGGCGGCGGCCGCGGCCTCAAGGTCGCCCGCACCCTGGAGGAGATCCCGGAGCTGTACGACTCCGCGGTGCGCGAGGCGGTCGCCGCCTTCGGTCGCGGCGAGTGCTTCGTCGAGCGGTACCTGGACAACCCCCGCCACGTGGAGACCCAGTGCCTCGCCGACAAGCACGGCAACGTGGTCGTCGTCTCCACCCGTGACTGCTCGCTGCAGCGCCGGCACCAGAAGCTGGTCGAGGAGGCGCCCGCGCCGTTCCTGACCCCCGAGCAGAACGCCGAGCTGTACCGGGCGTCCAAGGCCATCCTGAAGGAGGCCGGCTACCAGGGCGCCGGGACCTGCGAGTTCCTGGTGGCGCTGGACGGCACGATCTCCTTCCTGGAGGTCAACACCCGTCTGCAGGTCGAGCACCCGGTCACCGAGGAGGTCACCGGCCTCGACCTGGTCCGCGAGATGTTCCGGATCGCCGACGGCGAGGAGCTCGGCTACGACGACCCCGAGGTGCGGGGTCACTCCTTCGAGTTCCGCATCAACGGCGAGGACCCGGGCCGCAACTTCCTGCCCGCGCCCGGCACCGTGACGCTGTTCGCCCCGCCGTCCGGCCCGGGCGTGCGCCTGGACTCCGGCGTGGAGACCGGCTCGGTCATCGGCCCGGCCTGGGACTCCCTGCTGGCCAAGCTGATCGTCACCGGCCGCGACCGCAAGCAGGCCCTGGAGCGGGCCCGCCGCGCGCTGTCCGAGTTCAAGGTGGAGGGCATGGCCACCGCCATCCCGTTCCACCAGGCGGTCGTCACCGACCCGGCGTTCGCGCCCGAGGTGCACGGCAGCGACGAGCCGTTCAAGGTCTTCACCCGGTGGATCGAGACCGAGTTCGAGAACACCATCCCGCCGTTCACCGGTGCCGCCGGCGACGGCGAGGAGGCCGAGGGCCGGGAGACCGTCGTGGTCGAGGTCGGCGGCAAGCGGATCGAGGTCTCGCTGCCGTCCTCGCTGGGCGTGGCGGCCGCCCCGGCGGCCGGCGCGGCCGGTGCCGCCAAGGCCAAGCGCCGGGTGGGCGCCAAGAAGGCCGGCTCGGCCGTCAGCGGTGACACCCTGGCCTCGCCGATGCAGGGCACCATCGTCAAGGTCGCCGTCGAGGAGGGCCAGGTCGTCGCCGAGGGCGAGCTGATCGTGGTCCTGGAGGCGATGAAGATGGAGCAGCCGCTGAACGCCCACAAGGCGGGCACCATCGTCGGCCTCAAGGCCGAGGTGGGCGCGAGCGTCAGCAGCGGCGCCGCGCTCTGCGAGATCAAGGACTGACCCCGCTCGGGGACTGACGCGTCCCCGGAGCACCGACCGGTCCGCACACCCCGAGGGGTGTGCGGACCGGTCGCGTTCTGCGGGGACGCGGGCGGCGGTTGCGGGCCGGCTCAGCGCCCGCGCGGCAGGCCCAGCTCGGCCAGCCGGACCGGCATCCCGCCGGGGCCGACCGGCCCGCCGTGGGCGCCGGGGCGGCGCTGGCCGGGCAGCGGGGCGCCGCCGGGGGGCGGTCCGCCACGGCGGCCCAGCGGGCCGGGCTGGGTCTGGTGGACCGGGCCGCTGCCGGTGCCGTGCACCGGGGCGTCGCCGATCGGGGCCGCCCCGATCGGCGCCAGGTCGATCTGAACCCCGCAGTCGGCGAGCGCGTCCAGCTCGCGGGCGGTGGTGTCGTCCGCGGTGGCCTGCTCGTCGGTGACCAGCCGGGTGATCGTCTCGGTGGCGACGGTCTGGAACATGCCGGCCGCGCCGAGCTTGGTGTGGTCGGCGAGGACGATGACCTCGGCGGCCGCCAGCACCATGGCCCGGTCCACGCTCGCGGACAGCATGTTCGCGGTCGACAGCCCGCGCTCGGCGGTCAGCCCGCTGCCGGAGATGAAGGCCTTGGTGACCCGCAGCCCCTGCAGCGACTGCTCGGCGCCGCTGCCCACCAGGGCGTAGTTGGAGCCGCGCAGGGTGCCGCCGGTCATCACCACCTCGACCCGGTTGGCGTGCGCCAGCGCCTGGGCGACCAGCAGCGAGTTGGTGACCACCGTCAGCCCGGGCACCCGGGCCAGTCTGCGGGCCAGCTCCTGGGTGGTGGTGCCGGCGCCGACCACCACCGCGTCACCCTCCTCCACCAGGCCGGCGGCGAGGTCCGCGATGGCGCTCTTCTCCGCCGCGGACAGGTGGGTCTTCTGCGGGTAGCCGGGTTCGCGGCTGAAGCCGCCGGGGAGCACCGCGCCGCCGTGCCGGCGGTCGAGGAGCCCTTCTGCCTCCAGCGCCCGCACGTCACGGCGCACGGTCACTTCGGAGGTCTGGACGACGCGGGCCAACTCCCGGAGCGAGACGGCTCCGTTGGCGCGCACCATTTCGAGGATCAACTGGCGACGTTCTGCAGCAAACACAGGACCGACGGTAACCTGCGTGACCGTCTGCTTTCAGGCGTTTGCAGCTAGTAGCGGGAATTGCTCGCGCACGAGCGGCGCGTGACCGTACAATACGCGCCGTCAATAGCCCGGGACTGCGCCCGCCGTCCGGGTGACGTTCGGTCATGCGCGAGGGGCGGCGCCCATCGGCAGCCGCCCCTCAACTGTGCGCCGGACGCTCAGGATTCGCCGTCGGCCCGCTTGCGGATGTGCAGCTGCCGGGCGGCCTCGGCGGTCGAGCCGGAGACGGACGGGTAGACGGTGAAGGCGCTGGCCACCTGTTCGACCGTCAGATTGGCGTCCACCGCGAGCGAGATCGGGTGGATCAGCTCGCTGGCGCGCGGGGCGACGACCACGCCGCCGACCACGATGCCGGTGCCCGGGCGGCAGAACAGCTTCACGAAGCCGTCCCGGATGCCCTGCATCTTCGCCCGCGGGTTGCCGCGCAGCGGGAGCTTGACCACGACGGCGTCCATCTTGCCGCACTCCACGTCGGCCGCGGTGTAGCCGACGGTGGCGATTTCCGGGTCGGTGAAGACGTTGGAGGCCACGGTCTTGAGGTTCAGCGGCTGCACCGCGTCGCCGAGCGCGTGGTACATCGCGATCCGGCCCTGCATCGCCGCCACCGAGGCGAGCATGAAGACGCCGGTGCAGTCGCCGGCCGCGTACACGCCGGGGGCGGTGGTGCGGGAGACCCGGTCGACCTGGATCTGGCCCCAGTCGTTGAGCTTGACCCCGGCCTCCTCCAGGCCCATCTCGGCGGTGTTGGGGATCGAGCCGACCGCCATCAGGCAGTGCGAGCCCTCGATCACCTTGCCGTCAGCCAGGGTCACCTCGACCCGGTCGCCGATCCGCTTGACGCTCTCGGCGCGCGAACGGCCCATCACGTTCATGCCGCGGCGGCGGAAGACGTCCTCCAGCACCTCGGCGGCGTCCGGGTCCTCGCCCGGCAGCACCCGGTCGCGGCTGGACACCAGGGTGACCTTGGAGCCGACCGCCTGGTACGCGCCGGCGAACTCGGCGCCGGTCACGCCGGAGCCGACCACGATCAGCTCGCGGGGCAGCTCCTCCAGGTCGTACACCTGGGTCCACGTCAGGATCCGCTCGCCGTCCGGCTGGGCGTCCGGCAGCTCGCGCGGGTGGGCACCGGTGGCGATCAGCACCGCGTCGGCGCGCAGCGACTGCACGGTGCCGTCGGGCGCGTCCACCAGGACCTCGCGGGAGCCGTCCACGGCCTGCCCGCCGGTGCCGAGCCGGCCGCGGCCGCGCAGCACGGTGACGCCGGCGCGGGTGACGGACTGGGTGATGTCGTGGGACTGCGCGATCGCCAGCCGCTTCACACGGCGGTTGACCTTGCCCAGGTCCACGCCGATGACCCGGGCGGCCTGCTCGATCGGCGGGGTGTCGTCCGCGACGAGGATGCCGAGCTCCTCGTACGAGCTGTCGAAGGTGGTCATCACCTCCGCGGTCGCGATCAGCGTCTTCGACGGAACGCAGTCCGTGAGCACCGCCGATCCGCCCAGACCGTCGGTGTCGACGACGGTCACCTCCGCGCCGAGCTGTGCGGCGACCAGGGCCGCCTCGTAGCCGCCGGGTCCGCCACCGATGATCACGATCCGAGTCACGCTCCCCATTGTCCCGCACGCCGAGAGCGACGCCACGCCGGGGTCCGGGCTCCGTACCTTCGTCCGATAGCCCGGACCGCCCGCCGCCCGGGCTACGCTGGCCCGCATGCCCCTTTACGCCGCGTATGCCACCAACCTCGATGCCCGGCAGATGACCCGCCGAGCCCCGCACTCCCCGCTGCGCGGCACGGGGTGGCTGGACGGCTGGCGGCTCACCTTCGGCGGCGAGCAGCTCGGCTGGGAGGGCTCGCTGGCCACCGTCGTCGAGGACGAGAAGGACCAAGTCTTCGTCTCGCTGTACGACGTCTCGCCGATGGACGAGGACGGCCTGGACCGCTGGGAGGGCGTCCAGCTCGGCATCTACCGCAAGATCAAGCTGCGCGCGCAGACCCTGGACGGGGACATCCCGGTCTGGACGTACGTGCTCAACGACTACGAGGGCGGCCTGCCCGCGGCCCGCTACCTCGGCCTGATCGCCGACGCCGCCGAGAGCGCCGGCGCCCCGCACGACTACGTCATGGACCTGCGCCGCCGCCCCTGCTAGGGCCTTGCCGGGCCCCTCGCCGGGCACCTGCTAGGCCCCTGCCGGGCCTCTGCTAGGGCCTGGCGCCCCAGCTGCGCGCCGTCTCCGCCAACACCCCGGCCACCACCGCGCGCCGGGCCGGCTCGGTGCGCAGCCCGTTGCCCAGCTCCACATGCAGCCACGGCACCCCGACGCCGGCCGCGAACCGGCCCTCGACGTTCGTGGCGCCCTCCAGCTGCCCGCACTTCTCCCGCCAGGCCCGGCAGACCGCGTACCCGGCCCGGCCCAGCCCGGCGGCGGTCAGCTCGGCCGCCGGGCCGGCCTGCCCGGCGCCGCTGGAGACCACCGCGTCCTGCCCGGGCAGGCTGCCCTCGTCGAACCCGTGCACCTGGATGCCGGGCAGCCCCCGCCCGGTGAGCGCCTCGACCACGGCGGCGAAGACGGTGTCGGAGCGGTGCGCGACGTCCGAGGAGCCGTCCGCCCCGGCCCGGCGGTGCGCCCCGGCGAGCACCAGCACGCCGCCCGGCGTCGCCCGGAACAGCTCCACCCCGAGCGCTTCCGTCCGGGCGTCCGACACCGGGTGGGGCACCTGCACGGACCAGTTCGCGCGGGCCGAGAGGTCCAGGTAGACCCGGCCCCAGCCGCGGCTCGCGGCCGCGGTGTCGTCGGCGATTTCGGCCACCCGGCGGCCGGTCGCCGCCTCGGTGAACTCGGTGAGCCGGTAGCCGACCCGGGCCAGCTCACGGCTCGCCTGCTCGGGCTGCCCGTCCAGCGCGCCGAGCACGCCGTCCGCCACCGCCCGGCGCTGCATCGCGTCCGGCGCGGCGTACGGGCCGTCCGAAGTGAACCCGGCGGTGTACTCGTCCACCCGGGCCGCGAGGTCCACCGGGGCCGGCCCCGAGGGCGGCGCCTGCTGGACCACCCGCGGCCGCTCGGCGCGGCCGCGCGCGGCGAGGGTCAGCGCCCCCGCGAGCGCCGCCAGCACCAGCAGCACCGCCACCGGCAGCAGCAGCGTGCGTCGCGAACCCCGAGTCTCCATGGCGGTCGAACCTACCCTGCCCGCAGGCACAGCCATGATCCACGCCGGAACCCGGCGAATCGAAACCCAAGCGGCACCGGATCGCAACCGGTACGTGACAACTTTTCCGAAACCCCTTCGTACGCTGGTTCGGCTTGACCAGTTCTTGATCATCGCTTGACCGGGAAGGCCGCCCCGCCGACCTCCCGTATGCCGGCACGCGAGCCCGGAGGATAACGAGGCCCCTCGTGAGCACGGCACCGAACCCGCCGCGGCAGCACCGCTACCGCCGCCGGGCCGACATGCCACTGCTCGGAGGCATCCGCCCGCCCATCGTGCTGCTGCTGGTCCTGCTGCTCGCGGTCGCCGCGATCACCGCCCTGGCCGTCGGCGGACTGCGCGTCGACGACACCCCGCAGGCCGTCCGCGAGTCCCACCAGTACGCCGCCGAGGACACCGCCGCCTCGCTGCGCGCCGGACTGCACGAGAGCGCCACCGACCTGGGCCGGGCCGCCGCCCGCTACGAGAACGCCCCCGCCGAGCCCGCCGCCGTGCTGACCGCGCTCGGCCAGGCGTACCACAAGTGGCGCGGCACGGTGGTGGTCCGCCCCGACACCGGCCGGCTGCTGGCCGCCCGCGGCGAGACCGTCCCGCTGGCCGGCCTGGACCTGACCAAGGTCACCGACACCGCGCCCGCCCCCGTCCTGGTGCCCTCCACCGCCGGCACCCGACTGCTCACCTTCGCGCTGGTCGCCACCAAGTCCGACGGCCGCGCCCTGCTGGTCGCCTCCGACAACCTGCGGCTGCCCGGCATCGCCACCCGCAAGGAGCAGACCATCCAGGTCCTCGACGCCACCGGCGCCGTCCTGGACACCACCGGCGCGGCGCTCACCACCGACGGCGACCGCAAACTGGTCGGCACCGCCCGCGAGCGCGCCGCCCGCCAGCACCCGGCCCCCGGCGAGACGGCCTCCGGCAGCCTGGCCGGCAGCCCGGACGACAAGGGACTGCGCCGGGTCGCCGGCTGGGCCTCCGTCGCCACCCCCGGCGGGCACGACCAGGCCGCCCCGCTCGGCCTGACCGTGGTCTCCACCAGCACCGTCGACGGCAAGGCCGGCGACCTGCGCCACCCCAGGCTCGGCCTCGCCGCCGCCGGCGCCCTGCTCGTCCTGGCCCTGCTGCTCGCCTGGTACCTGATCCGCAGCCTCCAGCGCCCGCTGCTGGGGCTGTTCCTGGAGTCCCGCCGACTGACCCGCGGCGACCGGCTGGAGCAGCCGGTGCGCGGACCGAAGCGCGGCGAGGCCGGCCGGATCGCCCGCGCCCTGGAGGAGCTGCGCCGCCAGCTCCTCGACCCCTCCCGCCCGCCGGCCGCCGCCCCCGCCCGCGGGCGCCGCCCCGGCACCGCGCTGCCGCTCGCGCTCTGCGCCGTCCTGGTGCTCGGCTGGTCCGGCCCGCTGCTGTTCCTCGGCGGCAACGACCCGACCGTACGGGTGCCCACCCAGGTCGTGGCCGGGCACCGCGACCGCACCGACACCGCCGCCGACCGGATCCGCCAGGCACTCAACGAGGGCTACGCGGACCTGCGTTCGCTCGCCCCCTCGCTCGCCGAGGCCTCCGTCGGCAAGGCCGAGACCCTGCTCCGCGACACCCTCGCCGAGCACGACCGCTACCGCTCGCTCTACGTCCTCGGCGCCGACGGTGCGGTGCTCGCCCACGCCGGCGAGGCCCCGCACCGCACCGGCCCGGAGGCCCTCGGCGCGAGCGGCGTGCTGCTGCTCAACAGCTCCGGCAAGGAGCCCCGGATCGCCGCCCGCGCGGCGCTCACCGCCGCCCCGGCCGACGCCGAGACGGAGGGCGCCCCGGAGCCCAAGGGGCCGGTCCTGGTCGGCGAGTTCAAGACCGACTTCCTCAGCGGCCTGCTGGTCCGCCCCGGGCTCGGCCGGGTCTGGCTGGTCGACGACCGGCAGCGGGTGCTCGCCGCCAACGAGGGCTACACCTCCTTCGGCGACCTGCCGGACGGCCGGGCCCGCAAGGTCCTCACCGACGCCGGGAAGTCCGCCGCCGCCGACGTGCTCCGCGACGGCGGCGAACCGGCCCTGCTCGCCGCCGCCCCGCTCGGCGGCAACGGCAGCGTCGCCAAGCTCGGCTGGTCCGTGGTCACCGCCCACCCGGTGGCCTGGCTGCACCTCGACCAGAACCGGGCCGACCGGCGCGCGATCCTGGCCGGCATGCTCGGTCTGGCCGCCGCCGCGCTCTGCCTGGGCTGGCTGTACATCGCCGTCGGCCTGCCGCTGCGCCGGCTCGCCACGAGCGCCGAGGCGCTGGCCGCCGGGGACCGCCGCACCGTGCTCTACCCCGTCCACCACGACGAGGTCGGCGCCGTCGCCCGCAGCCTGGAGCTGATCCGCCAGGAGCTGGCCCGACCCCGCCGTACCGCGCCCTCGCCCGAGTCCGCTCCCGCCCGCTGAGCCCCGCCCGAAGGATCTCCCGTGCTCTTCCTCTACGTCGTGCTGCTGGTGTGCTGCACCGTGCTGCTGGTGGCCGGCATCGTCGAGCAGCGCCGGCACTTCACCGCGCTGGAGCAGATCCCGACCCGGGTCCTGGTCAACGGCATCCGCGGCAAGAGCTCGATCACCCGGCTGTGCGCGGGCGCGCTGCGCGGCGGCGGGCTGGTGACGGTCGCCAAGACCACCGGCACCGCGGCCCGGTTCATCCACCCGGACGCCACCGAGGAGCCGGTCTACCGCAAGTTCGGCATCGCCAACGTGGTGGAGCAGATCGGCATCGTCCGCCGCGCCGCCACCTACCGGCCGGACGCCCTGGTGATCGAGTGCATGGCCGTCATGCCGGCGCTCCAGGAGGTCAACCAGACCAAGCTGATCCGCTCCACCATCGGCGTGCTGTGCAACGTCCGCGAGGACCACCTGGCCGAGATGGGCCCGACCCTGGACGACGTCGCCCGCTCGCTGTCGCGCTCGATGCCGGTCGGCGGGGTGTGCGTCACCGCCGAGCAGGAGCGCGCGCACATCCTGCGCGAGGAGGCGGCCAAGCGGGACTGCCGGCTGATCGTGGTGGACCCGGAGGCGGTCACCGACGAGGAGCTGCGCGGGTTCAGCTGGTTCACCTTCAAGGAGAACGTGGCGATCGCCCTCGCCGTCGCCGAACTCCTCGGCGTGGAGCGGCAGACCGCGCTGCAGGGCATGTGGGCGGCCCCGCCGGACCCGGGCGTGCTGTCGGTCGACCGCTACCGCACCGCGGACGGCAAGCGGCTGCGCTTCGCCAACGTCTTCGCCGCCAACGACCCCGAGTCCACGCTGATGAACGTCCGCCAGCTGGAGGACCTCGGCGCGATCCACCGCCCGCTCAACGTGGTGATCAACTGCCGCCCGGACCGGGTCGAGCGCAACGGTCAGATGGGCCAGATCGTCCCGGACCTCGACCCGGACACGGTCTTCCTGATCGGCCACCCCACCAAGAGCGCCCGCGACGGCATCCCCGCCGGCTGGTCGGGCCGGGTGGTCGACCTCGGCGGCGACAAGCGAGACCCGGAGCGGCTCACCGCCGAGCTGCTGGCCGAACTCGGGCCGGACTCCTCGCTGGTGGCCGTCGGCAACATCCACGGCCAGGGCGAGCTGTTCCTGGAGGAGCTGGCCCGCCTCGAACCGGACGAGGCCCCGGACCTCCCGGAGGCGCCGGAGTACGCGTACCACGAGCCCGAACCGCTCTACCCGGAGCCGGAGTACCCCGGGCCCGCGTACTACGCCGAGCCGGATCCGTACCCCGAGCCGGTCCGGTACGCCGATGCCGCCCCGTACGCCTCCCACGCCCCGTACGGCCGGGACACCCCGTACGCCGAGCCGGTCCACGCCGAGCCGGTCTACCACCCGGAACCGCTCCCCGACTCCTGGTTCGACCCCCACCACCGCACCGCCGCCCCCTACGGAGACCAGCAGTGATCCCCACCGAGCTCACCCCCGAGATCGCCGCCATCGGCATCGCGCTCGGCCTGGTCTTCTCGCTGGTCTGCTACCTGACCACGAACCTCTCCCCCGGCGGCATGATCACCCCCGGCTGGCTGGCCCTCACCCTGGTCGAGTCCCTCCAGCGGGTGGCCATCGTGATCGGCGTGACGGTGCTGACCTTCCTCGCCATCCGGGTCGTCCAGAAGCTGGTGATCCTGTACGGCAAGCGGCTGTTCGCCGCCGTGGTGCTGATCGGCGTGCTGCTGCAGGCCACCGTGATGCTGGTGCTGCAGCGCGAGCTGCCCACCCTGTACGCCAACCAGACGCTCGGCTTCATCGTCCCCGGCCTGATCGCCTACCAGCTGGTCCGTCAGCCCCGGGCGGCCACCCTGATGGCCACCAGCACGGTGACGCTCGCCAACTACGTCGTCCTGACCGCCGGCGTCCTGCTCGGCGCGCTGCCCGGCACCTGATCCCGACGGGAACCCCCATGCCAGTGACCCGCAAGTCCCTGCTCAGCGGCGGCCTCGCCGTGACCCTGCTGGCCGCCAGCGGCTACCTCACCGTCCAGCTGCGGGACCGCGACCGGCAGCCGACGGCGGGCAGCGGCGCGCCGCTGATCACCGCCGCCGCCGCGCCGTCCGCCACCGCGGACGCCGGCACCGCCCGGGCCGCCGCACCCGCCCAGTACCGCTACGAGCGGCTGGCCGGGCCGGACCGCACGGTGGTCCGGGACGCCCGCGGCGGCGTGGTCGCCACGCTGACCGACAACGCCCGCACCGCCGTCCTGGCCGGCCCCAGCCGCACCTTCGCCGAGCCGGGCACCACCGCCGCCACCGTGGTGACCGACAGCTGGGTCCGGCTGCTGCCGCAGCCCTGGAAGCCGGGCGCGGAGCAGGAGGGCTGGTTCCGCACCTGGTTCCAGCAGTCGCTCGGCTCGACCGCCGACGACGTCCTGGCGGCGGCCACCCAGTACGTGGCCGGGGCACCCGCCGAGAAGGACGCCAAGGGCGTGCGTTTCAAGGGCGACGCGTCCTTCGGCCCGCTCAATCCCAACGGTTCGGTCGGCAACGACCTGCGGCTGGAACAGACCGACTTCTTCGACTACCTCGGCGTTCCGTACACGTTCGCCGACAAGGTGACCCGGCAGCCCGACAAGACCCGCTACGGCGCCTTCGACTGCTCGGGTTTCGTCCGGATGGTGTACGGCTACCGCTCCGGCTACCCGCTGCTCTCCAAGGACGCCCCCGGTCCCGGACTGCCGCGCACCGCCAACGGCCTGGCCCGGCTGGGCCCCGGCATCCCGGTGATCCCGCTGACCACCGCCGCCGGCTCGGACACCACCTTGCGCCCGGCCTCGATCGACCCGCTGCAACCCGGCGACTTGGTGTTCTTCGAGATCGACGCCCGCACCGGCGCCCGGCTCGACCACACCGGCATCTTCCTGGGCCTGGACACCGACGGCCACCCCCGGTACATCTCCAGCCGGGAGGAGGCCGACGGCCCGACCTTCGGCGACAAGGGCGGCACGGCGCGGCTCGACGACAACGGCATGTACGCGAAGGGGCTGCGCAGCGCGAAGCGGCTCTGAACCGGATCCGCAGCTGTCGGAACCGACGAGACCCGTCACCCGAATAGCAGCACCGAGCTGTGTTTTCGGGTCAACCGGGTAACGATCCGGCATGCCGCGGCGGATTTTCTACGCGCGTAGTCGATTCCCGTCTATCCTCGGACCCGTGAACGCTTCTCCTCAGTCGGTCGTCTCCACCGACCCCTACGCCGCCGCCCAGGCCGCCGCCGAGCGCCTGCGCGAGCTGACCGGTGCCGAGCGGCACGACGTCGCCCTGGTGATGGGCTCCGGCTGGGTGCCGGCCGCCGACGCCCTGGGCGAGACCGTGGCCGAGTTCCCGGTCACCGACCTGCCCGGCTTCCCCGCCCCCGCCGTCGCCGGTCACGCCGGCAAGATCCGCTCGGTGAAGATCGGCGACAAGCGCGCCCTCATCTTCCTCGGCCGCAACCACTACTACGAGGGCCACGGCGTGGCCACCGTCGTCCACGGCGTGCGCACCGCCGCCGCGGCCGGCTGCGGCGTCATCGTGCTGACCAACGGCTGCGGCGGCCTGCGCCAGGGCTGGACCCCCGGCCAGCCGGTCCTGATCAGCGACCACATCAACCTGACCGGGGACTCCCCGATCGTCGGCGCCAACTTCGTCGACCTCACCGACCTGTACTCCAAGCGCCTGCGCACGCTCTGCCACGAGGTCGACCCGACCCTGGACGAGGCCGTCTACGTGCAGTTCCGCGGCCCGCACTACGAGACCCCGGCCGAGGTCAACATGGCCCGGGTGATCGGTGGCGAGCTGGTCGGCATGTCCACCACCCTGGAGGCCATCGCCGCCCGCGAGGCCGGCGCCGAGGTGCTCGGCATCTCCCTGGTCACCAACCTGGCCGCCGGCATGACCGGCGAGCCGCTCAACCACGAAGAGGTGCTGGAGGCCGGCAAGGCCTCCGCCGAGCGCATGGGCGAGCTGCTGGCGAAGGTCCTTGAGCGGATCTGACGCCCACCAGGCGCAGAATGCATGAGTGACGGGGCCCACGGGCGGCAGTGATCCACCGATCACGCCCGCCCGCGGGCCCCGTCCGCGTGCGCAACCCCCTTTGCGGAACCCCCAGGTCCCGGCGGACCCTCCGGCCGACACACCGACGCACTTCCCGATGGAGCTGGCAGCATGACGCAGGCACCCACCACCGACCTCCTCGCCCGGGCCCGCACCTGGCTGGCCGAGGACCCCGACCCGCAGACCCGCGAGGAGCTCACCGCCCTGCTGGCCCAGGCCGAGGGCCCGCAGGCCGAGTCGGACAGCAAGCGCGCCTGGGCCGAGCTCGCCGAGCGCTTCGCCGACCGCCTCCAGTTCGGCACCGCCGGCCTGCGCGGCGAGATCGGCGCCGGCCCGATGCGGATGAACCGCTCCGTGGTGATCCGGGCCGCCGCCGGCCTGGTCGCGTACGTGAAGAAGCAGGGCCTGGGCGACCTGGTCGTGATCGGCTACGACGCCCGCCACAAGTCGTACGACTTCGCCCGCGACACCGCCGCCGTGGTGGTCGGTGCCGGCCTGCGCGCCGCGCTGCTGCCGCGCCCGCTGCCCACCCCGGTGCTCGCCTTCGCCATCCCGCACCTGGGCGCGGCCGCCGGCGTCACCGTCACCGCCAGCCACAACCCGCCGCAGGACAACGGCTACAAGGTCTACCTGGGCGACGGCTCGCAGATCGTCCCGCCGGCCGACGCCGGGATCGCCGCCGAGATCGACGCGATCGGCTCGCTGGACGAGGTGCCGCGCGCCGAGGACGGCTGGGAGGTGCTCGGCGAGGAGGTCGTCGAGGCCTACCTGTCCCGCGCGGTGTCCATCGTGGACCCGCACAGCCCGCGCGAGCTCGACGTCGTCTACACCCCGATGCACGGCGTGGGTCGCGACACCCTGGTCGCCGCCTTCCGCCGGGCCGGCTTCCCCGCGCCCACCGTGGTCGCCGAGCAGGCCGAGCCCGACCCGGACTTCCCGACCGTGGCCTTCCCCAACCCGGAGGAGCCGGGGGCGATGGACCTCGCCTTCCGCACCGCCGCCTCGGTCGGCCCGGACATCGTGATCGCCAACGACCCGGACGCCGACCGCTGCGCGGTGGCCGTCCCCACCAACGGCAACGCGGCCGGCAGCGGCAACAGCGCGGCCGGCTGGCGCATGCTGCGCGGCGACGAGGTCGGCGCGCTGCTCGGCTCGGCCCTGGTCGCGAAGAAGGCCGAGGGCACCTTCGCCACCACGATCGTCTCCGCCACCCTGCTCGGCCGGATCGCCGAGGCCGCGGGCCTGGGCTACGCCGAGACGCTGACCGGCTTCAAGTGGATCTCCCGCGCCGAGGGCCTGCGCTACGGCTACGAGGAGGCGCTCGGCTACTGCGTCGACCCGCAGGGCGTCCGGGACAAGGACGGCATCACCGCCGCCCTGCTGGTCGCCGAGCTCGCCGCCACCCTCAAGAAGTCCGGCCGCACCCTGTCCGACCTGCTGGACGACCTGGCGCTGGAGCACGGCCTGCACGCCACCGACCAGCTCTCCGTCCGGGTCCAGGACCTCTCGCTGATCGCCGACGCCATGCGCCGCCTGCGCGAGCAGCCGCCGACCGTCCTGGCCGGTCTGACCGTCACCCGCGCCGACGACCTCTCGGCGGGCTCCGCCGACCTGCCGCCCACCGACGGGCTGCGCTACTACCTGGCCGGCGAGGCCGTCCGCTCCGCGCGCATCGTGGTCCGCCCGTCCGGCACCGAGCCCAAGCTCAAGTGCTACCTGGAGGTCGTCCTCCCGGTCGCCACCGCCGCCGACCTCGCCCCGACCCGCGAGCGCGCCGCCGCGCTCCTCGACACCGTCAAGCGGGACCTCGCCGCGGCCGCCGGCATCTGACCACAGCCCGCGAACGACAGGGCCCGCCGGTACGCGACCGGCGGGCCCTCTCGGTTTGGCAGCACTCAGGCGGCGATGACCGCGATCAGGGCGACCAGGCCCACCAGGGTGGGAGCGATCACCCACCAGCACCAGCGCACCACGAGCGGGCCGGCCGCCTCGGGGCGGGCGGCGTTGCGTTCGGCCATCTCCGAGAGCACGTCGGTCACCTGGTCGGACCAGGCGCGGGTGGGGTCCGGGGAGCCCTGGACGACCGGGTTGCTCCGGGCGGCGAGGCCCAGCCCCAGCCCCGTCCGGGAGGCGTGCTCGGCGTTGCCGCGGCTCTGGGCGCGGGTGGCGCGCTTGCGCTGGCGCAGCGACACCGGCACCGCCCAGATCTGGTACTTCCTGTCGCCCGCGAGCAGTTCGACCGAGTACCCCGCGCGCAGCGCGTCCACCGAGGCCCAGGGTGCGGTGATGGTCCGCCACGGGTTGCGCACCAGTAGCCGGCTGTTCGAGGCGAGCACCACCGGGCGGAGCGTGTAGGCGATCACCGGGAAGGCGAACACCGGCGCCGCGGCGAGCGCGACGTACGGGGTCTTCCCGGAGCCGGTCGCCACCGCGTCGCCGATCAGCCAGGCGGCGACGGCCAGCAGGAACACGCCGGAGATGACACCGGGGACGGAGCGGTACACGCGGTCCGCGTACTCGGGGTCCCCGTCTGGGGCGGCCGGGCCCTGGTGGGGCTTGCCGTCGGAATCGGTCATGGCGTCGATTCTGCCCCATGCCCTTCATTCGGAGGTCTCGGTCCGGCCACGAAAGGTGGGCGCCCTGGCGGCCCACTACGCGCGTAGATATGCTGGTCTGGTGACTATGTCCACTGTTGCAGCCAATGCCCTCGGCGTTGCGGGCAGCGGCCTTCAGGACGTTGCGGCGTCCGAGGCCTCGCTCCGCCGCTTCCTGCACGGCCTGCCCGGCGTCGACCAGGTCGGCCTGGAGGCGCGCGCCGCCACTCTCGGTACCCGCTCCATCAAGACCACGGCGAAGGCGTACGCCATCGACCTGGCGATCTCGATGATCGACCTGACCACGCTGGAAGGCGCGGACACGGTCGGCAAGGTGCGCGCGCTGTGCGCCAAGGGCAGGACCCCCGACCCGACCGACCCCACCACCCCGCGCGTCGCCGCCATCTGTGTCTACCCGGACATGGTCGCCACCGCGAAGGCCGCCCTGCAGGGCACCGACATCCAGGTCGCCTCGGTGGCCACCGCCTTCCCGGCCGGCCGCGCCGCCCTCCCGGTCAAGCTCGCCGACACCGCCGACGCGGTGGCCGCGGGTGCCGACGAGATCGACATGGTGATCGACCGGGGTGTCTTCCTCTCCGGCCGCTACCTCGACGTCTACAACGAGATCGTCGCCGTCAAGGAGGCGTGCAAGCGCCCCGACGGCAGCTCCGCCCACCTCAAGGTGATCTTCGAAACCGGCGAGCTGCAGACCTACGACAACGTCCGCCGGGTCTCCTGGCTGGCGATGCTGGCCGGTGCCGACTTCATCAAGACCTCCACCGGCAAGGTCGCCGTCAACGCGACCCCGCCGGTCACCCTGCTGATGCTGGAGGCGGTCCGAGACTTCCGCGCGGCCACCGGCGTCCAGGTCGGCGTCAAGCCCGCCGGCGGGATCAAGACCACCAAGGACGCGATGAAGTACCTGGTGATGGTCAACGAGACCCTCGGCGACGACTGGCTGACCCCGCACTGGTTCCGCTTCGGTGCCTCCAGCCTGCTCAACGACCTGCTGATGCAGCGCCAGAAGCTCACCACCGGACGCTACTCCGGCCCCGACTACGTGACGGTGGACTGATCACCATGGCCAAGAAGAAGAACATCGAGGAGCCCGTGCGCAAGGCCGGCCTCTTCGAGTACGCCCCGGCCCCCGAGTCGCCCGCCGCCGCGGGTGACATCGCCACCTCCTACGGCCACTTCATCGGCGGCGAGTTCGTCGACTCCTCCGGCAGCGAGGCCCTGAAGACGGTCAACCCGGCCACCGAGCAGGTGCTCGCCGAGTTCGCCCAGGGCACCGACGAGGACGTGGACCGCGCCGTCGCCGCCGCCCGCAAGGCCTTCGCCGACTGGTCGGCGCTGCCGGGCAGCGAGCGCGCCAAGTACCTGTTCCGGATCGCCCGGATCATCCAGGAGCGCAGCCGCGAGCTGGCCGTGCTCGAGTCGATCGACAACGGCAAGCCCATCCGTGAGACCCGCGACGTCGACCTGCCGCTGGTCGCCGCGCACTTCTTCTACTACGCGGGCTGGGCGGACAAGCTGGACTACGCCGGCTTCGGCCCCAGCCCGAAGCCGCTGGGCGTGGCCGGCCAGGTCATCCCGTGGAACTTCCCGCTGCTGATGCTGGCGTGGAAGATCGCGCCCGCCCTGGCGACCGGCAACACCGTCGTCCTGAAGCCGGCCGAGACCACCCCGCTGACGGCGCTGCGCTTCGCCGAGATCTGCCGCCAGGCCGGTCTGCCGAAGGGCGTCGTCAACATCGTGACCGGCGACGGCCGCACCGGCGCCGCGCTCACCGCGCACCCGGACGTCAACAAGGTCGCCTTCACCGGCTCCACCCCGGTCGGCCGGGCGATCGCCAAGCAGCTGGCCGGCACCCGCAAGAAGCTGTCGCTGGAGCTGGGCGGCAAGGCCGCGAACATCGTCTTCGACGACGCGCCGCTCGACCAGGCGGTCGAGGGCATCGTCAACGGCATCTTCTTCAACCAGGGCCACGTCTGCTGCGCCGGTTCCCGCCTGCTGGTCCAGGAGTCGGTCCAGGACGAGCTGCTGGACGCCCTGAAGCGCCGGATGGCCACCCTGCGGGTCGGCGACCCGCTGGACAAGAACACCGACATCGGCGCCATCAACTCCGCCGAGCAGCTGGCCCGGATCACCGCGCTGACCGACGCCGGCGAGGCCGAGGGCGCCGAGCGCTGGTCGCCGTCCTGCGAACTCCCGGGCACCGGCTTCTGGTTCAAGCCGACCCTGTTCACCGGCGTCAGCCAGGCCCACCGGATCGCCCAGGAGGAGATCTTCGGCCCGGTGCTGTCGGTGCTGACCTTCCGCACGCCCGAGGAGGCGGTCGCGAAGGCCAACAACACCCCGTACGGCCTCTCCGCCGGCATCTGGACGGAGAAGGGCTCGCGCATCCTCTGGATGGCCAACAAGCTCAAGGCCGGCGTGGTCTGGGCCAACACCTTCAACAAGTTCGACCCGACCTCGCCGTTCGGCGGTTACAAGGAGTCGGGCTACGGCCGCGAGGGTGGCCGCCACGGTCTGGAGGCCTACCTCGATGTCTGATGTCGTTGCGCGTCTTGACGTCCTCAAGACCTACAAGCTGTACGTCGGCGGGAAGTTCCCGCGCTCCGAGAGCGGGCGGGTGTACGAGGTGACGGACTCGAAGGGCGAGTGGCTCGCCAACGCCCCACTGGGCACCCGCAAGGACACCCGGGACGCCGTCGTGGCCGCCCGCGCCGCGGTCAAGGGCTGGGCCGGCACCACCGCGTACAACCGCGGCCAGGTGCTGTACCGGGTGGCCGAGATGCTGCAGGGCCGGCGCGAGCAGTTCGCCGCCGAGGTGGCGCTCTCCGAGGGCATCGGCCCGAAGAAGGCCGCCGCGCTGGTGGACGCCGCGATCGACCGCTGGGTCTGGTACGCGGGCTGGACGGACAAGGTCGCCCAGATCGCGGGCGGCGCCAACCCGGTCGCCGGCCCGTACTTCAACCTGTCGACCCCGGAGCCGACCGGCGTGGTCGGGATCGTCGCCCCGCAGGCCGGGTACGGGCACTCACTGCTCGGCCTGGTCTCGGTGATCGCCCCGGCGATCGCCACCGGCAACACGGTCGTGGTCGCGGCCGCCGCGGACGCCCCGCTGCCCGCGCTGTCGCTGGGCGAGGTGCTCGCCACCTCGGACGTCCCGGGCGGCGTGGTCAACATCATCTCGGGCCGGACCGCGGACACCGCCCCCACCCTGGCCTCGCACCAGGACGTCAACGCGGTGGACCTCACCGGCGCGATCGCCGCCGACGGTCCCGGCGCGGCGCAGGCGCTGGAGGCGGCCGCCGCGGATACCCTGAAGCGGGTAATCCGTCCGGAGCTGGACCCGTTCGCCCAGGACTGGACGAATGCGCCCGGTACGGACCGGCTACTCTCGTTCCTGGAGACGAAGACGGTCTGGCACCCGATGGGTATCTGACCCTCCGCCGCTCCGCCCGACGGAACGACAGGGCACAACTCCACAGACTGGCCGTCCCCAGTGCCCTCTCCCCCCCCAGGGCCCGGACGGTCATTGGACGGACCCGCGCCTCTCCCCCCCTGGCGCGGGTCCGTCGGCGTTCCGCCGGTGTGCCGCCCGTGCTCCGTCGACTTTCGTCAGCCCGGGCGCCGACTTTCGACGCTCCCGCGCGCCCGCCCGGCCAGGGCAGAATCGGCCGTGCTGGAAACGATCAAGGGGGGCGCATGGGCGAGTTCATCGGCGAGCTGATGGCACTGTTCGCGGACGGCTTCTACCGCAAGTGGCACGTGGCCCGCACCACGCGGCGGCTGGCCGCCGGCCGTCCGGTCCGGGTGCCCTGCTCGGCCCGGACCGACCGGCAGCCCGAGTACGTCAACGGCAGCCTGCACATCACGCCCGGGGCCGACGCCGCGTCCTTCGTCTCGCGCGACACCGGCCGGCGCCGACTGCCCGTCGGGGGCACCTTCCACGAGCCCGAACCCGACACCTGGCACAGCCAGGACTGGGCCGCCACCGCCTACCGGCCGCCCGGCACCGGGGACCTGGTCTACCTCCAGGTGGACAGCCGCTACCTGCCGATGGTCCACGTCGCCCTCACCGACCCGAAGTCGCAGCAGAAGGTCTGAACCGACCGGTTTCGGCAACGGGCCGGGATGCGTCAGACTGGTGTCCCGTGAGTGACTCCCCCATGAACCCCGCACCGACCGCGCATGCCCGGGTGATCCTGCTCTCCGGGCCCTCCGGGTCGGGGAAGTCCTCGCTCGCCGAGCGCAGCGGCCTGCCGGTGCTCCAGCTCGACGACTTCTACAAGGACGGGGACGACCCCACGCTGCCGCGGCTGCCCGACGGCGCCGTCGACTGGGACTCCCCGCTGGCCTGGCACCGCGACCAGGCCGTCGCCGCCATCCGCGCCCTGCACGAGCACGGCCGCACCGACGTCCCGGTGTACTCGATCCCGGACAACGGCCGGATCGGCACCCGCGCCCTGGAGCTGGACGGCGCCGGCGCGTTCATCGCCGAGGGCATCTTCGCCGCCGAGATCACCGCCGAGTGCGCCGCGGAGGGCCTGCTCGGCGACGCTCTGTGCCTGCGCAACGGCGCGCTCACCACGGCCTGGCGCCGACTGCGGCGGGACGTCCGGGAGGGCCGCAAGTCGCTGCCGGTGCTGCTGCGCCGGGGCTTCCGGCTGATGCGGGCCGAGCGCTCCATCGTCGGACGGCAGGTCACGCTCGGCTCGTACGCCTGCGCCGGACCGGAGGCCGAGCGGCGGATCCGCGCCGCGTCCCGTTCGACGGAGCTCTCCGCGGTCTGAGGCCCGAAAGCAGAACGACGGGCCGGTGCGTCTCCCCCGCACCGGCCCGTCGCCTTCCCGAACGATCCTCGGCTCCCCCACGGGCATGCTCCCCCGAGCCGCTGCCCCCGGACCGTGACCGTCCGTTTCCCGTCCCCCGACGGGAGTCCTCTCCTGCGCGCCGTACGGCCGCGTCAGGCGACCAGCTCGCCGAACGCCCGGACGGTGTCGCCCGACTTGTTCAGGTGCTCGTCGTCACGCAGCCGGCGCAGGGCGCGCCAGATGCTGCTCTTGACGGTGCCGACGCTGATCCCCAGCACGTCGGCGATCTCCGGGTCCGTCTTGCCCTCGTAGTACCGCAGCACCAGCATGGTCCGCTGGTTCTCCGGCAGCTTCGCCAGCGCCTGCCAGAGCACGGCGCGCAGCTCGGTGCCGCCCATCGCGTCGGTGTCGCCGGCCGTCTCCGGCAGCTCCTCGGTCGGGTACTCGTTGACCTTGCGGCGCCGCCAGGCGGAGATGTGCAGGTTGGTCATGGTGCGGCGGAGGTAGCCCCCGACCGCGGCCTTGTCGGTGATCCGGCCCCAGGCCCGGTAGGTGCTGAAGAGCGCGCTCTGCAGCAGGTCCTCGGCCTCGTAGCGGTCACCGGTGAGGTGGTAGGCCGTGGCGTACAGGGAGGCGCGGCGCTCGCGCACGTACGCGGTGAACTCCGTGATGTGGTCCTCCGCGGCGGCCGAGTGCTCCCCCTGCGCGCCTCCCTGTCCGGCCTCGGTGGTGCGCGCCGCGGCGGGGTTCAGCCGCAGCAGCGTCGCACCGGCGGCCTCGCGACCGGTCGGTTCCCCCGAACCGACCGTGCGCAGACCGTTCCCCCCGGTCCCCCGGTTCCCCCCCGGGGCGTCCTTGCCCTCGACGCGGACGGGGAGGATCCCCCGCAGCGTGAGGGTGTTGGCGGAGTCGGCCGGACTCCCCAGCCGGCCGATCCCGTACAGCTCCCCCGTCCTGCCGCCGCCGCTCACCCGGCGGGCGACAGGGTTTCCACCGGTGCTGTGCGCGCACCCCCGTACGGTCACGGCACCGGAGTTCTCGTCGGTCCTGATCTCGTACCGGGTCCGGTGGGCGGTGGCTGACGAACGCGCGGTGCGGACAGCCGGGTTGGTCCGGGTCTGAAGCATGGCGTTCATCGTGCGCCCCCTGGGTCGGTACGAGCGGTTCCGGTAGCCGCCTTCCAGCCGGCCCTGGGGCCCGCTGTCCTGCGGCGACATGGAAAATCCTGCCCGCCGGTTGTGATGGCGCTGTCCGCCGACTGTCACAGGGGTGTCACAGGCGGGGGCCTTTCGTCCCGGTCCGCCTCCCTCCGTACCGGACGCCGGTGGCGGTCGTTCCGGTTCCCGGACGGTCGGTGAGCGGTCCGGGGGGTGATTCGGGGCTGCCGGTGGGCCAAAATGGGGCCGTGCCTTTCCTCCTACTGATCGAGGACGACGACGCCATCCGGACCGGCCTCGAACTCGCCCTCACCCGCCAGGGCCACCGTGTGGCCACCGCCGCCTCCGGCGAGGACGGTCTGAGGCTCTTCAAGGAGCAGCGGCCCGACCTGATCGTGCTGGACGTCATGCTGCCCGGAATCGACGGCTTCGAGGTCTGCCGCCGGATCCGCCGCACCGACCAGCTGCCGATCATCCTGCTCACCGCCCGCTCGGACGACATCGACGTGGTGGTCGGCCTGGAGTCCGGCGCGGACGACTACGTGGTGAAGCCGGTCCAACCGCGCGTGCTGGACGCCCGGATCCGGGCCGTGCTGCGGCGCGGCGAGCGGGAGAGCTCGGACTCCTCCGCGTACGGCAGCGTGGTGATCGACCGGGCCGCGATGACCGTCACCAAGGACGGGCAGGACCTCCAGCTCACCCCGACCGAGCTGCGGCTGCTGCTGGAGCTCAGCCGCCGCCCCGGACAGGCGCTCTCCCGCCAGCAGCTGCTGCGGCTGGTCTGGGAGCACGACTACCTCGGTGACTCGCGCCTGGTGGACGCCTGCGTGCAGCGGCTTCGGGCGAAGGTCGAGGACGTGCCGTCCGCGCCGACCCTGATCCGCACCGTGCGCGGGGTGGGCTACCGGCTGGACCCGCCGGCCTGACCCGCTGGCCCGCTCCCACCCCGCCCATCCGACCGCTGAACTCCCGTATCACGACAGGCTCCTGTGACTGACCATCAGACGACTGCCCGGCGCTTCCCGGCGGGCCGGTGGCGTCGGCTGCGCTCCCTGCGGGTGCGGCTGATCGCGGTGTTCGCGGCGGTCGCGCTGCTCGCCGCCGTCTCGGCCTCCGGCATCGCGTACTGGCTGAACCGCGACGCGGTGCTCAAGCGCGCCCAGGACACCGCGCTGAACGACTTCCGGGTCTCGCTCAGCCGCACCGTCTCCGAGCTGCCGCTGGACGCGGGCTGCCCGGAGCTGGCCACGCTGGCGTCCAACGTGGCCAGCTCCGGCCTGAGTTACGACGTGGTGGTGGTCGACCCGGCGCACCCGGAGTGCCCCGCGGCCTCCTCGGACCCGACGCACTTCACGCTGGCCGACGTCCCGGCGGCGCTGCAGTCCACCGTCGCCAAGCCGCGCGAGGTCTCCGAGAGCAACCCGTACCCGTACCACCTGTACTGGCAGCGGCAGAACCTGGAGGGCCGGCCGTTCGTGATCGGTGGCACCAAGGTGGTGCCGAACGGCCCGACGGCGTACATGTTCAAGTCGCTGGAGAACGAGCGGGCCGACCTCAACACCCTGGGCTGGTCGCTGGCCATCGCCACGCTGCTCGCGCTGATCGGCTCGGCACTACTGGCCCAGGCCGCCTCGGCCACCGTGCTGCGGCCGGTCAAACGGCTCGGCGACGCCGCCCGACGGCTCGGCGAGGGACACCTGGACACCCGGCTCGAAGTCGAGGGCTCGGACGAACTCGCCGACCTGGCACGGACCTTCAACCGGGCCGCGGAGTCGCTGCACGAGCAGGTCGAGGAGCTGAGCGCGCGCGAGGCGCAGAGCCGGCGGTTCGTCGCCGACATGTCCCACGAGCTGCGCACCCCGCTGACCGCGATGACCGCGGTCACCGACATCCTGGAGGACGAGGCCGAGTCGCTGGACCCGATGATCGAGCCGGCCGTCCGGCTCGTGGTCAGCGAGACCCGGCGGCTGTCCGACCTGGTGGAGAACCTGATGGAGGTGACCCGCTTCGACGCCGGCACCGCCAAGCTCGTCGCCGACGAAGTGGACATCGCCGACCTGATCATGTCCTGCATCGACGGGCGGGCCTGGTACGACGCGGTCGAGGTGGACGCCCCGCGCGGCATCCTGGCCGTGGTCGACCCGCGCCGGCTCGACGTGGTCTTCGCCAACCTGATCGGCAACGCGCTGAAGCACGGCGGCTCGCCGGTGCGGGTCAAGGTCCGGCAGACCGAGGACTCGGTCGTGGTCGAGGTCTCCGACAGCGGCCCGGGCATCCCGGAGGACGTGCTGCCGCACGTCTTCGACCGGTTCTACAAGGCGGACCGGGGGCGGGCCCGCTCGGAGGGCAGCGGTCTGGGGCTGTCGATCGCGATGGCCAACGCGCAGATACACGGGGGGACGATCACGGCGGCGAACGGGGAGGTCGGCGCGGTGTTCACCCTGACGCTGCCGCCGGCCCCGCCGCCTCCGCCGTCCGCGGACGGGGCCGAGCGCGGCTCCGCCCGCGACGCCGAGAACGAGGACGCCACGTGACCGCCCCCACCCGCACCACCCTGCGCCGCACCGCCGGCGTGCTGTTCCTGCTCGCCCTGGCCTCCGGCTGCGGCATCCGGCCGACCGCCGTACCGGTCGACGCGGGCGCCCCGGCCAGCCGGACGGCCTGCCCGACCACCCCGCGGATACCGACCGCGCTGGTCACCCCGCCCGGCCCCGCCCCCGCCGTCACCCCGGCCCGCGGCGCCGCCAAGGGCACCGCGAGCCCGAGCCCCTCGCCGACCCCGGTCGCGCCGGGCAGCCCGCCGCCGGACAACGTGTTCAGCGCGGTGCCGACGGCTGCCCCGTGCAAGTAGCCCGGTAGGCGGTCCGGGACGCCGGTGGGGCGTCCCGGGGCGCGTTCGGGAATGTTCACGCCCGGTGTGGAACCGCCGTGCCACCGGCTCACGTCCTTCCCCCCGTGCAGCGAGATGGCACCAGGACACGCGAGGAGCGTTCCGGCGCGGGGACCGAGAGCAGCCCGGCGGCGGCCGTCCACCGTTCCCTCCGGCGGACCGGGCTGGCAGGCCTGGCCTGCCACCTGGCGCTGGTGCTCTGGCTGGTGCTGAGACCGCTGCCGGTGGCCTGGGTGTACGACGCCAACCTGACCCCGCTGGCCTCGCTCCGCTCCTCCACCGCCTGGCAGGTGGCCGGCGAACTGCTGCTGCTGGCCCCGCTCGGCGTCCTCCTGCCGCTGGCCGGCGGCCGCCTGCGGGCCCCCTGGCTGCCGTCCTTCCTGCGCACCACCGGCGCCTCCGCGCTGCTGGCGACCGGCCTGGAGTTCCTGGCGTCCTGGACGCCCGGGCACGTCCTCAACGTGGACCACATCCTGTTCGCCGTGGTCGGCGTCGCCATCACCCACCTCGCGCTGGCCCCCGGACTGCGGCACCTGCTGCGGGAGCGGCGGCCGCGGAGGCCCCGGGTACCCGTCCTGGGCGTGTCGCCGGTCGCCGCCGTCGCCAAGGTGGCGGCCGTCACGCCCGCCGCCCGCCCGCGCGCCTACGCGGAGCCGACGCCGCCCGCCCGCTAGGGCGTGCTCGACCCCGGCACCACCCGGCCGCCGACCTCGACCAACCCGCCCGGGCGCGGCCCGGTCAGCAGCTGCGAGCCCCGGCCCTGGGTCACGGTCAGCGCCCGGCCCAGCCGCGCGGTCAGCAGCAGGGCGGCCGCACCGGTCGCCTCGTCCTCGTCGATCCCGTCGCCGCGCCCGGGGAATCCCCGCGCCCGGACGGTTCCGGCCGCCTCGTCCTGCCAGGCCCAGGCGTAGATCCACTCCCCCGGCGGCGGCACCTCCAGCGCCTCCACCTCGGCCGCCGAGCCGTACTGCCGCAGCGTCCGCGGCGGGGCCCACTCCGGCCGGACCTCGATCCGGGTCAGCCCGCCCGCTCGGCGCACCCCCACCACCCCGGCCGCCGTCACCAGCCGGTCCACCCCGAGCAGCCAGGCGACACCCACACAGGGGTGCCCGGCGAAGGGCAGCCGCACCGTCGGGGTGTGGATGTCGATCTCCCCGCGCTCCGGGTCGTCGACGAACACCGTCTCACTGAAGCCGAGTTCGCGCGCGATCCGCTGCCGCTCCGCACGCTCCGGCACGGCAGCACCGTCCCGCACGACACCGAGCTCGTTCCCGTACCGCCCGTCGGGCCCGCAAAAGACCCGCAGCACCTCATACCCAGCCATTTCCCACCTCGTCAACTACCGCCCCGCAAAGATCCGCTGGCCACGCCAGGGCCTAGGGTCCGTTTTCAAACCCCCGCCTGCGAGGGTTTGAAAACGGACCCTAGGTATTCCTGCGGCGGCGGGCGATGACCAGGGTGGCCAGGCCGAGGGCGATGGCGACCGCGCCGGTGACCGCCATCGACTCGGAGGTGGGGTTGCCGCCGGTGGTGGCCAGTTCGCTGTCCGGGGTGGGGGCCGGAGCGGCGGCCGTCCGGGGGGCGGCGGCCGGTGCCGGGTAGGGCGCCGTGGTGGTGGTCTCGGTGACCGGGACGACGACCGGGGCGATGGAGGGCTGGGGCGCGGTCGGCTTCGGGGTGATCGCGGAGGTGAAGGTCGGGGTGACGGTGGAGTCGGCTGCGGGCGCGATCGTGAAGTCGGCCTTCGGGCCGTACGCCACGCTCCCGCTCTCGCCCTCGCCGGGCACGCTGCCCGCGAGCGCCGCCAGGGACTGGGCGCCGACCGGGGCGTCCTTGGTGAAGGACAGCCGGACGTCGATCGTACGGGTCCCGCCCTTGGGCAGGGTGATCACGTCGGTGTTCCTGTCGCCGGTCCACAGCCCCAGGTAGAGCCAGCCCGGGTGCTCCGAGCTGCCGCCCGGGGTCCCCTCCAGCCAGCCTCCGCCGGCCGTCCGGAACTCGAACCTGACGGCCTCGGGCCGGAGTTCGCTCGCGCCCTGGAACACGATCGCGGGCAGGATGCGGAGGTCCCTGCCGCTGTTGCCGGTGAGGACCAGCCTGAACGGCTTCGCCTCGCCGCCCGCCGTGAACACGGCGGGTACCCCGTCGAGCCTGACCTCGGCGGTGGCGGCGGGCTTGGGCGCCGCGGTGGTCGGCGCGACCGCCGGGACGATGACCACGTCCGGATAGCCGCTCAGCGCATAGGAGTTGCGCTGCTCCGGCGGCAGGGTGGGGTCCGCGACGGCGGCGTTGAAGCCCGGCGCCACCCGCCCGGCCGGGGCGTCGGCGGCGACGGTGAGCCGCAGCCGGTAGACGGCCTCGCCGCCGGCCTCCAGGTGCAGCGCGGCGGGCGGGCCGAGCTCCCAGGCGGCCCCACCGCTGGCGGCGCTCACCTTGGCGTCCTGCCACTGCGCACTGCCGGGCGACTGGTACTCCAGCCTGAACTGGCTCTGCTTGGTGCCGGTACCGGTGTCCGCGACGACGAAGGCGCCGAACAGCACCTCCATCCGGTGGTCGGCGCCGTTCCTGAGCGCCGCGGTGAACTCCACCGGCGCGCCGCCCGCCTTGACGGTGCCGGGCAGGCCGCCGAGCGAGGCCGTGACCGGCGAGGAGGGAGCCGGGGTGCCCTGGGTGGTCGTGACGTCGCCGGAGGCCGCGAAGACGGCCGGGGCCTCGACGGCGGCCAGCCCGGAGGCCAGTGTGACGGCGGCGGTCGCGGCCAGGAACCTGCGATGCCGAATGCGCAACTTCAACCTCACGAGAGAATTCGGACAGAGCCCAACAGAACGTGAAATCGCTTGCGCGAGAGAGCATTTCAAGGCGATGGCGCGCCGATGTTTCCGCCCCCCGACCAACAGCGACCCGCGGCATCATACCGAGCCGTTTCCGCGCCCCCGCGACGGAGGTCGCGGGCCTTCCGCCCGGCCCGGACGGGCGGCTGCCCTCAGGGTGACCCTGAGGGCGACCCCGACATCCGGCTACACCTCCCCGGTGACCCGTCGGGGTGCGGAATCACCTGACGGGCGGAGGAATCCGGGGCGTCGGCGGCGGAGCATGGAAGTACGCCCGCCGGACCGGCCGGACCGGGCCGCCACCGTGCGGTGCAGATCAGGAGAGTGTCATGAGTGCTCGTCTCGCCCGTCCTCGCCACAACCGTGTCATCGCCGGCGTCTGCGCCGGAATCGCCGCCCGCTTCGGGCTGGCCCCGTCGACCGTCCGGGTGATCTTCCTGCTCTCCTGCCTGCTGCCCGGCCCGCAGTTCCTGCTCTACCTCGCGCTCTGGCTGCTCCTCCCGCAGGAGCCGTGAGCCGGCGAGGGCGAAACGGCGACGGGCCGCCCGCCCCGGGATCACCGGGGCGGGCGGCCCGTCGCCGTGCGGGTGGCTCGGGTCAGCCGCCGAGGCCCGGCAGGCCCGGCAGGGCGCCGGTCAGGCCGCCGATGGGGGTCTTGTCGAGACCCGGAACGGACGGGACGGCGGCGCGCTGCTGGGTGACGCCGGCGAGCGGGGCCGCGTCGGCGGCCGGGGCGGCGACGTGGCCGGCGGTCGGCGCGAGGGTGCCCAGCGTGCCGGTGACCTTGTCCCCGCCGGGCAGCTTGGCGGCGGTGTCGGCGACCGCCCCGGTCACCGCGGGGTTCGTCACCGCGCCGGTGGGCAGCCCGAGGCCGCCGGGCGCCGGGGCGGCGTCGGCGGAGGCGGTGCCGGCGCCGACCGCCGCGATGGCGATGCCGAGCGCCGCGGTGCCGGCGGCCTTGAGAGCCTGCTTCATGGTTCGTCCCCTTGGGTCCTCGTCGGTGGCCGACGCCGGGCGCGGGGGTCGGCGGCCGGGCGGCCGCCACCGCGCCTGCTCGGCAATGACTGGCACACCGTAGTGAGCCGGTCGTGTGAGAGCCAAAGGGCGTTCACTCACCCGGGTGAGTAGTCGGATGAACGCCAACTTCCTTGCTGGAAGCGGCCGTTCATCCGACCACCGGGAACGCGTTCGCGCCGCGGCTCAGTTGCCGCCGGTACCCACGCTGAACAGCCACTCCGCCTTCAGCTCGGCGTAGCCCGGCTTGATCACGTCGTTGATCATCGCCAGTCGCTCGTCGAACGGCAGGAACGCGGACTTCATCGCGTTCACCGTGAACCACTCCAGGTCGCCCAGGGTGTAGCCGAAGGCGTCCACCACGTGCCCGAACTCCTGGCTCATGCTGGTGCCGCTCATCAGCCGGTTGTCGGTGTTCACGGTGACCCGGAACTTCAGCCGGCTGAGCAGGCCGATCGGGTGCTCGGCGTACGAAGTGGCGGCGCCGGTCTGGATGTTGGAGGTGGGGCACATCTCCAACGGGATGCGCTTGTCGCGCACGTACGCGGCCAGTCGGCCGAGCGAGACCGAGCCGTCCTCGCCCACCGTGATGTCGTCGACGATCCGCACGCCGTGGCCGAGCCGGTCGGCGCCGCAGCACTGCAGGGCCTCCCAGATCGACGGCAGGCCGAAGGCCTCGCCCGCGTGGATGGTGAAGTGGTTGTTCTCGCCCTTGAGGTAGTCGAAGGCGGCCTGGTGGCGGGTGGGGGGGTAGCCGGCCTCGGCGCCCGCGATGTCGAAGCCGACGACGCCCTGGTCGCGGTGGCGGTTGGCCAGCTCCGCGATCTCCTGCGAGCGGGCCGCGTGCCGCATCGCGGTGATCAGGGTGCCGATGCGGATCCGGTGGCCGGCCTCGCGGGCGTTGGCCTCACCGAGGCGGAAGCCCTCCTGGACGGCCTCGACGACCTCGTCCAGGGTCAGGCCGGCCTCCAGGTGCTGCTCGGGGGCGTACCGGACCTCGGCGTAGACGACACCGTCGGCGGCCAGGTCCTCGGCGCAGTCGGCGGCGACCTTGATCAGGGCCTCGCGAGTCTGCATCACGGCGCAGGTGTGCGCGAAGGTCTCCAGGTAGCGGACCAGCGAGCCGGAGTCGGCGGCCTCGCGGAACCACTCGCCGAGCTCCTTGGGGTCGGTGGTGGGCAGGCCCTCGTACCCGACGGCGGCGGCCAGCTCGACCACGGTCTCCGGACGCAGCCCGCCGTCCAGGTGGTCGTGCAGGAGGACCTTCGGCGCGCGGCGGATCTGCTCGGGGGTGGGGATGCGCGGGCCGGTGCCCGCGGTGGTGACGGGATTCTGCTTTTCCATTGCGGAAATATAGCCCCTACGCGCGTAGACCCACCACCGCGGACACCACCGAATGGTCCAAACTGCACCCGGAATTCCACCGGCCGGTCCATAGGATCCGCCAAAAGCGCAGGACGTTCCGGAACACCCGGGCGGCGGTCTCAGTCGTGCTGGAGCAACCGTCCGCGCCGGGACAGCACGAAGTCCCGGAACGCCTCCGCCGGCGGCGTCAGCGGCCGCCCCGCCGCCCAGGCCAGCCCGACCGCCCGCCGGGTGCGCGGCGCCGTCACCTCCAGCTCCACCACCCCGGGCCGCGGCACCAGCGCCGGGGGCAGCAGCGCCACCCCCAGCCCGGCCGCCACCAGCCCGCGCAGCGTCTCCGCCTCCTCGCCCTCGAACGCCAGCCGGGGGACGAAGCCCGCCTCCGCGCAGAAGCCGTCGGTGATCACGCGCAGCCCGTACCCCTGCTCCAGCCCGACGAACGGTTCCTCGGCCACCTCCGCCAGCCGGATCCGCCGCCGCCCGGCCAGCCGGTGGTCCGCCGGGACGACCAGGTGCAGGCGTTGCTCGTCCAGCGGGCGGGCGGCGAACGCCGGGTCCTCCGGCAGCGGCGCGACCAGGCAGAGGTCCAACTCCCCGGCCCGCAGCCGCTCCAGCATCGCCGCGCCGTAGTCCTGCACCAGCTGGAACCGCACCCGCGGGTGCGCCGCGCGGAAGCCGCGCAGCAGCGCCGGCACCGCGTCCGGCCCCATCGTGTGCAGGAAGCCGAAGGCGACCAGCCCCACCTCCGGGTCCGCCTCCGCCCGGGCCGCCTGCGCGCCGCGCTCCACCTCGGCCAGCGCCCGCTCCACCGAGGCCAGCAGCAGCCGGCCCGCCCTGGTCAGCCGGACCGTGCGGCCCTGACGGGCCAGTAGGTCCACGCCCAGCTCCTCCTCCAGCCGGGCCACCGCGCGCGACAGCGTCGGCTGCGGCACCCCGAGCAGCGCGGCCGCCTGCGTCACGTGCTCCAGCCGGGCCACCGCCGCGAACTGCGCCAGCCGCGGCGCCAGCAGGACGGCCGGCTCCTCCGGCCCCAACTCGGCCGCCCGGTACCGCTGCTCCGCTCCGTCCACCGGCTCCGGACCTGCCATTCCGCCACCACCTCGACTCATACGCCAGTGCATCGATCATCCACTCTTCATGCATTGGACGCATCAACCGCGCCGGACCTACGGTCGACGGCATGCAGCCCTCGAGTACCAGGGCATCCGTGCCCGCCCCGGATGCCCCCGCCGCCACCGCCCCGACCCGGGACGACCGCCTCCGCCCCGGGCAGCGCGCCTTCCGCCGCGCCAACCTCGCCCTGTTCGCCGCCGGGGTCGCGACCTTCGTCCTGCTCTACTCCACCCAGGGCCTGCTGCCGATCCTCTCGGCCGACCTCGACCTCACCCCCGGCCAGGCCAGCTGGACGGCCTCCGCCGCCACCCTCGGACTCGCCCTCGCCCTGCTGCCCGCCAGCGCGCTCTCCGACAAGTACGGCCGGACCGCGGTGATGACGGCCTCGACCCTCGCCGCCTCCGTCCTCGC
This sequence comes from Kitasatospora sp. NPDC023120, assembly GCF_055560835.1. Lineage (NCBI taxonomy): Bacteria > Bacillati > Actinomycetota > Actinomycetes > Kitasatosporales > Streptomycetaceae > Kitasatospora > Kitasatospora sp. NPDC023120. The sequence continues at coordinate 475,899 of NZ_JBVHHY010000001.1, read as the reverse complement.
CCTCGCCCTGCCCTTCGCGCCGGACCTGACCACCCTCGTCGTCCTGCGGGGCCTCCAGGGCGCCGCCCTCGCCGGGCTCCCCGCCACCGCCATGGCCTACCTCGCCGAGGAGGTCCACCCGAGCGCCCTGGCCTCAGCGATGGGCCTGTACGTGGCCGGCAACAGCATCGGCGGCATGGGCGGCCGACTGATCTCCGGCTGGACCGCCGCCGCCCTCGGCTGGCGCTGGGGCCTCGCCGCCTCCGCCGTCCTCGCCCTGCTCGCCACGCTGGTCTTCCGGCTGCTGATCCCCGCCGCCCGGCACTTCACCCCCGCGCCGGTGGACGCCCGCGCGCTCGCCCGTACGGTCGGACGGCACCTGCACAACCCGCTGCTGGTGCGGCTGTACGCGCTCGGGCTGCTGTTCATGGCCGTGTTCGGCGCGGTCTACAACACCGTCGGCTACCGGCTGGTCGGCGCACCGTTCAACCTGCCGGAGTCGGTCGCCGCCTCGATCTTCGTGGTCTACCTGGTCGGCACCGGCACCTCCGCCGCGGCCGGACGCCTCTCCGCCCGCCTCGGCCGCCGCGGCGCCCTCTACGTCGCCATCGGCGTGACCGCGGCCGGCCTGCTGCTCTCCCTCGCCGAGTCGCTGGCCTGCGCCCTGCTCGGCCTGGTCCTGATCACCGCCGGCTTCTTCGCCGGCCACGCCACTGCCTCCTCCGCGGTCGGCCGCACCGCCACCGAGGGCCGCGCCCAGGCCTCCGCCCTCTACCTGATCGCCTACTACCTCGGCAACAGCCTCGGCGGCACCCTCGGCGCCGACGCCTACCACGCCACCGGCTGGCCCGGCGCCGCCACCGTCGCCCTCAGCGCTCTCACCCTCGCCGCCGGCGTGACGCTCTACGCCACCCACCGAGCCCATACCACCCGGCGAGCGATCGCGGACGCTTGACAGTCGCCGCCGATACACTCAGGGACATGAGCATCGATCCTGCTGCGTACGCCAGGCTGCTTGAGATCGCGGATCAGCTGCCGAAGGTGCCGGGGATAGGGAAGATCGAGATCGCCGACGGTCAGATCGTCATGATGATGTCGCCGGTGAAGCGCCACGAGCTCGCCGTGTTGCGCATCGCCCGACAGCTCAACGCCCAGCTGCCGACCACTCATCCGGGTCACATCGCTTACCACGGCGCGGACTTGCAGGATGCCGGACTCGGCCAGCTGCGCAACCCGGACCTGATGGTCTTCCCCGAGGCGACCTTGGAGGGTGAGCAGCGAGCGGTTCTCCCGCACGAGGTACTGCTCGTGGTGGAGATCGTCTCCAACTCCAACCCCGAGAACGACTACCACAACAAGGTCCGCGACTACGCGGCCATGGGCATCCCGTTCTACCTGATCGTCGACCCCCGCACCGGCACCGGCATCGTGCACTCGGAGCTCGGCTACGAATCCCGTGAGAAGTTCGTGTTCGGCGACACGATCACGGTCGGCCCCTGGACTCTCGACACGAGCGTCCTGCGGACGTACGCCTGAGCGCACGTCCGCAGGACACCGACCGGATCAGGCGATGCGGTCCAGCACGATCGGGTTCGGGGTGAACTCCGTGCCGGCCGGGGCGACGGTGATGCCGCCGGCCAGGGCCTCGATGGCGTAGTCGTAGCGCTCGGGGGTGTCGGTGTGGAGGGTCAGCAGGGGCTGGCCGGCCACGACGGTGTCGCCGGGCTTGGCGTGCATCTCGACGCCGGCGCCGGCCTGGACCGGGTCCTCCTTGCGGGCGCGGCCGGCGCCCAGGCGCCAGGCGCAGACGCCGACGGCGTAGGCGTCGAGCCCGGTGAGCACGCCGGAGGCGGGCGCGGGGATGACGTGCTGCTCGCGGGCGACCGGGAGCGGGGCGTCCACGTCGCCGCCCTGGGCGGCGATCATGCGGCGCCAGTGGTCCATCGCGGAGCCGTCGCGCAGCGCGTCCGCCGGGTCCTTGCCGTGCACGCCGGCCGCGGCGAGCATCTCGCGGGCGAGGGCGAGGGTCAGCTCGACGACGTCGGCCGGGCCGCCGCCGGCGAGGACCTCCACGGACTCCCGGACCTCGAGCGCGTTGCCCGCGGTGAGGCCGAGCGGGGTGGACATGTCGGTGAGCAGGGCCACGGTGTTGACCCCGGCGGTGGTGCCCAGGCCCACCATGGTGCGGGCGAGTTCGCGGGCGTCGTCCAGGTTCTTCATGAACGCGCCGGAGCCGACCTTGACGTCCAGGACCAGCGCGCCGGTGCCCTCGGCGATCTTCTTGGACATGATCGAGGAGGCGATCAGCGGGATCGCCTCGACGGTGCCGGTGACGTCGCGCAGCGCGTACAGCTTCTTGTCGGCCGGCGCGAGGCCGTCGCCGGCCGCGCAGATGACCGCGCCCGCGTCGCGCAGCACGTCCATCATCTCCTCGTTGGAGAGCAGGGCGCGCCAGCCAGGGATGGACTCCAGCTTGTCCAGGGTGCCGCCGGTGTGGCCGAGGCCGCGGCCGGAGAGCTGCGGGACGGCGGCGCCGCAGGCGGCGACCAGCGGGGCGAGCGGGAGGGTGATCTTGTCGCCGACCCCACCGGTGGAGTGCTTGTCGCTGGTGGGCAGCGGCAGCGAGGAGAAGTCCATCCGGACGCCGGAACGGATCATCGCGTCGGTCCAGCGGCTGATCTCGCGCGGCTTCATGCCGTTCAGCAGGATCGCCATGGCCAGCGCGGACATCTGCTCGTCGGCGACCTCGCCACGGGTGTAGGCGTCGATGACCCAGTCGATCTGAGCGTCGCTCAGCTCTCCGCGGTCGCGCTTGGTCCTGATGACGGAGATGGCGTCCATGCGTGCTCCCAGTGGGGTTTCCAAAAGCGGGGTTTCTAAAAGCGTGAAAAGCGAAGAGTGCCGCGAGATGACCGGGTTCCGGCCCACTCGCGACACTCTACGCGCGTAACAAATGGAGATGCTAGAGCCGCTCCGGTCCGAACGCGTCGGGCAGGACCTCGCTCATCGGTTTCACGCCCGAGGCCAGGTCGACCAGCAGCTCCGGCCCGCCGTGCTCGTACAGCAGCTGGCGGCAGCGCCCGCACGGCATCAGCAGCTCGCCGGAGCCGTCCACACAGGTGAACGCGGTCAGCCGACCGCCGCCGGTGGCGTGCAGCGCGGACACCAGCCCGCACTCGGCGCACAGCCCGAGCCCGTACGAGGCGTTCTCGACGTTGCAGCCGGTGACCACCCGGCCGTCGTCCACCAGCGCGGCCGCGCCGACCGGGAACTTGCTGTACGGGGCGTACGCGTGGCCCATCGCCTCGCGCGCCGCCTCGCGCAGCCGCTCCCAGTCGACGACCGGGGCGGTCACTTGCCCTGGCCCTTGCGGTAGATCTGCCCGTCCGCCTTCGGCGGCCGCAGGCGCTGCGAGGCCAGCGAGAGCACCACCAGGGTGATCACGTACGGCGTGGCGACGATCAGCGGGCGCTGCACCTGGTCGGTCTGCGAGTACCAGGCGATCAGACCGCCGGCGATCACGAAGGAGATCACCGTCGAGGTGAACTTGCGGCGGTACAGCTGCCACAGGGCGAGCAGGACCATCGCGATGCCGACGACGAGGATCAGCACGTGCACCGACTCCGGGTCGCGCAGCTGGAGGCTGTCGGTGAAGCCGAACAGGCCGGCGCCCATGGCGAGGCCGCCGGGCATCCAGTTGCCGAAGATCATCGCGGCGAGGCCGATGAAGCCGCGTCCCAGGGTCTGGCCGTCCTTGTAGAAGTGCGCGGCGACCAGCGAGAGGTACGCACCGCCGAGGCCCGCGAAGGCGCCGGAGGCGATGACCGCCAGGTACTTGTACTTGTAGACGTTGACGCCCAGCGACTCGGCGGCGGTCGGGTTCTCACCGCAGGAGCGCAGCCGCAGGCCGAACACCGTGCGCCAAAGCGCGAAGTAGGTGACCACGATCAGCGCGGCCGCCAGGACCACGACCACCGAGATGTTGGTGACCAGGCCGCCGAGCACGCCCGCGACGTCCGAGACGAAGAACCAGTGGTGGTTCTCGATGTCCTTCAGGCCCGAGGACAGGCCCGGGATGGTGATGTACGGCAGCGGATCCGCCGGCGGGGACTGGTTCGCCCCGGCACCGGCCGAGATGTAGTCCTTGTAGTAGATCCGGTTGACGTACGCGCAGATGCCGGGGATCAGCAGGTTGATGCCGACGCCGGAGACGATGTGGTCGACGCCGAAGGTGACGGTGATGATCGCGTGCAGCAGACCGCCGAGCGCGCCGCCGAGCATGCCGGCCAGCAGGCCGACCCACGGGTTGACCAGGTAGCCGGCCCAGGCACCGCAGAAGGTACCGGCGACCATCATGCCTTCAAGACCGATGTTGACCACACCGGCCCGCTCGGACCAGAGACCACCGAGACCGGCCATGCCGATCGGCACGGCGGCGCTGAGCGCGGCGGTGACCTGACCGGAGGAGGTCAGCGAGTGGTTGCCGGTGGCCATGCCCACGGCGGAGAACAGGACCAGGGCGCCCGCGATCAGGAGCAGGACCACCGGCCAGGACAGCTTGCGCTTCTTGGTGGGCGCGCCCGGCGCCTTCGGACGAGCGGCAGTAGCGGTGCTCATGCCCACACCTCGCTACGCTCGGCGCGTGCTTCGCACAGCGCGCAGTACTTGATGGCTCCCTCGCTTCGCTCGCTCACGAGGCCACCTCCTTCTTCTCAGTGGCCGCGAGCTGGGCGGCGAGCTGCTCGCCGACCTTCTGCTGCTGGCGCTTCAGGCCGTAGCGGCGCACCAGCTCGTACGCGACGACGACGCAGATGACGATGGTGCCCTGCATGACCGAGACGATCTCGGACGGGAAGCCGCCCTGCAGGGGCAGCTGCGCGCCGGTGGCGTCCAGGAAGGCGAACAGCAGGGCCGCGAAGGCCATGCCGATCGGGCTGTTGCGGCCGAGCAGGGCGATCGAGATGCCCAGGAAGCCCAGGCCGGGCTGGAAGCTCTGGCCGTAGTAGAAGGAGTTCTGCAGCAGCTCGGGCATGCCGATCAGACCGGCGATCGCGCCGGAGACGGCCATCGAGACGACCACCATCTTCTTGACGTTCACGCCGGAGGCGGTCGCGGCGGACTCCGAGCGGCCGGTGGCACGCAGGTCGAAGCCGAAGCGGGTGCGGGTCAGGGTGAACTGGAAGAGCACGCCGACCAGGATCGCGAGGAAGAGGAAGCCCCAGAGGGTGCCGCCGGCCGTCTCGATGCCGAAGAAGTGGCTCGACTGCGAGATCGGCGCGGTCTGGATCGAGTTGCTGGTGCCGCTGACCTTCGGGGCGAAGATGCCGGGGACGAGCAGCAGACCGACGATCGCGACCGCGATGGCGTTCAGCATGATGGTCGCGATGACCTCGCTGACGCCGCGGTAGACCTTCAGCAGACCGGCGATGCTCGCGTACAGACCGCCGACCAGCATGGCGGTGACCAGCAGCAGCGGGATCTGGATGAACGCCGGCAGGTCGACCTGGGCGCCGATGTAGGCCGCGAACAGCGCCGCGACCTTGTACTGGCCCTCGACGCCGATGTTGAACAGGTTCATCCGGAAGCCGAAGGCGGCGGCCGCGGCGGCCAGGTAGTACGTGGTGGAGCGGTTGAGGATCGCCACCTGGCCGTCGGACTTGGTGGCGTACGTGATCATCACGTTCCACGCGTCGAACGGGTTCTTGCCCGAGGTCGCCAGCAGGACGGAGCAGATCGCGATGGAGAGCACGACCGCGAGCACCGGCGCCGCCAGTGCGAGCACGATCCGCTCACCGCTGATCCGCTGTGCCAGGCCGGGCTTGGCGGCCTTGGCGGCGGGGTTGGGACTGGTCATGTGGTTACTCCCCCGCCTGCGAGTCGTCGGCGGTGTCGGTGGGCGGGTGCTCGGCCGCGGCCTCGGTGCCCTCGGCAGCGATGGCCTGCGCCTCGGCGACGGCCTCCGGCTCGGACTCGATGTGGCCGCTGGCGGCGCCGGTCATCGCGGTGCCCAGGTCCTCGGCGGTCACGGTGGCCGGGTCGGCGTCGGCGACCAGACGGCCGCGGTAGATGACCCGGATGGTGTCGGAGAGGCCGATCAGCTCGTCGAGGTCGGCGGAGATCAGCAGGACGGCCAGGCCCTCCCGCTGGGCGCGCCGGATGTGCTCCCAGATCTGGGCCTGCGCGCCGACGTCGACACCGCGGGTGGGGTGCGCGGCGATCAGCAGCTTGGGCTGGTGGCTCATCTCGCGGCCGATGATCAGCTTCTGCTGGTTGCCGCCGGAGAGGGAGGCCGCGGTGACCTCGATGCCGGGGGTGCGGACGTCGTACTCCTCGACGATCCGCTGGGTGTCCGTCCGCGCGGCGGAGGGGTCGAGCAGCACGCCCTTGGAGTTGGGCACCTCGGTGACGTGGCCGAGGATGCGGTTCTCCCAGAGCGGGGCCTCCAGCAGCAGGCCGTGCTTGTGGCGGTCCTCGGGGATGTAGCCGATGCCGGCCTCGCGACGGGCCCGGGTGAGGGTGCCGGAGAGGTCCTTGCCGTCCAGGGTGACGGTGCCGCCGTCCAGCGGCAGCATGCCCATGATGGCCTCGACCAGTTCGGCCTGGCCGTTGCCCTCGACACCCGCGATGCCGAGGATCTCGCCCTTGTGGATGCGCAGCGAGATGTCGTCCAGGACGACGCGCTCGATGCCCTCGGCGTCGGTCTTGGCGATCCGCAGGTCCGTGACGGCGAGCATCTCGGTCGTGGTGACGGTCGACTCGCGGCTCTCCGGGGAGGGCAGCTCGGCGCCGACCATCATCTCGGCGAGCTGGCGGGCGGTGACGGCCTTCGGGTCGGCGTCGCCGACCGTGGTGCCGCGCCGGATGACGCTGATCGCGTCGGCGACCGCCAGCACCTCGTGCAGCTTGTGCGAGATGAAGATGACGGTGACGCCCTCGGACTTGAGCTCGCGCAGGTTGTCGAACAGCGCGTCGACCTCCTGCGGGACGAGGACGGCCGTGGGCTCGTCGAGGATCAGGATCTTGGCGCCGCGGTACAGCACCTTGAGGATCTCGACGCGCTGGCGGTCGGCGACGCCGAGGTCCTCGACCAGGGCGTCCGGGCGCACGCCCAGGCCGTACTGGTCGGAGATCTCCTTGATCTTCGCCTTCGCCTTGGCACCGATGCCGTGGATGTTCTCGCCGCCGAGGACGACGTTCTCCCACACCGTGAGGTTGTCGGCGAGCATGAAGTGCTGGTGCACCATGCCGATGCCGCGGGAGATGGCGTCGCCGGGGGTGTTGAACTCGCACAGCTCGCCGTTGATCGCGATGGTGCCCTCGTCCGGCTTCTGCATGCCGTAGAGGATCTTCATCAGCGTCGACTTGCCGGCGCCGTTCTCGCCCATCAGTGCGTGCACGGTACCGGTGCGGACGGTGAGGTTGATGTCGTGGTTCGCCACGACACCGGGGAAGCGCTTGGTGATGCCGCGCAGTTCGACGGCCGTTGTCGCCGTCCCCGCGCTGGGGGTGCCGTCCTTGCGCAGGGGGACGGGATCGGATGCGGTGATGGCGATCTCCTGGTGGTCTGGAGGCGCGTCGTTGCGCTCGGAGGGCCAAGGGGGGAACGGGGGGACGGAACGGGGCCCGGGGGTACGCGTTGAGCGCACCCTGCCGGGCCCCTCCCGTGAACTGTGTCGATCATCGCGCTACCGGGCAGGCGGCAGGCGCTGTCGCGTCCGAGACGCGCGGACCTTACTGGGTCGGCGCGGTCGGGATGGTGGTGGCGCCGCTCTTGATGGCGTCGGCGGCGGCCTTCAGCTGCGGCTGGATGTCGTCGATCTTGCCACCGGTGGTGGCGAGCGAGACACCGTCGGCCTTCAGGTCGAAGAGCTTGACGCCGGTGAAGGCGTTGCCCTTCTTGACCGAGTCGATGTACGCGAAGACCGCGTTGTCGACGTTCTTGACCATCGAGGTCATGATGCTGTTCTTGTACTTCGCCAGGGCCGGCTGGCTGGCCTGGTCGGAGTCGACACCGATGGCCAGGGCGCCCGCCTTGTTGGCGACGGCCTCGATGGCACCGTTGCCGGAGGAGCCGGCGGCGGTGTAGATGATGTCCGCGCCCTTGTCGAGCTGGCCCTGCGCGGCCTCCTTGCCCTTGTCGGGCGAGTTGAAGCCGGTGAAGTCCGGGGGCGTGGTCAGGTAGGTGGTCTCGATCGCGATGTTCGGGTCGACGGACTTGGCGCCCGCCTTGTAACCGGCCTCGAACTTCTTGATCAGCTCCGACTGCACACCGCCGATGAAGCCGATGTGGTGGGCCTTCGACTTGTTCGCGGCGGCGACACCGGCCAGGTACGAACCCTCCTGCTCGGCGAAGAGCAGCGAGGTGACGTTGGACGGCTGGTCCTTGTCGTTCGAGTCGATGATCGCGAACTTGACGTTCGGGTTGTCCTTGGCGACCTTGTTGACCGCCGGCTGGTACACGAAGCCGACCGCGATGATGGTCTTGTAGCCGGCGTCGACCAGGTTCTTGAGACGGGTCTCCTTGTCGGCCTCGGCCTCGCCGGCCTTGGCCTCGGCCTCGGTCACGGAGGCACCCAGCTCGGCCTTGGCCTTGTCCAGACCGCGGGCGGCGGAGTCGTTGAACGACTGGTCGCCACGGCCGCCGATGTCATAGGCCATGCCGACCTTGAGCGAACCGTCGCCCGAGGCGGAAGAAGAGGTGTTGTCGGTGCTCTTTGCGCCGCAAGCGGCGAGCGAGGCCATGCCCAGGGAACCCGAGAGCACAACCGCGGCGAGCTTCATTGAACGGCGCAAGGGAGTATCTCCTTCTGACACGCAACCGTTTGGCGTGGTCGGACGCCACCGTAACGCGCGTAGAACACGGTTGTGTTACGGGGTGCCAGAGCATTCGGGTTGTTATCAAACCGTGGTCTGACACCCGTCCCGACGCTCTGTTCCCCCTGCGCGGACAGTGGTCCGAGGCTGGTTCGGCCCAGTTTACGGAACCGTGCCCCAACCCCGGATCCCGACAATCCGGTCATGTGGAGGTCGTCCGACCCGCCGGCTGCGCCCGTGGGGCGCGCCCTCAGTCGCCGTCCGCCTCCAGGGCCAGCGCCGCGAAGAGCTCGGTACCGATGCCGATCGCCCGCTCGTCCACGTCGAACCGGCCCTGGTGCAGGTCGCGGACGGCGTTGTCACCGGGAACGCGGACGCCCAGCCGGGCCAGCGCGCCCGGGGCGTGCTCCAGGTACCAGGAGAAGTCCTCGCCGCCGAGGCTCTGCTCGGTGCCCTCGACCACCACGGAGCCCTCGCGCCCGAACCGCGCGTGCATGGCCGCGTCCAGCTGCGCGACCGAGACGGCCTCGTTGACCACCGGCGGCACCCCGCGGTGGTAGTCCAGCGTCCACTTGGCCCGGTTCGCCTCGGCGAGCTTGGCGATCAGCTCGTGCAGCAGGTCCGGCGCCTCGCGCCAGCCGTCCAGCTCCAGGCAGCGGACGGTGCCCTCCAGCTCGGCGTGCTGCGGGATGACGTTGGGCGCGGAGCCGGAGGCGATCCGACCCCAGACCAGGCTGACGCCCCAGCGCGGGTCCATCCGGCGGGCCAGCGCGCCCGGGAGGTCGGCGGCCATCCGGGCCACCGCGGTCACCAGGTCGGTGGTCAGGTGCGGGCGGGCGGTGTGCCCGCCGGGGCCGTCCAGGTGCAGCACCAGCCGGTCGCAGGCCGAGGTGATCGCCCCGGTGCGCAGGGCGATCCGGCCGACCTCCACCTTCGGGTCGCAGTGCACCGCGAAGATCCGCCCGACGCCGTCCATCCCGCCGGCCTTGATCACGTCCAGCGCGCCGCCGGGCATGACCTCCTCGGCCGGCTGGAAGACCAGCCGGACGGGGCGGCGCAGCTCGCCGGTGCGGGCGGCCTCGGCCAGCACCAGGCCGGTGCCGAGCACCACCGAGGTGTGCACGTCGTGGCCGCAGGCGTGGGCCCGGCCGGGGACGGTCGAGCGGTACGGCACGTCGGTCTTGGCGTCGTCGATGGGCAGCGCGTCGATGTCGGCGCGGAAGGCCAGGATCTCGGCGCCCGGGGCGGTGCCGGCCGGGACGATGTCCACGAGCAGGCCGGTGCCGCCGGGCAGCACCCGGGGTTCGAGGCCCGCCGCCACCAGACGGTCACGCAGCAGCCCGGTGGTGCGGAACTCCTGGCGGCCCAGCTCCGGGTGCCGGTGCAGATCACGACGGAAGGCGATCAGCTCGGGCTCCAGCGCCCTGACCCGGTCGCGCAGTTCGGCGGCGGGGCGTGCGGCGGCGAGAGTGGCGCCCGGCTGAGCGGGCTCAGGACGGTTCATCTCCCCAATCGTAGGCCTGTTGGGGGGATTTGGCCCGACTTCCGGAAAACTAGTCTCCGGATGGGCGCATACCGGCCGGACAGGTGGGTATGACATCTCGTTTCAGCCGCCTTCCCCGGGTTGCTTGCCCTGTGCAACGATCACCCGGGCCGGCGGTCACGGCCGCCACCGCCTTGACGAATCCCGGACGTTGACGGCCGTTCAGGTGGTGCTCAGAAGCGCTCCACCGGGACGTATGTTCCCCACACCCCGCGCAGCGCGTCGCAGACCTCGCCGACGGTGGCCCGGGCGGCCAGCGCCTCCTTCATCGGGTACAGCACGTTCTCCGGCCCCTCGGCGGTGCGGCGCAGCGCGTCCAGCGCCCGGGTGACGGCGCCGGCGGAGCGCTCGGCCCGCAGCCGGGCCAGCCGCACGGCCTGCTGCCGCTCGATCGCCGGGTCCACCCGCAGCGGCTGGTACGGCTCCTCCGTGTCCAACCGGAAGCGGTTGACGCCGACCACGGTCCGCTCGCCGGAGTCGGTCTCCTGCTGGAGGCGGTAGGCGGTGCGCTCGATCTCGGCCTTCTGGAAGCCCCGTTCGATCGCGGCCACCGCGCCGCCCTGGTCCTCGACCCGGCCCATCAGCGCCACCGCGGCGGCCTCCACCGCGTCGGTGAGCGACTCGACGGCGTACGAACCCGCGAACGGGTCGACGGTGGCGGTCACGTCGGTCTCGTGGGCGAGCACCTGCTGGGTGCGCAGGGCGAGCCGGGCGGCCTTCTCGGTGGGCAGCGCGATCGCCTCGTCGTAGCTGTTCGTGTGCAGCGACTGGGTGCCGCCGAGCACCGCGGCGAGCGCCTGCACGGTGACCCGGGCCAGGTTGACCTCGGGTTGCTGGGCGGTGAGCTGCACCCCCGCGGTCTGGGTGTGGAAGCGCAGCATCTGCGAGCGCGGATCCGCGGCGCCGAACTCCTCGCGCATGATTCTGGCCCAAATCCTGCGCGCGGCACGAAATTTGGCCACTTCCTCCAAAAGGGTCGTACGGGCCACGAAGAAGAAGGAGAGCCGGGGCGCGAAGTCGTCCACCGCCATCCCGGCGGCGATCGCGGTGCGGACGTAGGCGATGCCGTTGGCCAGGGTGAAGGCGATCTCCTGCGCGGGATCGGCCCCGGCCTCGGCCATGTGGTAGCCGGAGATGGAGATGGTGTTCCAGCGCGGGATCTCGGCCCGGCAGTACCGGAACACGTCGGCGACCAGCCGCAGCGAGGGCTGCGGCGGGAAGATGTACGTGCCGCGGGCGATGTACTCCTTCAGCACGTCGTTCTGGACCGTGCCGGTGAGCGCCGCCGGTGCCACGCCCTGGGCCTCGCCGACCAGCCGGTACAGGAGCAGGAGCAGGGCGGCGGGCGCGTTGATGGTCATCGAGGTGGACACCTCGCCGAGCGGGATGCCGTCGAAGAGCACCGCCATGTCCTCGACGCTGTCCACCGCCACGCCGACCTTGCCGACCTCCCCGGCCGCGAGCGGGGCGTCCGAGTCGTAGCCCATCTGGGTGGGCAGGTCGAAGGCGACCGACAGGCCGGTACCGCCGCCCGCGATCAGCTGGCGGTAGCGGGCGTTGGACTCGGCGGCGGTGCCGAAGCCCGCGTACTGGCGCATCGTCCAGGGCCGGCCGGTGTACATCGTCGGGTAGACGCCCCGGGTGTAGGGGTACTCCCCGGGCCGGCCCAGCCGGGTCGCCGGGTCCCAGCCGGCCAGGGCCTCGGGGCCGTACAGCGGTTCGAGGTCGAATCCCGACTCGGCGCGGCGCGGCTCGGCTGCCATGGGTCCCTCCCGGGGGGTCGGCGGGCACCGGTCCTGGAGGTGCCCGCGCGGTGTCCTCGCAATCTAGGAGCGACCGGCCCGATCGGGCGGAAGGCGCGGTTGAGATGATCGGGTGAACGACCGATGAGCCCCCAGGGAGTGGCAATGACCGAGCAGAAGGTGGCCGTGGTCACCGGTGCCAGCAGCGGAATCGGCGCGGCGACCGCCCGCAGGCTGGCCGCCGAGGGCTTCGAGGTGGTGCTGACCGCCCGCCGCACCGAGCGGATCGAGGCGCTGGCCAAGGAGATCGGCGAACGCGGCGGTTCGGCGAGAGCGGTCACGCTGGACGTCACCGACCGGGCCGCCGTGGACGCCTTCGCGGCCGAGGTCGGCCGGGTGGACGTCCTGGTGAACAACGCCGGCGGCGCCATCGGCGCCGAGACGGTCGAGCACGGCGACCCGGCCGACTGGCGGGCCATGTACGAGGTGAACGTGCTCGGCGTGCTGCACGTGACGCAGGCGCTGCTGCCGGCCCTGCGGGCCACCGGCGACGGCACGGTGCTGGTGCTCTCCTCGACCGCCGCGCTGGCCGCGTACGAGGGCGGCGGCGGGTACGTCGCCGCCAAGCACGCCGCGCACACCATCGCGGCCACGCTGCGGCTGGAGCTGTGCGGGGAGCCGATCCGGGTGATCGAGATCGCGCCCGGCATGGTGAAGTCCGAGGGCTTCGCGGTCACCCGCTTCCGCGGCGACGAGGAGAAGGCGGCCGCGGTGTACGCGGGCGTGGCCGAGCCGCTGACCTCGGAGGACATCGCGGACACCGTGGCGTGGACGGTCACCCGGCCCTCGCACGTGAACATCGACCTGCTGGTGGTCCGCCCCCGGGCGCAGGCCGCCAACCACAAGGTGCACCGCGGCTGATCCGCTCCGCGCGGGCGGCCCGCAGGGGGCAAGATCGAACGTGCCGCCACCCGGTGGTACACACGTGCGATGAGAACTTTCCGGGCCGCCCGCCCACGAGCCCTGCTGGCCGCGGTGGCGGCGGGCACCCTCCTCCTCACCGCCGCCTGCGACGACACCGCCAAGCCGGCCCAGGACCAGGCCGTCGGCAGCTCCGCGCCCGCCGCCGCGAACCCCGCGGCCCCGACGCCGACCGCCAAGGCCGTCGGCGAGGCCGACCCGGCGCTCAAGCCCTTCTACGGCCAGCAGATCACCTGGGCGGACTGCCCGGCCGACCCCCAGGCCGCGAAGGCCAGGATCGACACCTCCGCGATGAAGTGCGGCCGGCTGCACGTCCCGCTGGACTACGCCCACCCCGCCACCGACGCGATCGACCTCGCCCTGATCAAGTACCCGGCGGCCAAGCCGGACCGGCGGATCGGCTCGCTGATGGTCAACCCGGGCGGCCCCGGCGGCTCCGGCATCGAGATGGTCGAGTACGGCGCCAAGGAGTTCACCGGCGCCCTGCACGACCGCTTCGACGTGATCGGCTTCGACCCCCGCGGCACCGGCGACAGCTCCCCGGTCGTCTGCTACGACGACAAGCAGCACGACGCCGCCAACCAGCAGGACGAGCCGCTGGACCCGGCCGCGCGCAAGGCCGCGCACGTCAAGCAGTCCACCGACCACGCCGCCGCCTGCCAGGCCAAGGCCGGCCGGCTGCTGCCCTTCGTCGGCACCCGCAACACCGCCCGCGACCTGGACGTGCTGCGCGCCGTCGTCGGCGACAAGAAGCTCAACTACCTGGGCATCTCCTACGGCACCTACCTCGGCGCCCTCTACGCCGAGGAGTTCCCGGGGAACACCGGCCGGCTGATCCTGGACGGCGCCGTCGACCCCGCCCAGGACACCCTGGACCACGGCGTCGACCAGCAGGTCGGCTTCGAGAAGTCCTTCGAGCGCTTCGCCGCCGACTGCGTGCAGAACCACGCCGACGAGTGCCCGCTCGGCACCGACAAGGCCACCGCCGCCAAGAAGGCCGCCGACTTCCTGGACGGCCTGCACGACAACCCGCTGACCGGCAAGGACGGCCGCAAGCTCGGCCGCGACCTGGCCTGGACCGGCACCATCCAGGCGCTCTACGGCGACGAGAAGACCTCCTGGAAGTACCTGCGGGCCGGCCTCGGCATGGCGATGAAGCTGAAGCGCGGCGACCTGCTGCTGGCCTTCGCCGACGAGTACAACGGACGCGACGAGAACGGCCACTACAGCCCGATGGAGGAGGCCAGCGGCGCGATCAGCTGCGCCGACGCCGCCCGCCCCGCGCCCACCCCCGAGCACGCCAAGGCCGCGGTGGACCGGCTGCTCGCCGAGGCACCGCTGCTGTCCAAGGGCGTCACGGTGGACGACTACAGCGAGCCCGGCTGCGCCTACTGGCCCTTCAAGACGCAGGAGAAGCCGCACACCGTCCGGGCCGAGGGCAGCGCCCCGATCCTGGTGGTCGGCACCACCGGCGATCCGGCCACCCCGTACGCCTCGGCCGAGTCGCTGGCCAAGGGCTTCGCCGACGCCACCCTGCTCACCCGGGTCGGCGAGGGCCACGGCGCCTTCGGCAAGGGCAACACCTGCATCGACCGGGCCATGGAGGCCTACCTGACCGAGGGCACCATGCCGGCCGCCGGCACCCGCTGCAGCTGAGGCCGATCGCCACCCGGCCGTGCCGTTCAGCAGACGCATGCGGGGAGGGCGCTGACGTGCAGGTGTCAACGTCACAACTTGATAGCTCGTCCGGATGAATTCGGCGCGCGCCCTCCCCAACTGATGACGGCTCAACTACCTTGGAGGCGCTGCCGGACCGGCGCCGGGCGCCGCTCCGCAGCCCCCATACTTCAGCTGCTCCACCACCCCACCCCACCGGCACCTTCCCGCCCTCACGAGGAGGACCCGCTGGCCAGCGACATCCCGTCACAGCGGCTCGACGTCAGAACAGAGCCGACCCTCCTCGGGTTGCACCGCTTCAACGAGGCCGACGCCGGCGCCGCCGAGGAGGCCCTGCTGGCCTGCTGCGGCAGCCACCGCTGGGCCCTGCGGCTCACCGCGCACCGGCCCTACCCCGACATAGAGTCCCTGCTGGCCGCCGCCAGCGAGGCCTCCTACGACCTCCGCCCGGCCGACCTCGCCGAGGCGCTGGCGGACGAGAGCTGGATGCCGCAGCCGCTGCTCGGCATGCGGGCCCCCGGCAGCCAGGCCGCGCACACCGCACTGCGGGCGGCGCACGCCGCGTACGAGGCCCGGTTCGGCCACGTCTTCGTGGTCTGCCTGGAGAGGGTCGCCCCGGAGGAGATGCTCGACACCGTGCTCTCCTCCATCCGCACCCGACTCGCCCACGACCCGGACGAGGAGCGGCTGATCGCGGCGGACGAACTCCGCCGGATCGCCCTCACCCGACTGGAGCACCTGGTCGCCACCCATTCGGAGGCCGGGGCGCACTGAGCCGGCCCCACCTCTTCGACCGCGCGGGCCGACTCACCCGTACGGATGAATCCGAACCCGTCGCGCGCATCCGACCGGTCGCGTGAACCCGGACCCGTCGCGCCCCGCACCCTCCGGTGCGGGGCGCGAGCATGCCGTCACCCAGAGTGGTGAAGGCCGGTTTGGTTCCCGTTCCACTAGGCCAGAAGTGCCTGATTGATCACACCTGGGGCCCCCGGAGGCGGCACGCGAGAAGGCGTCGATAGGATGCTCGCGGCCGGTGGACCGTACCCGGCCGGGCTGACCGACACCGAAGCCGGCCGAGCCCCCAATCGCTTCCGGAGGGTTTTTCCGTGCCGGCTGGAACGCTGTACCGCGGCCGGGAAGGCATGTGGAGCTGGGTGGCTCATCGAGTCACCGGCGTCCTCATCTTCTTCTTCCTGTTCGCCCACGTCCTTGACACCGCCCTCGTCCGAGTGTCGCCGGAGTCCTACGACACCGTCATCCAGACGTACAAGACTCCCCTCGTGAACCTGATGGAGTACGGCCTGGTGGCCGCCATCCTGTTCCACGCCCTCAACGGCCTGCGGGTCGTCGCGGTGGACTTCTGGTCCAAGGGCCCGAAGTACCAGAAGCAGATGCTCTGGTCCGTGGTCGGCGTCTGGGTCCTGCTGATGGCCGGCTCCTTCTACGGGATCCTGCAGCACACGCTGATCTCCTGGTTCGGGAAGTGAGCCGAGACATGTCCACGGAAATCTCCGACGCCATCGTCGTCCCCTCCAAGCAGGCGCACACCGGCAAGGGACTCGGCACGGGCAACCCGGCCGACGAGTTCGTCATCGAGCCGCCGCGCAAGCGGACCGCGAAGACCCCGCGCCGCACCCGCACCAACTTCGAGATGCTGGCCTGGCTCTTCATGCGCCTGTCCGGTGTCGTCCTGGTCGCGCTGATCCTCGGCCACCTGATCATCATGCTGATCCTCGACGGCGGCGTCTCCAAGATCGGCTTCGCCTTCGTGGCCGGCCGTTGGGCCTCGCCGTTCTGGCAGGGCTGGGACCTCCTGATGCTGTGGCTCGCCATGCTGCACGGCGCCAACGGCATGCGTCAGGTCATCAACGACTACGCCGAGAAGGACTCGACCCGGCTCTGGCTCAAGGGGCTCATGGGTACCGCCACGGTCTTCACCGTGCTGCTGGGCACCCTGGTGATCTTCACCTTCGACCCCAACATCTGAGCCGCGAGCACCATCGACCATCGGCAGAGGCCAGAGGCGAGTTAACCCCCCATGCAGATTCACCAGTACGACACCGTCATCGTCGGCGCCGGCGGCGCCGGCATGCGCGCGGCCATCGAGTCCACGCAGCGCAGCCGCACCGCCGTCCTGACCAAGCTCTACCCGACCCGGTCCCACACCGGCGCGGCCCAGGGCGGCATGTGCGCCGCCCTCGCCAACGTCGAGGAGGACAACTGGGAGTGGCACACCTTCGACACGGTCAAGGGTGGTGACTACCTGGTCGACCAGGACGCCGCCGAGATCATGTGCAAGGAGGCCATCGACGCCGTCCTCGACCTGGAGAAGATGGGCCTGCCCTTCTCCCGCACCGAGCAGGGCCGCATCGACCAGCGCCGCTTCGGCGGTCACTCCCGCAACCACGGCGAGGCCCCGGTCCGCCGCTCGTGCTACGCGGCCGACCGCACCGGCCACATGATCCTCCAGACGCTGTTCCAGAACTGCGTCAAGCACGGCGTCGAGTTCTTCAACGAGTTCTACGTCCTCGACCTGCTCATCAACGAGGGCAAGACCGCCGGCGTCGTCGCCTACGAGCTGGCCACCGGCGAGATCCACGTCTTCCAGGCCAAGTCGGTCGTGTTCGCCTCCGGCGGCACCGGCAAGATGTTCAAGGTCTCCTCGAACGCCCACACCCTCACCGGTGACGGCCAGGCGGTGGCCTACCGCCGCGGCCTGCCGCTGGAGGACATGGAGTTCTTCCAGTTCCACCCGACGGGCATCTGGCGCATGGGCATCCTGCTCACCGAGGGCGCCCGCGGCGAGGGCGGCATCCTGCGCAACAAGGACGGCGAGCGCTTCATGGAGCGCTACGCCCCCGTCATGAAGGACCTCGCGTCCCGTGACGTCTGCTCCCGCGCGATCTACACCGAGATCCGCGAAGGCCGCGGCTGCGGTCCGGACGGCGACCACGTCTACCTGGACCTGACCCACCTGCCGCCGGAGCAGCTCGACGCGAAGCTCCCGGACATCACCGAGTTCGCGCGCACCTACCTCGGCATCGAGCCCTACACGGACCCGATCCCGATCCAGCCCACCGCGCACTACGCCATGGGCGGCATCCCGACCAACGTCGAGGGTGAGGTCCTGCGCAACAACACGGACATCGTCCCGGGCCTGTACGCGGCCGGCGAGGTCGCCTGCGTCTCCGTGCACGGCGCCAACCGCCTGGGCACCAACTCGCTGCTGGACATCAACGTCTTCGGCCGTCGCGCGGGCATCGCCGCCGCCGACTTCGCCAACGCCAACGAGTTCGTGCCGCTGCCGGAGAACCCCGAGCAGCTCGTCCAGGAGATGGTCGACCAGCTGCGCGAGTCCACCGGCACCGAGTCCGTGGGGCAGATCCGCAAGGAGCTGCAGGAGACCATGGACGCCAACGCGATGGTGTACCGCACCGGCGCCACCCTGAAGCAGGCGGTCGAGGACATCGCCGCGCTGAAGGAGCGCTTCAAGAACGTCTCCATCCAGGACAAGGGCTTCCGCTACAACACGGACCTCCTGGAGGCCATCGAGCTGGGCAACCTGCTCGACCTGGCCGAGGTGCTGGCCGTCTCCGCGCTCGCCCGCGAGGAGTCCCGCGGCGGTCACTACCGCGAGGACTTCCCGACCCGTGACGACGTGAAGTTCATGCAGCACACCATGGCGTACCAGGAGGTCGCCGCCGACGGCAGCACCTCCATCCGCCTCGACTACAAGCCGGTCGTCACGACCCGCTACCAGCCGATGGAGCGTAAGTACTGATGAGCACTCCGACCGTGGAGAAGCACTCGGCCGCTCTGGACGCGGCCGAGGCCGGTGGCATCAAGCTGATCACCGTCACCTTCCGGATCCGCCGGTTCAACCCGGAGGAGCACCCGGACCCGGTGTGGGTCGACTACCAGCTGACGATGGACCCGAAGGAGCGCGTCCTGGACGCGCTCAACAAGATCAAGTGGGAGCAGGACGGCACCCTCACCTACCGCCGTTCCTGCGCGCACGGCATCTGCGGCTCCGACGCCATGCGGATCAACGGCCGCAACCGGCTGGCGTGCAAGACCCTGATCAAGGACGTCAACCCGGAGAAGCCGATCACGATCGAGGCCATCAAGGGCCTGACGGTCCTCAAGGACCTGATCGTGGACATGGACCCGTTCTTCCAGGCGTACAAGGACGTCATGCCGTTCCTCATCACCAAGGGGAACGACCCGACCCGCGAGCGCCTGCAGTCCGCCGAGGACCGCGAGCGCTTCGACGACACCACCAAGTGCATCCTGTGCGCCGCGTGCACGTCGTCCTGCCCGGTGTTCTGGAACGACGGCCAGTACTTCGGTCCGGCCGCCATCGTCAACGCGCACCGCTTCATCTTCGACTCGCGCGACGAGGGTGCCGAGCAGCGCCTGGAGATCCTCAACGACCGTGAGGGCGTGTGGCGTTGCCGCACCACCTTCAACTGCTCCGAGGCCTGCCCGCGTGGCATCGAGGTCACCAAGGCGATCCAGGAAGTGAAGCGGGCGCTGGTCACCCGCCGCTTCTGATCCCCGCCTGACAACGCCGGAGGCCCCCGCCCGATCCCCGGATCGGACGGGGGCCTCCGGCGTTGTTGCGCCTGGAGGGCCTGGCACAGGGCCCCGAGGTCCGTCGGCGCGGCCCAGCCGCCGAAGGCCACCAGGTGCCGGTCCGCCGTGACGGCCCACAGGTCCGGCTTGCCGTCCCCTCACCGTCCCCCGAGCTGCCCGGGGGACTGACAGCGGCAACGGGATTCAGTCGGTGGCCGGGGTGCGGCGGGTGGCGCGCAGGCCGCGGAGGCCGATGGTGCCGACGGCGATGCCGAGGGCGAAGGAGGTGACGGCGAGGAGGAGGTGGACCCAGAAGAAGGCGGTGGGCTGGGAGTGGTCGCCGTTGGTGAAGGCCTGGCCGCCGGAGTCCTTCCAGAGGTTCTTGACGAAGGTGGTCCAGATGATGATCGACCAGACCCCGAAGGCGGTCAGGAACCAGGAGGTGCGGCGGCTGAGCTTCATGTCCCCAGTATGCGCGGGCCGCCGATCGGCGTACGGCGGGCCCCTCCTGCGGAGGACGGGCCCGGAGTGGCGGACGCCCGGGGTCGGGAATGGGTACGGTCTGCTGGTGCCCACA
The DNA here is from genome assembly GCF_055560835.1 of Kitasatospora sp. NPDC023120. Classification (NCBI taxonomy): domain Bacteria; kingdom Bacillati; phylum Actinomycetota; class Actinomycetes; order Kitasatosporales; family Streptomycetaceae; genus Kitasatospora; species Kitasatospora sp. NPDC023120. The sequence goes on along the minus strand of NZ_JBVHHY010000001.1, from coordinate 456,011 downwards.
CCCCGTCACACGTTCGTGCCTCTGTGCGCCGCGGTCGCCGCGGCCCTCCCGGTCCTGCTCGTCGCCCCGGCTGCGGTCGCGGCCCCGCTGCAACCGCCCCCGTCGGCCGCGATCGGCGGCGAGCGGCTCGGGAGTCCCGGGGTCCAGGTCGCTCCGCTGGCGGGGGCCCCGGCACTGCCGACCGATCTCACCGGCCAGTCCTGGATAGTCTCCGACGCGGCGTCAGGAGAGGTGCTGGCTGCCTACAACCCGCACCTCAGGCTCCCTCCGGCCAGCACGCTGAAGATCCTCTTCGCGGACACCGTGCTGCCCAAGTTCGACCGCAACGCGGTGCACCGGGTCGCCGACGAGGAGATCCAGGGGATCGGTCCGGGCAGCAGCCTGGTCGGCATCAAGGAGAACCTGGAGTACCGGGTCGAGGACCTGTGGCGCGGGGTGTTCCTGAGCTCGGGCAACGACGCCGTGCACGTCCTGTCGCACATGAACGGCGGCGTCCCGCAGACCGTCGCCGAGATGCAGGCGCGCGCCGAGGCGCTGCAGGCGAGGGACACCAAGGTGGTCTCCCCGGACGGCTACGACATGGACGGCCAGCTCTCCTCGGCCTACGACCTTTCGCTGTTCGCCCGGGCGGGACTGCGCAACCCGGACTTCCGGATGTACTGCGCCACCCGGGACGCGATGTTCCCGGGCGCCGTCGACAAGAACACCGGCCAGCGCGGCAGCTTCGGGATCGCCAACACGGACCGGCTGCTGGGCAAGTACCCCGGCCTGATCGGGGTGAAGAACGGCACCACCACCAACGCCGGTTCCACCTTCGTCGGCGCCGCCGAGCGCGGCGGTCGCACCCTGCTGGTCACGGTGATGCACCCGACGAGCTACCAGAAGGTGTACGACGAGACGGCGGCCCTGCTGGACTGGGGCTTCGCCGCGGCGGGCAAGGTCCAGCCGGTGGGCCGGCTGGTCGACGAGGTCGCGCCGGGCGACGCCGAGCCGACGGGGCAGGCGGGCGGCACGGCGGGCACGCCCGCGCCGCCACCGCACCCCTCCCCCACCGCCGCCCGGGCCACCGAGGCGTCCGCACCGGCCGGGGACGGCGGACTCGGGGTCGTCGGCTGGTCGGCGGTCGTGCTGGCCGGGGCCGGGGTCGGGGCCGGCGCGCTGGTCCTGCGGCGGCGCCGCTCCGCGGGCTGACCACCCGCCCGAGCGGCCGTCAGGCAGCTGTCGGGCGGCAGGACCCGGCCTCAGCCCTGGGGCCGGGCCTTGCCGTTCCCGGCCTGCTCCGCCGGCTTCCCGGCGGGCTTCGCAGCAGCCTTCCAGGCGGCCCGCTCCTCGGCCTGCGCCTCCGCCTTGTCCGCGGCCTCCAGCAGCATCCGTCCGTGCGCCCTGGTGCGCTCGCGGGCGGCCGCCGGGTCGGCCGTGGCCGTCCAGGCCACGCAGTACATCAGCAGCCGGCAGACGAAGTTGATCCACAGCAGCAGCGCCACCGGTGTGGCGAAGGCGCCGTACAGGCTCCGCCCGGCGACCGAGCCGAGGTAGGAGGCGAGCAGGATCTTCAGCAGCTCGAAGCCGACCGCGCCGATCAGCGCGCCCTGCAGGAGGTCGCGGCGGCGCTGGCCGGTGATCCCGGGGAACGGCGCCAGCAGGTAGGCGAACAGCAGCATGTCGCACCCTATGGCGATCAGCACGCCGACCCCGGTCAGCAGGTAGCCGCTGCCGAGGCCGGTCGCGTCGGCGATCCGCCCGGCCAGGGTGGTCCCGGCGGCGGAGGCGGCCAGCGAGAACAGCGACACCAGGCCGAGGCCGCCGAGCACCGCCACGTCCAAGGCCTTGCGCAGCACCGGGTTGCCCTCCTCCTCGGGCAGCTGCCACAGGTCCCGGACCGAGGTGCGCATGGTGTCCACCCAGCCGAGGCCGGAGATCAGCAGCAGCGCGCCGCTGACCAGCCCGACGGTGCCCGCGTTGGACACCAGGGAGGGCAGGTTCAGCGCGTCGGAGATGCCGGGCAGCTGGTCGGAGATGCGCTTCTGCAGGTCGTCCACCCGGCTGTCGCTGAGCGTCGCGACGGCGACCGCCAGGCCCACCGTGAGCAGCGGGAACAGGGCCAGGAAGCCGAAGAAGGTGACGGCGCCGGCCAGCCGGTTGCCACGGGCGGCGGAGAAGTACTCGTACACCCGGTACGGGCGGCTGCGCAGCACCCGGGTGACGAGCGGGCCGATGACCGGGAGGCGGGTCAGGAAGTCCACCCGACCGGTTATACCGGCCCGTCCCCCGAACGGCCGTCAGGCTCGGGCCGGATCCGGCCGTCGCGGCTACTTCCTGACGAGTCGGCGGGCCTTCGCGAGGGCGCGGACGGCCTGGTAGGCGCCGTAGCGGCCGTGGCTGAGCAGTTCGGTGCGCATGCCGTCCACGCCGGCCGGCGGGCGGTAGCCGGCCGGGCGCAGCCGGGCGCAGTGCGCGGCGGCGCGGCGGAAGTACTCACGGCGGTCGCCGGCCGGGACCCGGCCGGGCTTGGAGACCACGGTGTTGAGGTGGTGCAGCATCCGGCCGTAGACGACGGGACGCCAGCGGTCCAGGTCGGGGCGGCGGTCCAGGAAGGCGAAGACCAGGTCGTACTGGGCGAAGACGTCGAAGTGCTTGCGGCTGGCGGTGGCCAGGATGTTGCCGCCCTCCTGGCGCTGGCGGTAGTGCACGCCGACCAGGTCGAGCAGGGTGATCCGGGCGGCGGCGAGCAGAGCCGGGTACGTCCAGGGGGTGTCCTCGTAGTAGCCGGCCGGGAAGACCAGCTGCTGCTCGGTGATGAAGTCGCGGCGGTAGGCCTTGTTCCAGACGACCTGGAGCAGGTCGAGCAGGTCGGGGCGGGCGTCGAGGTCGAAGACGTCCGGGGAGGCCGCGCCGAAGACGTGCGCGGAGGCGGCGCGGGTGATCCGGCCGTCGGCGTAGGTGCGGGCGTAGTCGTAGACCAGGACGTCCGGGTCGCCGGTGGCGGTGAGCCGGTCGTCGACGGCCTTGAGCAGGCCGGGGGTGAGGGTGTCGTCGCTGTCGAGGAAGACGACGTAGTCGCCGGTGGCGACCTCCAGGCCGGCGTTGCGGGCCCGGCCGAGGCCGACGTTCTCCGGCAGGTGCAGCACCCGGACCCGGGGGTCGGCGGCGGCGGCCTCGTCCAGCATCGCGCCGCAGCCGTCCGGGGAGCGGTCGTCCACCGCGATCAGTTCGAGGTCGGGGCCGTCCTGGCGGAGCACCGAGTCGAGGCACTCGGGGAGGTAGTCCTGGACCTTGTACACGGGGACGATGACGCTGAAGCGGGGCACGGGGCCCAGCGTAGTGGCCCCGGGGGAGGCCGCCGGCCCGGAGGTAGGATCGGGTCGCACGTACGCACCGATCGAAGTGCGGTCAGGCCCCCAACGGGCTGCCACGCTCACCTTCCCCAGAAAGGCCTGCGTAGCCGATGGCTCCCCGCCTCTCCATCGTCGTTCCGATCTACAACGTCGAGCGTTATCTCGTCGAGTGCCTCGACTCGATCGCCGCCCAGACCTTCACGGACTTCGAGTGCGTCATGGTCGACGACGGTTCGAAGGACGACAGCGCGGCGCTCGCCGAGGCGTACGCGGCCAAGGACTCGCGCTTCCGGCTGGTGCGCCAGGTGAACAAGGGCCTCGGCGCGGCCCGCAACACCGGCATCCGGCACATCGACCCCGACGCCGAGTTCCTGTGCTTCGTGGACAGCGACGACTCGATGCCGCCGAGTGCGTACGAGCTGATGATCAACACGCTGGACGAGACCGGCTCGGACTTCTGCACCGGCAACGTGCTGCGCTTCCGCGCCGTGGGCTACTACCAGTCCGGCGGCCACGTGAAGCCGTTCAAGGAGACCAGGCTCAAGACCCACATCACCGAGATCCCGGCGCTGGTCACCGACCGCACCGCGTGGAACAAGGTGTACCGCCGCTCCTTCTTCGACGCCGCCGACCTGCTCTACCCCGAGGGCATCCTGTACGAGGACGCGCCGGTCAGCGTGCCGCACCACTACCTGGCCAAGAGCGTGGACGTGCTCTCCGAGCCGATCTACCACTGGCGCGAGCGCGAGGTCGGCGAGATGTCGATCACGCAGATGCGCACCAACCCCAAGGGCCTGATCGACCGTGTCGCCTCGGTCGAGCTGGTCCGCGGCTGGCTGAAGAAGCAGACCGAGCCGCGCTTCGCCCAGTACCTGCGCTCCTACGACGAGAACACCCTCGTCGAGGAGATCCCGATGTTCTTCTGGTCCGTCGTGGACGGTGACAAGGAGTACCGGGACGCCTACGTCCAGAACGTGAGCCGGCTGCTCCGCGCGATCGGCCCCGAGCAGGTCCGCAAGCTGCGCGCGCCGCTGCGGCTGAAGTACCACCTGACCCTGGCGGGCCGGGTGGACGAGCTGGTCGAGCAGATCAAGTACGAGGGCGAGAGCGGCGGCGGCGTCCAGGCCCGCGGTCTGCTGCGCCCGTACGCCGACTACCCGTTCCTGCGCGGCGGGCGCAAGAGCGTGCCGTCCGGCGTGCTCAAGCTGGACAACTCGCTGGTCATGCGCAGCCGGCTGTACGAGAGCGCCTGGGTGGGCGGCAAGCTGCAGCTTTCCGGGCACGCGTACCCGGAGCAGCTGGGCGCGGCCGGCAAGCACGACATGGTCCGCACCCTGGTGCTGCGCGAGACCAAGGGCCGCCGGGTGATCGCGGTGCCGATGAAGACCGCGTACAGCCCCGAGGCCACCGCGAGCTGCAACCACGACCTGTACAGCTGTGACTGGTCCGGCTTCACCGTCTCCCTCGACCCGGCGAAGCTCAAGCACCGCGGGCAGTGGAAGGACGGGCACTGGCGCGTCCTGGTGGCCGGCGCGGGCAAGGGCGGGGTGTACAAGGGCCGGATCTCGGCCGGCTGGAGCGACACCGCGCAGTACATCCCGTCGCACTGGGTCGAGCCGGACGTGCGGATCGTGCCGTGGGTCCGCGACAACTTCGTCTACCTGCGGGTGGAGACGGTCAAGGCCCGGGTGACCGGCCTGGCCGCGCACGCCGGCCGGGTGGAGGTCTCGGGCGCGGCCCGCTCCGGCGCGAGCTTCGCCGGGGCCCGGCTGCAGCTCACCCACACCGAGTCGGACCGCACGGTGGAGGTCCCGCTGGAGCTGGGTGCTCCGGTCGGCTCGTTGCAGCCCTTCACCGCCTCGTTCGCGGTCGACGAGCTGACCGCGGTCCGCGAGGCCTGGGCCGAGCTGGACCCGCTGGCCGCCGAGCGCGCCCGCGACCGCTGGAACACCGCCCTGCTGCTGGCCGACGGCAGTGTCGTCCCGCTGGCCTGGGACGAGCGCAACGCGCCCGAGCACCTGCACCTGCCGCTGAACCCGCAGGCCCCGGCCGAGCAGCAGCGGGCGCTCTACTCCAAGCCCTCCCCGGGCGGCCACCTGCAGTTCTCCGACCAGGTGCTGCAGCCGCTGGTGGACGAGGTGGTCTCGCGCGGCGCCGACGGCTACCTGCTCAGCGGCTCGTTCCCGCTGTCCGGCGCGCACCGCTGGGAGCTGGTGGTCCGTCACCACTGGCGCGAGGAGGAGCACGTCTACCCGGTGGAGATCTCGGAGGGCCGGTTCCGCACCGCGCTGCCCGCCGTGCCGACGGCCTCCTTCGCCGGCCGGGTGCCGTTCGCCAAGGGCACCTGGGACGTCTTCTTCCGCCGGTTCGGCACCAGCGGGGAGCCCCTGACCGACGCCTCCGCGCAGGTCACCCCGGGCTGCTTCGACGCGCTGCCGCTGGAGGTGGAGTCCCGCGGCAAGCGCATCGTGCTGGAGCGCCGCTACCACGACGGGCTGTCGCTGGAGTCGCACGCGGCGCTGCTGCCCGAGGAGCGCTCCGGCTACCGCCAGCGCCAGCTCCGCACCGTCGACTATCCGGCCGCGCGCCGGCTGCCGGTGCGTGACACCGTGCTGTACAACGCCGGCAACGGCAGCATGTACGCCGACTCGCCGCGGGCCGTCCACGAGGAGCTGGTCCGCCGCGGCCTGCCGCTGGAGCACCTGTGGGGCAGCGACGACATGCAGGTCGAGCTGCCGCAGAGCGCGACGTCGGTCCGGCTCTGGTCCCCGGAGTGGTTCGAGGCGCTGGCCACCGCGAAGTACATCGTCACCAGCACCCACCTGCCCGACTTCTTCGTCCGCCGCCCCGGCCAGGTGGTGCTGCAGACCTGGCAGGGCACCCCGCTGAAGCAGGTCGGCTTCGACTTCGAGAAGGTCTGGTTCACCGACTCCAACTACCTCAAGGGCCTGGCCCGGGAGGTCCCGAACTGGAGCCTGCTGGTGGCCGGCAACAGCTGGTCGGCCCCGGTGCTGCGGCGCGCCTTCGACTTCAAGGGCGAGATCCTGGAGAGCGGTGCGCCCCGGAACGACCTGCTGTTCGCGGCCGACCGGGAGAAGACCGCCGAGCAGGTCCGGGAGCGGCTCGGCCTGCCCGAGGGCAAGAAGGTCGTGCTCTACGCGCCGACCTGGCGCGAGGACCGGCGCCGGCCGCAGGGCGGCTACCAGATCGACCTGCGGATCGACCTGGAGGCGGCCAAGGCCGCGCTCGGCGACGACCAGGTGCTGCTGGTGCGCCGGCACACCGCGATGTGCGGCCAGATCCCCGGTGCCGGCAACGGCTACATCTGGGACGTCGGCAGCTACCCCGACATGGCGGAGCTGCTGCTGATCGCCGACGTGCTGGTGACGGACTACTCGGCGAGCGTGTTCGACTTCGCGTCGACCGGGAAGCCGATGTTCTTCTTCACCTACGACCTGGAGCACTACCGGGACAACCTGCGCGGTTTCAGCCTGGACTTCGAGTCGGAGGCGCCCGGCCCGCTGCTGGCCACCTCGGAGGAGCTGGTCGGCGCGCTCGGCCGGGTGGACGAGGTCGCGGCCGAGTACGCGGACAAGGCCGCCGCCTTCCGTGAGGCGTACTGCGACCTGGACGACGGCAAGGCCGCCGCCCGGGTGGTCGACGCGATGCTCCGCAAGGAGTAGTCCCCGCGCACGATCCGCGAAGGCGCCCGACACCGGTGGTGTCGGGCGCCTTCGCGTTCCCGGGGACCACCTGCGGAGAAATGCCGGGAACACCTGATCCATTTTCGATCAGACGTTCCCGGAAATGAATTCCCCAGGGAATTCGAAAAAGTGTGCATTTGACCCCGGTCGGCATTTCCGGATGGGATGGGAATTTCCATTCCGAAGGGCTTTGTCGCCATGCCTGTGCTCACCCGGCTCGTCCTGCCGCACGCCGCCGCCCGGGTGACCACCGGCCGCCCCGCGGAGGACGAGGGCGTGGTGTTCGGGCTGCTGCGCGCCCGCTGGCACGGCCGCGGCCTGGAGCTCACCGGCTTCGCCCGCCCGCACGGCGTGGACACCGGCCGCCCCGGCTCCGCCTGGACCTGGCTGACCCTGCGCCACGAGGACGCGACCGAGCCGCCGCGGCACCTGCGCTCCCGCCCCCGCCGGATGCCCGAGGTCACCGACGACAGCGCCCAGCCCGACCACAACCACGACTGGTCCGGCTTCACCGCGCTGGTCGAGCCCGGCCGGCTGCGCCGCGAGGGCCGGTGGCTGCTCGGCGACTGGCGGATCGAGACCACCCTCTTCACCCGCCCACGCGCCGCCCGGGTCCGCCGCCAGTACGGCGCCCTCGCCCCGTACTGGTGCGGCTCCGGCGAGTACCCGCCGGGCCGCTGGGTGGACCGCGACGTCCGCCTCCAGCCGTACTTCGCGGACGGCCGGCTACGGCTGCGGCTGGAGCGCCCGCCCGTACGGATCACCGGCACCACCCGCACCGCCACCGGCCTCGACCTGAGCGGCGTCGCCGACTCCTGCCCCGCCGGCACCCTGCTGCGGCTGCGCCACCGGCAGAGCGACGCGGTGATCGAGCGGCCGCTCACCCGCGGCGGCAACACCTTCACCGCCCGCCTGCCCTACCGGCCGTTCACCGCCGAGGGGCGCGGCAGCGGCGAACTCGAGCACTGGGACGCCGAACTGCTGCACCCCGACGGCTCCGCCGTGCAGCTCTGCCTCGACGAGCGCGGCGGCCCGCTGGCCGGTCAGCACCCGCTGCCGGACGCCCCGGACCGCGTGCTCTACCTCAAGCACCTCGCCGACGGCCGCCTCCAGCTCTGCGTCCAGCCCGCCGCAGGCCTGGTCGACCGGATCGCGGTCCGGGCCGACGGCTTCGAGCTGTCCGGCCACTGCCCGGACCGGGCCGCGGGCCGGCTGGAGCTGGTGCTGCGTCACTGCGGCACCGCGAGCGAGGTCCGCACCCCGGTCGAGACCGGGCGGGACGGCCGCTTCCTGGCCCGGGTGCCCACCACCCGCACCGGCTCGGACGGCGTCGCGCTGCCGCTGCGCAAGGGCATCTGGGAGGCCGCGCTGGCCCCGGCCGGCCGCACCGGCCCGGGCCGTCCGCTGCTCGCCGCCCCCGCCGCCCTGCCCGCCGTCCCCGCCGCCACCACGGCCGGCGGCAAGCGGATCCTGCTGCAGCGCCGTTGGCACGACACCCTGCTGGTGGACTCCACCCCCGTGCTCAGCGCCGCCGAGCGCAGCGCCTGGACGCAGCACCGCCAGCGCGCCGAGCGCTACCCGGCCGCCCGCCGCGAACCGCTGCGCGAGGCGGTGCTGTACGACGTGTTCGGCGGCCGCGGCTACGCCGACTCCCCGCGCGCGGTGCACGCCGAACTCGCGCGCCGCAACGCGCCGTTGGAGCACCTGTGGGTGGTCGACGACGCCCAGGCCGAGGTCCCGGCCGGGGTCGCCGCGGTGCGGATCTGGAGCCCGGAGTGGTACCGGGCGCTGGCCACCTGCCGCTACCTGGTCGGCAACACCCACTTCCCGGACTTCCTGGAACGCCGCCCCGGCCAGGTCGTCGTCCAGACCTGGCACGGCTCGCCGCTGAAGCGGATCGCCCACGACGTCGAGAACCCCTGGCTGGCCGAGCACGGCTACCTGGCGGCGCTCGACCGGGAGACCCGGCAGTGGAGCCTGCTGCTCTCCCCCAGCCCGTTCGCCACCCCGATCCTGCGGCGCGCCTTCCGCTACGGGGGCGAGGTGCTGGAGTCCGGCTACCCGCGCAACGACCTGCTCGCCCGCCCGGACCCGCGGACCGCCGCCGCCGTCCGCCGCCGCCTCGGCGTCCCCGACGGCAAGCGGATCGTGCTGTACGCACCGACCTGGCGCGAGGACCAGCGGGACGGCGACGGCTTCCGGCTCGACCTGCGGCTCGACCTCGACCACGCCCGGCGCCTGCTCGGCGCGGACCACGTGCTGCTCGTCCGCCCGCACGCGCACGTGCGCGAGCCGCTGCCTGGCGCCGGCGACGGCTTCCTCTACGACTGCGGGGACTACCCCGACACCCAGGAGCTGCTGCTGGTCGCGGACGTGCTGGTGACCGACTACTCCTCGATCATGTTCGACTTCGCGATCACCGGCCGCCCGCTGTACTTCTTCACCTACGACCTGGAGCACTACCGCGACACCCTGCGCGGCTTCTGCTTCGACCTCGAGTCGCAGGCCCCGGGCCCGCTGCTGCCGAGCTCCGCCGCACTGCTCGGCGCGTTACGCGAACTCGCCGACAGCGGAGCCGAGTTGCCGCCGGGCTACGCTGAGCGCTACCGGCGCTTCCAGGCCGAGCACTGCGCGCTGGACGACGGTGGCGCGGCCCGCCGGGTGGTCGACCGGATCCTCGCGCTGGGGCGCGCCTGAAACCCGTCTCCGGGACCGGCGGGCGGGGGCAGGCGGGCTCAGGAGAAGGAGTAGCTCCGCCAGGGCCGCCAGACCTCGTCCGCGTCGAACCGGGAGATGCCGAAGCCCGGCACCACGAAGGCCGCCCGGAAGCCGCGCGCCTGCTCGTACGCCTGGTCCAGCACGTCGTCCGGCAGACCGTGGGCCACCGTCACGTGCGGGTGGTATGGGAAGGCCAGTTCGCGGGCCAGCGGGCCGGAGCGGACGTCCGCCTCCAGCAGCCGGCATTCCTGCGCGCCCTCCTCGACCCGGATGTACACCACCGGGGAGACCGGGCGGAAGGTCCCGCTGCCGCGCAGCAGCATCCGGAACGGCCGGTGCGCGGCCGCCACCGCCGCCAGGTGCTCCTCGATCTTCGGCAGCGCCTCGGCCGGCACCTCGGTCGGCGGCAGCAGGGTGACGTGCGTCGGTATCGACCGGGCCTGCGGATCGCCGTGCCCGTCCCGGGCGTCCTGGATCGCCGCGCCGAACGGGTCCGGGACGCTCACGGACACGCCGATGGTGACGGCCTCCGGGAGGCCGCCACCATCGGGCAGGTGTGTGAGGGGCGTCACCGCTTGGCGGCCGGGAGGAAGCCGATCCGGTCGTACACCGTCTCCAGCGTCACCGACGCCACCTCGCGGGCCTTCTCGGCGCCGATCGCCAGCACCCGGTCCAGCTCGGCCGGGTCGTCCAGGAAGGTGCGGGTGCGCTCCTGGAAGGGGGTCACCCACGCGGTGAACAGCTCGGCCAGCTCGGTCTTCAGGGCGCCGTACATCTTGCCCTCGAAGTGCGCGACCAGCTGCTCGATCGACTGGCCGCTGAGCGCGGAGTGGACGCGCAGCAGGTTGGAGACGCCCGGCTTGCCCTCCTCGTCGTAGGACACCACGGTGCCGGTGTCGGTGACGGCGCTCTTGAACTTCTTGGCGCTGGCCTTCGGGTCGTCCAACAGGCTCACCAGGCCCTTGGGCGAGGAGGCCGACTTGCTCATCTTGACGGCCGGGTCCTGGAGGTCCTGGATCTTCGCCGTCTCCTTGAGGATGTACGGCTTCGGCACCGTGAAGGTCGGGCTGTAGCGGGTGTTGAACCGCTCGGCGATGTCCCGGGTGATCTCCACGTGCTGGCGCTGGTCCTCGCCGACCGGGACGGCGTCCGCCTGGTAGAGCAGGATGTCCGCGATCTGCAGGATCGGGTAGGTGAACAGGCCGACGGTGGTGCTGTCGGCGCCGTACCGGGAGGACTTGTCCTTGAACTGGGTCATCCGGGCGGCCTCGCCGAAGCCGGTCAGGCAGTTCATCACCCAGCCGAGCTGCGCGTGCTCGGGCACGTGCGACTGGACGAACAGGGTGCAGTGGTCCGGGTCCAGGCCGGCGCCGAGCAGCTGGGCGGCGGAGATCCGGGTGTTCTCGCGCAGCGTCGCCGGGTCCTGCGGCACCGTGATCGCGTGCAGGTCGACGACCATGTAGAAGGCGTCGTTGTCCTTCTGCAGGTCGACCCACTGGCGCACCGCGCCCAGGTAGTTGCCGAGGTGGAACGAGCCGGAGGTGGGCTGGATGCCGGAGAGCACCCGGGGACGGTCCTTGACCGGACCAGTGACCGCTGCGTTGACCATACGGGCCATTGTTCCAGTTCCACCGGTCGCTCAGGAAACGTCCGCCCCCGGAGGTTCGGCCAGTGTGACGGCACTCACCCTCACCCGGGCGATCCGCCGGCCCTCGACCTTGGCCACCGTCAGCAGCACCCCGCCGCCGCCCTCCAGCGCGACCCGCACCTGGTCGCCGTCCCGCGGCAGCCGCCCGAGCGAGGCGACCAGGCAGCCCGCAACCGTCTCGTACGGGCCCTCGGGCAGGGTGACGCCGGTCTCCTCGGCGAAGTCGCCGAGGTTGAGCAGCCCGTCCAGCTCCATGCCGCCGCCGGCCAGCCGGCGGGTGGGGGCGGACTCCGGCCGGTCGTACTCGTCCCGGATCTCGCCGATCACCTCCTCGACCAGGTCCTCCAGGGTGACGATCCCGGCGGTGCCGCCGTACTCGTCCACCACGATGGCCAGGTGGTGCCCCTCGCGGCGCATCTCGCCCATCGCCTCCAGCACCCGCTTGGTGCCGGGCAGCAGCTTGACCGGGCGGGCCAGGTCGCGGACCTTGGCGGCCTGTTCGCCGCGCGCGCCGTACAGGTCGCGGACGTGGACGAAGCCGACCACCGCGTCCGCGCTGCCCTCGACCACCGGGTAGCGCGAGTGCGGCGAGGTGTCGGCCTGCTGTCGTACGGCGGCCAGCGGGCGCTCGGCGTCCAGGAAGGTCACCTCGGTGCGCGGGACCATCACCTCGCGCAGCTGGCGCTCCCCGGCGGCGAACACGTCCGCGATCAACGCCCGCTCGTCGCTGCCGAGTTCGGTGTTGGCGGCGACCAGGCCGCGCAGCTCCTCGGAGCTCATCGAACCGCGGCCGGCCGCCGGGTCCCCGCCGAGCAGGCGGACCATCAGGTTGGTGGAGTGGCCGAGCAGCCAGATCGCCGGGCGCAGCACGACCGACATCACGTCCACCACCGGGGCGGCGGTCACCGCGATGGACTCGGCGCGCTGCAGGCCGATCCGCTTGGGGGTCAGCTCGCCGAGCACCAGCGAGACGTAGCTGATCGCCAGGGTGAGGCCGACCAGGGCGACCGCGTCGGCCACGCCCTCGGTCAGCCCCGCCCGGACGAACAGCGGGGCGACCTTGCCGGACAGGGTGTCCGCGCCGAAGGCGGCGGACAGGAAGCCCATGCAGGTCACCCCGACCTGGACGGCGGCCAGGAAGCGGTTGGGGTCGGCGGCCAGGTGAGCGGCCCGGGCCGAACGCCGGGTGCCACGAGCCTCCAGCGTCCGGATCTGGCCCTCGCGCAGCGAGATCAGCGAGATCTCGGCGACGTTGAACAGCCCGCCCAGCAGGATGAAGACGAGGACGAGCGCGGCGTCCCCGAGGGTTTCGTTCACAGCGGGTCAGTGTAGGGCGGCGGCCCACCGCCGCACCGTAAGGGCGACGGCCCGCCGCCCCCGGGCAGGGGCGACGGGCCGTCGTGGGGATCGAGGGGGCTCAGATGAGGCCCAGCTCCTGGACCGCGTCGCGCTCCTCGGTCAGCTCCTGGACCGAGGCGTCGATGCGGGCGCGCGAGAAGTCGGAGATCTCCAGGCCCTGGACGATCTCGAACTTGCCGTCCTTGGTGGTGACCGGGAAGGAGGAGATCAGGCCGGCCGGGACGCCGTAGGAGCCGTCGGAGACGACACCCATGGAGGTCCAGTCGCCCTCGGCGGTGCCGTTGACCCAGGTGTACACGTGGTCGATGGCGGCGTTGGCGGCCGAGGCGGCCGAGGAGGCGCCGCGGGCGTCGATGATGGCCGCGCCGCGCTTGGCGACGGTCGGGATGAAGTCGTTCTCCAGCCAGGCCAGGTCGCTGCCGGTGGCCTCGAAGGCCGGCTTGCCGGCGACCTCGGCCTGGAAGATGTCCGGGTACTGGGTGGCGGAGTGGTTGCCCCAGATGGTGACGCGCTTGATGTCCGAGACCAGGGCGCCGGTCTTGGCGGACAGCTGGCCGACGGCGCGGTTGTGGTCCAGGCGGGTCATCGCGGTGAAGCGCTCGGCCGGGACGTCCGGGGCGTTGCGCTGGGCGATCAGGGCGTTGGTGTTGGCCGGGTTGCCGACGACCAGGACCTTGATGTCGTCCGCGGCGTGGTCGTTGATGGCCTTGCCCTGCGGGCCGAAGATGCCGCCGTTGGCCTGCAGCAGGTCGCCGCGCTCCATGCCCGCGGTGCGCGGACGGGCGCCGACCAGCAGCGCGACGTTGGCGCCGTCGAAGGCCTCGGCCGGCTTGTCGGTGATCGTGATGTCGCGCAGCAGCGGGAACGCGCAGTCGACGAGCTCCATGGCGGTGCCCTCGGCGGCCTTGAGGCCCTGCGGGATCTCCAGGAGGCGCAGGTTCACCGGCACGTCGGCACCGAGCAGGTGGCCCGAGGCGATGCGGAAGAGCAGCGCGTAGCCGATCTGGCCGGCCGCTCCGGTGATGGTGACGTTGACGGGGGTGCGGGTCATTTCTACCTTCTCCAGCAAATCGCCAGGTGCCCCAGGCACACCGGCGCACTGGAGCCGAGGATGTTCTCTCGACATCGAGAGACCGGCGTCAGGTTATCGCAAAGGGAAGCGTACGCCGCGTGTGCGGGCGTGGCTGATGCGTCACAGAACCACCGCGGCCCCCGCCCGGGCTCCCCGGATTCACGGGGGCGGGCGGGGGCCGCGAGGAAACGCGCTCGATCGGCGCGCTCGGCGTGCGGGCCGGTCAGTACTCGGGTCCGGTCAGTACTCGGGTCCGGTCAGTACTCGGGTCCGGTCAGTGCTTGGGCCGGCCCATCAGCTGGCCGATGTTGTCGAGCAGCGGGATCTGCACCCACGGGTTCGGCTGCGCGACCAGGGTCAGCAGCACGATCGAGGCGCCCAGGAAGGTCAGCACGATCACGTCGGTGAACCGGCTGCGCACCGCCAGCATCCCGACCTCGGGCAGCACCAGGCGCAGCACCGCGCCCAGCAGCACGCCGCCGCCGAGGATCAGCAGCCCGTACTTGAAGCCGTCCTTGAAGTCGGCGAGCCAGGTGACCGCGAGGCCGGCGCCGACCACCAGCAGGACCAGCGTTATCGGCCACTGCCGGACCGGCAGGGCGTGCTCGCGCCCGAGGGCGGCGGCCGAGCCCTCGGGCGGCAGGGTGCCGGTGGTCTTGACCGGCCTGCTCCGGGACCGCTCCGGTCGCGGTTCAGTCATGCTCGCCGTCCCTGGGGTGTCAGATGCTGGCGCGGCGCTCGGCCGCCTCGACGATGTTGTTGAGCAGCATCGCGCGGGTCATCGGGCCCACGCCGCCGGGGTTCGGGGAGATCCAGCCGGCCACCTCGGCCACGCCCGGGTGGACGTCGCCGACGATCTTGCCCTCGCTGCGGCTGACGCCCACGTCCAGCACCGCCGCGCCCGGCTTGACGTCCTCCGGCTTGACCAGGTGCGGCACGCCGGCGGCGGCCACGATGATGTCGGCCTTGCGCAGGTGGGCGCTGAGGTCCCGGGTGCCGGTGTGGCACAGGGTGACCGTGGCGTTCTCGCTGCGGCGGGTCAGCAGCAGGCCGATCGAGCGGCCGACGGTGATGCCGCGGCCGACCACGACCACCTCGGCGCCGTTGATCTCGACGTCGTGGCGGCGCAGCAGCTCGACGATGCCCAGCGGGGTGCAGGGCAGCGGGCCGTCGATGCCGAGGGCGAGCCGGCCGAGCGAGGTCGGGTGCAGGCCGTCGGCGTCCTTGTCCGGGTCCATCAGCTCCAGGACCGGGTTCTGGTCAAGGCCATTGGGCAGCGGCAGCTGGACGATGTAGCCGGTGCAGGACGGGTCGGCGTTGAGCTCGCGGACGACGTTCTCGACGTCCTCCTGGGTGGCGGTGGCCGGCAGCTCGCGCTGGATCGAGGCGATGCCGACCTCGGCGCAGTCCTTGTGCTTGCCGTTCACGTACCAGCGGCTGCCCGGGTCGTCGCCGACCAGGACGGTGCCGAGGCCGGGCGTGACGCCCTTCGCCTTGAGGGCCGCCACGCGGGCGGCGAGTTCGGACTTGATCGCGGCGGCGGTGGCCTTGCCATCGAGAATCTGGGCAGTCATGACCCCATTCTCCCGGATCGCGACAGGTCGCCGTACCACGGCCGGCCACCTCCCGCAGTCGTACGCGCGGGACCGGCCGTGACCGACCCCGTGACCGACCCCGCGGCCGGACTCGCGGCTGCCCGGGCCGGGCGGCCGGACGGGTACGGAACGTCCGTACCGCATTGCGGTTGCGCCACAGTCTTGGTCCGGTGCCGGAACCGGCTGGACAGGGCGCCGCCGTCCGGACCACGATGATGCCCGAATCCCCTGCCGCGACCAGGCCCGGTGACGGGCCGACGGGTACCGCGGAGGGGCGTATCCGGGGGAAAGAGCCAGTGATCCGACCACAGCAGACCGAGCAGCCCGACTGCCGCGGCGCCGTCGCCGTGCGCCTTCGCCGGCCCGCGCTCGCCCCTTCACCACGCTGCTGAGCCGGTTGCGCCCGTCACCGCCGCCGGGCTGTCACTGCGCCCCGATACCGTCCCGTGCTGTCGACGACCCGACTCTCGCCGGCAGCCGGGGCCTCCGCCGTCCCGTCCCCGCGTCCCCGTAACTGCCCGGAGGCATCCATGAGTTACCCGCCCGACCCGAACAACCCGTACGGCCAGCCGCCCGCCGCCCCGGGCTACGGCTACCCGCAGCAGGCCCCGCCGCCGCCCGCCGCGTACGGCTACCCGCCGGCGGCCCCGGGCTACGGCTACCCGCCGGTGGTCCCGCCGCAGTCCATGCCGGGCCTGGTCATGACCGCGCGGGTGCTGCTGTTCGTCGTGGGCGGCGTGCAGATCCTCTTCACGGCCTTCCTGCTGATCGCGGCCGCGGGCGCCAAGACCGTCGCCAACCAGCACAGCACCAGCAGCGACACCGCGATCTTCGGCAACGCGGCCGCGGGCGTCCTGCTGGTCCTCGGCATCCTGTACCTGCTCGCCTCGGTGCTCTCGATCACCCTCGGCGTGAAGTTCGGCAAGGGCGGCAACGCCACCCGCGTCACCACCATCGTCTACGGCTCGGTGGCCCTGCTGCTCGGCGTGCTCGTGCTGATCAGCGGGTTCACCAACAGCACCCAGGCCACGGCCGCGGGCAGCGGGTTCGGCGTGGTCATCGGCGCGCTGTGGATCGCGATCTGCATCCTGTGGATCGTCGCCATGAGCAGCCGGGACGGCGTCAGCTGGTTCAACCGGCCGCGTTACTGACCGGCCCGCACGGCGCGACGAGAGCGGCCCGGCTCCCTCCTCGGAGGGGGCCGGGCCGCTCTGTCATGCCGTCACGCCGTCACGCGTGGGCGGGCTCAGTGGAAGAAGTGCCGCGCGCCGGTAAAGTACATGGTCACGCCGGCCTCGGCGGCCGCCGCGACGACCTCCTCGTCGCGGATCGAACCGCCGGGCTGCACGATGGCCTTCACACCGGCCGCGATCAGGATCGCCGGGCCGTCCGCGAACGGGAAGAAGGCGTCCGAGGCCGCGTACGCGCCCTTGGCGCGCTCGCCGGCCCGCTCGACCGCGAGCTTGCAGGAGTCGACCCGGTTGACCTGGCCCATGCCGACGCCGACCGAGGCGCCGTCCTTGGCCAGCAGGATCGCGTTGGACTTGACGGCCCGGCAGGCCCGCCAGGCGAAGGCCAGCTCGGCCAGCTCGGCCGCGGAGAGCGCCTCACCGGTGGCGAGCGTCCAGTTCGCCGGGTCGTCGCCCTCGGCGTGCACCCGGTCGGCGTCCTGCAGCAGCACGCCGCCGGAGATCGGGCGGACCTCCTGGCGGTTGGCCGGGGCCTCGGAGGCGAGCAGCACGCGCAGGTTCTTCTTGCGGGTCAGCACCTCCAGGGCGCCGTCCTCGTAGCCGGGGGCCACGACGACCTCGGTGAAGATCGGGGCGATCTGCTCGGCCAGCTCGACGGTGACCGGGCGGTTGACCGCGATCACGCCGCCGTACGCGGAGACCGGGTCGCACTCGTGCGCCTTGCGGTGCGCCTCGGCGACGTCGGCGCCGGTCGCGATGCCGCACGGGTTGGCGTGCTTGATGATCGCGACGGCCGGCTCGGCGTGGTCGTAGGCGGCGCGGCGGGCGGCGTCGGTGTCGACGTAGTTGTTGTACGACATCTCCTTGCCGTGCAGCTGCTGCGCGCCGGCCAGGCCGCCGGTGCCGTCGCTGTACAGCGCGGCGCCCTGGTGCGGGTTCTCGCCGTAGCGCAGCACGTTCTGCCGCTCCCAGGTCGAGCCCAGGAACTCGGGGAAACGCTCGTCGCTCGGCGCGTAGCCGTCCTCGAACCAGGAGGCGACCGCCACGTCGTAGGCGGCGGTGTGGGCGAACGCGGCACCGGCCAGGCGCTTGCGGGTGGCCAGGTCGAAGCCGCCCTCCTGGGCGGCCTTCAGCACGTCGGCGTAGCGGGCCGGGTCGACCACGACGGCCACCGAGGGGTGGTTCTTGGCGGCGGCGCGGACCATGCTCGGGCCGCCGATGTCGATCTGCTCGACGCACTCGTCCGGGGTGGCGCCGGAGGCGACGGTGGCCTTGAACGGGTAGAGGTTCACCACGACCAGGTCGAAGGGCTCGACGCCCAGCTCGGCCAGCTGCGCGCGGTGCGACTCCAGCCGCAGGTCGGCCAGCACACCGGCGTGCACGCGGGGGTGCAGGGTCTTCACCCGCCCGTCCAGGCACTCCGGGAAGCCCGTCAGCTCGGAGACCTCGGTCACCGGGACGCCGGCGGCGGCGATCCGGCCGGCGGTGGAGCCGGTGGAGACGATGGAGACCCCGGCGGCGTGCAGGCCCTGGGCCAGCTCCTCCAGACCGGTCTTGTCGTACACGCTGATCAGCGCACGACGGATCGGACGGACGTTCTCGGAGACAGGGGGGGTGGTGGAGCTGGCACTCATGCCGGGATCCATACCTTTCGGTCCTCGATGCGGTGACCTTCGCGGGCCAGCCGGCCCACGACGTCGACGAGCAGCTTGCGCTCGACAGTCTTGATGCGCTCGTGCAGCGCTTCGCCGCCATCGGCGTGGTCGGCGTCGACGACCTCGACGACGCCCTGCGCGATGATCGGCCCGGTGTCCACGCCGGCGTCGACCAGGTGGACGGTGCAGCCGGTGACCTTCACGCCGTACGCGAGCGCGTCGGTGACGCCGTGAGCGCCGGGGAAGGCGGGCAGCAGTGCGGGGTGGGTGTTGACGATCCGCCCGGCGAAGGCGGTGATGAACTCGGGGCCGAGGATCTTCATGAAGCCGGCCGTGACCACCAGGTCCGGCTCGTACTCGGCGACGGAGGCGGTCAGCGCACGGTCCCAGTCGGCCCGCTCGGGGAAGTCCTTCACCCGGTGGACGAAGGTCGGCAGACCGGCCTCGGCGGCGCGCTCCAGACCGGCGATCCCGTCGCGGTCCGCGCCGACGGCGAGGATCTCGGCACCGTAGGCCGGGTCCACGACGGCGTCGAGCAGCGCCTGCAGGTTGGTGCCGGATCCGGAGACCAGCACCACCAGGCGGGCCGGTCCGGGAGTACGGGGCGGGAAGTGCTGGGCGGGGGCGGCGGCCACTGCGCGATTCTCCGTAGGTCGGGCGCCGTGCGCTGGTACGTCCACCGGCGGTGGGGCCACTACGAACGGCAGGTCGAGCGAGGCAGAACACCAGGAAAACCCGCCGCGACGCGGGCCCCGGGAACCGATGTGAGCTGCTGACCGTCACCACGATAACGGCTGGTCGGACGGCCTTCGAACCCTCCCGGCGGCGCTACGCGCGTAGTTGAGACGGGGATCTCGCCAGGGCCGCCGCACCGGAGTTGCCCCGGGGGGTCGGTCGGGCCGGACGGGCTCGACCGGGCTCGGGGTCCGGGCCGCCGATGGGCCGACGGAAGGCTGCGGGATCATAGGGGAGGCGCGGGAGACCGCGACGACCGTGCGGCCCTCCGACGAAGGCACGACCGAGGCACGATCGAGGCGCACGACCGAGTCCCGACCTGGTCCCGACCGACAAGGATTGGCTGAACCCATGAGCAGCGGCGACGACACCGACGAGCGCAACCCCTTCGCGCCGCCGCCGGCGGACGCCCCGGACCAGCCGTGGCAGCCGCGCAGCCCCTGGACCGGCGGGGGCCAGGACGGCTCCGGCGGCCAGGGCGGCGAGCGCCCGCAGCTGCCGCCGCCGTGGGGCTCCGGCCCGGGTGACGGCCGTCCGGGCCATCAGCCGCCGGCCCCGCAGCCGCCCCGGCTCGACCCCGCCGACCCCGCCCACCGCCGGGCCCGCAACGCCGCGCTGGCCGGGCCGTTCGCGCTGGTCTGCCTGTTCGCGGGCTTCCACTGGATCGCCCTGCTGGTCGGAGTGCTCGCCATCGCCTGGGGCATCGGCGCCCTGCGCGGCCCGAAGGGCGCCCCGGGCGCGGCCGCGGCTGCGGGTGCGGCGGGCCGGGTCGGTTCGCCGGGTCCGCTCCCCGGAGGCGCGGCCCCGAACCCGCTCACCCCGGCCGCGCTCGCCGGGATCCTGACCGGCGCGATGACCGTCGTGGTCGCCACCTCGGTGATCGGCCTCGGCTACCACTACCGCGACTACGTCACCTGCGTCCGGGACTCGCTCACCGCCGTCGGCGCCCAGAACTGCGACCGCTACGCGCCGCAGTGGTACGTGGACTTCGCCGGGAACGCCGAGTAGGGCCCGTCGGTCAGTCGACCGGGTCCGGGGACTCGCTGCCCGACGCGGACCGCTCGGACCGCTCGGACCGCTCGGGCAGCTCGGACAGCCGCAGCACGAGGGCGTACGCACGGGCGCGCGACCGCAGCACACTCCGGCGTGCCTGCCATACGAGCCGGGCGTACGCGCCCTGACCGTCCGCCGGTCCCGGCACGCGGCCTCCGGCCGTCCCGAGCGCGCGGTGCCGTACCAGCAGCGCGCCCGGGACGGCCACCAGCGCGAACCAGCCCGCCGCCGCCAGGCCCGTCCACCACGGCACCGGCCCCAGCCGGACCATCCGCCCGCCCGCCAGCGCCCCGCCGGACAGCCAGCCCAGCAGCGCCGCCCCCGCCCCCACCGCCAGGGCCGCCGCCAGCGCGGCCGTCACCGTCGCGGCGGGCGGCCAGGGCCCGGTCCGGTCCGCCTCCCCTTCGACCCGTTCCGGCCCCTCGAGCCGTTCCGCAGGGCGCCGTAGCCCCGCCGCCGCCCGGCCCAGCAGCACCGCCGGCACCGCCCCGGCGAGCAGCGGCAGCACAAGCGCCGCCCACCGCCAGCCGCCCGGGCCGTCGGCCGGCAGCAGGGCGAACAGCGGGAACTCCGGCACCGGGCCCAGCACCGTCCCGCCCGGCGACGCCACCGTCCCGGTGCCCACCGCGAACCCGGGGCCCAGCGCGTACGCCGCGCCCCACAGCACCGCGTTCGGCAGCAGTACCAGCGCGAGCAGCAGCAGCCCCAGCAGCGCGGTGGGCCCGCGCCCGAGCAGCGCCATCCCGCGCCCGCCGCCGGCCACCGCGTCCAGCACCGCCGACACCGCCACCAGCAGCCCGCCCGCCGCGACCAGCCCGGCCCCGGCCGCCAGCACCGCCGCCCGTACCGCCGGCGCGCCGCCGAACGGTCGGTACGGCCGCGGGAGGCGGTCCAGCGGGGAGTCGGCGACCGGGGCGTCCCCGGCCTCGGCCGAGCGGACTCCGGCGGCCGTCGCCAGGGCCGCGACCAGCGCCACCACCAGGACGTCCAGCAGCACCCGGCTGCGGAACAGCCCGGCACCCGCGCAGTGCAGCGCCACCGCGACCGCCACCGCGCAGTAGCCCGCCCACAGCGCCGTCGGGCCGCCCCAGCGCGAGCGCAGTCCGCGCCGCGCCGCCACCCCGGCACCCGCCCGGTGGAGCCGGACCACGGCCAGCAGCCCGAGCAGCAGCGGAGTGACGGTCAGCGGGGCGTCCGCCCCGCCGCGCAGCACCGGCGCACCGTGCCCGAGCAACCACAGCACCCCCGCCAACCGGGTGGCAGCGGTCGCGCCGTCGTCCGCGTACGGTGTCACCACCCAGAGCCCGAGGACGGGCACACCGACCACCGCCAAGCCGACCAGCGCCGTCCGTACCCCCGCCAACAGGTCGGCCAGGGCGGGGCGTCCGCCCAATTCACCCGGCGCCTCCAGGAGCGGACGGCCCATCAGCTGCGTCATGCGCCTCATGGTGCCAAGGCGACTCGCCATGCTCCGTGAAGCGGCAAACCGCCGCCGTGTCCCAGATTATTGGCTTATGCGCATTTTCAGACCCTGCCCCCAAGCCGCCGGCACCCCGGCCCGGAGCGTCTGATGACCACGCCGCCCACCGCCGACTCCCCCACCCCGAAGCGTCACCGGAAGCCGGTCCGCGCGGGCCACGACGCGACCGGCCCGCTGCGGAAACTGACCCCGCGTGAGGCGCAGACCCTGGCCCACCTTGCCGCCGGCCGCGACCTGCCCGACACCGCCGCCGCCCTCGGCATCACCCCCACCACCGCCCGCAGCTACCTCCTGCGCGCGATGCGGAAGCTCGGCGCCCCCACCGAAGCCGAGGCCATCGCCCTCGCCGGAGGCTCCGTCGCGAACGTCTCGCCCGTTCCACCCGTTCCACCCGTCGCCCCGGCGAACTTCGCCGGGCCCACGCCGTCCTCCCTCGGCCCAGCCTCGAACAACGGGCAGCCGGTCGGCGGCGCCTGGACGGCCGGGCAGGATCCGGTGGATCCCGGCGTCCGGAAGCCGCGTCAGACCGCCGCCGGTCGGGAGGAAGGCGACAGCTCGGCACCCGCAGCATCACCGGGCGCCCGACGCGACCGCTCGGCGCGGGAGGCCCCGCAGGAGCGCGAGGCCCCGGCACACACGCCCCCGCGGCACACCGTGCCCACGGCCCCCACCGATCCACCGGCACGCGGAGCGTCCGACGGCACGGCCCGGGCAGCGTCGGCACCGACCGACGCGAGCGAGCCGCAGTCCGCGGGCCCGGGCCCGGGCGCGGAAGGGCGCGACGCGGCTCCGGCCGCGGCGTGGCGTGGCGACGCGGTTCAGGACGCCGAAGCCCCCATGGCGAAGGGGCCACAGCGCCCCTCCCCCGGCGTGGGTCCGCTGGGACACGACACCGCAACGCCTCCGGTCGCGGCCTCCGGCGGGCAGGCGCACCGGGCGGGCGCGGCGCGTGACGGCGCGGCGGGCGCAGAACGGCACCCCGTGGGCACGGAAGGGCACCGCGCCATGACGCACTCGGCACCGGCCGCACCGGCCGCGGTCGGGCGCGCCGGGACGGCCCGCGCGGTGCCCCCGCCGTCGCCGACCGCGGGTTCGCCGCTCCCCGCCCACCGTCCGGTGCCGAGCTTCGAGGAGCTGTACGAGGGTGCGCACACCCGACTGGTGCAGCAGGTGTTCCTGCTGGCCGCCTGCCGGCACCGGGCCGTGCACTGTGTGCGGCGGGCGTTCGGGGAGGCGCGACGACGGTGGCGGGCGGTGGTGGCGTCGGGGGATCCGGAGGGGTGGGTGCGGGTACGGGCGTGCGAGTTGGCGCTCTCGCCGTGGCACCGGGGCGGGCCGCGGCGGGCGCACGCGTGGGGTCTGCCGCACCGGCGGATCAAGGTCCGCCCGGCGGACGAGTCGCAGGCGGTGCTGCCGGACCACGACCGGCTGACCGACCGGGACCGGGCGCTGCTGAAGGCGCTCAAGCGCCTGTCGCGGCCGCAGCGCCGGGCGCTGGTGCTGCACGACGGGCTGGGGCTGCCGGCGGCGGCGATCGCGGTGGAGGTGGAGTCGACACTGGCGGCCGCCGAGGGCCGGGTGTGGACGGCCCGGGCGGCGCTGGCCCAGTGGGTGCCGGACCTGGTCGGGCCGGATCCGGCGGCACCGGGGTTCGCGGACGGACTGAGCCGGCTGCTGCACCGGGCTGCGGTGCGCGGCTGCCCGGAGCCGCACCGGTCTCCGGTACCGGTGTTGCGGGCCCGGCACCGGCTGTGGACGGCGAGCCGGACGGGCGCCGCCGCGCTGCTGACGGTGGCGGTGGGCGGGGCGACGCTGGCGACCCTGTCGGGGGTGCGGCCCGCGGTGCTGTTCCGGCCGTCGGAGTCGCCGACGCCCTCGCTGTGCCTGCCCGCCGCCGAGGCGGAGCCGGGCGTGCCGCTGCTGCCGGGCGGGGCGCCGAACGGCATCAGCAGCATCTGGTGCAGCCCCGCGCCGGGGCTGGAGGCGGTGCAGGTGAAGCCGCACACGCAGGCGGCGCCTCGCTGGGAGCTGCCGGCGGCGGCCCGGGGTGCGGAGGCCCCGCCGCCGCAGGGTCCGGCGGTCTGCCCGCTGCTGTCGCCGCGGCCCTGCACGACCGGGCCGAAGGCGCGCTGAGAACGGCGAGCGCCCCCGCCCGGGAAGGGCGGGGGCGCTCGCTGCGCGCTGCTGCGGTGATCAGGCCTTGGCGGCGATGATCTCGCGGGCCAGGCGGGCGGTCTCGGACGGCGTCTTGCCGACCTTGACACCGGCGGCCTCGAGGGCCTCCTTCTTCGCCTGGGCGGTGCCCGAGGAGCCGGAGACGATGGCGCCGGCGTGGCCCATGGTCTTGCCCTCGGGGGCGGTGAAGCCCGCGACGTAGCCGACGACCGGCTTGGTCACGTGCTCGGCGATGTAGGCCGCGGCACGCTCCTCGGCGTCGCCACCGATCTCACCGATCATGACGATGATCTCGGTCTCCGGGTCCTCCTGGAACGCCTTGAGGGCGTCGATGTGGGTGGTGCCGATGACCGGGTCACCGCCGATGCCCACGGCCGAGGAGAAGCCGATGTCGCGCAGCTCGTACATGAGCTGGTAGGTCAGGGTGCCGGACTTCGAGACCAGACCGATTTTGCCGGAGCTGGTGATGTCGGCCGGGATGATGCCGGCGTTCGACTGTCCGGGGCTGATCAGGCCGGGGCAGTTCGGGCCGATGATGCGGGTCTTGTTGCCCTTGGCACCGGCGTACGCCCAGAAGGCGGCGGTGTCGTGCACCGGGACGCCCTCGGTGATGACGACGGCCAGGCCGATCTCGGCGTCGATGGCCTCGATGACGGCGGCCTTGGTGAACGCCGGCGGCACGAAGAGGACCGAGACGTCGGCGCCGGTCTTCTCCATCGCCTCGGCGACGGAGCCGAAGACCGGGATCTCGGTGCCGTCGACGTCGACCGTGGTACCGGCCTTGCGCGGGTTGACACCGCCGACGATCTGGGTGCCGGAGGCGAGCATGCGGCGGGTGTGCTTCATGCCCTCGGCGCCGGTCATGCCCTGGACGATGACCTTGCTGTCCTTGGTAAGGAAGATAGCCATGGTGTTAAGTCCCCTTCCTTACTTGTTGGCCAGCTCGGCGGCGCGGTCAGCGGCGCCGTCCATGGTGTCCACGCGCTGGACCAGCGGGTGGTTGGCGTCGTCGAGGATCTTGCGACCCAGCTCGGCGTTGTTGCCGTCCAGACGGACGACCAGCGGCTTGGTGACGTCCTCGCCCTTGCCGGCGAGGAGCTCCAGGGCCTGCACGATGCCGTTGGCGACCGCGTCGCACGCGGTGATGCCGCCGAAGACGTTGACGAAGACCGACTTGACGTCGGGGTCGCCCAGGATGATCTCCAGGCCGTTCGCCATGACCTCGGCGGACGCGCCGCCACCGATGTCGAGGAAGTTGGCGGGCTTGACGCCGCCGTGCTTCTCACCGGCGTAGGCGACCACGTCGAGGGTGCTCATGACGAGGCCCGCGCCGTTGCCGATGATGCCGACCTGGCCGTCGAGCTTGACGTAGTTCAGGCCCTTGGCCTTGGCGGCGGCCTCGAGCGGGTTGGCCGAGGCCTTGTCCTCGAGGGCCTCGTGGTCGGGCTGGCGGAACTCGGCGTTCTCGTCCAGGGAGACCTTGCCGTCGAGCGCGATGATCTTGCCGTCGCCGGACTTGATCAGCGGGTTGACCTCGACGAGGAGGGCGTCCTCCTTGATGAAGACGGTCCACAGCTTCTGCAGGACCTCGGCGACCTGGTCGGCGACCTCGGCCGGGAACTTCGCCGCGGCGACGATCTCGGCGGCCTTCTCCGGGGTGCAGCCCTCGTTGGCGTCGACCGGGATCTTGGCGAGCGCCTCGGGGTTCTGCTCGGCGACGACCTCGATCTCCACGCCGCCCTCGACGCTGGCCATGGCCAGGAAGGTGCGGTTGGTGCGGTCCAGCAGGAACGAGACGTAGTACTCGTCCTTGATGTCCGCGGTCTGGGCCAGCATCACCTTGTGAACGGTGTGGCCCTTGATGTCCATGCCGAGGATCTGCTCGGCCTTGGCGACGGCGTCCGCCGGGTCGGCGGCGAGCTTGACGCCGCCGGCCTTGCCTCGGCCACCCACCTTCACCTGAGCCTTGACGACGGCGCGGCCGCCGAAGCGCTCCGCGATGGCGGCAGCGTCTGCGGCGGTCTCGATGACATCGCCGTCAAGCACGGGCACACCGTGCTTGGCGAAGAGGTCCCTCGCCTGGTACTCGAACAGGTCCACGTGTTTGTCCTTGTTCGTGGTCGCGGATTGTGTCTCTACGAGCGTGCCACGGCAGGATCTTCGCTGCGGGTCGTCGGGGCGGTGCGGGTACGCAGAGGTACGGCCTTGCGGCCCACACAGCCACGGGCGCACACGTCAATCAACACGCGCGTCACGTCCGTCTGGCAGGTTATCCCCGTGGGACGGGACTGTTCCGCCCGGGGCCTGCCCGGCTTGGGTGAGAACCGTCACAGACGGCCTGGATCCTCCGGTAAACGCCCCGTCCACCGATCGGGTGGATTCGCCCGTACGGGTGAGGCCGTCACACCCCCTGCCCGGGTACCGGGATCGGGCGTTTCTCGATGGCCGCCGCCATGATCCCGGGGAAGGCGTCCGGGGTGCAGGCGAAGGCCGGCGCGCCGAGGGCGGCCAGGGCGGCGGCGTGCGCGTGGTCGTAGGCGGGCGCGCCTTCGTCGGAGAGCGCGAGCAGGGCGATGAACTGCACGCCGGCCGCCTTCATCGCGGCGACCCGCTTGAGCATGCCGTCCCGGATGCCGCCCTCGTACAGGTCGCTGATCAGGACGACGACGGTCTCGGACGGGCGGGTGATCTTCGACTGGCAGTAGGCGAGCGCGCGGTTGATGTCGGTGCCGCCGCCGAGCTGGGTGGCGAACAGGACGTCCACCGGGTCGGTGAGCTGCTCGGTGAGGTCGACCACCGAGGTGTCGAAGACGACCAGCCTGGTGTCCAGGGTGCGCATCGAGGCGAGCACCGCGCCGAAGACCGCCGAGTGCACGACCGAAGGCGCCATCGAACCGGACTGGTCGATGCAGAGGATGACGTCCTTCTTCACGGCCCGCTGGGCGCGGGCGTAGCCGACCAGCCGCTCGGGGACGACGGTGCCGTGCTCGGGCAGGTAGTTCTTCAGGTTGGCCCGGATCGTCCGGTCCCAGTCGATGTCCCGGTGCCGGGGGCGGTTGACCTTGGCGCTGCGGTCGAGCGCGCCGCCGAGGGTGGCCCGGGTACGGTCGGCGAGCCGGCGCTCCAGGTCGGCGACCACCTTGCCGACCACGGCCCGGGCGGTCTCCCGGGTGGTCTCCGGGAGCGCGTGCTTGAGCGAGAGCAGGGTGCCGACCAGGTGGACGTCCGGTTCGACGGCCTCCAGCATCTCCGGCTCCAGCAGCAGCCGGTCCAGGCCGAGCCGGGTGATCGCGTCCTGCTGCATCAGCTGGACGACGGTGGACGGGAAGTACTCGCGGATGTCGCCCAGCCAGCGGGCCACCTGCGGGGCGGAGCCGCCCAGCCCGGCGCTGCGGCGGCCGCCGCGTGCGGGCCGGCCGCCCTCCTCGGGGGCGCCGCGGTAGAGCGCGGCGAGGGCGCCGTCCATCGCGGCGTCCCGGCCGCGCAGGGTGCAGCCGGTGCCGTCGGCCTCGCCGCCGAGCACCAGGCGCCAGCGGCGCAGCCGTTCGTCGGTCGTGGGCGCTGCCATCTCGTCACTCCTTCTGGGGTCGGCCGGGTTGTCAGGGGTTGCGGTCGGGTGCCGGGTGTTGCGGCCGGGGGTCAGGTGTTGCGGCCGGCGGCCTGCCGGGGGATCCGCGGGAGGACGCCGAGCAGCAGGGCCACCACCGGGACGGCGGCGTCGGCACGACCTCGGTCCAGCTCGCCCGCCGGGGCCCGGTCCGCCGGGGGTTCGCCGAGCGGTCCGGCGGCGACGCGGCTGCCGATGGTGGTGCGCACGCCCGCCTCCAGCCCGGCGAAGGTGCGTCGCAGCAGCGGCAGGACGTCGGTGAACACCTCGCCGCCGACCCCGGCCAGCCACTCGTCCAGCAGGGCGAGCAGCCGGGGGTCGTGCAGCAGCAGGGCGCCGCCGCCGGTGAGGAAGCCCTCGACCCAGCCCGCGGCGTCGACCGGGGCGTTGGCGACGGACAGCACCAGCCGCAGCCGGCGGCCGGCCTGCTCGGAGTCGAGCCGGCCGTCGTCCAGCAGCAGCCGGACGGCGCGGCCGCGGAGCAGTCCGGGGGCGCCGGTGGCCGGCCCGCCGGACGGCTCGCGGGCGGCCAGCGAGCGCAAGGCGGCGGCCCAGCGCTCGACCAGGCCGTCCGGGTCGTGCGGGCTGTGCGGGTCCGGGGTGTCGTCCGGTCCGACGCGGTCCGGTGCGGCCGAGGTGAGCAGCCCGATCGCGCCGTGCACCTCGTCGAGGCGCGCGCGCATCGCCGCCGCGCTCTCGGCGTCCAGCCCGACGCAGGCGGGCGGCAGTCCGACGCAGACCCGCTCGGCCAGGCCCGCCGCCGCCTCGGCGAGCGCGCCGTGGTCGGTGCCGCGCACGTCGCCGTAGCGCAGCGCGCGGACCAGCGCGGGCAGCGCGCCCGCCAGGTGGGCGACGTCGGTGTCCAGGGCGGCGCAGTCGGCGAGCACCCGCATCACGGCGGGCAGCGCGTCGGACAGCCCGGCCAGCAGGCAGGTCTCCACCAGGCCGGTCAGCTCGGCGAGTTCGACGGCGGCGCGGGCGGTGCCGACCGCCTTGTGGCCGGCCGCCTCCTCCACCGTGGTGCCCCACTGGGCGGCCTCGGCGATCCGGACCGCGAACTCCGGCTGCCAGCACAGCCGCCAGCTCTCCCGGAACGTCCCGGTCGAGTTGACCGAGGAGCGGGCGGGCACGCCCCAGTCCACGCCCAGCAGCCGCAGCCGGTGCAGCAGCCGGGACTTGGCGGCGTCGTTCTCCTTGCGCAGGTCGAGGTCGACGTCCTTGGGTGCGGCCTCGGGCTTGAGCCGCAGCGAGCGCTGCAGCCGGGCGAGGTCGCGCTGCAGCGGCACCGCCGGTGCGGAGTCCGGGACCTCGCCCAGCTCGTCGCCGACCACCAGGCGGTCCCGGACGAGTTCCAGGGCGACGTCCGAGCCCTCGCAGAGCACCGCGCGGACGGCGTCCAGGGTCTCGGTCAGCCCGGCGAGCGGGCGGCCGCGCAGCACGGCGAGGGTCTCGGCGAGCCGGACCGCCTCGATGACGTGGGCGGAGGAGACCGGGTGGTCCTCGGCGCGCAGGAGGTCGGCGGCCTGGGTGAGCCAGCGCGGCACCGGGTCCCCGTCGGTGGTGAACAGGTGGTGGTACCAGCCGGGCGACTGCACGCCCGCGCCGTACCCGGTGGCCTGGGAGAGCCGGCGGTGCGTCCACGGCACCCAGGTGATGTCCGCCCGGACCTTCCTCGGCAGCTCGGCGAGCAGGGCCCGGTCGTGCGCGACGGTGGGCATCGTCTCCAGCGCGGGGACGTGGAAGGCCCCGCAGACCACGGCGATCCGCCGGTGCCCGGCGCGGCGGGCGGCGCGGATCTGCTGACGCATGTGCGCCTCGCGCAGCAGGTCCCGGCGGGACTCGGCGAGGCCCTCGGCGCACAGCGCGCCCATCGCCTCGGCGACGGCGGCGAACGGTGCCAGCGCGTCGGTGCCGGGCGCGCGGTGCTCGACCACGTCCTCCCACCAGCGCTCCGGGTCGTCGTACCCGGCGGCCTCGGCAAGCAGCGCCAGCGGATCGGCGGGCAGCTCGTCGGCACCGTCGGGGGCGGGCGCGTCGTCGGGGGCGGGCGCGAAGCCGTACCCGGCGGGCAGGTCGATGAAGCGCACCGGCAGGTCGTGCTCCACGGCGTGCCGGATCGCCACCCACTCCGGGGAGAACTCGGCGTACGGCCAGAAGGCGGCCTTCGCCGGATCGTCCACCGCGTGGGCGAGCAGCGCGACCGGCGGCACCAGGTCCTTCTCGGCGGCCAGGTGGACGATGCCGTCGGCCTCCGGCGGGCCCTCGATCAGCACCGCGTCCGGCCGCCAGTGCGCCAGCGCGGCGGCCACCGCCCGGGCCGAGCCGGGGCCGTGGTGGCGGATGCCGAGCAGGGCGACCTCCGCGACGGTCATGCCGTCACCTCGCGGGCGGCGCGGTAGAAGTCCTTCCAGCCGTCGCGCTCGCGCACCACCCCTTCGACGTACTCGCGCCAGACCGCCTGGTCCGCCACCGGGTCGCGGACGACGGCGCCGAGGATGCCGGTCGTCACGTCCCCGGCGCGCAGCACGCCGTCGCCGAAGTGGGTGGCCAGGGCCAGGCCGTTGGTCACCACCGAGATCGCCTCGGCGGTGGAGAGGGTGCCGCTCGGGGTCTTGACCTTCGTCCGGCCGTCGACCGTGATCCCGGCCCGCAGCTCGCGGAAGACGGTGACCACGCGCCTGATCTCCTCGGCGCCGCCGGGCAGTTCGGGCAGTTCCAGGGAGCGGCCGAGCTGGTTGACCCGGCGGGTGACGATGTCGACCTCCTCGTCCAGCGAGCCCGGCAGCGGCAGCACCACGGTGTTGAAGCGGCGGCGCAGCGCGCTGGAGAGCTCGTTGACGCCGCGGTCGCGGTCGTTGGCGGTGGCGATCACGTTGAAGCCGCGCACGGCCTGCGTCTCGCTGCCCAACTCCGGCACCGGGAGCGTCTTCTCGGACAGGATGGTGATCAGACTGTCCTGGACGTCGGCCGGGATCCGGGTCAGCTCCTCGACCCGGGCGATCTTGCCGTCGGCCATCGCCCGCATCAGCGGCGAGGGCACCAGCGCCGCCCGGCTGGGGCCGTTGGTGAGCAGCTGGGCGTAGTTCCAGCCGTACCGGACCGCCTCCTCGGGGGTGCCGGCGGTGCCCTGCACCAGCATGGTGGAGTCGCCGCTGATCGCCGCGGCCAGGTGCTCGGACACCCAGGTCTTCGCGGTGCCGGGCACGCCGAGCAGCAGCAGCGCGCGGTCCGTCGCCAGGGTCGTCACGGCGACCTCGACGACCCGGCGCGGGCCGATGTACTTGGGGCTGATCGGGGTGCCGTCGGGCAGTTCGCCACCGAGCAGGTACGTCGCCACGGCCCACGGCGACAGCTTCCAGCGCTCCGGGCGCGGACGGTCGTCCTGCGCGGCCAGGGCGGCCAGTTCGCCGGCGAAGGCGTCCTCGGCGTGCTGCCGCAGAACGTCGGTCATGAGGGCTCCTTCGGGTCGGCCGCCGGGATGCACGGGTGCCCCGGCGGCAGGGTGATCGGGGGGAGCCAGGTCGGCGTCCCGGCCTGTGGGAACCAATCTGCACCCAGCCACTGACAACCGCCGGAGGACTCCGGACGGGCAGTCAGCCACCGTCGGTGCCACTGTCAGTGCCCCCGCCTACGGTCGGTCGCATGGAGGAACGCTGGAGCACCGAACACGTCCTGTCCCTGGCACCTGACACCTCGTCGCAGAAGGCGGCGGGCAAGCTCTCCTCGCCCGCGCCGTGGTCCGGCACGGGCACCGACGGCACCGCGGTCTGGGGCGAGTGCAGGGGCAGCGGCCGCACGCCGTACCGCACCGTGGTCGAACTCGCCACGCCCGCCTACCAGTGCAGCTGCCCCAGCCGGAAGTTCCCGTGCAAGCACGCGCTCGGACTCCTCCTGCTGTGGAGCGGCTCCCCCGAGGCCGTCCCGGCCGCCGAGCCCGCCGACTGGGCCGCCGAGTGGCTGGAGGCCCGCCGGGAGCGCGCCGAGAAGAGTGCCGAGAAGCGCGCCGCGGCCCCGGCCGACCCGGAGGCCGTCCGCCGCCGGGCCGAGAGGCGCGGCGCCCGGGTCGCGGCCGGTGCGGCCGAGCTGCGGCTGCGCCTGGCCGACCGGATCCGGCACGGCCTGGCCGACCAGTCCACCGCCGGCCCCTGGGAGGAGGTCGCCGCCCGGATGGTCGACGCGCAGGCCCCGGGCCTCGCCACCCGGGTCCGGGAGCTCGACGCCCTGCCGCAGGAGCGGCTGCTGGAGGAGTACGCGATGCTGCACCTGCTCGCCACCGCCGCCACCCGGATCGACGAGCTGCCCGCCGAGCTCGCCGCGACCGTCCGCACCCGGGTCGGGTACACCCTGGACGCCGCCGAGGTGCTGGCCGGCCCCACCGTCCGCGACCGCTGGCTGGTGCTGGGCAGCCGCACGGTGCCGATGGAAGGGGGCCCCGACGAACGGCTCACCACCCGCCGGGTCTGGCTGCGCGGCGCCAAGACCGGCCGCGCAGCCCTGCTGCTGGCCTTCGGCCGCCCCGGCCAGGCCCCCGACCTCGCCCTGCCCACCGGCCACCTGCTGGAGGCCGACCTCGCCTACCACCCGGGAGCCCACCCGCTGCGCGCCGTCCTCGGCACCCGCTACGGCGCCCCCGAGACGGGCCCGGCCGACCCACCCGCCGGGCTCACCGTCGCCGAGGCGGTGGCCGGGTACGGCACCGCCGTCGCCGACGACCCGTGGCTGGAGAGCCGGCCGACCGTCCTCACCGACGTCGTCCCGGTCCGCACCCCGGACGGCTGGTACCTGACGGACGGCCACCACACCGTGCCCGTCCGCGCCTCGACCGTCCCGGAGGCGGCGCTGTGGCGGCTGACCGCGGTCTCCACCGGCCGTCCGCTGACGGTCTTCGGCGAGTACGGCCACCAGGGCTTCGCCCCGGTCACCGCCTGGCCGGCAGGTCAGCGCCCGGTCGGCCTCACCACTTCTTAGGAGCACCGAGAATGACGATCACCCAGGACCCGTGGGAGCCCCTGCACACCAGCGCCCTGCTCGGCACCGACCGCCGCCCGCTCCCGGCGACCGCCCTGCCGCTCGCCGACGCCGTGGACCTCACGGACCCGGCCACCGCCCTGCTGGAGTTGGCCGCCCTCGCCACCGTCCGCCGCCGGGCGGGCGCGCTGCCCGTGCCGGCCGCCGAACCGCCGGGCCCGCCCGCGCCCGAGGACAGCCGCCCGGAGCTGCCCGAGCCGGCCGCCCGCCGGCTGGCCGTCCTGCTGGCCGGCCGTACCGCCACCGGCAGCGCCGGCACCCTGGCCAACCTGACCGAGCTGCTGCCGCAGTGGCTCGCCACCGCCCGTGCCCGGGGCCTGCGGCCGCCCGCCGCGCTGATACCCGGCCTGCTCGACGCGGCCCGCGCGCGCAGCGAACTGCGCTCCGACGCCGTCGCGCTGGCCGGGCCGCCGGGCCGCTGGCTGGCCGGGCAGAACCCCGACTGGCGGTTCGTGCTGCGCACCACCACCGAGGAGCCGACGCACCGGCAGGACGGCCCCACCGACCACCGGCTGTGGCACGAGGGCCTGTTCGCCGAGCGCGTCACCCACCTCACCCTGCTGCGCCGCCACGACCCGGCCGCCGGGCTGGAGCTGCTGCGGAGCACCTGGTCCACCGAGCGCGCCGAGGACCGCCTGCTCTTCCTGGACGCCCTCCAGGACGGCCTCTCCCCCGCCGACGAGCCGTTCCTGGAGGCCGCGCTCGGCGACCGCAGCAAGAACGTCCGCGCCACCGCCGCCGAGCTGCTCTCCACCCTGCCCGGCTCCGCCCTCGCGGGCCGGATGGCCGAGCGGGCCCGGTCCGCCGTCCGGCTGGCCGACACCGGCACGCACCTGCTGGTCACCCCGCCCACCGAGTGCGACGCACGGATGCAGCGCGACGGCATCACCCCCAAGTCCCCCACCGGGCGCGGCGAACGGGCCTGGTGGTTCGGCGAGGTGGTGGCGGCTGCCCCGCTCGCGGTCTGGCCGCAGAGCACCGGACTGTCGCCCGAGCAGCTGCTCACCCTGCGGGTCGGCGACAGCATCGACGAAACCAGCAGCAGCTGGGCCGACGACCTGCGGGAGGCCTGGGCGCGCGCCGCCGTCCGCCAGCACGACGCCGATTGGGCCCGGGCGCTGCTCGGCCCGGCCCCGGTGCCCCCCACCCGCGGCGGTCGGGGCCGCACCCCGCGCGCCACCGGCGCCCCGGCCAAGCTGCTGGCCGTCCTGCCGCCCGAGGAGCGGGCCGCCTGGACGGCCGCGTTCATCGAGGTGCACGGGCTGGGCGAGGCCTTCCAACTGCTCGGCGCCTGCGCCACCCCGTGGACGCCGCCGCTGTCCACTGCCGTGGTGAACTCCCTCGCCCGGGCCGCCGCCTCCGGCGCGTACCCGTGGAGCCACAGCGGGGTGCTCGGGATGACGGAGCGCGCGCTCGCCCCGGAGACGGCCGCCGCGGTGGAGGAGCTGGCCGCCGGGGCCGCCCCGGACTCCGCCTGGTCCGAGACCTTCGCCCGGCTGGCCGGCACCCTGCGCTTCCGGGCCGCGATGCTCGCGGAACTGGCCGAGTCGGCGGGCTAGGAGGACCGGGCGGGACGGCCGAGCGGGCCCGCGGGCGGGAACGGCTGAGCGGGCCGCCCCCGGAGGGACCGGCCCGCTCAGCCGCCACTCGGGTCAGCTCGCCCGCAGGTTGGCCTCGACCCAGGCCACCACGTCCCGGGTGGGCGTGCCCGGGGTGAAGATGTCCGCGACGCCCATCGCCTTCAGCTCGGCGATGTCCTCGTCCGGGATGATCCCCCCGCAGAAGACCTTGATGTCCGCCGCGTCGCGCTCCTTGAGCAGTTCCAGCACCCGTGCGCACAGCGTCATGTGGGCACCGGAGAGGATCGACAGCCCGATGCCGTCCGCGTCCTCCTGGATCGCGGTGTCGACGACCTGCTCGGGCGTCTGGTGCAGCCCGGTGTAGATGACCTCCATACCGGCGTCGCGCAGGGCACGCGCAATGACCTTGGCGCCACGGTCGTGACCGTCGAGCCCCGGCTTGGCGACCACCACACGGATCGGCCCCGACACACTCATCACTGCCTCCTGGACCTCGTCGTCCACCACCCCACCGGGCTTTGTGGGCCACGGGTGCGGTTAACGGTCAATAACCAACCTGAGGGGAGGTTAGCGCCACCCGGCCCGGTTGACCGTGCCACCTCCCAAGAGGAGGGCAAAGTCACAGCTCCAGGCCTTGCTACCAGCGGGTATGCCCCTCCCTCTCCCAACCTCCCCACAGACCCCCCGGGCGCCCCCTTGACAACCGGAGGTTTTTCCGGGGCATCGGCCTTCCGGCTACAGTCGCGGCTGTTCGACCTCGCCCGACGACGTGCCCGAGGCCCACCGAGGAGGCAGCCCCCGATGGCTCCCGACGCAGCCGCCCGTCCGACCCGTGCGGAGCTGCGCCTCGCCGCCCGCGAGCAGTCCCGCGCCCAGCGCCGCGGTGCCGCCAAGGCGGCGACCCGGACGGCGCTGCTGCGGGTAGCGCTGCCGTCGGTGGCCGCGCTCGGGGTCGCGGCCGCTGCGGCGATCACGGTGCAGGGGGAGGCCGACCAGCAGCGCGCCCAGGCCGCCGGACGGGTGCCGTCGCAGGCAGCCGCGGACGACGCCCCGGACAACGCGACCGCCAAGGCGGCGGCCGCACAGGCGGCCGCGGCCGCCGACCGGGTCGAGGCCTCGCGCGGCGACGCCCGTCAGCCGCTGGCCGGTACCCAGCCCACCGACGCCCCGGCCGCGCAGCCCGCCGCCGAGCCCTCTCCCGAACCGGTCAAGCCCAAGGTGGTCATGCCGGTCGCGCAGCACGGCCTCGGCGAGCTGTTCGGCGAGGCGGGCACCCACTGGGCCAACCGCCACACCGGCATCGACTTCCCGGTGGACGGCGGCAGCCAGGTGATGGCCGTCGCCGACGGCACGATCCGCACCCAGTGGAACCCGTTCTACGGCTACATGTCGATACTCAAGATGTCGGACGGCACCGAGGCCTGGTACTGCCACCTGCGCGCGTACAAGATCCGCAAGGGGCCGGTGAAGCAGGGCGACGTCATCGCCTTCGTCGGCAGCAGCGGCAACAGCACCGGGCCGCACCTGCACTTCGAGATCCGTCCGGCCGGCAGCGGGCCGATCGACCCGCTGCCGTGGTTCCTGGCCAACGGCCTGGACCCCCGCTAGACACCAGACCGAGTACTGCGGCTTCTCGTGGCGCCACGAGAAGCCGCAGCGCTACAGCTTCTCGACCGGCGCGTAGCGCAGCAGCAGCTGCTTGCGCCCGTCGGTGCCGAAGTCGACGGTGGCCTGCGCCCGGTCGCCCACGCCCGTCACGGCCACCACCGTGCCCAGCCCGAAGCTGTCGTGGGTGACCCGGTCGCCCACCGCCAGCGAGACGACGTCGCGCTCCACGACCTTGCCACCGCGCCGCGCGGACTGCCCCCAGCCCGCCTTCGGCGAAACCGCGGCGGCCGCCGAGGACGACCGCGAACCCCCGCCCCCGGACGAGGACTTGCCCCAGGACGAGCCCGAGGAGTAGCCCCGCTGGACGGGCGCCTGCGCCGCCCCGGTGCGCTTCCACTCCACCAGCGTCTCCGGGATCTCCTCCAGGAACCGCGAGGCCGGGTTGTACGCCGGCTGCCCCCACGCGCTGCGCAGCACCGAGCGGGTCAGGTACAGCCGCTCGCGCGCCCGGGTGAGCCCGACGTACGCGAGCCGGCGCTCCTCCTCCAGCTCCTTGACCTGGTTGAGCGCCCGCATGTGCGGGAAGATCCCGTCCTCCATGCCGGTCAGGAAGACGACCGGGAACTCCAGGCCCTTGGCGGTGTGCAGGGTCATCATCGTGATGACGCCCTGTCCCTCCTCGTCCTCGTCCGGGATCTGGTCGGAGTCCGCGACCAGCGCGACCCGCTCCAGGAAGTCGGCCAGCGAGCCGACCGGCGGCGTACCCTCCTCCCCGGCGTCCGGCCGCTCCCCCGGGTCCTGCTCGTACTCGAGGGCGACGGAGGCGAGCTCCTGCAGGTTCTCCACCCGGGTCTCGTCCTGCGGGTCGGTGGAGGCCTGGAGCTCGGCCAGGTAGCCGGTCTCCTCCAGGACGGCCTCCAGCACCGCCGCCGGGCCCGCGCCCGACTCGACGACCTGGCGCAGCCCGGCCATCAGGGTGTTGAACTTCTTCACGGCGTTGGCCGAGCGCGCGGCCATCCCGTACGCCTCGTCCACCCGCACCAGCGCCTGGGCGAAGGAGATGCGCTCACGCGCGGCCAGCGCGTCGATCATCGCCTCGGCCCGTTCGCCGATGCCGCGCTTGGGCACGTTGAGGATCCGGCGCAGCGGCACGGTGTCCTCCGGGTTGGAGAGCACCCGCAGGTACGCCAGGACGTCCCGGACCTCCTTGCGCTCGTAGAAGCGCACCCCGCCGACCACCTTGTACGGCAGGCCGACCCGGATGAACACCTCCTCGAAGACGCGGGACTGGGCGTTGGTCCGGTAGAAGATCGCGACGTCGCCGGGCTTGGCCTCGCCCTTGTCGGTGAGCCGGTCGATCTCGTCGGCGATGAACTGGGCCTCGCCGTGCTCGTCGTCCGCGACGTAGCCGACGACCTTCTCGCCGTGGTCCCCGGCCGTCCAGAGCTTCTTGTCGCGGCGGTTGGCGTTGCGCTCGATGACGGCGTTGGCGGCGCTCAGGATGGTCTGCGTGGAGCGGTAGTTCTGCTCCAGCAGGATCGTGGTCGCGTTCGGGTAGTCCTCCTCGAACTGGAGGATGTTGCGGATGGTCGCGCCGCGGAAGGCGTAGATCGACTGGTCCGCGTCACCGACCACGCACAGCTCGGCCGGCGGCACCTCGGCGAGGTGCGCGGCGGCCGGGTTCACGAAGTCCCCGTCCGCGGTGCGCTTCGGCGCGGCCGCGACGGAGCCCCCGCTCAGCTCCCGCACCAGCATGTACTGGGCGTGGTTGGTGTCCTGGTACTCGTCGACCAGGATGTGCCGGAACCGGCGCCGGTAGTGCTCGGCGACGTCGGGGAAGGCCTGCAGCAGGTTCACCGTCGTCATGATGATGTCGTCGAAGTCCAGCGCGTTGGCCTCGCGCAGCCGCCGCTGGTACAGCGCGTACGCCTCGGCGAGCTTCTTCTCCATCGGGTTGGCGGCCTGGTCGGCGAAGGTCTCCTCGTCGATCAGCTCGTTCTTGAGGTTGCTTATCTTCGCCGTGAAGGACTTCGGCGGGAACTGCTTCGGGTCCAGGTCGAGGTCGCGGCAGACCAGCGACATCAGCCGCTGCGAGTCCGCCGAGTCGTAGATCGAGAAGCTGGAGGTGAAGCCCAGCTGCTTGGACTCGCGGCGCAGGATCCGCACGCAGGCGCTGTGGAAGGTGGACACCCACATCGCCCGGGCGCGCGGGCCCACCAGTGCCTCCACGCGCTCGCGCATCTCGCCGGCGGCCTTGTTGGTGAAGGTGATCGCCAGGATCTCCCCCGGCTGCACCCCGCGGGCGCCCAGCAGGTGGGCGATCCGGTGGGTCAGCACCCGGGTCTTGCCCGAGCCGGCACCGGCCACGATCAGCAGCGGCGAGCCGGCGTGCAGCACCGCCTCGCGCTGCGGGTCGTTCATGCCCTCCAGCAGCTGCGCCGGATCGATCACCGTGCGGGCGGCGCCGTTGCGGTACCAGGCGTCCCGCTCCGCCTCGGCGGCGCCCCCCGGCTGGTCGAACGCCGTCGTCTGGAACAGCCCGTCCGGGATGGCCTCCTCGTACGCGTCGTACGGGACGTCGTCCTCGTACGGCGGGGGCTCCTCGTCGACGGCGTCGACGGGCGCGGCGGGCTGCTTCGACCCGGCGGCGGGTGCCTCGAAACCGGGGAGCGGAAGGTCGTCAAAGAGGCTACTCATGGCACTCCGAGTCTATGGCCACCCACCGACAAGCCCGCCCGGCCGGAACACCGCATGCTGCGGGCCGGCCGGGCGGGCTCGACGGCGGCAGGGCTCAGACCAGGCGGCGGGCGGTGGCCCAGCGGGTCAGCTCGTGGCGGTTGCTCAGCTGGAGCTTGCGCAGGACGGCGGAGACGTGGCTCTCGACGGTCTTCACCGAGATGAACAGCTGCTTGGCGATCTCCTTGTAGGCGTAGCCGCGGGCGATCAGCCGCAGGACCTCGCGCTCGCGCTGGGTCAGGCGGTCCAGGTCCTCGTCGACCGGCGGGGTGTCGGTGGCGGCGAAGGCGTCCAGGACGAAGCCGGCCAGGCGGGGCGAGAACACCGCGTCCCCGTCGGCGATCCGGAAGATCGCGTTCACCAGGTCGGTGCCGGTGATGGTCTTGGTGACGTAGCCGCGCGCGCCGCCGCGGATGACGCCGATGACGTCCTCGGCGGCGTCCGACACCGACAGCGCCAGGAACTTCACCCCTCCCTGCTCGCCCATCACGCCGACCGAGCGGCGCAGCACCTCGACGCCGCCGCCGCCGGGCAGGTGGACGTCGAGCAGCACCACGTCGGGCCTGGTCTCGGCGACCACGCGGACCGCCGAGTCCACGTCGTCGGCCTCGCCCACCACGTCGATGCCGGTCACCTCGGTGCGGCCGATCTCGGCCCTGACCCCCGTCCGGAACATCCGGTGGTCGTCCACCAGGACGACCCTGGCCGTGCGCTCCGGCGCTGCCTCAGTCATTCGTTCTCTCCATCTCCAGCTCGACCTCGGTACCGCCGCCCGCCGCCGGCCGCACCCGAGCGGTGCCGCCGTTGCGCTTCATCCGGCCGATGATCGACTCCCGTACGCCCATCCGGTCCTCGGGCACCGTGTCGGGGTCGAAGCCGGGTCCGTGGTCGCGAACGAACACCGACACCGTCCTCCCCTCGACCTCGGCGTAGACCTGGACCGGTCCCCCGCCACCGTACTTGGCCGCGTTGACGGTCGCCTCCCTCGCGGCCTGCATCTGTGCCGCGATCCGCTCGTCCATCGGGCAGTCGCCGACGATCACCAGTTCGACCTGGACGCCGTGCCGGTCCTCGACCTCGGCGACGGCGGCCCGCAGGGTCTCCGCCATGGTGTCCGGCGCCGCCTCGGCGGCGGCCTCCGGGCGGTACAGCCACAGCCGCAGCTCGCGCTCCTGCGAGCGGGCCAGCCGCAGCACCTCCTTGGGGTCCTCGGCCCGGCGCTGGATCAGGGTCAGGGTGTGCAGCACGGAGTCGTGGATGTGCGCGGCGATCTCGGCCCGCTCCTGGGCGCGGATGCGGGCGGTGCGCTCGGCACCGAGGTCCTGCCACATCCGCAGGCCGTACGGGCCGAGCAGCACCAGCACCCCGGCGAGCACCGCGAGCGAGGCCTCGATGACCGAGCCGAGCGTGGAGCCGCTGCCCTGCATGGCGAGCAGCGCGATGGTGCCGGCCACCACGAGCAGCACGCCGGCGCCGACCCGGGTGTAGGCGCCGCGCCGCTTCTCGCCCTCCTCGATGCCGAACCAGCGCTGCCAGCGCGAGTCGTCGGCCTGCCGCCAGACCAGCGCGACACCGACGCCGATCGCCAGCAGCGGCCAGGTGTACGGCTTGGCGGTCTGCCAGCCGAGCATGTTGAGCAGGGCGATCAGGCCGATCACGACCATCACCAGGGCGGCGAGCTGACCGAGGCCGCCCTGCCCGTTCTTGGCGGCCGGCGCCACGGCCTCGCCCTCGGCGGGCGGCGCGACCGGCTCGCCCTGCAGCGTGTGCTGGAGCAGCTGGCGCAGCCGGCCGACCCAGCCGCCGGTGGGGCCCTTGCTCAGCACGCCGCCCTGCAGCCCGGGCGCTGCCGGGACGAACACGCCGTTGAGGTACATCCACTGGGCACCGCCGCGCGCCGAGGGCTCGCCGATGCCGATCGGCACCACGAACCAGAACGCCGCGTACAGCAGCGCGCCGATCCCCTGCGCGAAGAACAGCAGGACGAAGGCGAGCCGCACCCAGCGCACCGGCAGCCCGAGGTGCACCGCCAGGCCGTGCGCGACGCCGCCGAGCATCCGGCCCTGCGGGCTGCGGTAGAGCCGCCGGTACGGCGGCTTCCCGCCGTCGGACGCGTTGGGGTCGGCGCCGGGCGACGGCGCGGCGTCGGGGGCGGTGGTTCGGGGGTCGGTACCGGGGGCTGCCACGCCACCGATGGTTCCACGCGCCCGCCCGCGGGCGCATCAGGGTGTGTCCCTAGCCCGAATCAGGGACAAGTCAGGGTACGGGCAGGGGTGCTCCCGCTTGGGCCGGAGCGGCACCTGCCGGAAGGATGGTGCCCATGACCGAGGACCCCCGCATCGAGGAGGCCGGGCCCGCCGCCCCGCCGGAGCCGGAACGCCCGCCACTGACCCGGGCCGAGCACCACCGCGTGGTGGCCGGCGTCTGCGGCGGCCTCGGTCGGCACCTGGACATCGACCCGGTGGTCTTCCGCGTGGTGGTCGTGGTGCTCTGCCTCTCCGGCGGCCTCGGACTGTTCCTGTACGGGCTGGCCTGGCTGATCGTCCCCACCGACGACGAGTCCAAGGGCCGCGGCGGGCGCACCGAGCTCCACCGGGTGCTCACCGGGCGGGTGGACGGCCAGTCGGTCGGCGCGGTGCTGCTGACCGTGATCGGCACGGGGGTGTTCTTCTCCTCGATGGGCGACGGCGACCAGATGTTCCCGCTGCTCCTGCTCGCCGGCCTGGTCTTCCTGGCGGTGCGCTACGACCCGGAGCGCCGCCGCGGCCGGGGGCGCGCGCGCCGGCACGGCGGTCCGTACGACCGCCACTTCCCCGAGTCCGACTCCCCGGCCTACGTCTGGCCGCGACCGGAACCGGAGGAGGCGACCCGCGCCGGGCAGGACGCCGACCGGGCCGCCGGAACGGTCCCCGCGGACAGTCCGGCCCCCGGCCCGAGCGGCTACCTGTGGGACCCGCGCCACCCCGAGCGCAACCCGTACGGTGCCGCCGCGACCGCGACCCCGCCGTTCGGCACCCCGACCCCGCCGTTCGGCACCCCGGTGCCGCCCGTCGGGGGCCCGGCCCAGCCCTGGTGGCAGCGCACCGACCTGCCCGAGGGCGACCCGCTGCGCAAGGAGCGCCCGGAGCCCCGCTCCGCGCCGGCCGTCGTGCGCCACCCCCGGGAGCGCTCGGCACTGGGCTTCGTCGGCTTCCTGCTGGCGGCCGGCGCGGGTGCCGTCGTCTGGTCGGCCTCCACGAACCGCCACGACCCCACCGTGCTGAGCGCGACGGTGCTGGCCACCGCACTGCTGGTGGTCGGCCTGACGCTGCTGGTCGGCGCGAAGTTCGGCCGGGCCCGCAAGCTGGCGGCGACCGGTCTGCTGCTCACCCTGGCGCTGGCCTTCGTCGGCCACTCGCCGGACTCGATGCGCAACGCCGTCGGAAAGCGCGACTGGACGGTCACCGCGGCGTCCGACCTGCACGACCGCTACAACCTCGGCGCCGGGCAGATCCGGCTGGACCTCTCCGGCCTCGACCCGGCCGGGGGCACCCTCGCCACCAAGGTCGACCTCGGCACCGGCGAGATGACCGTCACCGTGCCGGACGACGTGACCGTGAACATGGTCGCCCGGGTCGGCCTCGGCGACGTCACCGTGCCCGGCGAGCGCAGCGGCAACAGCGGACGGCACAGCTATCTGATCGGCCCGGTCGACGGCCGGACCTCCAAGGGCACGCTCAACCTCGAACTCGGCATCGGCCTCGGCAACATCAAGGTGGTCCAGCAGTGAGGAAGCACCGGCTCGACCTGTTCTCGCTGATCGCGGGCGCGCTGTTCACCGTGCTCGCCGTGCTGTACCTGGTCGCGGCACTCAACGACCGGTCGGTGGACGGGCGGATCGTCGTCCCGGTCACCTTCATCGTGCTCGGCGCCGGCGGCCTGGCCGGCGCGGTCGCGGCGGTGGCCCGGCGCGGCCGTCCCGACCGCGACCGCAACCCCGACCGCGACCGCGACCCCGACCCCGACCCCGACCCCGACCGCGAGGAGTAGAGGAGTAGAGGAGCAGCGGGCCTCAGCTCTGCTGCGGGCCCAGGGTCAGCTTGTCCCCGTCCTTGGTGACGGTGTACTTCGGCAGCGGCTTGACCGCCGGCCCGTTCACCACCGCGCCGGTCGCGGCGTCGAACCGGGAGCCGTGGCAGGGGCAGTACAGCTGCCCGTTCTTCGGGGCGTCCACGGCGCAGCCGGAGTGCGTGCACACCGAGGAGAGGCCGCAGTACTGGCCCGCCTTGGGCTGGACGATGTAGACGGCGTCGCCGGTGGCCGGGTCCTTGACCTGCGCCGATCCGCCGACCGGCACGCTCGCGGCGGACACCGTGGGAGCCGGCGCCGTGCCGGTGGGCACCGGGGCCGCCGACTGCTTGGGCGCGGCCTGCCCGCCCCGGCC
Source organism: Kitasatospora sp. NPDC023120 (assembly GCF_055560835.1). Taxonomy (NCBI): domain Bacteria; kingdom Bacillati; phylum Actinomycetota; class Actinomycetes; order Kitasatosporales; family Streptomycetaceae; genus Kitasatospora; species Kitasatospora sp. NPDC023120. Next base: position 413,310 of record NZ_JBVHHY010000001.1, on the reverse strand, counting down.
GAAGGTGCGGGTCAGCGAGCCGGTGAGCAGCCCGGCGCCGCCGATCGCGACGGCCGCGATCCCGCCGTCCACCAGTGCCCGGCGCTTGACGTGGTCCTCGCCCAGCCCGCGCGCGCGGTCCCGCCCGGCCCGGCGGGCGAGGTAGCCGTCCACCGACAGGTACGGGGTGCCGGCCAGCACCAGCGGGGTCCAGGCCATCAGGTAGGCGAGGTCGTTGCCGAGGTAGTACGGCGAGACGCTCCAGCTCACGGTCAGCCAGAGGCTGAGGTTGAGGAGCGCGCCGCCGAGCGCGGCGACCCGGCCCCAGAGGCCGAGCAGGGTGCCGAGGCCGACCGCCAACTCGCCGAAGGCGACGGCCAGCGCGAACAGGGTCGAGTGGTCGAGGGCGGGCCCGAGCAGGAAGGAGATCGGGCTGCCGCCGTCCTTGGCGGCCTGGGTCTGCGACACGAAGGAGGCCGGATCGCCCGCCCCGGCCAGGAAGTGCGCGTCGGAGAGCTTGTCGAGGGCGGCGTAGACGAAGGTGACGCCGAGGAAGAGCCGCAGCGGTAGCAGCGCGTACGTCGACGCGAGCGCCCGTCGCTGCGCCGCCCGTTCGGCCCGGCCGTCCGTTCCCCCGCCGGCCGGCACCGTGTTGCTGGCCTCCGACATCCCGTACACCTTCCCTCTCGGCCTGCCATTCCCTGACAGGTCCGGTCCGCATTCTGCCCGTTCCTGCCCGCTTTCGGTGGGAGGTCCCACCCGGAGGGCGGTACCCGCACCGCGAACGGCCGCGCCGCCGCTCCCTTCGATACGGGAACGACGGCGCGGGCGTTCAGGCTCCGGCCCGGGCCCCGTCCGTGACGGGGTCAGCGGCCGGCGGGGGTGCCTACTCCCACTCGATGGTGCCCGGCGGCTTGCTGGTGACGTCGACGACGACGCGGTTCACGTCACGGACCTCATTGGTGATCCGGGTGGAGATCCGGGCCAGCACGTCGTAGGGCAGGCGCGACCAGTCGGCGGTCATGGCGTCCTCGGACGAGACCGGGCGCAGCACGATCGGGTGACCGTAGGTGCGGCCGTCGCCCTGCACGCCCACACTGCGCACGTCGGCGAGCAGCACGACCGGGCACTGCCAGATCTCGCGGTCCAGACCGGCCGCGGTCAGCTCCTCGCGGGCGATCGCGTCGGCCTCGCGGAGCAGGTCCAGGCGCTCCTTGGTGACCTCGCCGACGATCCGGATGCCCAGGCCCGGGCCCGGGAACGGCTGGCGCTGGACGATCTCCTCCGGCAGGCCCAGCTCCTGGCCGACCATCCGGACCTCGTCCTTGAACAGCTTGCGCAGCGGCTCGACCAGCTGGAACTGCAGGTCCTCGGGCAGGCCGCCGACGTTGTGGTGGGACTTGATGTTGGCGGTGCCGGTACCGCCGCCGGACTCCACCACGTCCGGGTACAGGGTGCCCTGGACCAGGAAGTCGACCGACTCGCCGTGCTCGCCGGCCTCGGCGATGATCTCGGCCTGGGCCTGCTCGAAGACCCGGATGAACTCGCGGCCGATGATCTTGCGCTTCTCCTCGGGGTCGGTGACCCCCTTCAGCGCGCTCAGGAAGCGCTCGGAGGCGTCGACGACCTTCAGCTGCACGCCGGTGGCGGCCACGAAGTCCTTCTCGACCTGCTCCGTCTCGCCCTTGCGCATCAGGCCGTGGTCGACGTAGACGCAGGTCAGCCGGTCGCCGATGGCCTTGTTGACCAGGGCGGCCGCGACCGCGGAGTCCACGCCGCCGGACAGGCCGCAGATCGCGCGCTTGTCGCCGACCTGCTCGCGGATCAGAGCGATCTGCTCCTCGACCACGCTGCCGGTGGTCCAGGTGGGGGCGATGCCGGCGCCGCGGTAGAGGAAGTGCTCCAGGATCTGCTGGCCGTGGTCGGAGTGCAGCACCTCGGGGTGGTACTGGACGCCGTACAGGCGGGCCTCGTCGTTCTCGAAGGCCGCGACCGGGACGAGATCGGTGGAGGCGGTGACGGTGAAGCCCTCCGGGGCCGCCGAGCAGGCGTCGCCGTGCGACATCCACACCGAGTGCTGCGCCGGGACGCCCTCGAACAGCGTGGAGCCGGTGCGGGAGACGGCCAGCGGGGTGCGGCCGTACTCGCGGGCGCCGTTGTTGTCGACGGTGCCGCCGAGGGTCTTGGCCATCAGCTGGAAGCCGTAGCACATGCCGAAGACCGGGACGCCGGCCTCGAAGATCGCGCGGTCGAGCTGCGGCGCGCCCTCTTCGTAGACCGACGACGGACCGCCGGAGAGGATGATCGCCTTGGGGTTCTTGGCGAGCATCTCGGCGACCGGCATGCTGCTCGGCACGATCTCGCTGTAGACCCGCGCCTCACGCACCCGACGGGCGATGAGCTGGGCGTACTGGGCACCGAAGTCGACCACCAGGACGGTGTCGTTGTCCGGCACGGACTGGACGGGAATTGCAGAGGACACAGACGGCCTTCCGGCAGCGGTATCGAGGTGTCACGCGGAGCCGCCTCCCCATGGCGGGGCTGCGGTGGCGACGGGTGTGGGGTGTCTGGACTCCGATTCTACCGGGCTGTCCGGTTTCACTCGTCTGCACGTCCAATGGACCGTGACCGGGCGGGGCCGCGATTCGTTGCTTCAGACGACCGCACGGCCGCGCCGCGTCCGCCAGACGCGCCGACCGACCCCCTCGGGGGCAGCGCCGTACGGCTGCAGGACCACGCGTGGAGCTTCACCCCAGTCCACCGGCGCACGTGGCGCCGCCGCCCGGCCCGCCGGGAGCGCGGCTCCGTGGGACCGTGCGCGGGTGCCGCGGTCGGCCAGCAGGGGACAGCGAACCCGGCCGCGACTGGACCGAGAGGTGGGACGGCCGGAGCCCGGGGACGCCCGGGACCGGCCGTCGCACCCCCGGTCCGAACCAGAGCACACCCGGCGCACTTCCCCGTCCGCCGTGCGCCGCTACGCGCGTCCCCGTGCGCCGCAACCATCGAACCACTACGCACCGTGATCATCGGTGGTCGTCCTGGCAGTAAATGGACTGCGTCGAACTGTGCCGAATCGGTTGCAGAGCGAGCCCTTCGTCCAGCACGATGCTCGTTGTAGGCGGTTCTCCGGCGACCTGGCGGCTCACCGAAGGCTTCGCCGACGGTGTCTCCGCAGTCGCCGCGCAGGGAGGTGGCAGCGGTTTTTACTTCACGCTCCGTGAGCGAGGGGCCGGCGCAGAACCTGGGCGCCACCCGCCGCTCCACGCGCGTGCGCGCCCCGCGCCACCGGCCACCCACGCCGGAGCCGCCGGGACGCGACCCAGGCCAACCGACACGACGGCGCTCCTCCCCCGGCGCCGTCACCCCAGCACCGGCGCGGCCCTGACGCCGAGTGCTGAGCGACAAAGGGCCCCGTTCCCCCGCGGGGCCCTTTGCCCTTTTCCGGGCCTGCCCGGCTCTCCCCGGCCTTCCGGTCTCAGGGGTGCTCGCGCCAGACGCTCGGGTCGACCGCGTCCTCGGCCCGGGGCGGCGGCACGTCGGCGGGGACCGGAGTCCCGGCGGCGGGCGTGGCCGGCGCCTCGTGCGAGCCGAGCACCTCGCCCACCCCCGTCCCGGCACCCTGCGGCGCGGCGGGCTGCGCGGGCTGTGCCGAACCACCCTGCGCCGGACCGCCCTCCGCCAGACCACCCTGCGCCGGGACGCCGTGCGCCGGCGTCGGTCCGTACGGCACCTCCGGCGGCACCGGCCCGTACGCGGCCGCGCCCTGCGGCGCGCCCTCGTACGGGGCCCCGGCGTACCCGGCGCCCGCGCCGCCGCTGCCGGCCGCAGCCAGCAGCGGCGGCACCAGCAGCGCACCGACCGCCGCCCAGACCGCGTTGGCCGCCAGGACGGTGAGGAAGGTCAGCCCGACCGAGTTCTCCTGGGACAGCTCCAGGCCGGAGGCCCGGCTCCAACCCGCCATCGACGAGGTCCGGGTCATCACCGCCCCGGCCACCGCCATCAGCAGGGTGAGCGCCCCGGCGTGCACGACCGCCAGGCGCAGCCGGTCGGCCGCGTCCAGCTGCCGCCGGTACGCCACCCAGCCGAGCAGACCCGCCGCGGCGAGCGCCAGCAGGCCGGCCCAGCGCCAGTCGGCGGTCACCTGGTCGTGCAGGTCGAAGAAGGAGAGGTCCAGGTCCTCAGTGCGGTCGCCCCAGGACGTGTCGCCGCCGGCGATGCCGCTGTGGGCCCGGAAGGTCGCGCCCGAGCCGAAGCCGAGCAGGGCGAGGCCGAGGTTGGGCAGGAAGGCCAGCGACGCCCCGATCTGCGCGCCGCTGGTGCTGTTCGCCGCGACCAGGACGAAGGCCGACGCCCCGGACAGGGCCACCGACACCGCCATCGCCTGGCCCGCGGTCAGCGCGGCCACCGCCCAGCCGCGCACCGAGCGGCTGCGCCAGGCGGCCCAGCGCAGCGCGTCGGTGCCGTAAACGGTGAAGGCCAGCAGTCCGGCCAGCAGCAGCGTCCAGCCGACCGCCTCCGGCCAGCCGGCGCCCGCGGTGACCGTCGGCCGGGACAGGTCCCGACCGGTGCCGCCCAGGTAGTCGGGGAGGTCATAGCTGTCCCGCGGCCGCCAGGTGGTCCCGCCGACCGCCCAGAGCACCGTGGTCACCCCGGCGAGCACCAGGGCGGTGCGCAGCGCCTCGCCGGCGGCCTGGATCCGGGTCAGCTGGCCCTCCACCGCCTTGCGCCGGGACAGCCCGGCCCGCAGTCCGAACCAGAGCGCCAGGCACCACAGGACGGTGACGGTCATCGGCGCCACCCGGAAGACGAGGTCCATCCGCTCGGCGTGGCCCCGGCTCAGCGGGCTCTGGTACCCGAGCCTGAACGGCGCGCCGAGCGCGTTGAGCGCCATCGACAGGGTCGCGCCGAAGCGGTCGCCGAAGTCGGGCGAGCGGAACCGGTACTCGTACTGGTAGTCGCCGGGGACGGCCGCGATCAGCGCCGCCAGCAGCAGCACGAGGGTCGGTGCGATCGCCGCCTTGAGCGCCGGGCGCCAGTCGGCCCCGGTCAGCAGGCGGTGGACGGGAGACTGCTGGGCGTACGGCGTCCCGGCGCCCCGACTGCCGACCGCGGGCGGAGCGGGCACCGGCCCGTACCCCGGCGGGTACCCGGGCGCGCCGGGCGGCGGCGGCCCGTACCCGGGCGGTCCGGGCGGCGCTGCCGGGGGCACCGCAGGAGGAACCGAAGGAGGCACGACGGGCATCGCGGCCGTGGGGGGCGGCGGCGCGAGCGGCCGCCCACAGGAGCCGCAGGCCGACGCCCCCTCCGCCGACGTCGCGCCGCAGGACGCGCAGTTGGCCATGACCCGGTCTCCCCCCGCTCGACGAGTCCCCGGGCCGCCCCAGGGAGCCCGTTTATCCCATCGGACTCAAACGGATGTCAACCGCGAAACGCGGCAGGCGGATCGGCCCCGGGACCGACCGGGAACCGGCCTCAGCCCCGCTTCTTCGGCACCTCCGGGACGGGCAGCAGCGGCAGCCGCAGCGCGCCGAACGCGCCCTGCGGCACGGCCGGCCGCACCGGCGCCACCGGGGTGATCCGCCGGTACGCCTCGTCCTGCGCCGGGCGCGGGTCCGCCTCGCCCTTGTTCGGCCACATCGACATGGCGCGCTCGGCCTGCGCGGTGATGGTGAGCGAGGGGTTGACGCCGAGGTTGGCGGAGACGGCCGCGCCGTCCACCACGCTGATCCCCGGGTACCCGTACAGCCGGTGGTACGGGTCGACCACGCCGGTCTCGGGGGCGTCGCCGATCGGGCAGCCGCCGAGGAAGTGCGCGGTCATCGGGATGTCGAAGATCTCGCCGACGGTACTGCCCGCGAAGCCGTTGATCTCGGCGGCCAGCGCCTGGGCGCCCTGCTCGGCGGCCGGGATCCAGGTCGGGTTGGGGGCTCCGTGGCCCTGGCTGGAGGTGAGCCGGTCCTTGCCGAGCGGGCCCTTCTTCAGCGAGACGGTGATCGAGTTGTCCAGCGACTGCATCACCAGGCCGATGATCGTCTTCTCGGACCAGCCGCGCTGGTTCATCGAGCGGGCGAAGGTCACCGGGTGGAGCACCGAGTTGCCCAGGTAGCGCAGCCAGCGCGGACCGCGTCCGCCGCCCTTGACCTGGGCGATCGACAGCGCGCCCATCGCGTTGGAGCCCTTGCCGTAGCGGACCGGCTCGATGTGGGTGTTGGCGTCCGGGTGGATCGAGGAGGTGATCGCGACGCCCTTGGTGAAGTCCGCCTTGGCGCCGTAGCGCCGGTCGGTGGTCTGCGCGCCCACCAGGGCCTCGGAGTTGGTGCGGGTCAGCTCACCGAGCCGCTCGGAGATCCGGGGCAGGTGCCCGCCCGCGCGCATCCGGTGCAGCAGCGACTGGGTGCCGTAGGTCCCGGCCGCGACGACGACCCGGGCGGCGGTGATGGTCCGCGCCCCCGCCTTCACCCGGTCCGTCTTCGAGCGCGAGTCGGTGCGGCGCACGTCCACCGCGAAGCCGCGGCTCCCGTCGGCGCCACCGATCTCACGGATCCGGGCCACCGTGGTGAGCGGGTGGATCTCCGCGCCGCCCTGCTCGGCCAGGTACAGGTAGTTCTCGGTGAGCATGTTCTTGGCGCCGTGCCGGCAGCCGGTCATGCACTCACCGCACTCCACGCAGGCCTTGCGGGCCGGGCCGGCCCCGCCGAAGTACGGGTCGGCGACCTCCTCGCCGGGCGCCGCCTTGGCAGTGCCGTCGGTGTCCTTGCCGTCGCCGAAGAACACCCCGACCGGCGCCATGTGGAAGGTGTCGCCGACGCCCATCCGCTCGGCGGCCGCCTTGAGGTGGACGTCGGAGGGGGTGACGGTCGGGTTGAGCCGGACCCCGAGCATCCGCTGCGCCTGGTCGTAGAACGGCGCCAGCTCCTCCTGCCAGTCGGTGATGTGGCGCCACTGGCGGTCCTCGAAGAAGGCCTTGGGCGGCACGTACAGGGTATTGGCGTAGTTCAGCGAGCCGCCGCCGACCCCGGCACCGGCCAGGATCAGCACATTGGCCAGCAGGTGGATCCGCTGGATGCCGTACAGCCCGAGCTGCGGCGCCCACAGGTAGTTCGGCAGGTCCCAGGAGTTCCTGGGCAGTTCGTCCCGGTCGAAGCGCCGCCCGGCCTCCAGGACGGCGACCCGGTAGCCCTTCTCGGTCAGCCGCAGCGCCGCGACCGAGCCGCCGAAGCCGGACCCGACCACGACCACGTCGTAGTCGAACTCCGCCGCACCGCCGGACTCCACCATCTGCCACCGCTCCTTCGCCGGGATGAACATGCCTGTGGGAACCACGAGTCGGGCCCCGCACCTTGTCGGGGCCCCTGTGCCGCCGGGGCCTACCGGAAGCGCAGCGCCCTGAGCGCGCGCAGTCCGCCGGTCATCACGGCGGCGAACTGCTTGTCGTCCAGGCCGAACGAGGGCGCGATCGGCAGCAGCCGCTGGGTCGCGATGGTCTGCGCCTCGGTGAAGCGCAGGATGCCCTCGGCGCCGTGCCGGCGGCCCAGCCCGGAGTCGCCCATGCCGCCCATCGGGGAGGCGACCGAGCCGTAGGCCGCCGCGTAGGCCTCGTTGACGTTGACCGTCCCGGTGCGCAGCCGGGCCGCGACCGCCCGGCCGCGCCGCAGGTCCTTGGTCCAGACGCTGGAGTTCAGGCCGTACGGCGTGGAGTTGGCGGCGGCCACCGCCTCCTCCTCGGTGTCGAAGCGGTAGACGGAGACGACCGGGCCGAAGGTCTCCTCGGCGCAGACCGCCATGTCCGGGGTGACGCCGTCGAGGATGGTCGGCTCGAAGAAGAACGGGCCGAGGTCCGGCCGGGCGCGGCCGCCGGCCAGCACGGTGGCACCCGCCTTGACCGCCTCCTCCACGTGCCGGGTGGTGGTCTCCAGCTGGCGGACGGAGACCAGCGAGCCCATGTCCGCGCCGTACGCGAGGCCGCCGCCGAGGCGCAGCGCCCGGGTCCGGGCGGCGAAGCGCTCCAGGAACCCGTCGGCCACCGAGCGGTGCACCAGCAGCCGCTCGATCGAGATGCACAGCTGCCCGGCGGACGAGAAGCAGGCCCGTACGGCGCCCGCGGCGGCGGCGTCGAGGTCGGCGTCGGAGAGCACCAGCATGGCGTTCTTGCCGCCGAGCTCGAGCGAGGCGCCGACGAGTCGGGCCGCGGCGCGCTGGGCGACGTCGCGGCCGGTGCGGGTGGAGCCGGTGAAGGAGACGTAGTCGGCGTGCTCCACCACGGCGGGGCCGATCACCGGGCCGTCGCCGATCACGACCTGCCACAGGTCGGCGGGCAGCCCGGCCTCGACCAGCAGCTCGCGGGCCCACAGGGCGGTCAGCGCGGTCTGGGTGTCGGGCTTGTTGACCACCGCGTTGCCGGCCGCGAAGGCGGGCAGGGCGTCGCCGACGGACAGCTCCAGCGGGTAGTTCCAGGGCGAGATGTGGCCGATCACGCCCTTGGGGCGGCGGGCCTCGACGGCGTGGGTGAGCACCGGCAGCGCGCCGCCGCGCCGCTTGTCCTTGAGGTAGGTGGGCGCGGTCCGCCCGTAGTGCCGGGCGGCCATGGCGACGGCCAGCACTTCCTCGAAGGCGTGCAGCCGGGCCTTGCCGGTCTCCGCCTGGATGAGGTCCAGCACCTCGTCCTGCCGTTTGAGCAGCAGGTCGTGGAAGCGCAGCAGGACGGCGGCGCGGCGGCGCACCGGCAGCGCGGCCCAGGCCGACTGGGCGCGGCGGGCCAGCTGGAAGGCGACCTCGACGTCGGCGGGGGTGGACTGCGGCAGACTCGCCAGCCGCTCACCGGTCAGCGGGGCGACGGTCTCCACCAGGTCGGGCTCACCGGTCGCGGTGACGCCGGCGGCCAGCCGGGCGACCAGGGACGGCGGGACGGCCGTCGCGACGGTCCGACCGCCGCCGGGGGCCGCCGGGTTGCCGGCGCCGGGGTGTTCGGTGGCCACTGCATCTGCTGTGAGGTCCGACATACGGCGCAGCCTAGGCCTTCGGCGGCCGGTCCGGTACCCGTCGGTAACAAGAATCTGCCGCAGTCGGGCGAAAGCGGGCGACCCGACCGTCCGTACGCCCCGGCCCGCGCGCCGCCCGTCAGCGGGTCGGCGTGAAGTAGTGGAGCACCGCGTTGAAGCGCTGCTCGGCCTCGTTCCACTCGTTGCCCCGTTCCGGGCTGGACGAGTAGATCGCGTAGCTGGTGCCGTCGTCGTCGATGAACTCGGCCTCGATCGCCCGCCGCCGGCCGCCGCCCTGCGCGGCGTAGCTGAACTCCCAGACCGCCGCCTCGTGGCCGTTCACCGCGACGCTGGTCATCTTGTGCTGCTTGTAGTCCTTCAGGGACTTGGAGACGTTGCCCTCCATCTGCCGCATGTGCTCCAGCGGCTTGACCGACTGCCCGACGGTGACGGCGAACTGCAGGTAGTGCGTCTTGTTGTCGGGGCTGTAGTAGATCTGGTTGTCGGACGTGGCGCTGCGCTGCCAGGCCGGGGTGCCCGAGGGCAGCGGGAAGCGGAAGCCGGCCGGATCGTCGACCCACTGGTAGCCGCTGGGCGGCGCCGCAGCGGGGCTGGCGTCGTTGGTGGGCTCCGGCGCGGACGACTCGACCGGTGCGGTGGGCGTCGGCTCGTCGGGGCCGCCGCCGTCCACCACGAGCCGGGTGACCAGGAAGGTCCCCGCGGCCGCCAGCAGACCGACCGCCACCGCGATGGCGACGATCTTGGCGGTGCTGCGGCGCTTGGCCGGCCCGCGCGCGGGCGTGACGGGGTGCGCCACCGGTGCGACCGGCGCGGTGTGCGCCTGCGCTGCGGCCTGCGCTCCCCCCACGGTCTCCTGAACGGCAGGAGCGGTGGCAGCCGCCCGCGGCTCGGTCGGCCCCTCGGAGCCCTCGACCACCGCCTGCCCGGCCCGTGCCGAGCCCTCGCTGCGGTCCACCACCGGCACCGACTGGGTGGGCGTCCGCACCGGCGTGACCGACTTGAAGCCCATGGTGTGCCCGGCCTGCACCTCGGCCAGCATCCGGGCCACCTCGTCCGCGGTCGGCCGATCGGCCGGGTCCTTGGCCATCAGCGCGGCCAGCACCGGCCCCAGCGGCCCGGCCCGGCGGGACTCCGGCAGCGGCTCGTCGACGACCGCGGCCAGCGTGGTGATCGGCGAGTCCCGGCGGAACGGCGACTGGCCCTCGACCGCCGCGTACAGCGTCGCCCCGAGGCCCCACAGGTCGGAGGCCGGGCCGGGCCGCTCGCCCTGGGCGCGCTCCGGCGCCAGGTAGTCCGGCGAGCCGACCAGGTCGCCCGGCCGGGTCAGCTCGGTCGAGCCCTCGTACTTCGCGATGCCGAAGTCCAGCAGCACCACCCGCCCGGTGCCGCGCTCCAGCAGCACGTTGGCGGGCTTGACGTCGCGGTGCAGCACGCCCAGCTGGTGGCCGCGGTGCAGCGCGGCGAGCACCTGGCTGCCGACCTCGGCGGCGGCGCGCGGCTGCAGGGTGCCGTCCTGGCTGATCACGTCGGCCAGCGAGCGGCCGTCGACCAGCTCCATCACGATCCACGGCCGGCCGTCCTGCTCCAGCACGTCGTGCACGGTGATCACGCCGGGGTGCTTGATCCGCGCGGCCGCGCTGGCCTCGCGCTTCATCCGGGCGTGCAGGATCTGCAGGTCCTCCTCGGGCAGGTGGTTGACGGTCAGCTCCTTGACCGCGACCTCGCGGTCGAGCATCCGGTCCCAGGCCCGCCAGACGGTGCCCATGCCGCCCCGGCCGAGCCGCTCACCGAGCTCGTACCGCCCGGCCAGCAACCGCTCCGCCTCGGCCGCCTCCGGCCGGTCCTGCACACCCATCTGCGACCGCTCCCCCACACGTTCCGCCTGCCGTCACCGCGACGGAGGGCCTGGTGCAGACCACTGTTCGAACAAATCCCACGCACACATTAGGCGTACCTCGCGGCCCTCGGTAATCACGCCCACCCCCCGGACCGGCGGTGCGTGACCCGACCGGGCCGTCAGCCTGCGAACAGCACCACCGCGACCATTCCCAAGGCCAGCAGGACAAAGACTCCCCCCACCAGCAACGGCCCCAATAGGGAGGGGGGTATCCGCGGCGGTTTCGTCCCGCCACCGCCGCCCTCACCCGCCCCGGCTTTCCCGAAATCCCCGGCCTTTGCGCCGCGCCGCGGCACCAGCGGCGCCTCCGGCTTCAGCGTCACGGCCCGCGCCGCCCGCTCCTCGTCCACCGGCTCCGGCGCACCCGCCAGCAGCTCCGCCAGCTCCCGGCCCACCGCCTCCGCGGTCGGCCGCAGCACCGGATCCGGCTGCAGCAGCCGCTCGACCAGCGGCCCCAGCGGCCCGCAGACCGCCGAGTGCTCGCGTCGCCCGTCCCGTACGGCCGTCACCAGCTCCGGCACGCCGCCCTCCGGGTACGGCGGGCGGCCGGTGACCAGCCGGTGCACCAGGACCCCGAGCGCCCAGCAGTCGCCCGCCGGGCCGCCGTCCAGCGGCCAGCGCTCCGCCACCGGGCCGACCAGGGTGGCCCGCACGTCGTACCGGCGCCGCCCGCCCGGCCCGCCGAGCTCCTCGGCCAGCCCCTCCTCCGCCACCCCGGCGAGCAGCCCGCCGAGCATCGCCGCACCGTCCTCGCAGACCAGCACCGACCCGGCGGTCAGGTTGCCGTGGCTGAGTCCGGCCCCGTGCAGCGCGCGCAGCGCACCCGCCAGGTCCGCCGCCAGCTCGGCCGCCCGGTACGGCGGCACCGGCCCGTCGACCAGCAGCTCGGCCGCCGTCAGCCCGGCCGGCCGCTCCTCCACCGTCCACAGCAGCTCGCCCTCGACGAAGGCCCCGACCCCGCGCAGCAGCCGCGGATGCGCGGCCGGCGCGGCCGAGCCGACCGCCGCCACCCGCCGCACCAGCCGCTCCGCCTGGGCGGGCACCACGTCCTCCGGGTCCTGACCGGCGGCCAGCAGCGCGGGCAGCTCCAGGGCGCGCAGCAGCACCGCCTCGCCGGTCCGCTCGTCCACCGCGTGGGCGCGCAAAGGTTCCGAACGGTCCGTCAGCCGGTACCGTCCCGCCAGCAGTTGCCCGGGGCCGCCTCGCATGCCAGTTCCTCTCGCTCACCGAGCAGCCTACTGAGCGGCTCCTTTACGCTCGGTCCCATGGAATGGACCGATCTGATCGACACCGCCTTCACGGTGGCGGGGAACAGCAACAAAGCCAACCAGGCGGAGGCCGTCCGCACGGTCGAAGCATCCGTCATCGCCGGCGAGAAGCCCGTCGCCTCCACCGCCGGGCGCCACCCCGACCACTTCCGCAAGGGCGTGCTCGTACTGACCACCCACCGGCTGCTCTTCCTGAAGGACGGGAAGCCGCCGGTACCGGTTCCGCTCAACGCCGTCACCGACGCCACCGTGGCCCGCAGCAAGATCAACGGCGAGGTGCTGACGGTCGTCGCCCTCACCGGCTCGCACCGCTTCGAGGAGGTCGTCAAGGCCGAGGTCTTCGCCGAGCAGATACGGGAGTCCGCCCGGCTCGCCCGCGCCGCCCAGACGCCGCAGCCGCCGGCCGCACCGGACACCAACGAGCAACTCATCGGCCAGCTCGAGCGGTTGGCCGCCCTGCACGCCTCCGGCGCGCTCACCCAGGACGAGTTCACCCGGGCCAAGCAGCGCCTGATCGGCTGATCCCTACGGCGCGGGCTGGAAGCTGTTGAAGACGACGTCCCGGACCGGGGCCTGCGCGGCCCACTCCGCGTCCGGGACGATCCAGTAGATCGAGTAGCCGTACTTGGCCGGAGTCCCGGTCACGAAGCCCCGGTTGAGCGAGTGCATCCTGGGCTGACCGTTGGTCCACTCCCAGTCCGCCGCGTTGGTCCACTGCCGGTAGGTGATCGCCGACAGGTTCACCCGCTGGTAGTTGGTCACCTGCCCGCGCAGGCTGGGCTCGGACTCCTGCCAGTCGGCGACGGCGCTCTCGCCCGGCGAGGTCGTCCACTCGATCCGCAGCTGGCTGCCGGTGGCGTTCTTGAAGATCCGTCGGTTGGCATCCGACCCGGCCGGCTGCAGCCAGTCCGGCAGGACGACCGAGAAGCCGCTCGGATCCTTGTACTCCCGGTACCCCGCCGGCACCGCACCCGGCGCCGGCTGTACCGGCGTCTGGACGGGCGCCGGCTGTACCGGCGTCTGGACGGGCGCCGGAGCCGCCGGCGGCGTCGTGGCAGCCGGCACGGCCGCATCGGCGCCCGGCGTCCCGGTCGCCGTCGCAGCAGGCGCAGGCGCGGGCTCCGTCACCGGCGCCGCCGCACTCTGACTCGGCGTGGCCTCCGTGGTCGCCGCCACCGGCGAGGTCGCCCCCGCACTGTGCCCGGACGTACCCTTCGCGCTGCCGTTCCCACCCCCGAAGGCCTGGAGCACCGCGACCACTCCCGCGATCAGCACCAGCACCACGACCACCGTGGCGATAGCCAGCCGTCGCCGACCGGTCCGCGGGTCGGCCCCCGCCGCCTGCGTCGCGCCCATCGTCCACTCGCTGGTCACCGGCCGGATCGGCTCGGGCACCGGCTCCGCCGCAGCCGCGGCGGCGGGCTCCGCCACAGCGGCCGCGGGCGGCTCCTCGTCCCGGGCCCGGCTACCCACCCGGACCGTTCCCAGCAGCCCGCCGACCGCCCGCTTCCGCCCCTCCTCGGGTGCGGGCTCCGCGCCGCTCTTCGACTCGGGCTTCTCCACCGGCATCGCGTGCTCGGTGGTCGACTCGGCCTTCACGGTCGCCTCCGCGACCACCCGCTTGAGCATCGACCGGGTCTGCGAGGCGTCCAGCCGCTCGGCCGGGTCCTTCTCCAGCAGCCCCTCGATCACCGGCAGCAGCGGCCCGGCGTTCACCGGCGTGACCAGGTCCTCGGTCATCACCGCGGTCAGGGTGGCCAGCGCCGAGCCCCGGTCGTACGGCGGCCGGCCCTCGACCATCGCGTACAGCGTGCCGCCCAGCGACCACAGGTCGGCCGGCGGCCCGGGCTTCTGCCCGCGCGCCCGCTCCGGGGATATGTACGAGGGCGCGCCGACCAGCATCCCGGTGGAGGTGACCGACGCGTCGCCCTCCACACTCGCGATGCCGAAGTCGGTCAGCACGACCCGGCCGTCCTCACCGATCAGCACATTGGACGGCTTGACGTCGCGGTGCAGGATGCCCAGCGCGTGCGCCGCACTCAGCACGCCCAGCACGTCGAGCGCGATCTCGGCGGCCCGACCGGGCGCGAGCGGCCCGTCCTCGCGGATGACGTCGGCCAGCGAGCGGGACTCGACCAGCTCCATGACGATCCACGGCCGGTCGTCCTCGTCAACCACGTCGAAGACGGTGACCGCCGAGTTGTGCCGGATCCGGGCGGTCGCCTTGGCCTCGCGCAGCGTCCGGACGATCAGCCGGTGCTTCTCCTCCTCCTCGACGCTGGCGTTCATCCGCAGTTCCTTGACCGCGACGGTCCGGCCCAACATCTCGTCCTCGGCGCGCCAGACGGTGCCCATGCCGCCGCGCCCGAGCACGCCGTTCAGGCGGTAGCGGCCGGCCAGGAGGCGGCCGGTGGAACCCTGCGCCTGGGTCATTCGGAACGTTCCCCCATGTGCTGCTGGCGGTCGTGGTGACGGCGCGTCGGACCGGCCGGGCCCGAACGCCCAAGCCTCCATCATCCCCTGTCCGGGGGGCTCACGACCACCCGCCCCCCGTCCCAACCCGGGACGAACCGGAACCGGTGCGGCGCTCCGTGCCCGATCTGTGATCGAAAACTCGCCAAGATCGGTCCGAATCACTGCTACCGTTCGGCAGCTCTTCGTCTTTTCCGGGGGGATTCGACGCCCATGACCGCACCCGCACCGGGCACTGACGGCCCATCCGCCCGGCCGCGCACCGCCCAGCACTACTCGGTCGCACCCGCCCCCACCTCCCCCGAAGGCTACGTCGCCCCCGGCATGCCCGGCGCCCCGGTGACCGGCTACGACCCCGTCGCCCCCACCCCGCGGACCACCCCCCGCCGCCGCGTCGCCCTCGCCGTCACCATCGCCGTCCTCGCCACGCTCCTCAGCGGCCTCGCCTACGGCTGCGCCCCCCTACGCGCCGCCGACAGCCTCGGCTGGCTCGCCATCGCCCCCGCCGGCCTGGTCGCCCTCCCCCTCGGCCGCCTCGGTGGCCAGAACCGACTCCTCCCACCCCTCGGCGCCCTCCTCGCAGCCGCCGCCCTCCTCCTCGGCCAGCTGACCCAACACCTCCGCCAGGCAGACGGCCCCGACCTCCTCCACAACACCCTGACCACCTGGCGCGCCGACCTCCGCCCCCTCGACGCCGCCTTCTACACCATCGCCCTCATCGGCGGCTTCCTCCTCACCCGCCGCACCGCCAACCACACCTGAGCCCCCACCACACCCCACCACCCCGCACCACCCCACCCGCATCCCCATCACCCCGCACCACCCGCACCACCGCCCCCCTCCCCTCCCCTCCGGCGAGAGGGACGCGCTGCGGGAGGGGGCGGCGCAGGGGGTGGTCCGGAGAGGGGCGTTGCGGGTGATTTTCAGACTGCCAACGACGCCCAACCCCCCACCCACAGCACCGGCAGTCGGAAAATCATCCAGCCCCTCGGAGCGACCACCCCCGGAGCCGCCCCCGGCACCCACCCTCCCGAAAGCCCCCCACCCCCCCGAAAGCCCCCCCCCACACAAAACCCGAAGGCCCCCACCCCAAAGGGGCAGAGGCCTCCGTCCACCACAACCCTCAGCGGTGATCAAGCGCCGGATTCACCGTCACCTCAACCCGCTGGAACTCCTTCAGCTCCGTGTACCCCGTGGTGGCCATCGCCCGCCGCAGCGCCCCGAACAGGTTCATGGTCCCGTCCGGCGTGTGCGAAGGACCGGTCAGGATCTCCTCGGTGGTGCCGACCGCACCGAGGTTCACCCGCTTGCCCCGCGGCAGCTCCTCGTGGACGGCCTCCATCCCCCAGTGGAACCCCTTGCCCGGGGCATCCGTCGCACGGGCCAGCGCCGCACCGATCATCACCGCGTCCGCACCACAGGCGACGGCCTTCGGGATGTCCCCGCTGTAGCCCACGCCACCGTCCGCGATCACGTGCACGTAGCGGCCGCCGGACTCGTCCATGTAGTCACGACGGGCAGCCGCCACGTCGGCCACGGCGGTGGCCATCGGCACCTGGATGCCGAGCACGTTCCGAGTGGTGTGGGCCGCACCGCCGCCGAACCCGACCAGCACGCCGGCCGCGCCGGTCCGCATCAGGTGCAGCGCCGCGGTGTACGTGGCGCACCCGCCGACGATCACCGGAACGTCCAGCTCGTAGATGAACTGCTTGAGGTTGAGCGGCTCGGCGGCGCTGGAGACGTGCTCGGCCGAGACGGTGGTGCCGCGGATGACGAAGACGTCGACGCCGGCGTCCACCACGGTCTTGGAGAACTCGGCGGTCCGCTGCGGCGAGAGCGCGGCGGCGGTGACGACGCCGGAGTCGCGGACCTCCTGGATCCGCTGCTTGATCAGCTCGGCGCGGATCGGCGCGGCGTAGATCTCCTGCAGCCGGCGGGTGGCGACGGCCTCGTCGGTGATCGAGGCGATCTCGTCGAGCAGCGGCTGCGGGTCCTCGTAGCGGGTCCAGAGGCCCTCGAGGTTCAGCACGCCCAGCCCGCCGAGGCGACCGATCGCGATGGCCTGCTGCGGCGAGACCACGCTGTCCATCGGGGCGGCCAGGAACGGCAGCTCGAAGCGGTAGGCGTCGATCTGCCAGGCGATCGAGACCTCCTTCGGGTCCCGGGTACGGCGGCTGGGGACGACGGCGATGTCGTCGAAGGCGTACGCCCGGCGGCCGCGCTTGCCTCGCCCGATCTCGATCTCAGTCACTTCGAGCCCTTCTGCTGTGTTGCTCATGCCCGCCGGGTCACCCCGGCCGCACCCCAGTATCCCGTACCGGACGGGGCACCGCCCCGACGGCCCGCTCCCCGGGCACGCGGAAGAGCCCGTCGCTGCGGTGCAGCGACGGGCCCTTCCGGGTTCAGCGCGTCAGCGGGCCGAGTAGTTCGGCGCCTCGACGGTCATCTGGATGTCGTGCGGGTGGCTCTCCTTGAGGCCCGCCGAGGTGATCCGGACGAAGCGGCCCTTGCTCTCCATCTCGGCGATGGTGGCGGCGCCGACGTAGCCCATGGTCTGCCGCAGGCCGCCGACCAGCTGGTGCAGCACGGCCGACAGCGGGCCGCGGTACTGCACCTGGCCTTCGATGCCCTCGGGGACGAGCTTGTCGTCCGAGGCCACCTCGGCCTGGAAGTAGCGGTCCTTGGAGTACGAGCGGCCCTGGCCGCGGGACTGCATGGCGCCCAGCGAGCCCATGCCGCGGTAGGACTTGAACTGCTTGCCGTTGATGAACAGCAGCTCGCCCGGGGACTCCTCGCAGCCGGCCAGCAGCGAGCCGAGCATGACGGTGTCGGCACCGGCGGCCAGCGCCTTGCCGATGTCGCCCGAGTACTGGAGGCCGCCGTCGCCGATGACCGGCACGCCGGCCGCCTGGCAGGCCTGGGCGGCCTCGTAGATGGCGGTGATCTGCGGGACGCCGATGCCGGCGACCACGCGGGTGGTGCAGATGGAGCCGGGGCCGACGCCGACCTTGACGCCGTCCACGCCGGCGTCGATCAGCGCCTGGGCACCGTCGCGGGTGGCGACGTTGCCGCCGACCACGTCGATCCCGACGGCCGACTTGATCTTCGCGATCCAGGCCAGCGCGTTGTGGCTGTGGCCGTGCGAGGTGTCCACCACCAGGAAGTCCACGCCGGCCTCGACCAGGGCCTGGGCCCGGTCGAACGCCTCGGCGCTGGCACCGACGGCGGCGCCGACCAGCAGCCGGCCCTCGGCGTCCTTGGCGGCGTTCGGGTACTGCTCGGCCTTGACGAAGTCCTTGACGGTGATGAGGCCCTTGATCCGGCCCTCGTCGTCGACCAGCGGCAGCTTCTCGATCTTGTGGCGGCGCAGCAGCGCCATCGCGTCGACACCGGAGATACCGACCTTGCCGGTGATCAGCGGCATCGGGGTCATGATCTCGCGGACCTGGCGGCTGCGGTCCGACTCGAAGGCCATGTCGCGGTTGGTGACGATGCCGAGCAGCTTGCCGGCCTCGTCGGCGATCGGCACGCCGGAGATGCGGAACTTGGCGCACAGCGCGTCGGCCTCGGCCAGCGTGGTGTCCGGGCCGACCGTGATCGGGTCGGTGACCATGCCGGACTCGGAGCGCTTCACCAGGTCGACCTGGTTGGCCTGGTCCTCGACCGACAGGTTGCGGTGCAGCACGCCGACGCCGCCCTGGCGCGCCATCGCGATGGCCATCCGCGACTCGGTGACCTTGTCCATCGCCGCGGAGAGCAGCGGGATGTTGACGCGGACGTTCCGGGAGACCCGCGAGGAGGTGTCGACCTCGTTCGGCAGCACCTCGGAGGCCCCGGGCAGCAGCAGGACGTCATCGAACGTGAGCCCGAGCATGGCGAACTTCTCGGGTACGCCTGCGGCGTTGTAAGACATTTGGGGGTACCTTCCGTGGCCGGCCTAATCCGCTCACGCCCTGAGGGTGGGGGCGCAGTCATCGCTCACTCGCGCAGACCACCGAAGCCGGGTGCAATGGGAGGATCCTCCAAGGGGACCCCGCGCGCACCCGTGAAACTTTGGCAACCCGCCCAGGCGCCGATACCCCATGGTACTGGCACCGCGAATGTGTCCTCGTGTGCCCTTGACAACAACCCCGCCCCGGCGCTCATTCCACCGCCGTCGACCACCCGCGAACCGCCCACGAACCACCGCGGGCTCGACGGGGCCGGGGTCAGGAAGACTCCTCCGCGAGCGCCCGCAGCCGGCTGAGCGCCCGGTGCTGGGCCACCCGGACGGCCCCCGGGGACATCCCGAGCACCTCGCCGGTCTCCTCCGCCGACAGCCCGGCGGCCACCCGCAGCAGCACCAGCTCGCGCTGACGGGCCGGCAGGTTGGACAGCAGCTCCTTGGCCCAGGCCGCGTCGCTGCTCAGCAGCGCCTGCTCCTCCGGGCCGAGCGCCTCGTCCGGCACCTCCGGCAGGTCGTCCTGCGGGACGACGGTCGAGCCGGGCCCGCGCATCGCGGCCCGTTGCAGATCGGCGATCTTGTGCGCGGCGATGCCGTACACGAAGGCCTCGAAGGGCCTCCCCTGGTCCTTGTACCGGGGCAGCGCGCAGAGCACCGCGACGCAGACCTCCTGCGCCACGTCGTCCACGTGGTGCCGGGCCCCGCCCGGCAGCCGGACCAGCTTGGCGCGGCAGTACCGCAGCGCCAGCGGGTGGACGTAGGCGAGCAGGGCGTCGATCGCCGGGCCCTCGCCGCGCACGGCGGCCGCGACCAGCTCGCCCACCAGCGGCGAGCCGCTCGAACCGATCACCGGCGGCCGGACCGGTCCGGCCACGGCCGCAGCGCCGCCGGAATCGGCGTACGACGGATCGTGGCCCGGGCCGGAGGGCTCGGCCTCCACCGGGTCCGCCTGGCCGGCCGCACCGGCGACGTCGTCGCGCATCGGTCCATGGTGCCTGGTCGAGCGGGAAAACGCGGCACCGCGTCCGGAGTTGTGCACCGGAACGTTATGCGCTGGCACACCACGGGGCGTACCGCGCACCACCGGCCCCTCCTGCACCGTGCCGCCTCCCGCCCCGCCGTCGGTGGTCCTGGTCGTCGCGCCGTCCGCCGAGTGTCCCGCGGCTGCGTGGTTCGCCGCAGTGCCTGTCCGCTGGTCCCCGAGGTGCTCCACTCCTCCATGGTGCAACCTCGGGACCGCGACGTCACACGCCTGTGCGGCCCCCGCCCCGGGGATCACCGACGGCGCGACACACCCGGCGGCGCCGCCGGTGGTCAGCGGACCAGGCCCCAGCGGAAGCCCAGCGCGACCGCGTGCGCGCGGTCGGAGGCCCCGAGCTTCTTGAACAGCCGTCGGGCGTGGGTCTTGACGGTGTCCTCGGACAGGAACAGTTCGCGCCCGATCTCGGCGTTGCTGCGGCCGTGGCTCATGCCCTCCAGCACCTGGATCTCACGCGCCGTCAACGTCGGCGCGGCGCCCATGTCGGGGCTGCGCAGCCGGCGCGGGGCGAGCCGCCAGGTCGGGTCGGCGAGGGCCTGGGTGACGGTGGCCCGCAGCTCGGCGCGCGAGGCGTCCTTGTGCAGGTACCCGCGGGCGCCCGCGGCCACCGCGAGCGCGACACCGTCGAGGTCCTCGGCGACGGTGAGCATGATGATCCGCGCGCCCGGGTCGGCGGACAGCAGCCGCCGGACGGTCTCGACCCCGCCGAGGCCGGGCATCCGGACGTCCATCAGGACGAGATCGGAGCGGTCGGCCACCCAGCGGCGGAGGACCTCCTCCCCGTTCGTCGCGGTGGTGACCCGGTCCACACCGGGTACGGTCGCGACGGCGCGGCGAAGCGCCTCGCGGGCGAGCGGGGAATCGTCGCAAACGAGAACGGAAGTCATGACCGTCGTCCTCCGCAGCTGATCCGCGTCACGTTGAGCCTCCTGGCTGGTACGAACCTCTCCGACACGGCCGATCGGCGACAGACTCCGTGCTGATCGCCCCAACTTGCCCGCGATCGTTCCCGACGTCCGGCGCCCGCTAACCGCCTCCGCACTTCCAACGACCGTCACTCGAATGAGTTACGGCCTTCAGGGCCATCTCCACCACTGTACGTGGCCAACCCATTACCGATCAGCCGCATCGCGGTGCACACGCCGCACTTTTCCGCAGCTCGCACGCGGTCCGCGTGCGACCCGCACACCGATTCGGTGCGCCGTGCGCCCGTCGGCCACCCGATTGCCACGCCTGCGCCCGCCGGAGACCCTTGCCCACTTTGCCCGTTTTTATAGCTTTCGTATGGTCATTGACTGTTGTGCCAGTGTGTGGGTGACTTGTCCATGGAGTTGCCTTAAGTCATATTTCCAGGTGTCCACACCAGTGCATCGAGGCCCCGCCACACCGCTCGGCAGCAGCCCGCCGAGCGCCCGGCCGACGGCCGACGGCCTCTGAAGGGAATGAGCCATGGCAGATTTCTCCCGCCTCCCCGGTCCCAACGCGGACCTCTGGGACTGGCAGCTCTCCGCAGCCTGCCGTGGCGTGGACAGCTCGCTCTTCTTCCACCCCGAGGGCGAGCGCGGAGCCGCGCGCAGTTCGCGCGAGGCCAGCGCCAAGGAGGTCTGCATGCGCTGCCCGGTGATCGCCGAATGCGCGGCGCACGCGCTGGCGGTCCGCGAGCCGTACGGCGTCTGGGGCGGGATGACCGAGGACGAGCGCGAGGAGATGCTGGGACGCTCGCGACACCGGCTGGTGGAGGTCCCGCTGACCCCGCCCGCGGTCGCGCAGCACTAGACCCGCCTCCGCGCCGCGCCGTGAAGAAACGTTCCTTCGCGGCACCGAAGCCTGGTCACAGCCGGTGCGGATCCCCCGGAGCCCCGTCACCCACCGTCAGCGGGCGGCCGCCGCCCCCGCCAGCCGCTCCAGCATCAGTGCCACGGCCGGCACCTCGGCCAGGTCCGGCAGGGTCAGCGCCACCACCTGGCGCACCGCCGGCGCCCCCGAGGCCGTCCGCACCGAGACCGTCGACACGCCGTCAGGACGCACCGACTGCAGGGCGAGCCGGGGCAGCACCGCCACCCCCAGCCCGGCCGCCACCAGGCCGACCACCGCCGGGTAGTCGTCCGTCGCGAAGTCGATCCGGGGCTCGAAGCCCGCTCCCGCGCACAGCTCCACCAGGTGCCCCCGGCACTGCGGGCAGCCCGCGATCCACTGCTCCCCCGCCAGCTCGTCCAGCCCCACCGGCCCGCCCCGCCCGGCCAGCGGGTGGGCGGCGGGCAGCAGGCCCACCAGCGGGTCGTCCAGCAGCGGGGTGGCCACCAGATCGGACCAGTCGGTCCCGGCGGTCAGCTGCTGGGCCTCCAGGTTGGCCTCGGCCCGCGCCTCGCGCGGCGTGCCGTGCGCGGGCGCCGGCAGCGCGGCGGCGCCTTCGGACTGCGGGTACCGGAACGCCAGCGCGATCTCGCACTCGCCGCCGCGCAGCATCGCCAGCGACTCCGGCGGCTCCGCCTCGACCAGCGACACGCGCACCCCCGGATGGCTGTCCCGCAGCCGGGCGACCGCCGGCGGCACCAGGGTGGAACTCGCGGTCGGGAAGGAGACCAGCCGCACCCGTCCGGCCCGCAGCCCGGCGATCGCGGCCACCTCCTCCTCCGCGGCGGAGAGCCCGGCCAGGATCCCGGTGGCATGCTTGAGCAGCACCCGCCCGGCCTCGCTGAGCTGCATCCCGCGGCCCGAACGGACCACCAGCGGGGTGTCCACGGACTTCTCCAGGGCCTTCATCTGCTGGCTGATGGCAGGCTGCGTACACCCCAGCTCGCGGGCGGCGGCGGAGAAGGAGCCGGTGCGGGCGACGGCACGCAGGACGCGCAGATGGCGGGCCTCGATCATGCCTTAGTTATAAGGCATTCTTTGCGTTCTGCAAAATTCTACTGATAGTTGAAGAGCTGACCGTCGTGGAGACGGAAGCGGTAAACCCCGGAGGCCCGGTCCGCTCCCCGTGCGGGGTGCGGACCGGGCCTCCGGTCAGTGGTTCAGGCCTCAGTGCGAGTGGCCGTGACCGTGGGAGTGGCCGTGACCGTTGTCGGCCTCCTCCTCCTTCTTCTCCACCACGAGGGTCTCGGTGGTGAGCAGCAGGGAGGCGATCGAAGCGGCGTTCTCCAGGGCGGAGCGGGTGACCTTGACCGGGTCGATGACGCCGGCCTTCACCAGGTCGCCGTACTCGCCGGTGGCGGCGTTGTAACCCTGGCCGATCTCCAGCTCGGAGACCTTGGAGGTGATGACGTAGCCCTCCAGGCCGGCGTTCTGGGCGATCCAGCGCAGCGGCTCGTGCAGCGCCTTGCGGACCACGGCGACACCGGTGGCCTCGTCGCCCGACAGGCCCAGGCCGTCGTTCAGCACCTTGGCGGCGTGGACCAGGGAGGCGCCACCGCCGGCGACGATGCCCTCCTCGACCGCGGCGCGGGTCGCCGAGATGGCGTCCTCCAGGCGGTGCTTGCGCTCCTTCAGCTCCACCTCGGTGGCGGCGCCGACCTTGATGACGCAGACGCCGCCGGCCAGCTTGGCCAGGCGCTCCTGCAGCTTCTCGCGGTCCCAGTCGGAGTCGGTGGCGGCGATCTCACCCTTGATCTGGGCGACGCGGCCGGCCACGGCCTCGGCGTCACCGGCACCGTCGACGACGGTGGTCTCGTCCTTGGTGATGGTCACGCGGCGGGCGGTGCCCAGCACGTCCAGGCCGACCTGGTCGAGCTTGAGGCCGACCTCCTCGGAGATGACCGTGCCGCCGGTCAGGGTGGCCAGGTCGCCGAGGATCGCCTTGCGGCGGTCGCCGAAGCCCGGGGCCTTGACGGCGACGGCGTTGAAGGTGCCGCGGATCTTGTTCACGACCAGGGTCGACAGCGCCTCGCCGTCGACGTCCTCGGCGATGATCAGCAGCGGCTTGGTGGCACCGCCCTGCAGGATCTTCTCCAGCAGCGGCAGCAGCTCCTGGATGGAGGAGATCTTGCCCTGGTTGATCAGGATGTACGGGTCCTCCAGGACCGCCTCCTGCCGCTCCGCGTCGGTGACGAAGTACGGCGACAGGTAGCCCTTGTCGAACTGCATGCCCTCGGTGAAGTCCAGCTCCACGCCGAAGGTGTTCGACTCCTCGACGGTGATGACACCGTCCTTGCCGACCTTGTCGATCGCCTCGGCGATCAGCTCGCCGACCTGGACGTCCTGGGCGGAGAGGGACGCGACGGCGGCGACGTCGTCCTTGCCCTCGATCTCGCGGGCCACGGACAGCAGGTGCTCGGAGACGGCGGCGACGGCCTTGTCGATGCCCTTCTTCAGGGCGGCCGGGCCGGCACCGGCGGCGACGTTGCGCAGACCCTCGTTGACCAGGGCCTGGGCCAGCACGGTGGCGGTGGTGGTGCCGTCACCCGCGACGTCGTTGGTCTTGGTGGCGACCTCCTTGACGAGCTGCGCGCCAAGGTTCTCGTACGGGTCGTCCAGCTCGACCTCACGGGCGATGGTGACACCGTCGTTGGTGATGGTCGGGGCGCCGAACTTCTTGTCGATGACGACGTTGCGGCCCTTGGGGCCGATGGTCACCTTGACGGTGTCGGCCAGCTTGTTGACACCGCGCTCCAGCGAGCGGCGGGCGTCCTCGTCGAACTGCAGGATCTTCGCCATGTTCCCTATTCCCTCGGGGCTGCGGCCGGCCCACCGGCCGCCGAACTACGTGAACCAACAACCACGCCCCGGGCCACTGTCACTGAGGACACGGATCCGGGGCGGGTCGGGGACGACTTACTTCTCGATGATCGCGAGAACGTCGCGGGCGGAGAGCACCAGGTACTCCTCGCCCTGGTACTTCACCTCGGTGCCGCCGTACTTCGAGTACAGGACGATGTCACCGACGGCGACGTCGAGCGGCAGACGCTGGCCGTCCTCGAAGCGGCCCGGGCCGACGGCCAGGACGACACCCTCCTGGGGCTTCTCCTTGGCGGTGTCCGGGATAACCAGGCCGGAGGCCGTGGTGGTCTCGGCGTCGAGCGGCTGGACCACGATGCGGTCCTCGAGCGGCTTGATGGCAACCTTGCTGCTGGTGGTCACGTCCGAGCTCCCCTTCGGAGATTACGGGGTTTTCTAACGGGTAGGGGCGAGCCTGCGAGTCTGCCGTCGCGGGGGTCAGACACACGTCTTCGCGTTAGCACTCCCCCGGTGGGGAGTGCCAAGGACGACCATAGGCCCGTGTTAGCACTCAGTCAACCAGAGTGCCAACGACGCGCCCCGGAAATCCCGCACGACGGGTGAGTACCCGTACTCGTGTACGACAGCCGCTCCCCTCGGCACACTCGTGCGTGGCGGCTCGGGTACCGGTTCACGCCGTACGTCACGGCGGCGGCGCCCGTCCTCTGGCTGCTGGGGTTCTGGCCGGCCGCCCTGCTCCACTGAGACCGGTCAGAATGGCCACGTGGACACCGAGAACCTCCAGCCCCTGCTGACCCCCGAGGGTCAGGCCCTGCTCGCCGAGTTGCGCGAGTTCACCCCCGAGGAGGAGCTGGCGCTGGCCACCCGTCTGCGGCGGGAGCACCCGGCGGAGCTGGTGTCGGCGGCGTTCGGGCAGGCGCGGCTGCGGCAGCGGGCGCGGGCGAAGTTCGGGGCGGACGCCGACCTGATGTACTTCACGCCCAACGGGGTCGAGCAATCCACCCGGCGCAGCGTGGCCGAGTGGCGCGCGCGCCGGTTCGCCGAGCTGGGCGTACGGCGGCTGGCGGACCTGTGCTGCGGCATCGGCGGGGACGTGCTGGCGCTGGCCCGGGCGGGCATCGAGGTGCTGGCCGTCGACAAGGACCCGGCGGCCTGCGCCGCCACCGCGGCCAACGCCGCCGCCCTGGGCCTGGCCGAGCTGGTCGAGGTGCGCTGCGCGGACGTCGCCGAGGTGGACGTCACCGGCTACGACGCGGTGTTCACCGACCCGGCCCGGCGGACCTCGCGCGGCCGGGTGTTCGACCCCGAGGCGTACGCCCCGCCGCTCTCCTGGGCGATCGAGGCCGGTCGGCGGACCCCGATCGGGGCGCTGAAGGTCGCGCCCGGCATCCCGCACGAGGCCGTCCCCGAGGACGCCGAGGCCGAGTGGGTCTCCGACCACGGTGACGTCAAGGAGGCGGTGCTCTGGTTCGGCACCAGGGCCGCCCACCCGCACCGCGCCACGCTGCTGCCGCAGGCCGCCAGCCTGACCGGCGGCGACCTGCCCGACCCGCCGGCCGGCCCGGTTGGGCGCTACCTGTACGAGCCGGACGGCGCGGTGATCCGGGCCCACCTGGTGGCCGAGGTGGCCGAGCAGGTCGGCGGCCGGCTGATCGACCCGAAGATCGCCTACCTGACCTCGGACGAGCTGGTCGCCACCCCGTACGCGCACGCCTTCGAGCTCACCGACGTGCTGCCCTTCAACATCAAGAAGCTGAAGGCGCTGCTGCGCGAGCGCGCGGTCGGCACGGTGGTGATCAAGAAGCGCGGGATGGCGATCACCCCGGAGGAGCTGCGCCGCCAGCTCAAGCCGTCCGGGCCGAACACCGTCACGGTGATCCTCAGCCGCACCGACCACGGCCCGCTGATGATGCTGGGGCAGCCGGTCCGGGCGTCCTAGCTAGGTGGCGGGGGCCTGGATGTAGTCCTCGAGTCGGGCGACCGAGAAGCCCTGCTCCTGGATCCGGGCCAGCAGCTCGCCGAACATCTGGGTCATCGTGGCGCCCTTGAGCTCCTTGGGTCCGCGGAAGTGCGCCAGGATGATGTCGCCGGGCTTCAGCTTCTGGTCCGCCGCCTGGTACTGCATGTTGTGGATCTGCATCGACTCGCGCCACAGCACGATCGCGCGCGGGCCGCACTCCTGCACCGAGGTGTTGAGCGTCGGGGTGTTGGCCCCGTCGCCGAAGGGCGGACGGAACAGCAGCGGTGCGGTGCCGTACTGCTGGGTGAGCGCCGACTGGTCGTCGCAGATCTCGGACTTCTGCTTGTCCGGCGACAGCTTGCTCATCACCGGGTGGTCCACGGTGTGGTTGTGGATGTGGTTGCCGAGCGCCTGGAGCGGCTTGAAGTAGCCGTAGTCGTTCTTGACGATGTCCTTCGTCAGGAACATCGAGATCGGGACCTTGAGGTCGGTCAGCATCTCGACGAACTTCGGGTCCTTCTCGGCACCGTCGTCGATGGTGATGAAGACGACCTTGTCGCTCGTCTTGACGTCGCTGAAGACCGGCACCGGGCCGGTCCGTTCGAGCTTGACGGGCTTGTCGGCGGGCGGTGCCGGGGCGGGCGCGAGCGGGGTGAGGTTCCACTTCGCCCAGGCCGCCGCGTTCGCGCCCGCCGCGGCGGCGCCCGGGGTGGCGGCGCTGGTCGGGGCGGCTCCGGTGGGCTGGGGCGCGGCGGGTGCCGCCGCGGTGGCGGCCGGGGCGGCGCCGGCGCCGCCTCCGTTGTCGCCGCACGCGGTGGTGAAGGCCAGCACGGCCAGCGCCCCCGCCGCGTACGCCCTGGTCCTGCTCCGACCGTCCGTGTTCCGGCTGCCCCTGCTCCGACCGTCCCTGCTCACCGCACCGCGCTCCCGGTTCCCGTCCAGCTTTCTCTCAGCTATGCACGGTAGCGGCCGGGGCGGCGGTTCCCGGCGAAGGCTTATTCGACGTGCTCGCTGGTGAAGGACCAGCGGTGCACCGGACGGCCGAGCAGTTCGGCCGGCGGGTCGGCGACCGGCACCGGCTCGCCGCTCCACCAGGTGATCAGCAGCACCCGGCCCCCCGGGGCGCCGAACAGTTCGGTGCGCTCCAGCCCGACGGTTCCGCGCAGCGCGGGCAGCACGGACTCCCGTACCCAGGCGGCGAGTTCGGCCCCGCGGCCGTCCGCCGCCCGGGCCTCCCACATCGCGGCGACGGTCATCGGGCGCCGCCGAGGGCGTCGTAGGCCTGGTCGTGGAAGTGCGTGTGCGGCACGTGGACGTCGGTCACCGGCAGCGAGGAGTCGGCGGACAGGTCGAAGGCCGAGGGGGTGCGGTCGCGCCACACCATCTCGGCGCCCAGGGCCGCGACCATCGCGCCGTTGTCGGTGCACAGGCCCGGGCGGGGCACCCGCAGCCGGATGCCGGCCCGGTCGCAGCGCTGCTGGGCCATCTCGCGCAACCGCGAGTTGGCCGCCACGCCGCCGCCGATCATCAGGTGGTCGACGCCGTTGTCCTTGCACGCCTTGACGGCCTTGCGGGTGAGCACGTCGGTGACGGCCTCCTGGAAGGACGCCGCCACGTCGGCGATCGGCACCTCCTCGCCGGCCCGGCGCTTGGCCTCCACCCAACGGGCGACGGCGGTCTTCAGGCCGGAGAAGGAGAAGTCGTACTCGGGGTCGTTCTTTCCGGACAGGCCGCGCGGGAAGGCGATCGCCGTCGGGTCACCCTCGCGGGCCGTCCGGTCGACCACCGGGCCGCCGGGGAAGCCCAGGCCGAGCACCCGGGCGACCTTGTCGAAGGCCTCGCCGGCCGCGTCGTCGATGGTCGCGCCGAGCGGGCGGACGTCGGTGGTGATGTCCTCGCTGAGCAGCAGCGAGGAGTGCCCGCCGGAGACCAGCAGGGCCATCGTCGGCGAGGGCAGCCGGCCGTGCTCCAGCTGGTCGACGCAGATGTGCGAGGCGAGGTGGTTGACCCCGTACAGCGGCTTGTCCAGCGCCCAGGCGTACGCCTTCGCGGCGCTGACGCCGACCAGCAGCGCGCCGGCCAGGCCGGGGCCGGCGGTGACCGCGATGCCGTCCAGGTCGCTCGCCTTGATCCCGGCGGTGTCCAGGGCCCGCTGGATGGTCGGGACCATCGCCTCCAGGTGGGCGCGGCTGGCGATCTCCGGGACGACGCCGCCGAAACGGGCGTGGTCGTTGACGCTGGAGGCGACGGCGTCGGCCAGCAGCGTGGTGCCGCGCACGATGCCGACGCCGGTCTCGTCGCAGGAGGTCTCGATGCCGAGGACGAGCGGTTCGTCAGCCATGGCGGGTGTCCTCAATGTCCTTCGGGTCGGTGCTGTCAGTGCTCGGGTGGTCGAGGCGCATCACCAGCGCGTCGACGTTGGCGGGCTGGTAGTAGCCGCGCCGGATGCCCACCGGTTCGAAGCCGTGGCGCTCGTACAGCCGCTGGGCGCGCAGGTTGTCCACCCGCACCTCCAGCAGCAGTTCGGCGCAGCCGCGCCGGGCGGACTCGCGGATCAGGTCGGTGAGCAGTGCCGTGCCGAGGCCGGCGCCCTGGTGGCGCCCGTCGACGGCGATGGTCTGGACGTCGCCCTCGCCGGCGATCGCCATCAGCCCGGCGTAGCCAACGATGGTGCCGTCCGGGGCGGTGGCGACGGTGTAGTGGCGGGTGCCGCCGGAGTGGGTCTCGGCCAGCTCGGACCAGAACATCCCGGTGGACCAGGCGTCCTCGGGGAAGAGCTCCAGCTCCAGTTCCATCACCGGCGCGATGTCCCACCAGCGCATCGGGCGCAGGGTGGTGCCGTGGTTCACGCCGGGAGCACCGCCTTGTAGCCAGCCGGCACCTGGGCGTCCGGGCGGCGCAGGTACAGCGGGACGTTCGGCAGCAGCTCGCGCCCGGCCGCCAGCTCAGCGGCGGCGAAGCCGGCCAGGGCACCGGCCGACACGTGCTCGGGGCCGTGCGCGCCCGGGAAGGCGTCGGGGTAGAGCAGCGCGCCCGCGCCGACGGCGCGCGGCTGCGGGGCCAGCTCGGCCGGGCGGTCCACGCCCGGGCCCTCGGTGCGGCGGCCCTCGGCGTCGTACGAGGCCCAGTAGACCTCCTTGCGGCGCGCGTCGGTGGCCACCGTGAACGGCTCCCCGGCCAGGCCCTCGACCTCGGCACGGGCCTGGAAGGCGATCGCGTCCAGGGTGCAGACGCCGTGCACCGGCAGTCCGAGGGCGTGGCCGAGCGCGGCGGCGGTGACCAGGCCGACCCGCAGGCCGGTGTACGGGCCCGGGCCGACGCCCACCGCGATGCCGGTCAGCCGGTGCTTGTCCACCCCGGCAGCCCGCAACACCTGGTCGATCGCGGGCAGCAGCAGTTCGCCGTGGCGCCGGGCGTCGACCTGGTGGGTCTCGGCCAGGACGGCGGTTCCGTCGTGGACGGCGGCGGTGACGGCGGGGGTAGCGGTGTCGAACGCGAGCAGCAGCACGGGGTCAAGGTTAGACCGACGTTGGGCCGACCGGCCGATCGGCAAGGTGTGCCGACCGGGAACACACATCCGAGGCGCTGCGAGCCGGACGGACGGACCTGGCACGATAAGGCGGTACGTAAAGGGACGGCAGCGGGAGCGGCACGTGGCGAAGATGGGTCCTGGAGTGGTGGTCACGGGGCTGACCCTGGGGGCCCTGGCGGTGGTGAGCCTGCTGGCCTTCCAGGCCAGCGGCGCCCAGGACCGGGCCGGCGGTGCCAAGCCCACCCCCACCACCACGGCGGTCGGCACCGCCACCGCCCCGGCGCCGAGCGCCTCGGCCACCCCGACCGTGCCGCCGCTGCCGGCCACCTCGGGCACCGGCACGCGGGTGGTCTACTCGGTGGGCAGCCACTACGTCTGGCTGGTCGAGCCGAAGAAGAACCCGCAGGTCACGGCCGCCTTCCCGGTCATCCCGGGCACGGTCGAGCCGGTTCCGGGCAGCTACGCGGTGTACAGCCGCACCCCGACCGCCACCGGCACGGACGGTCGGCAGATCGAGCACGTGGTGCGCTTCGCCCAGCAGAACGGCGTGGTGTTCGGCTTCAGCGCGGCGATGGACGGCGCGACCCCGACCACCGACCCGAAGGCCAAGACCGGCGGCATCCGCAGCGGCCGCGCCGAGGGGCAGCTGCTCTGGGACTTCGCGCCGAAGGACACCAAGGTGGTCGTGATCGCCTGAGGCGGCCTCATGCGGCCCGGGGCGACTCCGTCTCGGGCCCTTCGTCCTGCCTGGGCTCCGGCTCGGGCGGCGTGGACACCGCCTCGGCGGCCGCGCAGGCGGCCAGCAGCGCCCGCATCGGCTCCCCCGGAGCGCGGCGGGCGGACTCTCCGGCCCCGGCGGCGCGGACGGCGCTCTCCGGGGCGGGGGTGGGGCTCGACATGGCGCCTCCCTAGTTAGGCAGACCTAACCGCAGCACCCATCCCACCACGCCCGGCGCCCCGCCCGCAACATCTTGCCGACAGGCTGTCGGCAAGATGTCGACGGCCTGCCGGCAAGGCGGGCCTGTCGGCGAGGCGAGGTCCGCCGGTGGGTCTGCCGGCGAGGCAGGCCTGTCCGTGGGTCTGTTGGCGAGGCGGGGCGCCGCTATGCCAGCTCCGCCAGCTCCACGCCCGTCCAGCGCGGGCCGATGCCGGTCAGCACCACCCGGCGCGGGTCCTGGTCGTCCCCGTCGGCGGTGTCGCCCAGGGCGCGCTCGATCCGGACCTCCAGCCGGTCCTCGGACAGCCGCTCGACCTTGCCCTCGCCCCACTCGACCACGATCACCGACTCCGGCAGCGAGACGTCCAGGTCGAGGTCCTCCATCTCGTCCAGGTCCCCGCCCAGCCGGTACGCGTCGACGTGCACCAGGGCCGGGCCGCCGACCAGCGAGGGGTGCACCCGCGCGATCACGAAGGTCGGCGAGGTCACCGCCCCGCGGACCTGCAGCCCCTCTCCCAGGCCCCGGGTCAGCGTGGTCTTCCCCGCCCCCAGCTCGCCGGAGAGCAGCAACAGGTCACCCGGCCGCAGCAGCGCGGCCAGCTCCCGGCCGAGCCGGCCCATCCGCTCCGGGGTGGGGACGGTGAGAGTGGCGTGCGAGCCCATGCGCGTGTCTTGCCCTTCGGTCCGTACCGGCGCGCCGACCACCGGGCGCCACCGCTACCGTGCCACATCGCCGCACCCCGGTGCGGCGGGCGGGTGCCGGGGCGGGGTGTCAGGCGGGGTCGACGGCAGGTTCGGAGGTGGGCCCAGGAGGCTCGGCAGGCGGGACGGGCTCGGCGGTCGGCTCGGCGGCGGGCTTCCGGGCCAGGTCGAGGACGGTTGCGGGCAGCGGCGCCGCCCCGGCGAAGTCGGCGGCCCGGCGCAGCAGCAGCGCCAGCTCGTGGTCGACCAGCTCCGGGCGCTCCAGCATCACCAGGTGCCCGGCACCCTCGGCCAGCACCAGCTCGGCCCCCGGCAGCCGCTCGGCCATCGCCTCGCTGTGCGCCGAGGGCGTCAGCAGGTCCTTCGTCCCGGCCAGCACCAGGGCCGGCAGACCGCGCAGCGCGGCCAGCGCCTCGTACTTCTCGTGCGCGCCGAACACCGGGTAGAACTCGGCGACCACGTCGATCGGGGTCGCGTCCAGCAACTGCTCGGCGAAGCGCACCACACCGGGGTCGACGTCCCGGCTCCCGAAGGAGAACCTCCGGTAGAAGACGGCGGTCACGTCCGAGCCGAACCGCCTGGTCGCCTCCACCAGGTCGACCTGGCGGCCCAGCAGCTTCACCACCCCGGGCGCGACCTTCTTGAACAGCTTCGCACCGGCCTTCGGCAGGCCGAGGTTCACCTCGTTCCAGTCGCCCGCGAGCGTGCCGACCAGGGCGACCCCGGCGACGCGCTCCCGGAACAGCTCCGGGTACTGGTCGGCCAGCGCCATCACCGTCATGCCGCCCATCGAGTGGCCCACCAGCACCAGCGGCCCGGTCGGCGCGACGGCGTCGATCACCGCCTTGAGGTCGCCGCCCAGCTGGTCGATGCCGGCCGGCTCGCCCGCCAGGTACGAGCGGGAGCGCTCGGAGCGGCCGTGGCTGCGCTGGTCCCAGAAGACCAGCCGCATGCCCTCGCGCAGCGCGGCCCGCTGGAAGTGCCAGCTGTCCTGGTTGAGGCAGTAGCCGTGGCAGAACACCACCGTCAGCGGCTCGGGGTGGTGCCCGTCACCGTCCGGCGAATCCCAGCCGGTGCCGTCCAGCTCCACGTACAGCTCGGTGCCGTCCGGTGCGGCCACCGTCCTCGGGCGTCCGCGCAGCGAGCCGTACGGGGCTCCGGCGTCCAGCTCGGCCCGGGCCCGGCGGCGCATCGCCCGGCCGACGGTCAGCCGCTCTATCGCCACCCCGGCGGCCGCCCCGGCCGCCAGCACGCCGACCGAGATCCCGATCACGCCCGCCCGGCTCACCCCGGAGGCCGCGCCGGCCGCCTTGGCGACCGCCGCGACCGTTCCGTCCCCGGCCGGCGCGTCGGTCATGCCGGGAGGCCCTCGGCGTGGCTGCCGCCCAGGTAGCGGCGGGGCACCCGGGCACCGATCCGGGTGACGATCTCGTAGGAGATGGTGCCGCAGGCGCGGGCCCAGTCCTCGGCGGTCGGCTCGCCGCGCTCGCCGCTGCCGAACAGCAGCGCCTCGTCGCCGACCTCGAGCAGGTCCCCGCCCAGGTCCACGACGAACTGGTCCATCGCCACCCGGCCTGCCACCGTGCGCCACTTGCCGCCGATCTGCACCGGCCCGGTGCCGCTGGCGTGCCGGGGGACGCCGTCGCCGTAGCCGACCGGGACCAGGCCCAGGGTGGTCGGGCCGGGGGTCGTGTAGTGGTGGCCGTAGCTGACCCCGTGTCCGCCGGGGACCTGCTTGACCAGCGCCAGCCGCGCGCTCAGCGCCATCACCGGGCGCAGCCCGAAGTCGACCGGCGAGCCCACCTCGGGCACCGGCGACAGCCCGTACGCGGCCAGGCCGGTGCGGACCAGGTCGAAGTGCGACTCCGGCAGCAGCAGGGTGGCCGGCGAGTTCGCCAGGTGCCGCACCTCGGGGCGCACCCCGGCCGCCTCGGCGGCGGCCAGCGCGGTACGGAAGGAGTCCAGCTGGGCCAGGATGGACGGGTGGCCGGGCTCGTCGGCGGCCGCGAAGTGCGACCAGACGCCGACGACCGTGAGCAGCCCCTCGGTCTCGGCGCGCCGGGCGGCGGCCACCAGCTGCAGCCAGTCGTGCGGCTGGCAGCCGTTGCGGCCGAGGCCGGTGTCGGCCTTCAGGTGCACGCGCGCCGGGATGCCCGTCTCGCGGACGGCCGGGAGCAGTTCGTCCAGTGCCCACTGGCCGCTGACCGAGATGTCCAGTCCGGCCCGGAGCGCCTCGCGCCACGGCCCGCCGGGCGTCCACAGCCAGCACAGGATGCGGGCCTGGTCCGGGCGGATGCCCGCGGCGCGCAGCGCCAGCGCCTCGTCGGGCGTCGCGCAGCCGAGCCAGCCGACCCCGTTGGCGACCGCCTCGCGGGCGCACTCGACCGCCCCGTGGCCATAGGCGTCCGCCTTGACCGCGAGCATCACCGCCGTGCTGCCGACGCGCTCGCGCAGCGCCGCGAGGTTGCCGCGCAGGGCGGCGAGATCGATGGTCGCCTCGGCCCGTACGCCGTCGGTCAGGGTGGCTGTGCCGGTCGTGTTCGCAGTTGTCATCAGGGTCAGTCTCCCAGACGTCCCGGAGTCCTCGCCGAACGGCCCATCGGCGCGGCGGCCGACGACCGGGGCGGGCCCGTCGCACGGCCCTGCGGTGAACCGCCCGCCACCGCCTCCTCGGACGCCGCAGGAGGAGCGTTCGGTTCCGTTCCCTCAGCCCGCACGGACCGCCCGCCACACCGCCGGCAGCGCCTGCGCCACCGCGAGCGCCGTCACCGGAGCGCCCGGCTCGCCCGCCGCCTCGCGGCCGGCCAGGCCGTGCAGGTAGGCGGCCGCCGACGCGGCGTCCAGCGGCGGCAGGCCCGCCGCCAGCAGGGAGCCGGCCAGGCCGGCCAGGACGTCGCCGCTGCCGGCGGTGGCCAGCCAGGAGGTGCCGGTCGGGTTCACCCGGACGGCGCCGCCCGGATCGGCGACCACCGTGGTGGAGCCCTTCAGCAGCACGGTCGCGCGGTAGGCGGCCGCCAGCCGACGGGCGGTGGCCAGCCGGGTGGCGGCCAGGTCGTCGGCGGCCGGCGGCGGGGTGCCCTCGGCGCCCGCGAGCAGCCGGGCGGCCTCGCCGGTGTGCGGGGTGAGCAGGGTGGGCGCGGTCCGGCCGGCCAGCGCGTCCGGACCGAGCCGGCCCAGCTCGGTCAGCCCGTCCGCGTCCACCAGCACCGGGACGTCGCTCGCCAGCGCCTCGGCCAGCGCCTGCCGCGCCCCCTCGCCGCCGCCGGGACCGACCACCCAGGCCTGGACCCGCCCGGCCCCGGCCGGCCCGCCCTCGGTGACCAGCGTCTCCGGGAAGCGCCGCACCACCTCCTCGGCGGCGGTGCCCACGTACCGGACGGCTCCCGCGCCGCCCCGCAGCGCCCCGGCGACCGCCAGCAACGCCGCCCCCGGGTACCTCGCCGAGCCGGCCGCCACCCCGACCACGCCGCGCCGGTACTTGTCGCTCTCCGCACCGGGCAGCGGCAGCAGCGCCGCCAGGTCCGCGTGCTGCAGGGCCGTCACGTCCGCCTCCGGCAGCTCCAGTCCGATGCCGACCAGCTGCACGGCGCCCGCGTAGGAGGCCCCCGGGTCGACCAGCAGCCCGGGCTTGTACGTGCCGAAGCAGACCGTGACGTCCGCGCGCAGCGCCGCGCCCGGCACCTCGCCGGTGTCGGCGTCCACCCCGCTGGGCAGGTCCACCGCGACCACCACCCCGCGCCGCCCGGCCGCCGCGTACGGCTCCGCCTCGGGGCGCAGCCCGCCCCGGCCGCCGATGCCGACGATCCCGTCCAGCACCAGGTCCGCGCGCGAGAAGTCGGACAGGCCGACTTCCTGCTCCGCCGTCACCCACCCGCCGGACGCCCGCAGCGCGGCCAGCCCGCCCCCGTGCGCCCGCTCCGGCGCGAGCAGCACCGCCGTCACCCGCGCCCCGCGCCGGGCCAGCGCGGCCCCGGCGTACAGGGCGTCACCCCCGTTGTCCCCGCTGCCCGCCAGCACCACCACCCGGCTGCCGTACACCCGCCCCCGACGCCGCACCAGCAGCCGCGCACACGTCGCCGCCAGCCCCGCGGCCGCCCGCTGCATCAGGGTGCCCTCCGGCAGCCGCGCCATCAGCGCGCCCTCGGCGGCCCGGACGGTTTCCACAGGGTGTGCATGACGCATGACGGAACTCCTCCAGCGGTCGGCTGATGCCGACGCTAGCCCGCGTCACCGCCCCACGGGAGCGGGGCCTGCGGCACACTTTCGAGTGACAACCACTTCGATCCCCCGCCGGTGTCGGTCCGTACGCCTACCTTGTGGCGCGGCACGGACCCACAGGAGGGAGAAGCGCCATGGTCGCCATGCCGGCAGTCGAGCATCCACTGGGTGAGGACAGTCTCCTCCAGGCGTTTCTGGAGCTGGACACCCCGCTGGGAAGCAAGGCCGAGTTCATCGAAGGGGAAATCGTGGTGACACCGCCACCGGACGGGGCCCACGAGACGGCGTTCTCGCTGCTCGCCAAGCAGTTCTTCCGCAAGGCAGCGATCGACTTGGACCTCTCGGGGAACAAGGGCCTGGTTGTCTCGCCCAAGAGCCGTTTCATTCCCGACAGTACGGTGAGCCCGGTCGGCCACTTCGAGAACGCGGACTCCTGGGCGCCCGCCGAAGGTGTCCTGCTCGTCTTCGAGATCACGTCGATCAACCCGCACAAGGACCGCGAGCCCAAGCGCAGGGGCTACGCCGCCGCCGGCATCCCGTGCTACCTGCTGATCGACCGCACCGACGGCATGGTCACCCTGTTCACCGAACCCGACGGCAAGGACTACATCACCCAGACCAAGGTCGAGTTCGGCAAGACGATCGACCTCCCCGCCCCGTTCTCCTTCGCGCTCGACACGGCGCCCCTGCGGTAGGACGCAGCCACCGCAGGGGCGCCGTTGCCGACGAGCGCGGGATTACTCGACGGTGACCGACTTCGCCAGGTTGCGCGGCTGGTCGACCTCGTGGCCCTTGGCCGTGGCCAGCTCGCAGGCGAAGACCTGGAGCGGGACGGTGGAGACCAGCGGCTGGAGCAGGGTCGGGGTGGCCGGGATGCGGATCAGGTGGTCCGCGTACGGGACGACGGCCTCGTCGCCCTCCTCGGCGATCACGATCGTGCGGGCGCCGCGGGCCCGGATCTCCTGGATGTTGGAGACGATCTTGTCGTGCAGGATCGACCGCCCGCGCGGCGAGGGCACGACCACCACGACCGGCAGCCCCTCCTCGATCAGCGCGATCGGGCCGTGCTTGAGCTCGCCCGCCGCGAAGCCCTCGGCGTGCATGTACGCCAGCTCCTTGAGCTTGAGCGCGCCCTCCAGGGCCACCGGGAAGCCGACGTGGCGGCCGAGGAACAGCACCGAGCGGGCGTCGGCCAGCGAACGGGCCAGCTCGCGCACCGGCTCCATGGTCTCCAGGACCTGCTCGACCTGCTTCGGCGCGTCGCCGAGCTCCTTGATGACGGCGAAGATCTCGTCGCCCCACTTGGTGCCGCGGACCTGGCCCAGGTACAGGGCGACCAGGTAGCAGGCGACCAGCTGGGTCAGGAACGCCTTGGTGGACGCGACCGCGACCTCCGGGCCGGCGTGCGTGTACAGCACAGCGTCCGACTCGCGCGGGATGGTGGAGCCGTTGGTGTTGCAGATCGCCAGCACCTTGGCGCCCTGCTCGCGGGCGTGCCGCAGGGCCATCAGGGTGTCCATGGTCTCGCCGGACTGCGAGATGGCGATGACCAGCGTGCCCGGGCCCATGATCGGGTCGCGGTAACGGAACTCCGAGGCGACCTCGACCTCGCAGGGGATGCGGGTCCAGTGCTCGATCGCGTACTTGGCGATCATGCCCGCGTGGAAGGCGGTACCGCAGGCGACGATGACGACCTTGTCGACCGACCGCAGGTCGGCGTCGGAGATCCGCAGCTCGTCGAGGGTGAGCCGGCCGTCGGTGCCGATCCGGCCGAGCAGGGTGTCGGCGACGGCCTTCGGCTGCTCGGCGATCTCCTTGAGCATGAAGTAGTCGTACCCGCCCTTCTCGGCGGCGGAGGCGTCCCAGTCCACGTGGTACTCGCGCACGTCGGCGGGGGTGCCGTCGAAGTTGGTCACCGTGACGCCCTCGCGGCGCAGCTCGACGACCTGGTCCTGGCCCAGCTCGATCGCCTCGCGGGTGTGGGCGATGAAGGCGGCGACGTCCGAGGCGAGGAAGTTCTCGCCCTCGCCGCGGCCGACGACCAGCGGCGAGTTGCGGCGGGCACCGATGACGACGTCCGGCGCGTCGGCGTGCACGGCGACGAGGGTGAAGGCGCCCTCCAGTCGACGGCAGACCACCCGCATGGCCTCGGCGAGGTCGCCCTGGTAGGCCTCGCCCAGCAGGTGGGCGACGACCTCGGTGTCGGTCTCGGACCGGAGGGTGTGGCCGCGCTCGGCGATCTCGGCACGCAGCTGGGCGAAGTTCTCGATGATGCCGTTGTGCACCACGGCGACCCGCCGGTCGTCGTCCAGGTGCGGGTGGGCGTTGGCGTCCGTCGGGCCGCCGTGGGTGGCCCAGCGGGTGTGGCCGATGCCGGTGGTGCCGCCGGGCAGAGGGTTCTCGGCGAGCGACTTCTGGAGGTTGGCGAGCTTTCCGGCCCGCTTGTCGGTGGACAGGCTCCACTGCCCGTCGGAGTCCTGGACCTGCACCGCGACACCGGCCGAGTCGTAACCCCGGTACTCAAGGCGCTGCAGGCCTGCGATTAC
Source organism: Kitasatospora sp. NPDC023120 (assembly GCF_055560835.1). Classification (NCBI taxonomy): domain Bacteria; kingdom Bacillati; phylum Actinomycetota; class Actinomycetes; order Kitasatosporales; family Streptomycetaceae; genus Kitasatospora; species Kitasatospora sp. NPDC023120. The sequence goes on along the minus strand of NZ_JBVHHY010000001.1, from coordinate 375,144 downwards.
TACGTCGAGGGCGGACTGCGCGCCCACGTATCCAACAATTCCGCACATGCGTGCCAGCATAAGGGCGGTTCTGCGGCCATTTTCCCGCGTTACCGGAACGCTGCGTGACCGACACCACAACCACCGTGAACGCCGCTACGGCTCACAATGGACCATGTGCTGACCGAACTCTGTACGCGGGGCGCCGCCACGCCCGGCCCGTCGCCGTCCCCCTACGTCGACCTCAGCCGGGCAGAGTGGAGCGCGCTGCGCGAGCGTACGCCGCTGCCGCTGACCGCCGAGGAGGTCGAGCGGCTGCGCGGCCTCGGCACCGCCCTCGACCTGGACGAGGTCCGCGACGTCTACCTGCCGCTGTCCCGGCTGCTGAACCTGTACATCCACGCCACGCACGAACTGCGCGGCGCCCTGGGCACGTTCCTGGACACCCCGGACACCGATCGCACCCGGACCCCGTTCATCATCGGCGTGGCCGGCTCCGTCGCGGTCGGCAAGTCCACCACCGCCCGCCTCCTCCAGGCCCTGCTGGCCCGCTGGCCCGAGCACCCCCGGGTCGAACTGGTCACCACCGACGGCTTCCTGCTCCCCAACGCCGAGCTGCGCCGCCGCGGCCTGATGGCCCGCAAGGGCTTCCCCGAGTCGTACGACCGCCGGGCGCTGATGCGCTTCGTCGCGGACGTGAAGGCGGGCAAGGAGAGCGTCAGCGCGCCGGTCTACTCGCACCTGGTGTACGACATCGTGCCGGACGAGCGGCTGACCGTGGAGCGCCCGGACATCCTGATCGTCGAGGGCCTGAACGTCCTTCAGCCGGCGCTGCCCGGCACCGACGGCCGGACCCGCCTCGCGGTGGCCGACTACTTCGACTTCTCGATCTACGTCGACGCCCGCACCGACGACATCGAGCACTGGTACCTGGACCGCTTCCGCAAGCTGCGGCAGACGGCCTTCCAGGACCCGAACTCCTACTTCCGCCGCTTCACCGAGGTGCCGGAGGAGGAGGCGATGGAGTACGGCCGTCAGGTCTGGCGCACCATCAACAAGCCCAACCTGCTGGAGAACGTGCTGCCGACCCGCGGCCGGGCCACCCTGATCCTGCAGAAGGGTCAGGACCACAAGGTGCGCCGGGCGTTGCTGCGCAAGCTCTGAACCGGGAAACGGACGAAGGGCCCCCGCCGATACCCGGCGGGGGCCCTTCGCGTCCGGGCTCGGTTCAGCCCAGGTGCGTCCCGGCTCAGCCCAGGTGCGCCCGGACCGCCTCGGCCAGCTTCTGCGCGACCGTGTCGGCCTGCACCGGGTCGGCGGCCTCGACCATCACCCGGACCAGCGGCTCGGTGCCCGACGGACGCAGCAGCACCCGGCCGGTGGAGCCCAGCTCGGCCTCGGCCTCGGAGACCGCGGCGGCCAGCTCGGTGCTGGTCTTCACCCGGGACTTGTCGACGCCCTTGACGTTGATCAGAACCTGCGGAAGGCGGGTCATCACGGCGGCCAGGTCGGCCAGCGGCTGCTTGGTGGCGGCCAGACGGGCGCCCAGCATCAGGCCGGTCAGGGTGCCGTCGCCGGTGGTGGCGTGGTCCAGCAGGATGACGTGGCCGGACTGCTCGCCGCCCAGCGCGAAGCCGTGCTCCTTCATGGCCTCCAGCACGTAGCGGTCGCCGACGGCGGTCTCCACCAGCTCGATGCCCTCGCGCTGCATCGCCAGCTTGAAGCCGAGGTTGGACATCACGGTGGCCACCGCGGTGTTGCCGCGCAGGGTGCCGGCCTCCTTCATCGCGACCGCGAGGATGGCGATGATCTGGTCGCCGTCCACCTCGTTGCCGTCGGCGTCGGCGGCCAGGCAGCGGTCGGCGTCGCCGTCCAGGGCGATGCCCAGGTCGGCCTTGTGCTCCCTCATCGCGGTGCGCAGCCGGTCCAGGTGGGTGGAGCCGACGCCGTCGTTGATGTTGAGGCCGGTGGGCTCGGCCCCCAGGGTGTGGACCACCTCGGCGCCGGCGCGGGCGAAGGCCTCGGGAGCGACGTAGGCGGCCGCGCCGTGGGCGCCGTCGATGACGACCTTGATGCCGTCCAGGCGGTTGGGCAGCACGCCGATCAGGTGGGCGACGTACTTGTCGAAGCCCTCGGTGTACTCGCGGACCCGGCCGACGGCGGCGCCGGTCGGACGGTTCCAGTCCTCCTCGCCGAGCGTGTGCTTGCGGTAGTGGGCCTCGATCGCGTCCTCGATCCGGTCGTCCAGCTTGTGGCCGCCGCGGGCGAGGAACTTGATGCCGTTGTCCGGCATGGCGTTGTGGCTGGCGGACAGCATCACGCCGAAGTCGGCGCCGAGCGCCCCGGTGAGGTAGGCCACGGCGGGGGTGGGCAGAACGCCGACCCGCAGGACGTCGACTCCGGCGCTCGCCAGACCGGCGATGACGGCGGCCTCCAGGAACTCGCCCGAGGCGCGCGGGTCACGGCCGACCACCGCGACCGGCCGGTGGCCGTCGAAGGCACCGGCCTCGCCGAGCACGTGCGCCGCGGCGACGGACAGCCCGAGCGCGAGCTCCGCCGTCAGTCCCTCGTTGGCCACCCCGCGTACGCCGTCCGTACCGAAGAGTCGTCCCACTGTTCCGTCCTCCATCACCACTGCTCGGAACCCAACCGATGATCCCGGCCGCCGCACAGTAGCCGGGGAACACGTCGCCCCGGAGTACGCGAGGTACTCCGGGGCGACGGTTACGCGCATCCAGGGGGTGCGCCGCTGGGCGGACCGCACCCCCTGGGACGCGATTAGCGCTTGCTGTACTGCGGCGCCTTGCGGGCCTTCTTCAGACCGGCCTTCTTGCGCTCGACGGCGCGGGCGTCACGGGTCAGGAAGCCGGCCTTCTTCAGCGCGCCGCGGTTGTTGTCCACGTCGGCCTCGTTCAGGGCACGGGCGACGCCGAGGCGCAGCGCGTAGGCCTGGCCGGACACGCCGCCACCGCTGATGCGGGCGACGACGTCGTAACGGCCGTCCAGCTCAAGGAGCTTGAAGGGCTCGTTCACGGTCTGCTGGTGCACCTTGTTGGGGAAGTAGCCCTCGAGGTTGCGACCGTTGATCTTCCACTGGCCGGTGCCGGGGACGATGCGCACGCGGGCGATCGCCTCCTTGCGACGGCCGAGGCCGGCGCCCGGGGTGGCCTCGCCGAAGCGGCCGGCCAGGGACTCGGAGGTGTAGCTCTCCTCGGAGGTGTACTCGCCCTCGACGACGGTCTCGTCGAAGTCGACCTCAAGGGTTTCAGTGGTCTCGGCCACGGTGTTCCTCAGCTCTTTTCAGTGTTGGGGGGCTTGGTGGCCGAATTACTGCGCGACCTGGGTGATCTCGAACGGCACCGGCTGCTGGGCAGCGTGCGGGTGCTGGTCGCCCGAGTAGACCTTCAGCTTCGAGAGCATCTGGCGGCCCAGGCTGTTCTTGGGGATCATGCCCTTGATGGCCTTCTCGACGGCCTTCTCCGGGTTGTTCGCCAGCAGGTCGTCGTAGCGCACCGAGCGCAGACCGCCCGGGAAGCCCGAGTGGCGGTAGGCCAGCTTCTGGGTCTTCTTGTTACCGGACAGGTGCACCTTGTCGGCGTTGATGATGATGACGAAGTCACCAGTGTCAACGTGCGGCGCGTAGATCGCCTTGTGCTTGCCCCGGAGGAGGTTGGCGGCCTGGGAAGCCAGGCGGCCGAGCACGACGTCGGTCGCGTCGATGACGTGCCACTGACGCTGGACGTCGCCGGGCTTGGGGCTGTACGTACGCACGGTCGTAGCCTTCGCTTTTCAGTGAGTGAGTCCTGACAGGAGCACCCGGACGGAAGAGCAGCCTGGCCAACCTTGGACGCAATTCAAGGGGGACCGCTGGTCGACGACCTGATGTCTCCGGCGTACCGACCTCTCACGTGAGATAGAGCGAGCCAATACGCACATCAAGCGTCCAGGTTACCGGCAGGGCCGGAGCGGGTCAAAAATGCCCGCGACCGGCCCCCTCCGTCACTCAGCGTTCGCGGTCCACCCGGGTCACGTCCCACACCGGCTCCGACGACTCGTACACCCGCCCGTCCGCCCCGAACACCAGGTAGCGGTCGAAGGTCCTGGCGAACCAGCGGTCGTGGGTGACGCACAGCACGGTGCCGTCGAAGGCCTCCAGCCCGGCCTGCAGCGCCTCGGCGCTCTCCAGGTCCAGGTTGTCGGTCGGCTCGTCCAGCAACAGGGCCGTCACACCGGAGAGTTCGAGCTTGAGGATCATCAGCCGGGCCTGCTGCCCACCGGACAGCGACTCGAACTTCTGCTCCTCCTGGCGGTCCAGCTCGTACCGCCGCAGCGCCCCCATCGCGGCGCCGCGGCTGAGCGCGTGCTCCTCCTCCACGATCGAGCGGACCGTCCGGCCGAACAGCTCCGGATGGGCGTGGGTCTGCCGGAAGTGACCGGGTACGACCCGGGCGCCCAGCTTCCAGCCGCCGGTGTGCGCGACCGTGTCGTCCCCCGCCAGCAGCCGCAGGAGGTGCGACTTGCCGGCCCCGTTCGCGCCCAGCACGGCGACCCGCTCGCCGTAGAAGACCTCCAGGTCGAAGGGCTGCATCAGACCGGTGAGCTCCAGCTGCTCCATGGTGAAGGCGCGCACGCCGGTGCGACCGCCCTTGAGCCGCATGGTGATGCTCTGCTCGCGCGGCGGCGCCTCCGGCGGGCCGGCGTCCTCGAACTTCTTCAGCCTGGTCTGCGCGGCGGAGTAGCGGGAGGCCATGTCGTGGCTGACGGACGCGGCCTGGCGCAGGGTGACGACCAGCTTCTTGAGCTTGGCGTGCTCCTCGTCCCAGCGGCGGCGCAGCTCCTCGAAGCGCTCGAAGCGGGCCTTGCGGGCCTCGTGGAAGGTGTCGAAGCCGCCGCCGTGCACCCAGACGCTGCTCCCGGCCGCGCCGGTCTCGACGCTGATGATCTTGTCGGCGGTCTTGGAGAGCAGCTCGCGGTCGTGCGAGATGAACAGGACGGTCTTCGGGGTGGCCTTGATGGCCTCCTCCAGCCAGCGCTTGGCCGGGACGTCCAGGTAGTTGTCGGGCTCGTCCAGGAGCAGCACCTCTTCCGGGCCGCGCAGCAGTGCCTCCAGCACCAGCCGCTTCTGCTCGCCGCCGGAGAGGGTGTTCAGACCGCGCCACTGGGCCTTGTCGAAGGGCATGCCGAGGGCCGCCATGGTGCAGACGTCCCAGTCGGTCTCGTAGTCGTAGCCGCCGACGTCGGCCCAGTCGGAGAGCGCCTGGGCGTAGGCCATCTGCGTCTTCTCGTCGTCCTGGGCGATCATCGCCAGCTCGGCGGCGTCCACCGCGCGGGCGGCGACGGCGATCCGCTCGGGGGCGACCGACACCAGCAGGTCGCGCACCGAGGCGTCGGCCGACAACGCGCCCGGGGAGGACTGCTGGTCCTCGCGGCCGGTGGTGCCGACGAACTGGCGCATCACGCCGAGCCCGCCGCTGATCGTCACCGAGCCGCCGTGCGGCTGGAGGTCCCCCGCGATCATCCGGAGCAGCGTGGTCTTGCCCGCGCCGTTCGCGCCGACCAGGGCGACCGCGGCGCCCTCGCCAACCCGGAAGGACGCGTCGTCGAACAGCACCCGCCCGTCCGGCAGGTAGTACTCAAGGTGCGAAATCTCGACGTGTCCCATGGGGAGGATTGTCCCAAGCGGACGCCCCGGGCCAAAACCGATTTAGGCTCCGGCCTCGGGCTCCGCCCCGGGGACGGCCGGCTGTCCCGGCAGGGTCCGCATCCGGCGGGCCGCCCGGTTGCGCTCCGCCAGCTGGTCGTCCGGCGGGTAGCCGACCTCCTCCAGCGTCAGCCCGTACGGCCGGATCACGTTGACGGCGGAGTTGCGCACCCCGCCGGCCAGCACCTCGCCGGGGAACTCCACCGGCCGGTGCCCGTCGCCGACCAGCAGCATCGCGCCGACCAGCGCCCGGACCATGTTGTGGCAGAAGGCGTCGGCCCGGACGGTGGCGACCGCGAGCGAGCCCTCCTGGGCGGCGTAGGCGTCCACCGGGACGCGGTCCCAGTGCAGCTCCAGCAGGGTGCGGATGGTGGTGGCGCCCTCGCGCTTCTTGCAGTACGCGGCGAAGTCGTGCTCGCCGAGCAGCAGCTCGGCGGCCTCGTTCATCCGGTCGACGTCCAACGGCCGGTCGTGCCAGAGCACGTGGCCGCGCAGCAGTGGGTCCACCCCGCCCGGGTGGTCGGCGACCCGGTACGCGTAGCGGCGCCAGATCGCCGAGAAGCGGGCGTCGAACCCGGCCGGCGCCTCGCCGACCCGGTAGATCCGGACGTCCCCGGGGAGCCGCCCGGCCAGTCGGCGCAGCAGCTTCTCCCGGTGCGCCTCCCACAGCTCGGCCGGCAGGTCGACGTGCGCGACCTGGCCGCGGGCGTGCACCCCGGCGTCGGTGCGGCCGGCCACGGTCAGCGGGAACAGCTCCGGGCTGCGGGTGACGATCTGCAGCGCGGTCTCGATCTCCTCCTGGACCGTCCGGCGGCCGCCCTTCTGGCGGGCCCAGCCGGAGAACTCCGCGCCCTGGTAGGCGAGGTCGAGCCGGACCCGGACGTACCCGTCGGCCGGACCGTCCTTCACCGGCGGCTGCTCGGCGCAATCGTTGACCACTGCTTCTCGATCTCCCGGGGATGAGGAACGGGCCCGCTCCCCCAGCACTGGGGAAACGGGCCCGCGGAACACCTAGAGGTGTCAGGCCTGCTCGGCGGCCTCGGCCTCGTCGGCCTTGGTCTCGACGGCAGCGGCCTCGTCGGCCTCCTTGACGGCGCGCTTGGTGGCGGCCTCGGCCTCGCCGACGGCGGTCTGCGCGACGGTCAGCGCCTCGACCAGCTCGATCACGGCCATCGGGGCGTTGTCGCCACGACGGGGACCGATCTTGGTGATGCGGGTGTAGCCACCCGGGCGGTTCTCGTAGCGCGGCGCGATCTCGGTGAAGAGGGTGTGCAGCACCGAGACGTCGGTGATGGTCTTGCGCACCAGGCGACGGTTGTGGATGTCGCCCTTCTTCGCCTTGGTGATCAGCTTCTCCGCCAGCGGGCGCAGGCGGCGGGCCTTGGCCTCGGTGGTGGTGATGCGGCCGTACTGGAACAGCTCACGGGCCAGACCGGCGAGCAGCAGCGGCTCGTGGTGCGGGCCACCGCCCAGACGGGCACCCTTGGTGGGACGCGGCATGGAATTACTCCTCGAATCTCCGACTACGGCCGTACCAGGTACCGCAGCGGGCGTACGGGCACTGTGCCCGCACGACTTTCACGACAGCGGAGGCGGTTCCGGAGAACCGCCCCCGCGGTCAAGTCTCTCAGTACTGCTCGGTCTCGGCGTAACCCGCGTCGTCCAGGTCGTCGGCGCCGAAGGCGTCGGCGGCGGCGGTCGGGTCGAACCCGGGCGGGCTGTCCTTGAGGGCCAGGCCCATGCCGGCCAGCTTCGCCTTGACCTCGTCGATCGACTTCGCACCGAAGTTGCGGATGTCGAGCAGGTCGGCCTCGGAGCGGGCGACGAGCTCACCCACGGTGTGGATGCCCTCGCGCTTGAGGCAGTTGTAGGAGCGGACGGTGAGCTCCAGCTCCTCGATCGGCAGCGCCAGGTCGGCGGCCAGGGCGGCGTCCGTCGGGGACGGGCCCATGTCGATGCCCTCGGCGTCGATGTTCAGCTCGCGGGCGAGGCCGAACAGCTCCACCAGGGTCTTGCCGGCCGAGGCCATGGCGTCGCGCGGACGCATGGCGGGCTTGGTCTCGACGTCGACGATCAGCTTGTCGAAGTCGGTCCGCTGCTCGACACGGGTGGCCTCGACCTTGTAGGTGACCTTCAGCACGGGGCTGTAGATCGAGTCGACCGGGATGCGGCCGATCTCCTGGCCGGAGGCCTTGTTCTGGACGGCGGAGACGTAGCCGCGACCGCGCTCGACGGTCAGCTCCATCTCCAGCTTGCCCTTGCCGTTCAGCGTGGCGAGGACCAGCTCGGGGTTGTGCACCTCGACACCCGCCGGCGGGGCGATGTCGGCGGCGGTGACGACACCCGGGCCCTGCTTGCGCAGGTACATCACGACCGGCTCGTCGTGCTCCGAGGAGACGACCAGCTGCTTGATGTTGAGGATGAGGTCGGTCACGTCCTCCTTGACGCCCGGCACGGTGGTGAACTCGTGCAGGACGCCGTCGATGCGGATGCTGGTGACAGCGGCACCCGGGATCGACGACAGGAGCGTGCGGCGCAGGGAGTTGCCGAGGGTGTAGCCGAAGCCCGGCTCCAGCGGCTCGATCACGAACCGCGAGCGGAACTCGTCGACGACCTCTTCGGTCAGCGAGGGACGCTGAGCGATAAGCATGGGGAGGTTCCTCCAGTTGTCTTCGGCACCCACTATTTGATGCCGACAGGACCAAGCGTACGGGGTCCCGCGAAAAACGGGACCCCGTACGAGGTTTAAAGCAGGTACTGCGTGCTACGGCGTGCCCGGAGGCGCTGCGTCAGACGCGGCGGCGCTTCGGCGGACGGCAGCCGTTGTGCGGGGTGGGGGTGACGTCCTGGATCGAGCCGACCTCCAGGCCGGTGGCCTGGAGCGAACGGATCGCGGTCTCGCGGCCGGAGCCCGGACCCTTCACGAAGACGTCAACCTTGCGCATGCCGTGCTCCTGCGCGCGACGGGCAGCGGCCTCGGCGGCCATCTGCGCGGCGAACGGGGTGGACTTGCGCGAGCCCTTGAAGCCGACGTGGCCGGCGGAGGCCCAGGAGATCACGTTGCCCGCGGGGTCGGTGATCGAAACGATGGTGTTGTTGAACGTGCTCTTGATGTGCGCGTGGCCGTGAGCGACGTTCTTCTTTTCCTTGCGGCGGATCTTCTTCGCGCCGGCAGCCTGACGACCCTTGGGGGGCATAAGTCTGTTCTCCTACTGAGGTGGTCGGTCCGCTGACCCGCGGGCCGGAGGGATGTCCGGTGACGGGACGGACTACTTCTTGCCCGGCTTCTTCTTGCCGGCGATCGCGCGACGCGGGCCCTTGCGGGTACGCGCGTTGGTGTGGGTGCGCTGGCCGCGGACCGGCAGGCCACGGCGGTGACGCAGACCCTCGTAGCAGCCGATCTCGACCTTGCGGCGGATGTCGGCGGCCACCTCACGGCGGAGGTCACCCTCGACCGTGTAGTTGGCGTCGATGTACTGGCTCAGCTTGACCAGGTCGTCCTCGGAGATGTCGCGAACGCGGACATCCGGGTTGACGCCGGTCTCGGCGAGGGTCTGCTGGGCGCGGGTACGGCCGATGCCGTACACGTAGGTGAGGGCGATCTCGATCCGCTTCTCACGGGGGAGATCAACGCCGGCGAGGCGTGCCATTCAAGGCTCCTGTGGTTCTTCAGAGGTCTTGCGCGCTACCGAACTCCGACACCTCACGGTGAGGGAGCCCCGGCCTCTGACCGGGGGCGGCAGTCCGTCCGTTCCGGGACGGATCGGGTAGCCCGCTTATGACGTTTTCGCGTCGCGCGAAGTACTACGAGAAATGCTGGGGAGAGATCAGCCCTGGCGCTGCTTGTGGCGCAGGTTGTCGCAGATCACCATGACCCGGCCGTGACGGCGGATCACCTTGCACTTGTCGCAGATCTTCTTGACGCTCGGCTTGACCTTCATGTTCAGGTTCTCCGGGTCTAGATCTGACGTTATTACTTGTAGCGGTAGACGATCCGGCCGCGCGTGAGGTCGTAGGGGCTGAGCTCCACGACGACCCGGTCGTCCGGCAGGATGCGGATGTAGTGCATGCGCATCTTGCCACTGATGTGCGCGAGGACCTTGTGACCGTTCTGCAGCTCGACCTTGAACATCGCGTTCGGAAGAGACTCGATCACGGTGCCCTCGATCTCAATGGCGCCTTGCTTCTTAGCCATGAACTGCGAGATCCACCTTCCGGGACCGGCTACCGTATGCGGAACGCTCGTGCGAACCTGGGTTCACCCCGCCCCCGAGGGGAAGAGGGCGTGCTGAAGCACGCTACGAGTGAGCCGACGGTCCATCCTACGCCAGCGCGTCCGGTGGACCAAAACGGGGGTCCCGGAAAGCGGTACCCGTCACATCTGCTACGTCACGCCCCGGTGGACACCGTCAGCGGCTCGACGTGCGCGGTGCAGGCCGAGCAGCGGCGGGCGGCCTCGGGGATCTCGGTCAGGCACTCGGGGCAGGGGCGCTTCGCGGTCTTCGGCTTCTTCGGCAGGTAGCGCTCGGTCGCCTTGGTGATCGGCAGCACCACGCAGAAGTAGAGCACCGCGGCCGTCATCACGAAGGCGATCAGGACGTTGAGGAACTGCCCGTACGGGAAGGTGACCCCGGCCACCGTCGCCTTGTACGAGCTGAAGTCGCCGGCCGCGCCGACCACCACACCCACCAGCGGGGTGAGGAACGCGGAGACGAAGCCGGTCACCACCGCGGTGAACGCGGCACCGATGACCACACCGACGGCCATGTCGACGACGTTGCCGCGCATCATGAAGTCGCGGAATCCCTTGAGCACGTGCTGTCTCCTGCTCGCTCGTAAACCCGAACTGCCACTACCAGCCGATAAAAATAGGACAAAAGCCCTGGAGGTCCAAACCTCCAGGGCTCTGATCCCTTGTCAGGAGCGGCAGTTGCCGCCGCGGCGACTAGGCCAGCGGGTCCGGCGCCGCGGTGACGCCCAGCTTCGCCAGCTCGGCCTTGCCGCCGTCGAAGGCGGTCAGCACCAGCGGGCCCTGCTCGGTCACGGCCACCGAGTGCTCCCAGTGCGAGGCCCAGGTGCCGTCGTTGGTGACGACCGTCCACTCGTCGTCCAGCACGGTGGTGTGCGGGGTGCCCAGCGAGACCATCGGCTCGATCGCCAGCACGGTGCCGGGGACCAGCTTCGGGCCCTTGCCGCGGCCGCGCTCGACGTAGTTCAGCACGTGCGGCTCCATGTGCATCGCGGTGCCGATGCCGTGGCCGCCGTAACCCTCGGTGATGCCCCACTTGCCCTTCGGCGGCAGCGGCTGGCGGCGGATGTAGCCCTCGATCGCCTTGGAGACGTCGACCAGGCGGTTGCTCTTCTTCATCTGGGCGATGCCCGCCCACATCGAGCCCTCGGTGACCCGGCTCAGCATCTCGACCTCGGGGCGGACCTCGCCGACCGCGACGGTGATCGCCGCGTCGCCGTGCCAGCCGTCCAGGATGGCGCCGCAGTCGATCGAGATGACGTCGCCCTCCTCCAGCACCCGGTCACCCGGGATGCCGTGCACGACCTCGTTGTTCACCGAGGCGCAGATCACGCCCGGGAACCACAGGCCGCCGTGGTGGGCGCGGAAGTTCGAGGTGGCGCCGTGGTCGGTGATGACCTTGTCCGCGATGTCGTTGAGCTCCTGGGTGGTCACCCCCGGGGCGACCGCCTCGCGGCAGGCCTTGAGGGCCTCGGCGACGACCAGCCCGGCCGCTCGCATCTTCGCGATCTGCTCGGGGGTCTTGATCTCCACCATCTGGTCACGCCTTCCAAGTCCGGATTACCACTGCCTACCACCGTACGACGCCGAAACGGCCGGGCCGCCCGCTGGGCGGGCGACCCGGCCGTACCGTCGTACGTTCGCCGAGAGACTCAGCTGTCCTGCTTCAGCGCCTCGATCGCGCGCGCGGTGACCTCGTCCACCTTGCCGAGGGCCGGGATGGTCACCAGCAGCCCCTGGTCCTGGTAGTAGCCGATGATCGGCTCGGTCTTGGAGTGGTACTCCTCCAGCCGGACCCGCACGGCCTCCTCGGTGTCGTCCGAGCGCTGGTACAGCTCGCCGCCGCACTCGTCGCAGACGTCCTCGACCTTCGGCGGGTTGTACGCGACGTGGAAGACGTGGCTGCCGTCCTTGCGGCACAGGCGACGGCCCGCGATCCGCTTGACGACCTCGTCCTCGGGGACCTCCAGGTCCAGCACACCGTCCAGCTTGATGCCCTGCTCGCCCAGGAACTCGTCGAGCGCCTTGGCCTGACCCAGGTTGCGCGGGAAGCCGTCGAGCAGGAAGCCGTTGGCGGCGTCGGGCTGGAGCATCCGGTCCTTGGCCATCCCGATGGTGACCTCGTCCGGCACCAGGCGACCGGCGTCCATGTAGCCCTTGGCCTCGAGCCCCAGCGGGGTGCCCTGGCCGATGTTGGCACGGAACAGGTCTCCGGTGGAGATGTGGGGGATGGACAGGGTCTTGGCGAGCAGGTGCGCCTGAGTACCCTTCCCGGCCCCGGGAGGACCGACGAGGACGATACGCATCAGCGGAGGAACCCTTCGTAATTGCGCTGCTGGAGCTGGCTCTCGATCTGCTTCACAGTTTCGAGTCCGACGCCGACGACGATGAGAACGCTGGTGCCGCCGAACGGGAAGTTGGTCTGCTGTCCGAAGGCGACCAGGGCGATCATCGGGATCAACGCGATCAGGCCCAGGTAGAGCGAACCCGGCCACGTGATTCGGGTCAGCACGTAGTTCAGGTACTCGGCCGTCGGCCGGCCGGCCCGGATGCCCGGGATGAACCCACCATACTTCTTCATATTGTCGGCAACTTCTTCGGGGTTGAAGGAGATGGCGACGTAGAAGAACGCGAAGAAGACGATCAGCAGGAAGTAGGTGGCCATGTAGATCGGGTGGTCACCCTTGACGAAGTTCGTCCGGATCCAGGTGGCCCAGCCCGCCTGGCTGTTGGTCAGCTGGACCACCAGGGCGGGAATGTAGAGCAGCGACGAGGCGAAGATGACCGGGATGACACCGGCCTGGTTCACCTTGAGCGGGATGTAGGTCGAGGTGCCGCCGAACGCGCGCCGGCCGATCATCCGCTTCGCGTACTGGACCGGGATCCGGCGCTGCGCCTGCTCGACGAAGATGACCAGCATCACGACGACGATGCCGACGGCGACCACGGAGAGGAACTCGACCCAGCCGTCGCCGATGGTGCCGGACTGCTTGATCGCCCACATCGAGGACGGGAACTGGGCCGCGATCGAGGTGAAGATCAGCAGCGACATGCCGTTGCCGATGCCGCGGTCGGTGATCAGCTCGCCCAGCCACATGATGACCGTGGTGCCGGCGGTCATGGTGAGCACCATGACGGCGATCCGGAACACGCTGGTGTCCGGCACGATCTGGTTGGCCAGCGGGCAGCCCGAGAACAGCGCGCCGCTGGAGGCCGTCGCCACGATGCCGGTGCCCTGCAGCACGGCGAGCGCGATGGTCAGGTAGCGCGTGTACTGGGTGATCTTGGCCTGGCCGGCCTGGCCCTCCTTCTTCAGCATCTCCAGTCGCGGGATCACGACGGTGAGGAGCTGGAGGATGATGCTCGCCGTGATGTACGGCATGATGCCGAGGGCGAAGATCGTCAACTGGAGGAGCGCGCCACCGCTGAACAGGTTGACGAGCCCGAAGAGCCCGCTGTTCTTGGTCTCCTTCACGCATTCGTTCACGGCCGTGAAGCTCACGCCCGGAATCGGAATGTGCGAGCCCAGCCGGAACAGCACCATGATGCCCAGCGTGAACAGCAGCTTCTTGCGCAGGTCGGGCGTCTGGAACGCCCGCGCGAACGCACTGAGCACGGTGCCTCCTGCGCCTCCCGCGCGTCGTCGGCGGGAGGGTCGGTCCTGGAATTGGGGAGTTTGCGGTTCGGGCCCCCGTACAGACGGCACAGGCGAGCCTACGCGCAGCCTACAAGGGAACTCCACGGACTCTAACAGTGCGCGGCCACTCCGAAGAAGCGCGTACGGCCGGTCCCCCACTCACGGGGTACGGGATGCCCGGGTTTGCCACACAAAAGAACGAGGGCCTTTCCGGCCGGAAATCCCGGAGAACGGCACGAGCCCCGCACCTCCCGGAGGAGGTGCGGGGCTCGAAGGCGGTTCTCAGCGGGCTCAGACGAGCTCGGTGACCGTACCGCCGGCGGCCTTGATCTTCTCGGCGGCCGAGCCGGAGACGGCGTCGACCGTCACCTGCAGCGCAACCGAGACCTCGCCGGTGCCGAGCACCTTGACGAGGGAGTTCTTGCGAACCGCGCCCTTGGCGACCAGGTCCTCGACCGTGACCTCGCCACCCTGCGGGTAGAGCTCGGCCAGCTTGTCGAGGTTGACGACCTGGAACGTGATCTTGAACGGGTTCTTGAAGCCCTTCAGCTTCGGCAGGCGCATGTGGAGCGGCATCTGGCCACCCTCGAAGCGCTGCGGAACCTGGTAGCGGGCCTTGGTGCCCTTGGTACCACGACCGGCGGTCTTACCCTTGGAGCCCTCACCACGACCCACGCGGATCTTGTCGGTCTTGGCACCCGGGGCGGGACGCAGGTTGTGGATCTTGATCGGGTTGTCGCCCATGATCAGTCCACCTCCTCAACCGTCACCAGGTGACGGACCGTGTGGGCCATCCCGCGGATCTCGGGACGGTCCTCCTTCACCACGACGTCGTGCATGCGCTTGAGACCAAGCGAACGCAGGGTGTCACGGTGATTCTGCTTGCTGCCGATGTACGACTTGGTCTGCGTGATCTTCAGGCGAGCCATCAGGCGCTCACCCCAGCAGCACGAGCCCGCAGCAGGGCGGCGGGAGCCACGTCCTCCAGCGGCAGGCCACGACGGGCGGCGATCTCCTCGGGGCGGACGAGGCCCTTCAGAGCAGCCACGGTGGCGTGCACGATGTTGATCGCGTTGTCCGAGCCGAGCGACTTCGACAGGATGTCGTGGATGCCGGCGCACTCCAGGACGGCGCGCACCGGACCACCGGCGATAACACCGGTACCGGGGGCGGCGGGCTTCAGCAGCACGACGCCGGCGGCCTTCTCACCCTGGATGGGGTGCGGGATGGTGCCCTGGATACGGGGGACCTTGAAGAAGTTCTTCTTGGCCTCCTCAACACCCTTGGCGATGGCGGCCGGAACCTCCTTCGCCTTGCCGTAACCGACACCCACGGTGCCCTCGCCATCGCCCACCACGACGAGCGCGGTGAAGCTGAAGCGACGGCCACCCTTGACAACCTTGGCGACACGGTTGATCGCGACGACGCGCTCGACGTAAGCGGTCTTCTCGACAGCCGGGGCGTTGCCCTGACCGTCACGCTTACGGTCGCGCCGCTCGCCACCCGTGCCGCGACCGGCGCCGCCTTCGCGGCGCTGGGGTCCAGCCATTGGAATTACCTCTCTCGTTTACGTCCGTCGACAGAGTCGACGAGCGGCTTAGAAGTCGAGCCCGGCCTCGCGAGCCGCGTCCGCCAGGGCGGCGATGCGGCCGGCGTACCGGTTGCCCGCGCGGTCGAAGACGACCGACTCGATGCCGGCGGCCTTGGCGCGCTCGGCGACCAGGCTCCCGACCTTCTTGGCCAGCTCGGTCTTGTCGCCCTCGGCGCCCTTGATGGACACGTCGAGGGTGGACGCCGACGCCAGGGTGTGACCCTTGGCGTCGTCGATGACCTGGGCGACCATGTGACGGTTCGAGCGCGTCACGACGAGACGCGGACGCACCTCGGTGCCGACGACGCGCTTGCGAACGCGGATCGCGCGGCGCTTACGAGCGGCGCTCTTGTAGGCGTTGCCCTTGCCGATCTTGACAGAGACACTCATCGCTTACTTACCACTCTTTCCGACCTTGCGGCGGATGACCTCGCCCGCGTACTTGACACCCTTGGCCTTGTACGGGTCCGGCTTGCGCAGCTTGCGGATGTTGGCGGCGATCTCGCCGACCTTCTGCTTGTCGATGCCGTCCACGTGGAACTTGGTGGGCGACTCGACGACGAAGGAGATGCCCTCCGGCGCGGTGACCAGGATCGGGTGGCTGTAGCCGAGCGAGAACTCCATGTCGGAGCCCTTCGCCGCGACGCGGTAACCAACACCGCTGATCTCCAGCGACTTGCGGTAGCCCGCGGTCACGCCGGTGATCATGTTCGCCACCAGCGTGCGGGTCAGGCCGTGGAGGGCCTTCGAGCGACGCTCGTCGTTGGGGCGGGTGACGAGCACGGTGCCGTCCTCGCCCTTGCCGATCTCGATCGGCTCAGCGACGACGTGGGTGAGGGAACCCTTGGGGCCCTTCACCGAGACCGCCTGGCCATCGATGGTGACGTCCACGCCAGCGGGGACCTGGATGGGCAGCCGTCCAATGCGCGACATTGCTGTACCTCCGTTTCCCGAATTACCAGACGTAGGCGAGAACTTCTCCGCCTACGCCCTTCTTGGCGGCCTGCTTGTCGGTCAGGAGGCCGGACGACGTGGAGATGATCGCCACGCCCAGGCCGCCGAGAACCTTCGGCAGGTTGGTGGACTTTGCGTAAACGCGCAGACCCGGCTTGCTGATGCGCTTGATGCCGGCGATGGAGCGCTCACGGTTGGGGCCGAACTTGAGCTCGATGGTCAGCTTCTTGCCGACCTCGCCCTCAGCGGGCTCCTCAACCTTGTAGGAGGAGATGTAACCCTCCTGCTGCAGGATCTCGGCGACGTGCGCCTTGATCTTGCTCGACGGCATCGCGACAGAGTCGTGGTACGCCGAGTTCGCGTTACGCAGACGCGTGAGCATGTCTGCGATGGGGTCGGTCATGGTCATGATGGCCTCAGGCCTCTCTCGCCGTGGTTTCTCCGCACCAGGTCCCCCTTCCGCACTCTTCCGAGTTCGTCAGGGGCACAAGCGCAGGGGACCTACGACGTAGTAAGACTGGGTGCGAGCCCTTCCGATGAAGGGCCACGGACGTCCATGGGGAAGCCGCGGCAGGGGGCCCGACCCCACTACCTTACGGGAAGCCGTACGGCAGGCCCAAAACGGGCCGGTGTGGGATCGGGCACCTCTGCTTCGCTGTGTGCCTAAAGCGCCTGGATTACCAGGAGCTCTTGGTCACGCCCGGCAGCTCGCCGCGGTGCGCCATCTCACGGAGGCAGACACGGCACAGGCCGAACTTGCGGTACACCGAGTGCGGACGGCCGCAGCGCTGGCACCGGGTGTAGGCCCGGACGCCGAACTTCGGCTTGCGCTCGGACTTCGCGATGAGGGACTTCTTCGCCATTGGCTCACGCCTCCTTGAACGGGAAGCCCAGAGCGCGCAGGAGCGCCCGGCCCTCGTCGTCGGTCTGAGCGGTGGTCACGACGGTGATGTCCATACCGCGCTGACGGTCGACCTTGTCCTGGTCGATCTCGTGGAACATAACCTGCTCGGTCAGACCGAAGGTGTAGTTGCCACGGCCGTCGAACTGCTTCGGGGAGAGACCACGGAAGTCACGGATTCGCGGCAGGGCCAGCGAAACCAGACGGTCCAGGAACTCCCACATGCGGTCACCACGGAGGGTGACGTGCGTGCCGATCGGCTGGCCCTCGCGCAGCTTGAACTGCGCGATGGACTTGCGGGCCTTGGTGACGGCCGGCTTCTGACCGGTGATCGCGGTCAGGTCCTTGATGGCACCTTCGATCAGCTTGCTGTCACGGGCAGCCTCGCCGACACCCATGTTGACCACGACCTTGACCAGGCCGGGGATCAGCATGACGTTCTCGTACTTGAACTGCTCGTGCAGCTGGCCCTTGATCTCGGAGTTGTAACGCTCCTTGAGGCGGGGGGCCACCTTCTCAACAGTCGTCTCAGACATCAGATGTCCTCACCGGTTCGCTTGGCAACGCGGATCTTGTTGCCCTCGTCGTCGAAGCGGTAGCCAACGCGGGTGACGACCTTCTTGCCGTCCTTCTCCACGACCAGCTGGACGTTGGAGACGTGAACCGGGGCCTCGACGGTGACGATGCCACCCTGGGTGCCCGGACCCGGCTTGGTGTGCTTCTTGACCCGGTTCACACCCTCGACCAGGACCTTGTTCTCAGCCGGCAGGGCCTGGATGACCTTGCCCTGCTTGCCCTTGTCCTTGCCGGTGATGACCTGAACCAGGTCACCCTTCTTGATCTTCATGCTGTTCGCCATGGGTTAGAGCACCTCCGGCGCCAGCGAGATGATCTTCATGAACTTCTTGTCGCGCAGCTCGCGGCCCACCGGGCCGAAGATGCGGGTGCCACGGGGGTCACCCTCGGTGTTCTTCAGCACGACAGCAGCGTTCTCGTCGAAACGGATGTACGAGCCATCCGGACGACGACGCTCCTTGACGGTGCGGACGACGACGCACTTGACGACGTCACCCTTCTTCACCGAGCCACCGGGGATCGCGTCCTTGACGGTCGCGACGATGACGTCCCCGATTCCGGCGTAGCGGCGACCGGAGCCACCGAGAACACGGATGCAAAGGATCTCCTTGGCACCAGTGTTGTCGGCAACACGCAGTCGCGACTCCTGCTGGATCACAGCTTTCTCCTGATCGTCAACGAGAGTCGACGGGCCGGCCGCTGCTCACACCGGCGTCCTGAACGGACCCGGTGCACATACGGCCGTACCTCATCGGCTTCGTTACTTGGCCTTCTCGAGGATCTCGACGACGCGCCAGCGCTTCGTCGCGGACAGCGGGCGGGTCTCCGCGAGGAGGACCCGGTCGCCCACGCCGCACGCGTTCTGCTCGTCGTGCGCCTTCAGCTTGTTCGTACGGCGGATGACCTTGCCGTACAGAGCGTGCTTGACGCGGTCCTCGACGGCGACGACGACGGTCTTGTCCATCTTGTCGCTGACGACGAGACCCTCACGGGTCTTGCGGAAACCGCGCGTCTCGTTGGTGTTCTCAGTCATCAGGCGTTCTCCACCGTCTCGATGCCCAGCTCGCGCTCGCGCATCAGGGTGTAGATCCGCGCGATGTCCTTGCGGACGAGCTTGAGCCGTCCGTGGTTGTCGAGCTGCCCGGTCGCCGCCTGGAAGCGGAGGTTGAACAGCTCCTCCTTGGCCTCGCGCAGCTTGGCAACGAGACCCTCGTTGTCCAGCGAGCGAAGCTCAGCAGCCTTGGTAGCGGCCGACATCAGCTCTCACCGTCCTCGCGCCGGACGATCCGGCACTTCATCGGCAGCTTGTGCGCGGCGCGGGTGAGCGCCTCGCGAGCAACCTTCTCGTTCGGGTACGACAGCTCGAACATGACCCGACCCGGGTGCACGTTCGCGATCCACCACTCCGGCGAACCCTTACCGGAACCCATGCGGGTCTCGGCCGGCTTCTTGGTGAGCGGGCGGTCCGGGTAGATGTTGATCCAGACCTTGCCGCCACGACGGATGTGACGGGTGATCGCGATACGAGCGGACTCGATCTGACGGTTCGTCACGTAGGCCGGGGTCACGGCCTGGATGCCGAACTGGCCGAACGCCAGCTCGGTGCCACCCTTGGAGGCGCCACGGCGCTTCGGGTGGTGCTGCTTGCGGTGCTTGACCCGACGGGGGATCAGCATTTGGGTCAGGCCTCCGTTCCGGTGTTCTCGGCAGCCGGAGCCTCGGCGACCGGGGCCGCGGGGGCCTCGGCAGCGGCGGGACGACGGCCACGGCCACCGCGCTCGCCACCACGACGCTCGCCACCGCGGGCGGGACGACCACCCTCGGGACGGGCCGGGCGGTTGCCCGAGCGGGCAGCGGCGTTCTCAGCGCGGACCTCGGCGATGTTCTTGACGTCGCCCTTGTAGATCCAGACCTTCACGCCGATGCGGCCGAAGGTGGTCTTGGCCTCGAAGAAGCCGTAGTCGACGTTCGCACGCAGGGTGTGCAGCGGCACGCGACCCTCGCGGTAGAACTCCGAACGGCTCATCTCGGCGCCGCCGAGACGACCGGAGCACTGGACCTTGATGCCCTTGGCGCCGGACTTCATGGTGCCCTGCATCGACTTGCGCATGGCACGGCGGAAGGAGACGCGGGAGGACAGCTGCTCCGCGACGCCCTGAGCCACGAGCTGGGCGTCCAGCTCGGGGTTCTTGACCTCGAGGATGTTCAGCTGGACCTGCTTGCCGGTCAGCTTCTCGAGGTCGCCGCGGATGCGGTCGGCCTCGGTGCCACGGCGACCGATGACGATGCCGGGGCGAGCGGTGTGGATGTCGACGCGGACGCGGTCGCGGGTGCGCTCGATCTCGACCTTGGAGATGCCGGCGCGCTCCATGCCCTTCGTCATCATGCGACGAATGGCAACGTCTTCCTTGACGTAGTCCTTGTACAGCTTGTCGGCGTACCAGCGGGACTTGAAGTCCGTGCTGATGCCGAGACGGAACCCGTGCGGGTTAACCTTCTGGCCCATTACCGGGTCCCTTCCTTGCTGCTGACGACCACGGTGATGTGGCTGGTCCGCTTGCGGATCCGGTAGGCGCGGCCCTGGGCACGCGGACGGAACCGCTTCAGGGTCGGGCCCTCGTCAACGTACGCCTCGGAGATGTAGAGGTCGTCCACGTTGGAGTGGTTGTAGTTGTGCGCGGCGTTGGCAATGGCGCTGTCGAGCACCTTGCCGACCGGCACGGTGGCGGCCTGCGGAGCGAAACGCAGGACGGCCTGGGCCTCCGTGGCATTCATGCCACGGATGAGGTCCACCACGCGGCGGGCCTTCATGGGCGTCACGCGGATGTACCGCGCCTGAGCCCTGGCTTCCATGGTTGTCCCCTTAATGGAGTAAGTCATTGAGTCGTTGTGGCGCGTCAAGCTCAGGCGCTTAGCGACGCTTCGACTTCCGGTCTTCCTTCACGTGGCCACGGAAGGTGCGGGTCGGAGCGAACTCGCCGAGCTTGTGGCCGACCATCGACTCGGTGACGAACACCGGGACGTGCTTGCGGCCATCGTGGACCGCGATCGTGTGACCGAGCATGCTCGGGGAGATCACGGAACGACGGGACCAGGTCTTGATGACGTTCTGGGTACCCGCCTCGTTCTGAGCGTCCACCTTCTTGATGAGGTGGCCGTCGATGAAGGGGCCCTTCTTGAGACTGCGCGGCATCTGACCTGCTCCTAGCGCTTCTTGTTGGTCTTGCGGCGGCGCACGATGAGCTTGTCCGACGCCTTGTTCGGGCGACGGGTACGGCCCTCGGGCTTACCCCACGGCGAGACCGGGTGGCGACCACCGGAGGTCTTACCCTCACCACCACCGTGCGGGTGGTCGATCGGGTTCATGGCGACACCACGCACGGTCGGGCGGACGCCCTTCCAGCGCATACGGCCGGCCTTGCCCCAGTTGATGTTCGACTGCTCGGCGTTGCCGACCTCGCCGACGGTGGCGCGGCAGCGCGCGTCGACCAGGCGGATCTCACCGGAGGGCATGCGCAGGTGCGCCATCTTGCCCTCACGCGCCAGCAGCTGGATGCCGGAGCCGGCCGAGCGGGCCAGCTTGGCACCGCCGCCGGGACGCAGCTCCACCGCGTGGATGGTGGTACCGACCGGGATGTTGCGCAGCGGCAGGTTGTTGCCCGGCTTGATGTCGGCCGCGGGGCCGTTCTCGATCCGGTCACCCTGCGTGATGCCGCGCGGCGCGATGATGTAGCGCTTCTCGCCGTCCGCGTAGTGCAGGAGCGCGATGCGCGCGGTGCGGTTCGGGTCGTACTCGATGTGCGCGACCTTGGCCGGCACGCCGTCCTTGTCGTGACGACGGAAGTCGATCACGCGGTAGGCGCGCTTGTGACCGCCACCCTGGTGGCGAGCGGTGACACGACCGGCGTTGTTACGGCCGCCCTTGCTGTGCAGCGGGCGAACCAGCGACTTCTCCGGAGTGGACCGCGTGATTTCTACGAAGTCGGCCACGCTGGAGCCACGACGGCCCGGCGTAGTCGGCTTGTACTTGCGGATGCCCATTTGGCTCTCTCGTCCTCGTCCTAATCGACGATCACGATCTCCCTGTTCAGGAGACCGGACCACCGAAGATGTCGATGCGGTTGCCCTCGGCCAGCGTCACGATGGCGCGCTTGGTGTCCTTGCGCTTGCCAAAGCCCGTCTTGGACCGCTTGCGCTTGCCCTGACGGTTGATCGTGTTGACAGCCTCGACCTTGACCGAGAAGACCGCCTCGACGGCCTGCTTGATCTGGGTCTTGTTGGCGCCCGGCGACACGATGAACGTGTACTTGTTCTCGTCGAGAAGGCTGTAGCTCTTCTCGGAGATGACCGGCTTCACCAGGACGTCACGGGGGTCCGTGAACGTCTTGCTCGTAACGTCGCTCATCAGGCGGCGCTCCCTTCGAGCTCGCCCTCAGCGGCAACGGCCTTGGCGGACGCGGCCGGAC
Source organism: Kitasatospora sp. NPDC023120 (assembly GCF_055560835.1). Classification (NCBI taxonomy): domain Bacteria; kingdom Bacillati; phylum Actinomycetota; class Actinomycetes; order Kitasatosporales; family Streptomycetaceae; genus Kitasatospora; species Kitasatospora sp. NPDC023120. The sequence goes on along the minus strand of NZ_JBVHHY010000001.1, from coordinate 353,090 downwards.
CGGCCACGAAACGCTCGAAGGCGGCCTGGGTGAAGACCACATCGTCGGAGACGAGCACGTCGTAGGTGTTCAGCTGACCGGCGTCCAGGATGTGCACGTGCGGCAGGTTGCGAGCGGACTTCAGGCCCAGCTCGTCCTCGCGCTCGACGACCAGGAGGACGTTCTTGCGCTCGGTGATCTTGCCGAACAGGCTCTTGGCGGCCTTGGTCGACGGCGCCTCGGTCGCGGTCACGCCGGTGACGACGTGAATGCGGTTGTGGCGGGCCCGGTCGGTGAGCGCACCGCGCAGGGCGGCGGCGATCATCTTCTTCGGGGTCCGCTGCGAGTAGTCGCGCGGCACGGGACCGTGCACGACGCCACCGCCGGCGAACTGCGGCGCACGGGTCGAGCCCTGACGGGCGCGGCCGGTGCCCTTCTGGCGGTACGGCTTCTTGCCGCCACCGCGGACCTCGCCACGAGTCTTGGTCTTGTGGGTGCCCTGACGGGCCGCAGCGAGCTGCGCCACGACGACCTGGTGCATCAGCGGAACGCTGACCTTCGCGTCGAAGATCTCGGCCGGCAGCTCGATGCTGCCGGTCTTGTCGCCAGCCGGCGACAGGATGTCAATGGTGCTCATTTCCTCACAGCCCCTTCGCCGCGGTGCGGACGAGGACGAGGCCGCCGTTCGGGCCCGGGACGGCGCCCTTGATGAGCAGCAGACCCTTCTCCGCGTCGACCGCGTGCACGGTCAGGTTCTGGGTGGTCACACGCTCGTGGCCCATCCGACCAGCCATGCGCAGGCCCTTGAACACACGGCCCGGGGTGGCGCAGCCACCGATGGAACCGGGGGAACGGTGCTTGCGCTGGGTGCCGTGACCGGCGCCGAGACCCTTGAAGTTGTGACGCTTCATGACACCGGCGAAGCCCTTGCCCTTGGAGGTGCCGGTCACGTCGACCTTGACACCCGCCTCGAACAGCTCGGCGGTGATCTCCTGGCCCAGGGTGTACTCGGACGCGTCCGAGGTACGGATCTCGACCAGGTGGCGGCGCGGGGTGACACCGGCCTTGGCGAAGTGGCCCGCGAGGGGCTTGTTCACCTTGCGGGGGTCGATCTCGCCGAAGCCGAGCTGCACGGCGCTGTAGCCGGCCGGGCTGTCGGCGGTGTGGACCTGGGTCACGACATTCGGCCCAGCCTTGACGACGGTCACCGGGACCACCCGGTTGTTCTCGTCCCAGACCTGGGTCATGCCGAGCTTCTCGCCCAGGATGCCCTTAATCTGCTTAGCCATCTTCGGTGCGCCTCTCAGAGCTTGATCTCGATGTCGACGCCCGCCGGCAGGTCGAGACGCATCAGCGAGTCAACCGTCTTCGGCGTGGGGTCGAGGATGTCGATCAGACGCTTGTGAGTACGCATCTCGAAGTGCTCGCGCGAGTCCTTGTACTTGTGCGGCGAGCGGATGACGCAGTACACGTTCTTCTCAGTGGGCAGCGGCACCGGGCCCGCGACCTGCGCACCAGTACGGATCACCGTCTCGACGATCTTCTTCGCCGAGGAGTCGATGACCTCGTGGTCGTAGGCCTTGAGCCGGATGCGGATCTTCTGTCCCGCCATGGCTACTCAGTAGTCCTTTGTCCTTAGTCACTGCACGATTCCCCCTCCGACCCCCGCGCTCGGGCGTGTCGCACTCGCGCTTGCAAAAAACCGGCGAAGTACTTCGTCGGTTTCGAACTTTCGGGTGGGGGGAGCCGGGTCGAGGCCCCGCGTACGCTTCCCGGAAGATTCCCGTACTTTCGCCCCGCAGCTGCCGTGGCGTAGAACTCACGCTTGACGGCCATCACGGGAACGACGAGTACATGGGACTCGCTTCCGGTCCTCCCGGCGGGAGGCGCGCAGCATCGGCACTCAACCGAGCAACTTGGACATACTGCCACATGGAGCAGCCGAGATGCCAATCGGGGCCGGTGAGGTGCTCCTCACCGGCCCCGATGGGGTGATCCCGCAGGTCAGTGCTTGGGCGGGCGCCCGCAGGTGACGTCCGCGTCCTTCGACGTGACGTTGGCGCACCAGAGCTTCGGCTGGTCCGGAACGAAGGTGTACTCGGCCAGGTCCATGTTGATCGGGTTGCAGGCCTGCTTGCCCTTGTACGGCGAGTACTTGGGGCACTGCCCGTTGTCGAGCTGCTGCAGGTGGGCGCGGAGCGCGTCCAGGCCCATGTCCTCGACGCCCGGGTTGGTGGACGGCATGAACCGGTTCGCCGACCAGGAGCCGCCCATGGTGGCGAACAGTGCGAGCGCGCAGACCAGGCCGGCGGCCAGCTGCGACATCACCCGCGGGGAGATCCGCGCCGCGCGCGCCGGGGCCACCTCGCCCAGCGTGCCGCGGATCCAGCCGAAGCCGCGCTCGTAGGTCAGCATGACGCCCAGGACGGCCAGGACGATCAGGCAGTACAGGATGATCCAGGTCGTGCGCGGGTACAGCTGGACGGCCTGGTTGTGCTCCATGTGCGAGGCGAACCAGAACCGCAGCAGCCAGGCGCCGGCGAGGACGAAGCCCGCGGTGCGGACCACCATGTTGCGCAGGCCCAGGCCGACGCCGATGCCCACGCCGACCAGCAGCAGCACGCCGAAACCGGTCTGCCCGGCGATGTCACCCTGAGCCGGCCAGTTGTGGTAGTCCAGGGTGCCCGAGCGGTCCGACGCCCAGCCCATGACGTACGCCGGGTCGATGTAGGTGTTGATGTAGGCGTAGCGGTCCATCGTGGAGGCGCCGAGCTTGACCAGCTGGTAGAGCAGCGGGGCCCCGATCACGGCCGCGGTGACCAGCATGGTGCCCAGGAAGACCAGCGCGCGCTTGAGGGCCGTGCGGCCGCGGCGCCACGGGAAGAGCATCAGGACCAGGATGAACGAGCCCGGCGCCGCCCACAGGTACCAGCCCGAGTACCAGAGGAACATCACGCCGAACGCGGCGCCGAAGCCGAGGCCGCGCAGCACCGCGGAGCGGGTCGAGAGCTCGCCGGCCCGGCGGATCTCCCGGAAGCAGGCCGCCAGCAGCGGCAGCAGCACCAGCATGGAGCCGTGGCTGTACGGGCGGATCGGGTCGAGGAAGACGATCGAGGTCGGCACCGCGACCGCCATCGCCCAGAACGGACGCAGCAGCATGCGCCAGGAGAGGTAGGCCATCGGCCCGACGAGCGCGCTGAGGATCAGCTGCAGGTCCTTGAGCGCGTGGCCCACGCCGGCGATGCCGTTGTGGAAGAGCTTGGCCCAGACGGCGAGCAGGGCGGGGAACAGCGGGGGGTAGACCCCGGGCAGTCCCTGACCGCGGATCATGTCGTTGGCCATGCCCATGAGGTTGCCCGGGTCGCCCTCCTGGCCGCCGAGGCCCCAGGGGGTGCCGTGCAGGGCGACCACGATGCCGCCGGCCACGACGCCGGTGCCCAGGCCCGCGACGGCGGCGCAGGCCAGCCGCTGCGCGACCCGGTAGTAGCGCAGCGTCCCGCGGTAGGCGAGCAGCAGCAGCACCGCGAGGGCGGGGATGCCGAGCAGCGCCGCGTACTGCTGGATCTTGGCGAGGCCGCTGACCTGGCCGATCCGGGTGGTCGGGTTGACGCTGATGTGCGTGCACAGCAGCATGAAGCCGAGCGCGACGCCGACGCTGACCACGCCCTCCGCGAGCGGGAGGAACCAGCGCTTCTCGGTCCACCGCGAGAAGCGGTCGCCCCGACGGCCGCTCGGCGATCCGTCGGAGGACGCCGTGGTCGTCTCGTCGTCGGGCACGCCGGCGCGGCCGCCGACGACGTCCGGGGCCAAATCCGTCATGTCTCTTCGCTTCCGTGAAGCGGCACACTGCCGCGGGTCGGACCCGCTCGCCGGATGCGGGCGAGCTCTGCGGGCGATGGCCGGGCGCCCGATCGGCACAGGTTCGGCCGAACTCCTGACGTGCTGCGGGCGTCCGGCGGATGGATCGTCGCCGCCGGCGATGCCGGGCCCGGGCCGGGACTCATGGTAATCGCACCCCCAAGAGCGTGTCATGGCGCGCTGCCGCTGCCCCGGGGGCCTCTTCCGCCCCAATGGAGGCCGGGTCCGGGCGGATAGGGTGAGGCGCGCAGTCCACGTCCCTCCACGACCACCGGCCCGGAGTCCCCCGCCCATGTCGCACACCGCACGCAAGAGGTCGGTTCTGACGGCCAGACCGCCGCTGGCCGAGGCCCTCGGACGGAAGAACGGCTTCGGCCTGCTCCGGCTCGTCCTCGCCCTCGCCGTGATCTTCGCCCACGCGATGCCGCTGGGGCTGGGCAAGCCCGACCTCGGACTGCTGGAGAGCCGCGGTCAGACCAACGTCGGCGCGATCGCGGTGAGCGGCTTCTTCGTTCTCTCGGGGCTTCTGATCACGCGCAGCGGCATGCGGCTGAGCCCGGCGCGGTTCCTCTGGAACCGCGCCATCCGCATCCTCCCCGGGCTCTGGGCCTGCCTGCTGGTGACGGCGTTCGTGGTCGCCCCCGTGGTCGCGTACCACCAGGGCCGGCTGGCCGGCTTCTGGTCGCACCCGGAGGGACCGCTGGCGTACCTGGAGGCCAACTGGTCGATCGGGGTGAACCAGTGGGGGATCTCCGGGCTGCTCGACCACGTGCCGCACCCCACCGCCTTCAACGGCTCGGTGTGGTCGCTGGCGTACGAGGTCCTCTGCTACCTGCTGGTGGTCTCGCTGGCCGCGGTCAGCGTGCTGCGGCGGGCGCGCTGGGCCGTCGCCCTGATGGTCCTCGGCCTCTACGCGTACATGGTCCACCTCGCGTGGGGCTTCCACCTGCTGCGCGCCCCGGAGTACGCGCCGACCGGCCTCACCGGCTGGCAGCTGCCGTTCCTGGGCTCGATCAGCCTGGACATGTTCATACCCCTGACCTTCATGTTCGGCCTCGGCGCGGTCGCGGAGCTGTACAAGGACCGGCTGCCGATCAGCGACCCGGCCGGCGTGCTGGCCGCGGTGGTCTTCCTCGGCACCGCCCGGTACGGCGGGTTCACCCTGTTCGGACTGCCCGCCTTCGCCTACCTGCTGATCTGGCTCGCCTGCCGGATGCCGGGCCCGCTGACCAAGGTCGGCACCAAGGTCGACCTCTCGTACGGGGTGTACATCTACGCGTTCCCGATCCAGCAGTGCCTCGCGCTGTGGGGCGTCGGCAAGCACGGCTACTGGGCGTACACGGCGGCCTCGGTCGCGCTCTCGGTCGTCGCCGCGTTCTGCTCCTGGCACGTCGTCGAGAAGCCCGCGCTCAAGCTGAAGGACCTCGGTCTGCGCAAGCCGCCGCGGCAGCCGCAGCCGCCGGCCGCGCCGGTCCGGCCGCTGTCCGAGGTCTCCGGCTGACCCGGCTCCCCCGCTCCCCCGAACGCAACCGGGCCCGGTACGCAGTGCGCGTACCGGGCCCGGTTGCGTTCGGTCCGCCGGGGACCGCCGTGGACTAGCCGGAGACCTTCTCGTCGAAGCGCTCCTGGTTGAGCCGCGCGCCCTCGGTGATGGCGACGGTGCGGGCCATGTCGGTGAGCTTCTTCTCCAGGGAGCGGAAGCGCAGGTAGGTGTTGAGCGCCAGGAACGCCAGCGCCAGGACCATCAGGTACAGCACCAGGTCGGTGCCGCGGCCGACGCCGAACCGGTTCGCCACCCAGGTGACGTCGTTCGGACGCAGCACCGCGTAGATGTTCGCGAGCACGAACAGCACGAAGGCGATGCGCTTCCAGGCCCTGGTGTTGGTCCGGTCCCAGCGCCGGATGAAGATGAGCGCCGCGGTGCCGGCGCCCAGCACCAGCACCAGTTGTATCCAGAAGTACTTCATCGCCGGCCACGCTCCCGGAGCGAGATGTCGAAGAGGATGTTGACGCCGTTGATCAGGGACTGGCCCTTGGCGCGCGAGTAGTCGGTGTAGAGGATGTCCACGGGGACCTCCACCACGCGCAGCGAGGACTTCGCCAGCAGGCCGACGATCTCCGAGGCGTGGGCCATCCCGTTCATGGTGATGCGCAGCTGGGAGGCGGCCTCGCGATTGATCACGCGCAGCCCGTTGTGCGAATCGGTGAGCTTCAGCTTGCGGGCGGTCGGGCTGACCGCGGCCGCGGTGCGGAGCACCACGCGCTTGATCATCGGGACCTGCTCGGACTGCTCGATGAACCGCGAGCCGAGGACCACGTCGGCGGTCCCGCCGCGCAGCACGGCGACCATCTTCTCGACGTCGGCCGTCTGGTGCTGGCCGTCCGCGTCGAAGGTGGCGAAGTACTGGGCTCCAGGCTGCTGCAGGGCGTAGGAGAGCCCGGTCTGCAGGGCGGCGCCCTGGCCCAGGTTGACCGGGTGGCGCACCAGGTGGGCGCCGGTGGTCAGGATGTGCTCGGCCGAGCCGTCGGTGCTCCCGTCGTCGACCACGACGATGTTCGGGAACGTCTTGCGGGCGTTCTCCACCACATCGGCGATCACCTGGCCTTCGTTGTAGGCGGGGATCACCAGCCAGACGTCGTCGTATTGGGACATGGTCGCTTCCTGGGCACTGGGAGGGGGTTGCTGGGGGGATCTCACGGGTCAGGCCCGGCGGCCGGCCACATGGCTCAGCATCGCCCCGACGCCCCGCAGGCCCGCCTTGCGGCCGGCCGCGGGGATCATGCTGAGCGCGTGCAGCCGGGACGAGACGAAGCGGCGGGAGATGGTGGCGGCCCGGTGCCAGCCGTGCGCGTCCAGCCGGTCCGCGGTCTCCCGGAAGAAGCGGCGGGCCTCCTCGAAGCGCTTGCCCGTGAAGGCGGTGACCGAGGACTCGCTGACCGCGTGCCGCCGGTAGCTGAAGCACACCTCGGGCACGACCGCCAGCGACACGTCCGCGAGGAGCAGGTCGACGATGATCGCGAGGTCCTGGATGACGCCGAGGTCCGCCCGGAAGGCGGTCGCCTGCATGTCCTTGGTGCGCCAGCACACGGACGGGAAGTACAGCCAGTCGCCACGCATCAGGCTCATCGCGAGCGGCTCGCCGGACATCAGCAGCGGCCCGGGGTCCTTCGGCGCGTACAGCCGGCGCTTGACGGTGTCGGCCAGGCTGCCGACCGGGTTGCCGTCGGCGCCGATCACCAGCACGCCGGGCTGGACCATGCCCGCCTCCGGGAAGCGCTCCAGCGCGTCCCGGACCACCGTGAGGTAGTTGGGGTGCATCAGGTCGTCGCAGCCCATGAGGACGAGGTACTCGTACTCGGCGAGCTGGACGCAGCGGTTGAAGTTGCCGCTGACGCCGAGGTTGGTCTCGTTGCGCAGGTACCGCACCCGCGGGTCCGCGAGGGACTCGAACCAGCCGGGGACGTCCGGCTCCTTGCCGTCGTCGACGACCGTGAGGCGCCAGTCGTCGCCCTCCTGGGCCAGCACGCTGCGGACTGCGTCCTGCATCAGCCGGACGTCGCCGTAGTACGGCATCAGGATCTCGAAACGGGACATCGGGTACCTAGACCTTGCCAATGAGCTCGGGCCGGCGGGCGGCGGCACGGGTGGCGGGCTCGATGGCCTTCACGTTCGCCGGCATGCGGCGGATGAGGGCGAGCAGCAGCACCAGGCCGGCGCGGGCCAGGTAGATCGTCGCCTTGATCGGGGACGCGGAGGGCGTGCCGGTGGTCCGCTCGCGCATCGCGACCGGGACCTGACGGATGACGAAGCCGCAGCGGGCGGCGCCGACCATGCTCTCGATGGTGTCGCCCAGGTACTCGACCGGGTACCAGTGCGAGAAGAACTCGATCATCGGCTTGTTGCAGGCCTTGAAGCCCGAGGTGGTGTCGGTGAGCCGGGTCTTGGCGACCCGCGACAGCACCACCGAGAGCAGCTTCATCGCCCAGGAGCGCGGGCCGCGCACCTTGTACGAGCCCTCGCCGGCGAAGCGGGCGCCGATGACCAGGTCCGCCTCGCGGAGCTTCTCGAGCAGCGCGGGCACGTAGGCCGGGTCGTGCTGGCCGTCGGCGTCGCACTGGAGCGCCACGTCGTAGTCGTGCAGGTGCGCGTAGCGGTAGCCGAAGCGCATCGCGCCGCCGACGCCGAGGTTGTACGGCAGCTGCGCGACCTTGGAGCCGTGGGCGGCGGCGACGGCGGCGGTGCTGTCCGTCGAGCCGTCGTCGACGACCAGGGTGTCGACGCCGGGGAGCTTCTGCTGGATCTCGCGGAGGATCTTCGGCAGGCCCTCGGCCTCGTTCCAGGCGGGGAGGATGATCAGTACCCGCTTGCCGTCGATCATGCCTTCACCTCGGGGTCGTTCACGTCGCTGCCGGAGCGGGCAATCGGGAAGTCGTGGTGCTCGGCGAGGTGGGCGCGCATCATCGCGACGTCCTCGGCCAAGGTACGGGTCTCGGCCTCCAGCCGGCTGGTCTCCCAGCTGAGGTGCACGCAGACCAGCAGGACCAGCACGAAGCCGGCGAACAGCACGAGGCTGACCCCGGAGGCCACGCCGAGCCGGCGCGCGGTCGAGTCCAGCAGCCGCGGGAAGAAGCCCAGCGGGGCGATCACCACGCCGATGGCAAGCCAGAGCGCCGCGTACTTCTCCCGGAGCTGCTGGCGTCGCAGCAGCTCCAGAATCCACACGAGCACCAGCACGCCGGTGATCGAAGTCAGCACACTCAGCTGCACGATGGATCTCGCCTTTCACGCGTCGGTGAGGCATGGGGGTGAATGGAGCACATGCTAGGGACGCCGGTACCGCGGGGCGTCGCCGGGGGGAGCTGGGACGACATGGTGATCAGCTCGTGGAGACCGCGTCGGCGGAGACGGCGGTCCGCGAGGTGTCCGCACCGGCGCCGCGCACGCTACCGTCGCCGCGCAGCGCCAGCAACATGACCACGAGCACCACCAGCGGACCGACGGTGTACGCGGCCTCGACCCGGGTCGCCGGGGCTCCCGGCAGGCAGGTCACCAGCAGCAGCGTCGCGGTGCCGAGCGCCCAGCCGAGCAGCTGCCGACGGTGGCGGCCGCGGGCGATGACCGCCTGCCCGACCACCGTGGCGAGCAGGTAGGCGAGCGTGCCCACCGAGAGCCAGAGGAAGTCCACCGGACCGAGAGCATGCCGGTCCGCGTTGAACGCGACGTGAATCACCCATGGCCCGAGGACCACGGCGGGCACCCCGCCGAGGACGCCGAGGGCCGTCACCATGCCGCAGGTCTTGGTGAGGAGCTTACGGAAGCCCGCCCGGTCGCCGGTCGCCACGGCCGTCGACAGCCCCGACATCAGCGAGGCCTGCAGCGCGCCGAACACGAACAGCGGCACCCGGCTGAGCACCATCGCGCCGGTGAACGCGCCGACCAGCACGGCCTGCGAGGGCGCCAGCACCTGGATGCTGAGCACCGCGGCGTTGGCGACGAACTGCGCCAGCAGGAACGAGACGGTCAGCATGCCCAGGCCGCTGCACAGCTCGCGCCAGCCGATGGCCGGGCCGGGCAGCGCGATCCGCAGCGTCCGCGGCAGGCTCACCAGCATGGCCAGCACCGGGGAGACGGCCAGGATCAGGCTGTACGCGAGCGCCGAGTGCACGCCCGCCACCAGCAGTCCGACCGAGAAGACGATCCGCAGGACGCCGTCCAGACCGAGCTGGAGGCCGTACGCGCCGAAGTGCCCGAGGCCGGCCAGCACCCCGCGGGTCAGGTAGCAGGCGGCCGGTCCGACGAAGGCGGCGGCCAGCGCCACCACCAGGGTCCGGTCGCCGTGGAAGAACACGTCCGCGAGCTGGCGGGAGAACACCCCCAGCCCGGTGAGCACCAGCAGCAGCAGCCCGCCGGTCAGCACGGCCGCCTTGCGCAGCACCGGGGCCGCGCCCTCGCCCCGGGCGGTCCGGGCGGCGATCACCCGGGTCAGCTCCTGCTCGACCGGGAAGAACAGCCCGAGCGCGAAGGACATCGCCATGGTCCACAGGACGGAGACCTCGGCGAGCGACTCGCGGTCGAGCGCGTGCCCGGCCACCGCGAGGTGCGCGTAGGAGGCCACCCCGAGGGTGACCGTCCCGACGCCGACCGCCAGCAGTCCCGGCGGCAGCGCGCGCGTCACCCGGCCGAGCACGCCGCTCACCGCTCCGCCGCGGTGCGCAGCGCCCGGAAGGCCGGACGCTGCAGGGCCTCGGCGAGCATGGCCCGCCACTCGGGCAGCGGCGCAAGGCCGGCGGCCGCCCAGCGGTCGTGGCCCAGCACGCTGAACGCGGGGCGGACGGCCGGGCGGACGAACGCCTCCGAGGTGGTCGGACGGATCCGCTCCGGGTCGAGCCCGCTCAGCGCGTACGTCTCGCGGGCCAGCCCGAACCAGGTGGTCCGGCCGCTCGCGGTGCCGTGGTAGACCCCGGCCGGGGCCCACCCGCCGAGCGCGGCCCGGCCGAGCTCGGCCAGGCGGCCGGCGAGCGCGTACGACCAGGTCGGCTGGCCGTGCTGGTCGTCCACCACGTCCAGGGTGTCCCGCTGGGCGGCGAGCTTGAGCATGGTGGCCACGAAGTTCGGGCCGTGCTCGCCGTACAGCCAGGCGGTGCGCACGACGTAGCCGTGCTCGGGGAGCAGCTCGGCGACGGCCCGCTCCCCCACCAGCTTGCTGCGGCCGTACGCGTTGACCGGCGCGGTCGGGGCGTCCTCCGGGCAGGGCTCGGTGGCGTCGCCCGGCAGGACGTAGTCGGTGGAGACGTGCAGCAGCCGGGCGCCGGTCTTGGCGCAGGCCGCGGCGAGGTGGCGGACGCCGGTGCCGTTGACGGCGGTGGCGGCCTCCTCCGCGGTCTCCGCACCGTCGACGTCCGTCCACGCGGCGCAGTTGACCACGATGTCGTGGCCGTCGACGGCGGCCTGCACGGCCGCGGCGTCGGTGATGTCGAGGTCCGCCCGGCGCAGCGCGGTGATCTCGGCGGTCGGGTCGGCGGCAAGCACCGACAGCAGGTCCTGCCCGAGCATCCCGGCCGCGCCGGTGACCAGCCAGCGCACCCGGCCGGCGGCGTTCGCGGTCACTTCGCCAGGGCCGCCTTCTGCTTCAGCGGCTCCCACCAGGCGCGGTTCTCGCGGTACCAGGCGATGGTCGCGGCGAGGCCGTCCGGGAAGGAGACCTGCGGCTCGTAGCCGAGCTCCTCGCCGATCTTGCTGATGTCCAGGGAGTAGCGCAGGTCGTGGCCCTTGCGGTCCTCGACGTACTCGACCATGTCCCAGCCGGCGCCCGCGGCCTCGAGCAGCAGGCCGGTCAGCTCCTTGTTGGTGACCTCGGTGCCGCCGCCGATGTTGTAGACCTCGCCGGCCCGGCCGCCGCGCATGACCAGCTCGATGCCCCGGCAGTGGTCCGAGACGTGCAGCCAGTCGCGGATGTTGCCACCGTTGCCGTACAGCGGCACCTTCTTGCCGTCGATCAGGTTGGTGGTGAACAGCGGGATGACCTTCTCCGGGAACTGGTAGTGCCCGTAGTTGTTGGAGCAGCGGGTCACCACGACGTCCATGCCGTGGGTCCGGTGGTACGCCAGGGCCAGCAGGTCGGAGCCGGCCTTGGACGCGGAGTACGGGGAGTTCGGGGCCAGCGGCCAGGTCTCGGTCCAGGAGCCCTCGCTGATGGAGCCGTAGACCTCGTCGGTGGAGACGTGGACGAAGCGGCCGACGCCGTGCTTGCGGGCGGCGTCCAGCAGGACCTGGGTGCCCAGCACGTTGGTCACGACGAAGGGGCCCGCGCCGGCGATCGACCGGTCCACGTGCGACTCGGCGGCGAAGTGCACCACCACGTCGTGGCCCGGCATGACCTGGTCGACGGCGTCCGCGTCGCAGATGTCGCCCTGGACGAAGGTGTAGCCCTGGTGGTCTGCCACCGGGGCCAGGTTCTCCAGGACGCCCGAGTAGGTGAGCTTGTCAAAGACGGTGATCCGGGCGCTCTCGTCCGCTCCGAGAAGCTGACGGACGAACTCCGAACCGATGAATCCGGCGCCGCCGGTCACGAGGATGCGCATAATGCGCGTAGTCTACCGTCGCCGATCGGCCCCCTCGAACGGCCCGGGACGGGGCGTGCGCGGCTCTCACTTAAGCTGCTCGCATGCGTGGAATCCTCCTGGCCGGCGGGACCGGCTCGCGCCTGTGGCCACTCACCCGGGCGGTCTCGAAGCAGCTGCTCCCGGTCTTCGACAAGCCGATGATCTACTACCCGCTCTCCACCCTGGTGATGGCGGGGATCAGCGAGATCCTCATCATCACCACCCCGGCCGACCGCGAGCAGTTCGAGCGCCTGCTGGGCGACGGCTCGCAGTTCGGCCTCAAACTGGAGTACGCCGTCCAGGAGAAGCCCGAGGGCATCGCCCAGGCCTTCGTGCTCGGTGCGGACTTCATCGGCGACGAGTCGGTCGCCCTCATCCTCGGCGACAACATCTTCCATGGCAGCGGCCTCGGCACCCGCCTGGCCGAGCACACCGACGCCCCTGGCGGCCGGGTCTTCGCCTACCCGGTGGCCGACCCGACCGCGTACGGCGTGGTCGAGTTCGACGAGCACGGCCAGGCGATCTCCATCGAGGAGAAGCCCGAGAAGCCCAAGTCCCGCTACGCCGTCCCCGGCCTCTACTTCTACGACAACCAGGTCGTGGAGATCGCCCGCGGCCTGGAGCCCAGCGCGCGCGGCGAGCTGGAGATCACCGCGGTCAACGACGCCTACCTGCGCAAGGGTGAGCTGAACGTCACGATCCTGGACCGCGGTACCGCCTGGCTGGACACCGGCACCTTCGTCTCGATGGTGCAGGCCTCGGAGTTCGTCCGGGTGATAGAGGAGCGCCAGGGCTTCAAGATCGGCTGCATCGAGGAGGCCGTCTGGCGGGCCGGCCTGATCGGCTCCGAGCAGCTGCGCGAGCTCGCCGAGCCGCTGCTGAAGAGCGGCTACGGACAGTACCTGCTGGCGCTGCTGGATGAGGAGAACGCCCGGTGAAGTTCCGCGAACTGAGCATCGAGGGCCTGATCGAGGTCACTCCGCAGCTGCACGGCGACCCGCGCGGCATGTTCACCGAGTGGTACCGCTTCGACCGGCTGGCCGAGGTCGTCGGCCACCCGCTGCGGCTGGCCCAGGCCAACCTGTCGGTCTCCTCGCGCGGCGTGGTCCGCGGCATCCACTTCGCCGACGTGCCGCCCGGCCAGGCCAAGTACGTGACCTGCGTGCGTGGCGCCGTGCTCGACGTCATCGTCGACCTGCGGGTCGGTTCGCCGACCTTCGGCCGTTGGGAGGGCGTCCGGCTCGACGACGTGGAGCGCCGCGCGGTCTACATCCCCGAGGGCCTCGGCCACGGCTTCTGCGCGCTGACCGACGACGCCACGCTCTCGTACCTCTGCTCCGAGACGTACAACCCGACCGGCGAGCACTCGGTCCACCCGCTCGACCCGGACCTGGGCATCGAGTGGCCGGCCGACCAGCCGCTGCTGTCGGCCCGGGACGAGGCCGCGCCGTCGCTGGCGGAGGCGATCTCCTCCGGCCTGCTGCCGACGTACGAGACCTGCAAGGCGTTCACCGAGGGCCTGCGCACCCAGTAGGACCGGCGTCCGCCGAGACGCGCGAAGGCCCGGCCGGATCACTCCGGCCGGGCCTTCGTCGTCGCGGTCACTTGTCCCGGAAGACCCAGTACTTGTAGCCGAAGTAGTTGACCACCGAGAGGATCACCAGCGCGAGCGCGCGGGCCAGCAGGTAGAAGAGGCCCAGCTTCACGAAGCCGCCGACCAGCAGCACGGTGCCGACCCAGTTGCCGCCCGCCATCACCATGTAGCGGGCGGTCTGCTTGCCGACCGGCGAGGTGCTCTCGAAGGCCCAGATCCGGTTCAGCACGAAGTTCGTCGTGAAGCCGGCCAGCACCGCGACGAAGGTGGACGGCGCCAGCGGCAGGTCGAGCACCCCGTGCAGGACGTACAGCAGGCCCATGTCGACGGTGGTGCTGGTGACGCCGGCGGCCAGGAACCGCACCGCGCTATGGCCCAGAAGTCCGGCGATCCGGCCCTTCACGGTGGATCCGGACACTTCCGAGGGCGATTCCAGTTGAGTCACGGGGGAATCGTAAGTGCAACGCCGGGCGGGCACACAGCGGCCCGGGTGGGGCGGATTCGGCCACCCGTTATCTTGGTCGCGTGTCCTCATACTCCCCCGCCGCTACCACGCCTCCCGCGCCCGCCGCGAGCAGATCCGGCGACAGCTCCAGCCGCCCGGGTCGCCTGCTGTTCCGGCGGACGTGGTGGACCGCGTTCATCGGGTTCTTCCTCGTCTGCGCGGGCTGGGCCCTCGCCTCGCCGTACGACGCGAGCCCGGACGAACGGGAGCACATCATCCGCGCGGTCGGGGCCGCCCGGGGCGAGTTCGCGCCCAAGCCGGAGGCCGCGGGCGGCGGCACCGGTGCCTTCCAGCACGTGCCGGCCTCGATCGTCCGGGACAACTGCTGGTGGTTCGACCCCACCAAGTCGGTGGCCTGCGCCAAGGCGCCGGGCGGTGAGGACCAGCAGATCGAGCGGGTCGGCACCCGGGCCGGCCGGTACAACCCGGTCTACTACGCCCTCGTCGGCTGGCCGATGGCGCTCTGGCCGAACTGGCTGGGCCTCACCCTGGCGCGGCTGATCAGCTCCGCCCTGGTCGCGGCGCTGCTCGCCTCCGCCGCGCACGCCCTCGTCTCCTGGACCAGGCACCGGATCGCGGCGGCGGGGCTGCTGGTCGCGGTCACCCCGATCACCGCGCACCTGGCGGGCTCGATCAACCCCAACGGCATCGAGATCGCGGCCGGCGTGGCCTTGGTCGCGGCCCTCATCCCGACCGTGCTGGACCCGGAGCAGCCGCTGCGCCGCGCGGCCATGGTGCAGATCGGGATCGCCGGCTCGGTGCTCATGACGGTCCGTGCGCTCGGACCGCTCTGGTGCGCCGCGGTCGTCGGGATCATGCTGGTCCCGGCCAAGCGGGAGCGGCTGAAGCAGCTGCTGCGGTTCCGGCCCGCCTGGTGGGCGGCCGGCGCGCTGGCCGCCACCGGCACCGCGGGGGCGCTGTGGACGGTGGTCATGAAGGCCTCGGAGATGATGCCCGTCCAGGTGCCGCCCGGCATCACGGTGCCCAAGGCGATCCGGCACGAGGTGATCGTGCGCTGGCCCGAGTACTTCGTCGAGATGGTCGGCGTGCCCTCCTGGCTCGACACCCGCCTGCCCGGCACCGCGTACTTCCTGTGGTTCCTGGCCATCGGCTGCCTGGTGCTGCCCGCGCTCGCCTTCGGCACGTGGGGCGACCGCTGGCGGGTGGTCGCCTTCTTCCTCGCCCCGTTCGGGGTGCTCACGCTCTCCGGCGCGATCGCCGCGCACAAGGTCGGCTTCGCCGGCCAGGGCCGGTACCTGCTGCCGGTCGCCGTCGGCGTGCCGCTGATCGCCGCCTTCGTCCTCGGGCGCCGCGGTGTGCTCGAAGGGGCCCGGTCGGCCTCGCTGGTCCGGACGGTCGCACTGGTGGTGCTGCCGCTGCAGCTGGCCTTCCTGGGCTACACGATGATCCGCTGGCAGGCCGGCCTCGGGACCTCGGTGGACTACACCCCGCTCAACCCGCTGACCGGGGCCTGGCACCCGCCGACGGGCTCGGCGACCGCGCTGCTGACCGGCGCGGCCGGCTGCGTGGTGCTCGGGATCTGGGCGTGGACCAGCACCGCCCACCGGGCCGAGCGCACGCAGGAGGAGCCCCGCTCCGCCGTCAGCGCTTCCTGAAGACCCACAGTTTGAGGAGGACGAACCGGGCCACGGTGGCGAGACCGTTCGCCACCACGAGCCCGGTCACCTCGACCACCCGGGAGGCGTGCGGGACGGCGACGCCGAGCAGCGCCAGGACACCGCTGCTGAGGCCGAGCCCGATCAGGAACGCGACCGCGCCCTGGAGCTGGTGGCGCACCGCGCCGTCCGAGCCGGTGATGCCGAAGGTGAAGCGGCGGTTGGCCGCGGTGTTGGCCACCGCGCTGACGGCCAGCGCGACCAGGTTGGCGACCTGCGAGGAGGCGACCAGGCGCAGGAGGACGAACAGCGCCAGGTAGAAGAGGGTGCTCAGCACCCCGATGACCAGGAAGGACGGCAGCTGGCGCCGCATCCCGGGCTGCGGCGCGGAGGCCTGCTCACCGGGCTCGTCCCGGTCGGTGGAGAGGATCTCGTTCACTCGCCCGTACCGTACCGGTCCGGCTCCTCGGCCGAGTCGTAGCCGATGAAGTAGGCGGGCCGCGCCTGGACCGCCGAGTAGATCCGGCCGACGTACTCGCCGAGCAGTCCGACGCAGACCAGCTGGACGGCGCCGATGAACAGCATCCCTATGAACAGCGAGGACCAGCCGGGCACGGTCGAGCCGACCGCGTACGCGACCGTGGTGTAGAGCGCCAGCGCGATGCAGACCAGGAAGCTGAACAGCCCGAGCCAGGTGGCCAGCCGCAGCGGGGCGGCGGAGAAGTTGGTGACGCTGTCCAGCGCCAGCCGGACCATCTTGGACAGCGGGTAGTGGGTGCTGCCCGCGACCCGCTCCTCCCGCACGTAGACCACCTCGCCGCTGGGGAAGCCCAGCCACGGCACCAGCAGCCGGTAGACCGGCTGGTGCTCGGGCATGGCCTTCAGCGCGTCCACCGCGGCCCGGCTGAGCAGCCGGTAGTCGCCCGCCTGGTTGGGCATCCGCTGGCCGACCAGCTTGCGCATCATCCAGTAGTACGCGCCGGCGGTGTGCCGCTTGAAGAAGGTGTCGGTGCCGCGGTCGCCGCGGACGCCGTAGACGATGTCGAGGCCCTGCTCGCGAGCGAGCTCCAGCATCTCGGGGATCTTCTCCGGCGGGTCCTGCAGGTCGGCGTCGATGGAGACGACGTAGTCGCCGAAGGCGCGGTGGATGCCGGCGGTGAGGGCGGCCTGGTGCCCGGAGTTGCGGGCGAAGCGGACGACGCGGAACTCCGGCCAGTCCTGGCGGATCTTCTGCATCAGCACCGGCGTGGCGTCGGTGCTGCCGTCGTCGACACCGACCACCTCGTAGGTCACGTCGAGCCCGTCGAGGATCGGCCGCAGCCGTTCGACGGTCAGCGGGAGCGCCTCCTGCTCGTTGTAGATCGGCATCACGACCGACAACAGCGGTGCCGTTGACATGCGTTGGATCCCACTTTCCGCGACGGCGGGGGCTTGATGGTGGCCCGACCATAACAGTCGGCGATGAGCGGGCGGTGAAAGGAAGCGCGCTCCCGTGAGCGCCCCATGAAGGGTTGCCCGTGAAGGGCGAAGGGCCCCGCGCACCGGTGTGGTGCGCGGGGCCCTTCGGACTCAGCCTGTACGAGGCAGGCAGGTCAGAACGTCAATTACTTGACGATCTTGGTGACCTGGCCGGCGCCGACGGTGCGGCCACCCTCACGGATGGCGAACTTCAGGCCCTCCTCCATGGCGACGGGCTGGATCAGCGCGACGGTCATGGCGGTGTTGTCGCCCGGCATGACCATCTCGGTGCCCTCGGGGAGGGTCACGACGCCGGTCACGTCCGTGGTACGGAAGTAGAACTGCGGGCGGTAGTTGTTGAAGAACGGGGTGTGGCGGCCACCCTCGTCCTTCGACAGGATGTAGGCCTGGGCCTCGAAGTCGGTGTGCGGGGTAACCGAACCCGGCTTGATGATGACCTGGCCGCGCTCGACGTCCTCGCGCTTGATGCCACGGAGCAGCAGACCGACGTTCTCACCGGCCTGGCCCTCGTCGAGCAGCTTGCGGAACATCTCGATGCCGGTGACCGTGGTGGTGGTCTTCTCGGTCTTGATGCCGATGATGTCGACGGTCTCGTTGACCTTGAGGATGCCGCGCTCGATACGACCGGTGACGACGGTGCCACGACCGGTGATCGTGAAGACGTCCTCGATCGGCATCAGGAACGGCTGGTCCACGGCGCGGGCCGGGGTGGGGATGTTCTCGTCGACCGCGTGCATGAGGCCGAGGAGCTTCTCGCCCCACTCCTTGTCGCCCTCGAGGGCCTTCAGGGCGGAGACGCGGACGACCGGCAGGTCGTCGCCCGGGAACTCGTACTCGGAGAGCAGCTCACGGACCTCGAGCTCGACGAGCTCCAGGATCTCCTCGTCGTCCACCATGTCGGCCTTGTTCAGGGCGACAACGATGTAGGGGACGCCGACCTGGCGGGCCAGGAGGACGTGCTCCTTGGTCTGCGGCATCGGGCCGTCGGTGGCGGCGACGACGAGGATCGCACCGTCCATCTGGGCCGCACCGGTGATCATGTTCTTGATGTAGTCCGCGTGACCCGGGCAGTCGACGTGGGCGTAGTGACGCGCCTCGGTCTGGTACTCGACGTGCGCGATCGAGATGGTGATACCGCGCTGCCGCTCCTCCGGCGCCTTGTCGATCTGGTCGAACGGCGTGAAGGGGTTGATCTCCGGGTACGCGTCGTGCAGCACCTTGGTGATGGCCGCGGTAAGGGTCGTCTTACCGTGGTCGATGTGACCGATGGTGCCGATGTTGACGTGGGGCTTCGTCCGCTCGAACTTCGCCTTCGCCACTGCAGTCCTCCTGAGGACAGTTCCTGTACGCCGTGCTGACGTCAGTTGGTCTTGATCGGGCTGGGTCCGGGTGCCGAGAGCACCTCGCACCGTCCCGCGGGTGGGGGCCGGAGGCCCCGGGAGAATCCGTGCGGATCCTCCCGGGTCGCCTCCTAATAGCCTAAGGGGTCGGAATCATCCCGAATGTCGGACTGATTCTGAAGCCGGCAGAGCCGGACCTCACTCGCCCTTGGACTTGGCGATGATCTCCTCAGCCACGGCCTTGGGGACCTCGGCGTACGAGTCGAACTGCATCGAGTAGCTGGCGCGACCAGAGGTCTTGCTGCGCAGGTCACCGACGTAGCCGAACATCTCGGAGAGGGGCACCAGCGCCGTGACGACGCGGGCACCGTGACGCTCGTCCATGGACCGGATCTGGCCACGGCGAGAGTTGATGTCACCGATCACGTCGCCCATGTAGTCCTCGGGCGTGGTGACCTCGACGGCCATCATCGGCTCGAGGAGGACCGGCTTGGCCTTCTTCGCGCCTTCCTTGAAGGCCATCGAACCGGCGATCTTGAACGCGAGCTCGGAGGAGTCGACGTCGTGCGAGGCACCGTCGAGCAGCGTGACGCGGACACCCTGGAGCGGGTAGCCGGCGAGCACACCGAACTCCATGGCCTCCTGGCAACCGGCGTCGACCGAAGGGATGTACTCCTTCGGCACGCGGCCACCGGTGACCTTGTTCACGAACTCGTAGCCCTCGGCCTGCTCGAGCGGCTCGATCGCGATCTGGATCTTCGCGAACTGGCCCGAACCACCGGTCTGCTTCTTGTGCGTGTAGTCGATGCGCTCGACAGCCGAGCGGATCGTCTCGCGGTAGGCGACCTGCGGCTTGCCGACGTTGGCCTCGACCTTGAACTCACGCTTCATACGGTCGACCAGCACCTCGAGGTGCAGCTCGCCCATACCCGCGATGATGGTCTGGCCGGTCTCCTCGTCCGTGTTGACCTGGAAGGACGGGTCCTCCTCGGCGAGACGCTGGATGGCGACACCCAGCTTCTCCTGGTCACCCTTGGACTTGGGCTCGATCGCGACGCGGATGACCGGGGCCGGGAAGTCCATGGACTCCAGGATGACCGGGTTCTTCTCGTCGGACAGCGTCTCACCGGTGGTGGTCTGCTTCAGGCCCATGACGGCGACGATGTCGCCGGCGCCCACCGACTCGATCTCCTCACGCTTGTTCGCGTGCATGCGGTAGATCTTGCCGATGCGCTCCTTCTTGCCCTTGACGGCGTTCAGCACCGAGGTGCCGGACTCCAGGCGACCGGAGTAGATCCGGACGAAGGTGAGCTTGCCCAGGTGCGGGTCGGACATGATCTTGAACGCCAGCGCGGACAGCGGCTCGTCGTCCGACGCCTTGCGGGAGATCTTGGTGTCCGGGTCGTTGGGCTTGGTGCCCTCGATGGACTCGATGTCCAGCGGCGACGGCAGGTACTTGACGACCGCGTCGAGCAGGGGCTGAACGCCCTTGTTCTTGAAGGCGGTACCGCAGAAGATCGGGGTGAAGTCCGAGTTCAGGGTGCCCTTGCGGATCGCGTCCTGCAGCAGCTCGACCGGGATCTCCTCGCCCTCGAGGGCGAGCTCCATGATCTCGTCGCTGACGTTCGAGACCGTGTCGATGAGCGCCTCGCGGTACTCCTCGGCCTGCTCCTGCAGGTCGGCCGGGATGTCGACGATGTCGTACATCTCGCCCTTGGCGGCCTCGGCGGACCAGACCAGCGCCTTCATGCGGACAAGGTCGACAACGCCCTTGAAGTCCGCCTCGGCACCGATCGGGAGCTGCATGACCAGCGGGGTCGCGCCGAGGCGGTCCACGATGGTCTGAACGCAGAAGAAGAAGTTCGCGCCCGTGCGGTCCAGCTTGTTGATGAAGCAGATGCGCGGGACGCCGTAGCGGTCAGCCTGCCGCCACACGGTCTCGGACTGGGGCTCGACACCGGCGACACCGTCGAACACCGTGACGGCACCGTCGAGGACGCGCAGCGAGCGCTCCACCTCGACGGTGAAGTCGACGTGACCCGGGGTGTCGATGATGTTGATGGTGTTGTCGACGTCGTCGACCGTCCAGTGACAGGTCGTCGCGGCCGACGTGATCGTGATGCCGCGCTCCTGCTCCTGCTCCATCCAGTCCATGGTGGCAGCGCCATCGTGGACCTCACCGATCTTGTACGAGACACCGGTGTAGAACAGGATCCGCTCGGTGGTGGTGGTCTTGCCCGCGTCGATGTGCGCCATGATCCCGATGTTGCGGACCTTGGCGAGGTCAAGGGAGGTTGCAGCCATGGTGGCTCGTTCTCTCT
Organism: Kitasatospora sp. NPDC023120; assembly: GCF_055560835.1. Taxonomy (NCBI): domain Bacteria; kingdom Bacillati; phylum Actinomycetota; class Actinomycetes; order Kitasatosporales; family Streptomycetaceae; genus Kitasatospora; species Kitasatospora sp. NPDC023120. The sequence goes on along the minus strand of NZ_JBVHHY010000001.1, from coordinate 332,295 downwards.
CTGTCTAGTGACGGGGTACGGACTACCAGCGGTAGTGCGCGAAGGCCTTGTTGGACTCGGCCATCTTGTGGGTGTCCTCGCGACGCTTCACGGAAGCGCCCAGGCCGTTGCTGGCGTCGAGGATCTCGTTCATCAGGCGCTCGGTCATGGTCTTCTCGCGACGGGCGCGGGAGTAACCGACCATCCAGCGCAGCGCCAGGGTGCTGGCGCGGCCCGGACGGACCTCGACCGGAACCTGGTAGGTCGCGCCACCGACACGGCGGGACTTGACCTCGAGGGCCGGCTTGACGTTCTCCAGCGCGCGCTTCAGCGTGACGACCGGGTCCGAGCCGGTCTTCTCGCGAACGCCCTCGAGGGCGCCGTAGACGATCCGCTCGGCGGTGGAGCGCTTGCCGTGCAGCAGGATCTTGTTGACCAGCTGGGTGACGACCGGGGAGCCGTAAACCGGGTCGATGATGACCGGGCGCTTCGGGGCGGGGCCCTTACGAGGCATTCTTACTTCTCCTTCTTGGCGCCGTAGCGGCTGCGGGCCTGCTTGCGGTTCTTGACACCCTGGGTGTCGAGCGAACCGCGGATGATCTTGTAGCGGACACCAGGAAGGTCCTTCACACGACCACCGCGCACCAGCACGATGGAGTGCTCCTGCAGGTTGTGGCCCTCGCCCGGAATGTAAGCGGTGACCTCGATCCCGCTGGTGAGGCGCACACGGGCGACCTTACGAAGCGCCGAGTTCGGCTTCTTCGGGGTGGTCGTGTACACACGCGTGCAGACCCCACGGCGCTGCGGGGAGCCCTTCAGCGCGGGAGTCTTGTTCTTCTCGACCTTGTCCTGCCGGCCCTTTCGGACCAGCTGCTGGATCGTAGGCACCGTTTCTCCGTTTTCTGTGTGCCAAGGCTTGGTGGAACTAACCTGCGGTGTCTCCCTCGCACACGGCCCCGTGGTCGACCCACGCGGTCGGGTGTGTTGGGCTTGTTACGACACGGAATCCCATGGCTGATGTACAGCGACGGCGCTCTACGCGCGGAGCGCTGGAAGGCGCTCCGGCTCGGCGCGGCGACCGGTGTGCATGCACGCACAAGGACCCGGGGACACCCCAGGCACAAGGTCAGAGCGTACCTAGCGCATGGGGCGCGGTCAAAACAAATGCAACGCCGCAGGTCGCCGCCTTCGGCCGGGCGTCACGCGAGTGTCCCGTACGTGGCCGCCCGGTGTCGGGCCGTCTTCACCCGCTCTACCACAGTCCCCGACCGCCCGCCACCGGAGTGCGCGACGCGGACCGGCCCTCAGCCGAGGCCGAGGCCCGCCAGGATCCCCAGGGTCCAGAACGCGCTGCCCGTGTAGCCGATGACCAGGCCGAGGACGGCCGCCCAGTCGCCGTCCAGGTTCCGGGCCCGGATCTGCGAGCGGGCGATGTGGCCGGTGACCACCGCGGGGAGGGAGAAGAACATCAGGCTCAGGATCAGGGAGACGACCGCCAGCACGCTGGTCTGGCGGGCCTGCGGGGGCTGGGCGGGCAGGAAGGTGGCCGGAACCGGCGGTGCGGCCGGGGCCGGCGTCATCATCGGGCCGGCCGGCAGGTCGGCCACCAGCGCGGCCAGCTCGCCGAAGGTCCGCGCCGCGACCACCGCCTCGTGGCGCTCCTCGTACTCCTCGACGGAGAGCCGGCCCTCGGCGAACGCCGCCTTCAGCACGTCGACCGTGCGGTCGCGGTCCGCGTGGCCCGCCCGCATCGCCGCCTGCGGGAGCGGGGCCGGCTGCCGCCCGGCGACCGGCCGGTGGTCGCTGCCCCGGCCGTGTTCCCGCCCGTGACCCTGGCCGTGTTCGCGGCCGGGACCGGGTTCGCCCCACCGTTGAACGGACATCCGCCACCTCCCGGTGCCGCGGCACCCCCGCGCCCTCACTGTTCCTCATAGTGCAGGACGAACAAGGGAACTGAGTAGTTGCCAATTCGGCCCATCAACTGCCGGAACAGAGCCCGGGCGGCGCTCCTCACCCGTTCGGCGGACACGCTCAGGGGATCCTCAACTGGGACGACAGCCTGTTCGGACAGTGCCAGGCTGAGCCCCGAGAGCTCCGTCCACCACGAACAGAGAAGGCAGCAATGCAGGTGTCAACACCACCGCCCTCCGACCTCCCCGGGGCGGGCACCCCGTCCGCCGTCAGCATCCGAGGGCTGTGGAAGCACTTCGGCACCCAGGCCGCCGTGGCCGGGCTGAGCCTGGAGCTGCCGGCCGGCTCGTTCATCGGCCTGGTCGGCCCGAACGGCGCGGGCAAGACCACCACCCTGTCGATGACCACCGGGCTGCTGCGGCCCGACCAGGGCACCGTCCTGGTCCACGGCACCGACGTGTGGACCGACCCGGTCACGGTCAAGGCGCGGATCGGCATCCTGCCCGAGGGCCTGCGGATGTTCGAGCGGCTCAGCGGGCGCGAACTGCTGCAGTACACCGGGCGGCTGCGCGGCCTGCCCGGCGCCGAGGTGGACCGCCGGGCCGAGGAGCTGCTGACCGTCCTGGACCTCGGCCGCGACGCCGACAAGCTGGTCGCCGACTACTCCACCGGCATGCGCAAGAAGATCGGCCTGGCCGCCGCGCTGCTGCACAACCCCGACGTGCTCTTCCTGGACGAGCCCTTCGAGGGCGTCGACCCGGTCTCCGCCCAGACCATCCGCGGCGTGCTCAAGCGGTACGCGGCGGCCGGTTCCACGGTCGTCTTCTCCAGCCACGTGATGGAGCTGGTCGAGCAGCTCTGCGACTGGGTCGCGGTGGTCAACGCGGGCCAGGTGATCGCCCACGGGCCGCTGGACTCGGTCCGGGGCGGGCGCAGCCTGCACGAGGCGTTCCTGGAGCTGATCGGCGTCCGGGAGGACGACGGGCAGGCGCTCGGCTGGCTCGGCGGCGGGCGGGCCGACGGCGGTCCGGTCACCGACGGGCAGCTCGGGGGCAGCCAGCTCGGGGGCGGGCAGTGAGTGCGACCGTGCCCAACGCGGTGCCCGACGGGCGGACGGTGGTCCGCGCCCTGGTGGCGCTCAAGCTGCGGCTGCTGCGCAACGGACTGCGGCGCAGCCCCGGCCGGACCGCCGTCTACGTGATCGGCGGCATCGTCGGCCTGGCCTTCGCGAGCGGCATAGCCGTCGCCATGGCCGCGCTGAACGGGCGCTTCGCGGGCTCCGGCGACGCCGGGGTGATGCTGGTCGGCGTGCTGACCCTGGGCTGGGCCGCGCTGCCGCTGTTCCTGTTCTCCAGTGACGAGAGCGCCGATCCCACCCGGCTCACCATGCTGCCGCTGCGGCCTGGCCCGCTGCTGCGCGGCTCGCTGCTGGCCGCGCTGATCGGGCCCGGACCGCTGATCAACCTGGTGCTGGTGACCGGCGCGGTGCTGGCCGGTGCCGGCGGCGGTGTCTCGGCCGCCGTCGCGGTGGTCGGTGTGCCGCTCGCGGTGTCCTGCCTGGTCACGCTCTCCCGGGCGGTCGCGGCCGGCAACGCCCGGATGCTCTCCAGCCGCCGCGGCAAGGACTTCGCGATCTTCGGCGGGCTGGCCTTCGCGCTGCTGATCCAGGCCGCCAACGTCGGTTCGCAGAGCGTCTTCGGCCGTCCGGGCCACGACATCGACCTCAGCCCGCTGAAGCCGATCGCCTCCGTGCTGCGCTGGATCCCGCCGATCAGCGCGGCCGACGCGCCGCGCACCGCGGCCGAGGGCCGCTACGGGCTCGCGCTGCTGCAGCTCGCCGCGGCCGGCGTGCTGGTGGCGCTGCTGCTGCGCTGGTGGCGCGGCAGCCTGCAGGAGCTGATGGTCACCGCGGACTCCTCCACCCTGGAGGTGGCCCGCGGGGTGCAGCGCTCGCGCGGCTGGGGCTTCCTGCCCGAGGGCCGGGCCGGCGCGGTGATGCAGCGCCACCTGCGGTACGCCTGGCGCGAACCGCGGGCCAAGGCCGCGCTGTTCACCAGCATCGGCATGACGGCGGTCGGCTGCGTGCTGTCGATGGTCCAGGGCTGGGCGAGCGTCTACCTGCTGGCGATGAGCGGGATGTTCCTCGGGCTGCAGATGCTCAACCTGTTCGGCATGGACGGCTCGGCGTTCTGGATGGTCGCCGCCACCCTGCGCACCCCGGCGGACGCCCGCGACGAGCTGCGCGGCCGGGCGTACGCGGTGCTGTCGTACGCCGTCCCGGTGACGGTGGTGCTCGGGCTGGCGCTGGCGTCCGTCACCGGCCAGTGGGGCGAGCTGCCGTCCGCGCTGGGTCTCGCGTTCGCGCTGCTCGGCTGCGGAGTGGCGCTCGGCGCGATGTTCAGCGTGCTGGTGCCGTACACCATGCCGGCCGACAGCAACCCGATGCGCAACGCCGCCCCCGGCCAGAGCGGGCTGATCATGCTCAACTCCTTCGGTTCGATGTTCGGCGTCGCGCTGCTCGCCCTGCCGGTGGGCGGCTACCTCGGCTGGGCGCTGCTCTCGGACGGGCCGAGCTGGCCGGTGCTGCTGATCGGCCCGCTCTACGGCGCCCTGGTCGCCGTCCTCGGCGTGCGGATGGCGGCCACCCGGCTGCTGCAGCGCAGCCCGGAGATCCTGGCCAAGGCCGTCGAGCGCTGAGGCTCCCCGCACCGTCCGGAGCGCCCGGCCCCCTCGGTGGGGCCGGGCGCTCCGGCATCATGGGCAGGAGGAACCGGGCCGTCGAGGAGAGCAGGGACACACCGTGGGCAAGCGCGCGCAGCAGGGCGGGGACGCCGGGCCGCTGCTGGAGCAGGCGGTGCGGTCGGTGCTGACGGCCCCGGAGGAGGGGCTGGACCTCGCGCTGGACACCGGGGCGTCGCTGCTCGCCGCCTCCGCCGGGCAGTGGCCGGCGGTCAGCCGGGCGCTGCTGGGGTACGCGGACACCGCCGTCGGCCGCTGCTGGTCCGCCGGGTGGCGCCCGGCGGACCTGGTGCGGGTGGTGCGGCGCGGGCTGAAGCCCGTCCACCTGGCCCTCGCGGTGGACCTGATCGCCGCGGAGGACCGCCGGCACCCTGCGGCGACGCTGGACCGGCGCTGGCGGGAGCAGCTGCGCGAGCTGGAGGCCGAGGTCTGGTGGCCCGGCGACGAGCAGTACCTGGGCGCCTTCGCGCACCGGCACCGGCTGGACCGCTTCGCGCTCGCCACCGCCGCCCTGGAGCTGCTGCGCACCTGGGGCCGGCTGCCGCCGATCGCCCCGGTCGGGCCGGCCCCCGGGCAGGCGGCACGCCCGCATCGGTCCGGGCCCGAGCACGCCGGGGCGCCGACCGGCGAGCCGCGGATGCTGGCCCGGATCCGGGCGCTGCTGGCGAAGGCCGAGTCCACCGAGTACCCCGAGGAGGCCGAGGCGCTGACGGCCAAGGCCCAGCAGCTGATGGCCCAGCACAGCATCGACGAGGCGCTGGTGGCCGCCGCCGGTGCCGACCGCGACACCCCGGCGGCGCTGCGGATCGGGGTGGACAACCCGTACGAGGGCCCCAAGACGATGCTGCTGGACGCGGTCGCGGCGGCCAACCGGTGCCGGGTGGTGTGGGCCAAGGAGTTCGGCTTCTGCACCGTGGTCGGCTTCGACGGCGACCTGGACGGCGTCGAGCTGCTCTACACCTCGCTGCTGGTGCAGGCCACCCACGCCCTCAACAAGGCGGGCTCCGGCCGAGATTCGCGCAGCAAGGCGTTCCGGCAGTCCTTCCTGGTCGCGTACGCGGCGCGGATCCGCGAGCGGCTGACCGCCGCCACCGAGCGGACCACCAGCGCCGCCGCGGCCGGGCGGCACCTGCGCGAGGACGGCACCGAGGAGCAGCTGCTGCCGGACGAGAGGCTGCTGCCCGCGCTCGCCGCCCGTTCGGAGGCGGTGGACGAGGAGGTCGGGCGGCTGTTCCCGAAGCTGGTCTCGCAGCGGGTCCGGGTCAGCGACGGCGAGGGCTGGGCGGCCGGGCGCGCCGCCGCCGACCGGGCCGCGCTGCACGGGCGCGCCGGGGAGATCCACCGGTAGCGCCGCGGGCGGACCCGTCGGCTCCGGGAGACCTGATAGAACGTATCCCGCCACGAACGAAGGGGGATTCGACGTGACGGAGCCGGCGGCCGAGTCGGGTTACCGGGACCGGGTGCGCGGAGCGCTGCTCGGCGGAGCGATCGGCGATGCGCTGGGCTGGCCGGTGGAGTTCCAGCAGCTCCACCAGATCCAGGACCGGTACGGGCCGGCGGGCGTGACCGCGCTGCCGGCCGGGCCGGGGCCGGTCGAGGTCACCGACGACACCCAGATGACGCTGTTCACCGCCGAGGGCCTGATCCGCGGCTTCGTCCGCGGCTGGACGGGCGGCGGCGGCTCGGTGCCGGAGGCCGTCCACGGCGCCTACCGGCGCTGGCTGCTGACGCAGTACCAGCCCGCGCCGGACGCCGAACCGCAGCCCCGCCCGTACGACGGCTGGCTGCTGCGGCAGCCCTTCCTGTACGCGAGGCGGGCGCCGGGCAACGCCTGCCTGAGCGGGGTGTCTGAGCACCCGGTGTTCGAGGCGCCGTCCGCGATCGGGTGGCCGGGGCCGATCAACCCGGGCTCCAAGGGCTGCGGCACGGTGATGCGCTCGGCGCCGTTCGGGCTGGCCCGGCTGGGGGTCGAGCAGTCCTTCGGGCTGGCGGTGCAGTGCGCCCAGCTCACCCACGGGCACCCGACCGGCTACCTGGCGGCGGGCGCCTTCGCGGCGCTGGTCGAGCGGCTGGTGAACGGGACGGAGCCGTGGGCGGCGGTCGGCGAGACCGTGGAGCAGATCCGCGACCTGCCCCAGTCCAAGGAGACCGTCCAGGCGCTGGCCCGGGCGGTGCGGATCGCCCAGGAGTCCGAGCCCGCGGCGGAGGCGGTGGAGCGGGTCGGGCTCGGCTGGATCGCCGAGGAGTGCCTGGCCATCGCGGTGTACTCGCTGCTGGCGGCCACCCTGGACCCCGACCCGGTGCGCACCGCGCTGCTGCTGTCGGTGAACCACTCCGGGGACAGCGACTCGACCGGCGCGGTCTGCGGCAACCTGGTCGGGGCCGCGTACGGCGCCTCGGCGCTGCCCGCCGAGTGGGCCGGGGCGGTGGAGGGGCGGGCCGAGCTGCGGCAGGTCGCGGACGACCTGCTGGTGCTGTTCGGCAGCCGCGACCCGCTCCACCCGGGGCTCGGCGGGCGCTACCCGGCCTGGTAGGGGATCCCACCCGATTCGGGCTGTCCGCCCGTCCGGGGCTACTTCGCCTGCGGGTCGGTGACCTGGCCGAGGAACAGCGGGCCCCCGCCCGAGGTGTCCCGGATCAGGAACAGGAACGGCCGGTCGATGTGCAGCTGGACGGCCTCGCGCGGAGCGGGCGCCGCCGCCACGCCGATCCCGACGCCGCTGCCGGCCGCCGCGACCGTGCCCTCCTCGTCGACCTGGACGGTGGCCTTCTGCACCACGGTGCTGACGGCGAGCGGCTCCTTGGCGATGCCGCTGAGGTCGGCGTCGTCGAAGGCCGAGTGGACGCCGAGCGAGCGCAGCGCGGGGGTGAGCTCGTTGGACGTGTCGAAGTGGAAGCGCGGCAGCTGCAGGTCGACGGGCTGCTCGACGAGGGCGCCGAGGATCCGGTCGAGCTGGGGCTGGTCCAGCCCCTTGGTGAAGGCCGCGAAGCCGCCCTGCGCGGGGACGATCAGGTCCATCACCACGTTGCCGTCCCGGTAGGGGAGCTCGACGGCCTGCCAGGGCTCGCCGACGATGCCGCCGGAGCCGTCGGCGTACTTGAACCCGCCGGTCTGGCTCATCGAGGGGACGGACGGGGTGGAACCGTCGAGTTTGTGGAACGGGCGGTCCTCGGTGTGGCCGGGCTTGAACGCGGAGGCCCACTTCGCCTTGAGGTAGAGCGCGTCGGTGAGGACCAGCCGGGTGTCCCCGTTGATCTGCGCCGGGGCGAAGAGGTCCTTGATCCGTCCGTCGGTGGCCTTCTCCACGGCCGCGTTGACCGCCTTGCGGCTGCCGTCGGGGTCCTTCTTGAAGTCGGTGGTGTGCACTCCGGCGTCGAAGGCGGTGGCAAGGGTGGCCAGGTAGTCGGGCTGCACCGGGAAGCCCTGCTGCGTCCAGACCTCGTCGCTCCGGCGCAGGGTGAGCCCGTCGGTGGTCGGCACGGGCCGGTTCAGCGCTCCGGTGGCGAGGGCGTACTGCTTCGGGTCGAGGTCGGTGTGCAGGGCCTTGGCGAGCTCATCGGCGGTCGCGCCGCGGGCGCCGGGGAGCAGCATGGCGAGCGCGGTGGCCAGGCCGGACGGGGAGACCACGAGGTTGCGCCCGGTGTCGTCCGGCTTGGCGGTGAGGGCGTGCAGGAGGTCCAGCCCGAAGGCGTCGGTGGCCTTCGCGGTGGCCGCCACCTGGGCCGGATCGACCGCGGGCTTGCTTGCCGGCGCGGAGGCCCTCACCTCGGTGCCGGTCGCGGTCGCGGTGCTGCCGCAGCCGGCGATCAGCGGTGCGGCGAGCGCGGCGGCGAGGAGCAGCGCCGCCGGGCGGCGGGACGGACGGCGACGGGTTCCGGTGCTGCTGTTCGTCATGGCCCTTCGACGCGTGGCCCCGGCTCCGGGTTCCGTCCCGGTCCCGCGGGCTCGGTCCCGGGGCTCAGTCCCAGAGCGCCCCGAGCTCCAGCAGTTCGTCCCGGTACTCGATCCGCTCCACCCAGTCGGCCGGCCAGACCGCCTCCCCGTGGTGGGCGCCCGCGAAGGCGCCGGTCAGGCAGGCGAGGGAGTCGGAGTCGCCGCCGGAGTAGGCGGCCCGGCGGACGGCGGCCACCGGGTCGTCCGGCAGCAGCAGGAAGCAGAGCAGGCCGGTGCCGAAGGCCTCCTCGGCGACCCAGCCCTCGCCGGTGGCCAGGCAGGGGTCGGTCTCGACGTCGGGTGCGGCGAGCGCGGCGTCCAGCTGGTCGAGGACGGCGAGGCAGTCGTCCCAGCCGCGGGCGAGGACGGCCTGCGGCGAGCGGCCGTACCACCTCGCGGCGAGGTCGCCGAGCCAGAACTCGTCGTACCGCTCGCGGCTCGCCAGCGCGTACGTCCGCAGCACCGCCAGCAGGTCGGCGGGCCGGACGCCCTCGGCGAGCCGTCGGACCGTGTACGCGGTGAGGTCGCTCGCGGCGAGCGCGGTGGGGTGGCCGTGGGTGAGCGCGGACTGCAGCTGCGCGGCGCCGGAGAGCTGCCGGGCGTCCAGTTCGCGGACCAGCCCGATCGGGGCGACCCGCATGTTGGCGCCGCAGCCCTTGGAGCCGACGTCGCTCGCCTGCTGCCAGCGGACGCCGTCGTGGCTGAGCCGCTCGCAGGAGCGCAGGCAGGTGAAGCCGGGGGCGCGGTTGTTCTCCGGGGAGCGCCACCAGTCGACGAACTCCTCGCGGACGGGCCGCTCCAGCCGCAGGGGCGTGAGCGGTCCGCGTGCCAGGGCGGTGCGCAGGCCGCGGCCGAGGGCGAGCGTCATCTGGGTGTCATCGGTGACCAACGCCCTTGCGGGCAGTGGGAGTTGACGCCAGTCCGGATGTTCGGCGGCGATCGCCTCGATGCTCCTGAACTCCGTCACCCGGCCGATCGCGTCCCCGATCGCCAGCCCCAGCAGCGCCCCCGTCGCCTTGCCCACGGCCGCTCCCCCTTCTTCTCCGTCAGACCTCGACCAGCAGTTCTCCGAGCCCGCGGATCACGTAGCCCGGGTTCCACTCGGGCTCACGGACCAGCCGCAGGCCCGGGGCCCGGCGCAGCAGGGTGCCGTAGGACTCGGTGAGCTCCAGTCTGGCGAGCGGGGCGCCCAGACAGAAATGGATTCCGGCACCGAAGGTGATGTGCGGGTTGTCGGTGCGGGCGAGGTCGAGCCGGTCGGGGTCGGCGAAGCGCTCGGGATCGCGGTTGGCGGAGCCGAAGAGCAGGGCGACCTCGGAGCCGCGCGGGATGGTGACGCCGCGGACCTCGATGTCCTCCAGGACCCACCGCTCGAACATCTGCAGCGGGGTGTCCCAGCGCATCAGCTCCTCGATCGCGGTGGGCAGCAGCTCGTCCACCGAGCCGCGCAGCCGGGCGAGCTCCCCCGGGTGGCGGAACAGCGCCCACCAGCCGTTGCCGGTGGTGTTGACGGTCGCCTCGTGGCCGGCGTTGAGCAGCAGCACGCAGGTGGAGACCATCTCCTGCTCGCTGAGCGCGTCGGAACCCTCCTGGGCCTGGATGAGCGCGCTGATCAGGTCCTCGCCCGGTGCCGTCCGGCGCTCGCGGATCAGGGTGCGCAGGTAGTCGGAGAACTCGACGCTCGCGGTGACAGCCCGTCGGGCGGCCTCCTCGGTCGGGTTGAGCTCGAACATCCCGGTGATGTCGGCGGACCACGGGCGCAGCAGGTGCCGGTCGCCCTCCGGGACGCCGAGCATCTCGGCGATCACGGCGACCGGCAGCGGCTCGGCGACGGTGGCGATCAGGTCTCCGCCGCCGGCCCCGAGCAGGTCGTCGACCAGTTCGCCGGCCAGCCGCCGGACGGTCGGGCGCAGGCCCTCGACCATGCGCGGGGTGAAGGCCTTCGAGACCAGCCGGCGGATCCGGGTGTGGTCGGGCGCCTCCAGGTCGAGCAGCCCGTGGTCGTTCAGGGTGTGGAAGGGCTCGTGCGCCGGGTCGGGCTCGGGGCGGCCGAACTCCGCGTGGCTGAAGCGGTGGGTGTAGGTGCGGCCGAGCCGCCGGTCGCGCAGCAGCGCGCTGACGTCCTCGTGGCGGGAGACGAGCCACTGGTTCGTCGGCTCGAAGTACGTCACCGGCGCGTGCTCGCGCAGCTCCGCGTACGCGTCGTACGGGTGGGCCACGAACGCCGCCGACCAGGGGTCGAACTTCGCCGTCGTCGTCATCGCTCGATCACTCCAGGCCGTGAGGGGGACGCCGGAACGATCATCGTACGCACGCGGTACGTCCGTAAAGAGGCCTTACGCCCGTTCCATCACCAGCCGCCGCACCAGCTCGGGCAGCGCCTGCGAGATCGGCTCCCGGATCACCTCGGCCGCCGCCTCGTCGAACGGCGTCGGCTCGCCGTTCACCACCACCAGCCGGGCGCCGGACTCCAGCGCGATCTGCGGCAGCGACGCCACCGGGTACACCTGCAGGCTGGTCCCCACCGCGATGAACAGGTCGCAGGCCTGGGCGATGGCATCGGCCTGCCGGAGCACCACCGGGTCCAGCGCCTCCCCGAACATCACCGTCCGCGGCCGCAGGATCCCCCCGCACTCCCGGCAGTCCGGGTCCGGCTCGCCCGCGTCGACCCGCGCCAGCGCGTCCGCCATGGCTCCGACCACCCGGCAGCGCACGCACTGCACCTCCCGTGCGGTGCCGTGCAGTTCGAGCACCTTGCGGGCGGTCAGCCCGGACCGCTGGTGCAGCCCGTCCACGTTCTGGGTGAGCACCCGGACGGGCAGTCCGGAGCGCTCCAGCTCGACCAGCGCCCGGTGCCCGGCGTTCGGCTCGGCGGCCAGCGCGCCGGCCTCCCGCCGCATCAGCCAGGACGCGCGGCGCACCTGCGGATCCGCGAGGTACGGCCCGATGGTGACCAGCCGCTGCGCCGACGGGTCCTTCTGCCACAGGCCCTGCGGGCCGCGGTAGTCGGGGATGCCGGAGTCGGTCGAGATGCCCGCGCCGGTGAGCACGGCGATCAGGGGGCGCTTCGCGTTCATACCCGGGACGGTACGGGCGCCGGCCGGCCCCCGGCCACCGAATTCCGGCGGACACCCACTCAGGCCAGGGCCAGCCGGGGCGCGGCGGTGGGCCGGGCCAGTGGGGCCAGCGCGACCAGGTAGCAGGCGGCGGCGAGCGGGATGAGGGCCAGGTCGGCAGCCGAGGCGACGGTGCCGAGCAGCACCAGCACCGGGCTCCACCAGCGCAGCGTCCGGGCCGCGCCCACCGACGCGGCGATCAGCAGCGCCAGCAGGCCGACGTAGAACAGCAGCGGGCCGACCTGGTAGACGACCGGCAGCACACCCGGGACGGACTGCACCCGGTCGAACAGCCGCGACTGCTCGGCCTTGTCCGCCGCCTCGATGCCGACCACCAGGTCGATCCCGATCTGCGCCAGCGAGCAGAGCAGCCCCGCGAAGGCCGTCCCCAGCGCCGCGCCCACCGCGATCCGACCGGCCGTGCCGCGCGTGGCGAGCCGTCGGCGCAGGGCGAGGAAGACCGGGGCGAACAGCAGCAGCCCGGCGAACATCGCGGTGTGGCCGGCCGTCCAGCCGAGGCCCGGCTGGCGGGAGCCCGGCACCAGGCGGATGCCGCCGTAGAGGGCCATCAGGGCGGGGGCACCGACGACGGCGTACGGGGTGAGGCGGGTGAGGCGAGTGAGGCCGGCGTTCATCTGACGATCTCCCGTGGTGTGGTCCGTTCCGACACCCCAGAGCCTCCCGGCCCGGGCCCGCACCGCGGATCGCCCGCACCGGCGAACTCCCCGCCTCCCCCGCACGAGGGAGCCCACCAGCGAGGAGCCCACCAGCGAGGAACCCGTCAGGACTCCCCCGCCACCACCGCCCCCGCCTCGTACGCGAACACCACCGCGTGCACCCGGTCCCGCAGCCCGAGCTTGCTCAGCACATTGCTGACGTGCGTCTTCACCGTGTGTTCGCTGACCACCAGCTCCGCCGCGATCTCGGCGTTGGACAGCCCCCGCGCGATCAGCCGCAGCGTCTCCTGTTCGCGCAGGGTCAGCTGCTCCAGCAGCTTGGACGGCGGCCGCACCGCCCGCTCCGGCGTCCCCGGACGGCGGGCGGCGAACTCGCCGATCAGCCGCCTGGTCACCGAGGGCGCGAGCAGCGCCTCCCCCGAGGCGACCATCCGCACCCCGTGCGCCAGGTCGTCCCGCCGGACGTCCTTGAGCAGGAAGCCACTGGCGCCCGCGTACAGCGCGTCGAAGACGTAGTCGTCGATGTCGAAGGTGGTCAGCATGATCACCTTGGTGGACGGGAACTCCGCGCACACCCGGCGGGCCGCCTCCAGCCCGTCCATCACCGGCATCCGGACGTCCAGCAGCAGCACGTCCGGGCCGTGCGCGCGCACCGCCTCGACCGCCTCGGCGCCGTCGGCCGCCTCGGCCACCACCTCGATGTCCGGCTGCGCGTCCAGGATCATCCCGAACCCGGCCCGCACCAGCTCCTGGTCGTCCGCGACGACCACCCGAATCGGCGTCATCCGCCCACCCCCTCCACCATTGCGCCCGCCCCCAGCGGCAGCCGGGCGCTCACCAGGAAACCCCTGCCCTCCGGCCCCGGACCGGCCTCGGCCCGCCCGCCGCAGGCCGCCGCCCGCTCCCGGATGCCGACCAGCCCGCGCCCGCCCGACCAGCCGACCACCCTACGGTCGGCCGTCGGCGGCACCCCGCGGCCGTTGTCGGAGACCACCACCTCCAGCACCTCCCCGACCCGCCGCACCCGGATCGCCGCCCGGTCGGCCCCGGCGTGCTTGACCGTGTTGGTCAGCGCCTCCTGCACGATCCGGTACGCCGCCGCCTCCACGTCGGCGGGCAACCCGCCCTGGTCCGCGGGCAGTTCGAGCTCCACCCGCAGGCCGGCCCCGCGCACCCGCTCGGCCACGTCGGCGAGCTCGGCCAGCCGGGGCTGCGGGGCCAGCTGCCGGCCCGCCTCCGGGTCCTTCAACACCCCGAGTACGCGCCGCAGCTGGACCATAGCGTCCCGCCCGGCGTCGGCGATGGTGTCGAACGCGCGGATCGCCCGGTCCGGATCGCTGCGCACCACCACCGGCCCGGCCTCGGCCTGGATCACCATCAACGAGACCGCGTGCGCCAGGATGTCGTGCATCTCCCGCGCGATCCGGGCCCGCTCCTCGGCGACCGCCCGCGCCGCGTCGCTCGCCGAGCGTTCACCGGCCTCCCGGGCCCGCTCCGCCTGCACCCGGGCCAACTGCCGCTGGGCGCGCACCAGCGAGCCGAAGACGAAGCAGCCCACCGAGGTGAGCAGGCTGAACACCATGCCGTTGGGCGAGTGCGTCCCGAGCACGTTGCCGACGACGGTCACCGCCAGCACCGCCCAGCGCACCCGGTCCGAGCACCGCTCCGCCACCGTGTAGAGCCCGATGACACCGGCCAGCGGCACCTGGGCGTTCGCCGAGTGCGCCAGCACCGACAGCGTGATCTCGGCGGCACTGCTGAGCGCCAGCACGGTCAGCGGCGCCACGCGCCGCCACGGCAGCGGCACCGCGGTGGCGAGCGCCAGCAGATAGACCCAGGCGGGCCAGTGGGGGTCGTCGTTGTAGACCGCCCACACCGCGACCCCGCCGGACACCAGAGCCAGCAACGAGTCCAGCACGTAGGGGCTCAGCCCGGTAGCCCGGCTCCACCAGCGTTGCGCGCTCTCCACCCCGGTCCCTCCCCCGTAGCCGGGGGCGCCACCCCCGCGGAGAAGATCATGCCCTACCGGCAGGACCTCCGGTACGGCCCGGTCAGCCACCGCTGACCGTCACACCGCCGGTCTTCGCCCGCGCGGTGATGCTGTGCGCCGCCCCCGGCTGCGAGGGGATCTCCACGTCCACCCCGCCGTCCGACGCGTGCGCGTCCACCGCGTACGCCTCGCCGCGCGGCACGCTCACGTGCACTCCGCCGTTGTCCGTCGTCGCCTCCACCTTCGACGGCGCGGCGGCGAAGTCGGCCTTCACGCCGCCGTTCACCGCGGTCAGCTTCACCTGCGGCGAGGTCAGCCCGCTGGTCTCGACCCCGCCGTTCTCCACGGTGGCCTCCGCCTCGCCGACCTGCCCGGACAGCTTGATGCCGCCGTTGGTCTCCTTCACCCGCACCTTGGTCCCGGCCGGCACCTGCACGGTGTACCCGATGCCGCAGCTGTCGCAGTCGTAGGTCAGCCGCAGCACGCCGTCCTTCACCTCGTGCGTGCTCTTCGGCGCGTCCCCCCGGTAGTTCTGCCGTTCCACCACGTGCACGGCGTCACCGCCGCCGGTCACCTCCACGCCGCCGTTCTGCCCCTCGACCACCAGCTCCTTGACCGACTCGGCCACCCCGTACTCGACCCTCCGGTGCTCCCGGTCGTCCCCGATCGGCAGGCAGGCCGACATCCCGACCAGCACCCCCGCCGTGATCGCCATCGCGCCCAGCGCCCGCTTCATTCCGGCCCCCTTCGAAAGCCCCGTCATCCCGACACCGAGCACACTGCCGCGCCGGCCCCCTCCTGCGCCTCCCTCCCCGGAGCGGTTCCCGCCCCTCCCCCGCACGGGTGAGCCGGTCCGGCGCGCGCTCCCCTCCCGGCCCCGGAAACGCCGCAGGGCGGCCACCCCGTGAGGGGTGACCGCCCTGGCGATCAGCGGCCGTCGCCGGCCGAAGAGATGACTCAGCCGGTGTACGGGCCGTAGTCGTAGTCGTCCAGCGGAACCGCCTGGCCGGAGCCGGCGCCGAAGGGCGACAGGTCGTAGTCGTCGTAGCCGACGGCCGAGTACATCGCGGCCTTGGCCTCCTCGGTCGGCTCGACCCGGATGTTGCGGTAGCGGGGCAGACCCGTACCGGCCGGGATGAGCTTACCGAGGATGACGTTCTCCTTGAGGCCCAGCAGCGGGTCCGACTTGGCGTGGATCGCCGCGTCGGTGAGGACCCGGGTCGTCTCCTGGAAGGAGGCGGCCGACAGCCAGGACTCGGTGGCCAGCGAGGCCTTGGTGATACCCATCAGCTGCGGACGGCCGGAGGCGGGGTGACCGCCCTCGGCGACCACACGACGGTTCTCGGTCTCGAAGCGGCCGCGCTCGACGAGCTCGCCCGGGAGCAGCTCGGCGTCGCCCGACTCGATGATCGTCACGCGGCGGAGCATCTGCCGGATGATGATCTCGATGTGCTTGTCGTGGATCGACACACCCTGCGAGTTGTAGACCTTCTGGACCTCGGCGACCAGGTGGACCTGGACGGCACGCTGGCCCATGATCCGCAGGACGTCGTGCGGGTTGGTGGCACCCATGGTCAGCTTCTGGCCGACCTCGACTGCCTCGCCCTCGCTGACCAGGAGCTTGACACGCTTGGAGACCGGGTAGGCGATCTCGTCGGTGCCGTCGTCCGGGGTGATGACGATCTTGCGGGTCTTCTCGGTGTCCTCGATCCGCGCCCGGCCGGTGGCCTCCGAGATCGGGGCCACACCCTTGGGGGTACGGGCCTCGAAGAGCTCGACGACACGCGGCAGACCCTGGGTGATGTCGTCACCGGCCACACCACCGGTGTGGAAGGTACGCATCGTCAGCTGGGTACCGGGCTCACCGATGGACTGGGCGGCGATGATGCCGACCGCCTCACCGATGTCGACCAGCTTGCCGGTGGCCAGCGAGCGTCCGTAGCAGAAGGCACAGGTGCCGACGGCCGACTCACAGGTCAGGATCGAGCGGGTCTTGACCTCGCTGATGCCGTGGCGGATCAGCTCGTCGATCAGGACGTCACCGAGGTCGGTGTTCGCGGTGGCCAGCAGCTTGCCGTCGACGGTGATGTCCTCGGCGAGCATGCGGGCGTAGACGCTGGTCTCGACGTCGTCCGTCTTGCGCAGGACGCCGTCGGCACCGACGACGCCGATCGCCAGCTTCAGGCCGCGCTCGGTGCCGCAGTCCTCCTCGCGAATGATGACGTCCTGGGAGACGTCGACCAGACGACGGGTGAGGTAACCGGAGTCGGCGGTACGGAGGGCGGTGTCGGCCAGACCCTTACGGGCACCGTGGGTGGAGATGAAGTACTCCAGCACGGTGAGACCCTCACGGAACGACGCCTTGATGGGTCGCGGGATGGTCTCGTTCTTGGCGTTCGACACCAGACCACGCATACCGGCGATCTGGCGCATCTGCATCATGTTTCCACGAGCACCCGAGTCGACCATCATGAAGATGGGGTTCGTCTTCGGGAAGTTCGCGGCCATGGCGTCCGCGACCTCGTTGGTCGCCTGGGTCCAGATGCCGACGAGCTCCTGCTTGCGCTCGTCGTTGGTGATCAGACCGCGCTCGTACTGCTTCTGGACCTTCTCCGCCTTCGCCTCGAAGCCCTCCAGGATCTGGGGCTTGCTCGGCGGGACGATGACGTCCGAGATCGAGACGGTGACACCCGAACGGGTCGACCAGTGGAAGCCGGCCGCCTTCAGGTTGTCCAGGGTCGCCGCGACGACGACCTTGGGGTAGCGCTCCGCCAGGTCGTTGACGATCGCGGAGAGCTGCTTCTTGCCCACCTCGTAGTCGACGAACGGGTAGTCCTCGGGCAGCAGCTCGTTGAAGAGCGCGCGGCCCAGGGTGGTGGTCAGGCGGAAGGGCTCGCCCTCGTACCAGCCCGGCTGGCCGTCCTCGTCCACCGGAGCGGTCCAGCCGCGCGGCGGGACGGTGCCGGCCGGCAGGCGCAGCTCGATCGGGGCCTGGACGTCCAGGTCGCGGGCGTCGAAGGCCATGATCGCCTCGGCGGTCGACGAGAAGGTGCGGCCGGCACCCTTCACGTTCTCGCGGTCCGAGGTGAGGAAGAACAGACCGAGCACCATGTCCTGGGTCGGCATGGTGACGGGGCGACCGTCGGCCGGCTTCAGGATGTTGTTCGAGGACAGCATCAGGATGCGGGCCTCGGCCTGCGCCTCCGCGGAGAGCGGCAGGTGGACGGCCATCTGGTCACCGTCGAAGTCCGCGTTGAACGCGGTGCAGACGAGCGGGTGGATCTGGATGGCCTTGCCCTCGACCAGCTGCGGCTCGAAGGCCTGGATGCCGAGGCGGTGCAGGGTGGGCGCACGGTTCAGCAGGACCGGGTGCTCGGCGATGACCTCTTCGAGCACGTCCCACACGACCGGGCGGGCACGCTCGACCATGCGCTTGGCCGACTTGATGTTCTGCGCGTGGTTCAGGTCGACCAGGCGCTTCATCACGAACGGCTTGAAGAGCTCCAGCGCCATGGCCTTCGGCAGACCGCACTGGTGCAGCTTGAGCTGCGGGCCGACGACGATGACCGAACGGGCCGAGTAGTCGACTCGCTTGCCGAGCAGGTTCTGACGGAAACGACCCTGCTTGCCCTTCAGCATGTCGCTGAGGGACTTCAGCGGGCGGTTGCCCGGGCCGGTGACCGGACGGCCGCGGCGGCCGTTGTCGAACAGCGCGTCGACGGCCTCCTGGAGCATGCGCTTCTCGTTGTTCACGATGATCTCGGGGGCACCGAGGTCGAGAAGGCGCTTCAGGCGGTTGTTGCGGTTGATCACGCGGCGGTACAGGTCGTTCAGGTCGGAGGTCGCGAAGCGGCCACCGTCCAGCTGCACCATCGGACGCAGGTCCGGCGGGATGACCGGGACGCAGTCCAGCACCATGCCGTTGGGCTTGTTGGTGGTCTGCAGGAACGCGGAGACGACCTTGAGGCGCTTCAGCGCACGGGTCTTCTTCTGGCCCTTGCCGGTGCGGATGATCTCGCGCAGGCGCTCGGACTCCTCCGCCAGGTCGAAGTTCTCGAGGCGGTCCTTGAGGGCCGCCGCGCCCATCGAGCCGGAGAAGTAGGTGCCGAAGCGGTCGCGCAGCTCGCGGTAGAGCAGCTCGTCGCCCTCGAGGTCCTGGACCTTGAGGTTCTTGAAGCGGGCCCACACCTCGTCGAGGCGGTCGAGCTCGCGCTGCGCGCGGTCGCGCAGCTGCTTCATCTCGCGCTCGGCGCCCTCGCGCACCTTGCGGCGCACGTCGGCCTTGGCGCCCTCGGCCTCGAGCTCGGCCAGGTCGGTCTCGGCCTTCTTGGCACGGGCCTCGAGGTCGGAGTCGCGGCGGTTCTCGATCTGCTGGCGCTCGACCGAGACGTGCGCCTCCAGGGACGGCAGGTCGCGCTGGCGGCGCTCGTCGTCGACCCAGGTGATCATGTAGGCGGCGAAGTAGATGACCTTCTCGAGGTCCTTCGGCGCCAGGTCCAGCAGGTAGCCCAGGCGCGACGGCACGCCCTTGAAGTACCAGATGTGGGTGACCGGAGCGGCCAGCTCGATGTGGCCCATCCGCTCACGGCGCACCTTGGCGCGGGTCACCTCGACGCCGCAGCGCTCACAGATGATGCCCTTGAAGCGGACGCGCTTGTACTTGCCGCAGTAGCACTCCCAGTCCCGGGTGGGGCCGAAGATCTTCTCGCAGAAGAGCCCGTCCTTTTCCGGCTTCAGGGTGCGGTAGTTGATGGTCTCCGGCTTCTTGACCTCGCCGTGCGACCACTGGCGGATGTCGTCGGCGGTGGCCAGGCCGATGCGGAGCTCGTCGAAGAAGTTGACGTCAAGCACTGGTCGTCAAGCCCTCTTTCGTAAGTCGAGAGTCGTTCATGTGGTCTGAGGGGGGCCTGGGGGCGGGCCGGCCGCGGTCGTGCGGCCGGCCCAACCTCCGTCAGACCTCTTCGACGCTGCTCGGCTCGCGCCGGGACAGGTCGATGCCGAGCTCCTCGGCGGCGCGGAACACGTCCTCGTCGGAGTCCCGCATCTCGATGGACTGGCCGTCCGAGGACAGCACCTCCACGTTGAGGCAGAGCGACTGCATTTCCTTGATGAGGACCTTGAAGGACTCGGGAATGCCGGGCTCGGGGATGTTCTCGCCCTTGACGATGGCCTCGTAGACCTTCACGCGGCCGAGCACGTCGTCGGACTTGATGGTGAGCAGCTCCTGCAGCGCGTAGGCCGCGCCGTACGCCTCGAGGGCCCACACCTCCATCTCACCGAAGCGCTGACCACCGAACTGCGCCTTACCACCGAGCGGCTGCTGGGTGATCATCGAGTACGGACCGGTCGAACGGGCGTGCAGCTTGTCGTCGACCAGGTGGTGCAGCTTGAGGATGTACATGTAGCCGACCGAGATCGGCATCGGGAACGGCTCGCCGGAGCGGCCGTCGAACAGCCGGGCCTTGCCGGTGGAGTTCACCAGGCGCTCACCGTCACGGGTGAGGGTGGTGTTGTCCAGCAGGCCGGTGATCTCGTCCTCGCGGGCGCCGTCGAAGACCGGGGTGGCGAGGTTGGTGCCGCCCTCGACCTGGTCGGCGCCGATCGCCTGCAGGCGCTTGGCCCACTCGTCGGCGAGACCGGAGACATCCCAGCCCTGCTTGGCGAGCCACCCGAGGTGGATCTCCAGGACCTGTCCCGGGTTCATTCGGGACGGGACACCCAGCGGGTTGAGGATGATGTCGACCGGGGTGCCGTCCTCGAGGAACGGCATGTCCTCGACCGGGAGGATCTTGGAGATGACACCCTTGTTGCCGTGACGGCCGGCGAGCTTGTCACCGTTGGTGATCTTGCGCTTCTGGGCGACGTAGACGCGGACCAGCTGGTTCACGCCCGGGGGAAGCTCGTCCCCCTCCTCGCGGTCGAAGACGCGGACGCCGATGACCTTGCCGGACTCACCGTGCGGCACCTTCAGCGAGGTGTCGCGGACCTCACGGGCCTTCTCACCGAAGATCGCGCGGAGCAGGCGCTCCTCCGGGGTCAGCTCGGTCTCACCCTTCGGGGTGACCTTGCCGACCAGGATGTCGCCGGTGACGACATCGGCGCCGATGCGGATGATGCCGCGCTCGTCGAGGTCGGCGAGGACCTCCTCGGAGACGTTCGGGATGTCCCGGGTGATCTCCTCGGGGCCGAGCTTGGTGTCACGGGCGTCGACCTCGTGCTCCTCGATGTGGATCGAGGAGAGGACGTCGTCCTGCACGAGGCGCTGCGACAGGATGATCGCGTCCTCGTAGTTGTGACCCTCCCACGACATGAACGCCACGAGCAGGTTCTTGCCGAGGGCCATCTCGCCCTCGTCGGTGCACGGGCCGTCGGCCAGCACCTGGCCGGCCTCGACCCGGGCGCCCTCGTCCACGAGCACCTTCTGGTTGAAGGAGGTGCCCTGGTTGGAGCGGGTGAACTTGGCGGCGCGGTACGTGGTGTACGTGCCGTCGTCGTTCGCCACGGTGACGTAGTCGGCCGAGACCTCCTGGACGACACCGGCCTTCTCGGCGGTGATGACGTCGGCGGCGTCGACGGCGCAGCGGTACTCCATGCCGGTACCGACCAGCGGAGCCTCGCTCTTCAGCAGCGGCACCGCCTGGCGCATCATGTTCGAGCCCATGAGCGCGCGGTTGGCGTCGTCGTGCTCGAGGAACGGGATCATGGCGGTCGCGACCGACACCATCTGGCGCGGCGAGACGTCCATGTAGTCGATCTCGGAGCCCGGGATGTAGTCGATCTCGCCGCCGCGGCGGCGGACCAGGACGCGCGGCTCGGCGAAGTGCAGGTCCGCGGTCAGCGGCGCGTTCGCCTGGGCGATGACGTAGCGGTCCTCCTCGTCGGCGGTCAGGTAGTCGACCTGCTCGGTGACCACACCGTCGACGACCTTGCGGTACGGCGTCTCGATGAAGCCGAACGCGTTGACCCGGCCGTACGAGGCCAGCGAGCCGATCAGACCGATGTTCGGGCCTTCGGGGGTCTCGATCGGACACATGCGGCCGTAGTGCGAGGGGTGCACGTCACGGACCTCGAAGCCGGCGCGCTCACGGGAGAGACCGCCGGGGCCGAGGGCGGACAGACGACGCTTGTGGGTCAGGCCCGACAGCGGGTTCGTCTGGTCCATGAACTGCGACAGCTGGCTGGTGCCGAAGAACTCCTTGATGGAGGCGACGACCGGCCGGATGTTGATCAGGGTCTGCGGCGTGATCGCCTCGACGTCCTGGGTGGTCATGCGCTCGCGCACGACGCGCTCCATACGGGCGAGACCCGTACGGACCTGGTTCTGGATGAGCTCGCCGACGTTGCGCAGGCGACGGTTGCCGAAGTGGTCGATGTCGTCGACCTCGACCACGATGTCGCGGCCCTCGCCGTCACGCCACTCGGTCTCGCCCGCGTGCAGCTTCACCAGGTACTTGATCGCACCGATGATGTCGGGCTCGGTGAGCACGCCGGAGTCCAGCGACTCGGCGTTGCCCAGCTTGCGGTTGACCTTGTAGCGGCCGACCTTCGCCAGGTCGTAGCGCTTCGGGTTGAAGTACAGGTTCTCCAGCAGCGTCTGCGCGGCCTCGCGCGTCGGCGGCTCGCCCGGGCGCAGCTTGCGGTAGATGTCCAGCAGCGCGTCGTCCTGGCCCTGGGTGTGGTCCTTCTCCAGGGTGTTGCGCATGGACTCGTACTCGCCGAACTCCTCGAGAATCATCTCGTTGGTCCAGCCGAGGGCCTTCAGCAGCACGGTGACGGACTGCTTGCGCTTGCGGTCGATGCGGACGCCGACCATGTCGCGCTTGTCGATCTCCATCTCCAGCCAGGCACCACGCGAGGGGATGACCTTGCAGGAGTAGATGTCCTTGTCGGACACCTTGTCCAGGGTGGAGTCGAAGTACACACCCGGGGAGCGGACCAGCTGCGACACGACGACACGCTCGGTGCCGTTGATCACGAACGTGCCCTTGTGGGTCATGAGCGGGAAGTCGCCCATGAAGACCGTCTGAGACTTGATCTCACCGGTCTCGTTGTTGGTGAACTCGGCCGTGACGAAGAGCGGAGCCGCGTACGTGAAGTCGCGGTCCTTGCACTCGTCAATGGAGTTCTTCGGCGGCTCGAAACGGTGGTCGCGGAAGGTCAGGGACATCGACCCGCTGAAGTCCTCGATCGGGGAGATCTCCTCGAAGATCTCCTCCAGACCGGACTTGGTGGGGACGTCCAGACCAGACTCCAGCGCCTCCTCGACCCGGGTCTTCCAGGCCGCGTTGCCGAGCAGCCAGTCAAAGCTCTCGGTCTGCAGGGCCAGGAGGTTCGGGACCTCGAGGGGCTCCTTGATCTTCGCGAAGGAGACGCGGAGCGGGGCGGTGGATGCGGCGGAATTGTTCGAGGCGTTGCGCGGCGCGGCCAAGAGGGGGGTCCTTCCGAGGGCTCGGAGCTCACTACGCGCGTACCAGCCGGGCCTGCTTGGGCTTGGTCCCGCCTCCCTCGCCACTGGCCTCTGCCGGAGTCGAAACCCGAGGTCAGAGCCGCTTTGCGGAGGCGATGCCAGACCCCTTCAGGGCAACGCAAACTCCGGGCGACGAGTCACGGAGCAGCTAACAGGCAGCGCAAAGGGACAGTGTAGCCAAAGGCCACACTGCTGTCCAGCTCTGATTCGGAGACCGAATCGGAGACTCCTCCCGGTAGCCGGCGAGCGCGGACGCCCACCGGGTACTGCTCTAACTCACGTGGAGTCATTTCCCGCCGGAGCCACTGGTTATGCATCCAGCAGCGGACCAACCGGGCGGACTCGCGCCTTGAGAATCGCGCGCCGCGCCGGGTTCGTCAAGGGCCCGCCTGCGGGGCGGACCTCGTCCCGTTCATCGGTCCGAACCCCTCCGGCGTTACAGAAGCCGTGGTGGGGGCCGCCCCGACGACGGTGATCACCATACCCCCCGGCACCGACGGTGCCGAGTGCGCGATCGGCCACACCGGTGGTTCCCGTCGGCACCCGGCGGGGCTCCGGGAACGCGAAAAGGCCGGGCCGACCACCCGCAAGGGTGATCGGCCCGGCCGCACGCCCCCTCAGAGGGGGCGCAAGATCACTTGACGGTGACCTTGGCGCCGGCGCCCTCGAGGGCAGCCTTGGCCTTCTCGGCAACGTCCTTGGCAACCTTCTCCAGGACCTTGGCACCAGCGGTGTCAACGAGGTCCTTGGCCTCCTTCAGGCCGAGGGAGGTCAGGGTGCGCACCTCCTTGATGACCTGGATCTTCTTGTCGCCGGCCGACTCGAGGATGACGTCGAACTCGTCCTGCTCCTCGACAGCGGCCTCGGCGCCAGCGCCACCGCCGGCAACGGCGGCAACGGCGACCGGGGCGGCAGCGGTGACGTCGAACTTCTCCTCGAAGGCCTTCACGAAGGCGGCCAGCTCGATGAGGGTGAGCTCCTCGAACTGCGCGAGCAGCTCGTCCTGGGACAGCTTCGCCATGATGGCGTCCTTCCACTAAATCGGCAGGTGGTGCCGGATGTACGGGTTGGGCGGGCACGGGCCCGCAGCGAGGCGTGAGCCTGCCGAATTACTCGGCGGCAGCGTCCTCGGCGGCGGGAGCCGGCGTACCGGCACCGCCCTGCTCGACCTTGTCGCGCAGCGCGTCCACGGTGCGGACGAGCTTCGACGGCAGGGCCTGGAAGAGCGCGGCAGCCTGGGACTGCTTGGCCTTCAGGGCACCCGCCAGCTTGGCGAGCAGCACCTCGCGGGACTCGAGGTCCGCGAGCTTCTTGATCTCATCGGCGGACAGCGCCTTACCGTCAAGGACACCGCCCTTGATGATGAGAGCGGGGTTCTCCTTGGCGAAGTCACGCAGAGCCTTCGCCGACTCCACCGGGTCACCGGTGACGAAGGCGACAGCCGTCGGACCGTTGAACAGGTCGTCGAGCTCTGTGATCCCGACCTCGTTGGCCGCGATCTTGGTCAGCGTGTTCTTCACCACGGCGTACTCGGCGTTGTCGCCGAGCGAGCGACGCAGGTTCTTGACCTGCTTCACCGAGAGACCGCGGTACTCGGTCAGCAGCGCCGCGGAGGAGCCACGGAACTTGTCCGTGATCTCGGCGACGGCAGCAGCCTTGTCGGGCCTGGCCATAGGCTTACGCCTCCTTCCGTGATGTCGAAGTCAGGCCGACCACGAAAGTCGACCAATTCCGCCGCGGACCGATTGGAGGAAGGAAAGCTCCTGCGGAAATGCAATGAGCCCCGGTGCGCAGGCGCACGGGGCTCGTGACGACCTCGACGGGCGGCCGCGCGAACGCGGGACCCGGAAGTCGAAGCTCCAGACACACCTGCGCGGGCTGCCTGCGACGAATCGCAGATCCTTCGGCCACCGGCTCCCTGACGGGCGCGCGGCGACAACCAGCGGTCTTTGGCTTCCGCCACATTAGCCGGAGCGGTTCGCAAGGTGCAAATCGCCCTCGGACGGAGCAACCCTCGGGGCCGGGCCGGCGGCGGCTCGGCGGGCCGGCGGCGGCTCAGCGGGCGAGCGGGGAGACCGTCCGGACGCCGGTGTCCACGGTGTCCGTCTCGGCCGGCGCCTGCGCCGAGAGGAGGGCCCCGGCGAGGTCGGTGTAGAGCACCGAGTCGTCCACCCGGCCGCCGTCCCCGCTGCCGGTGCGCTGGAGCCGGACCAGCTGGTCCTTCTCGTTGAGCCAGAGGTCCAGGGTGAGCGACTGCGAGCCGCCGGGCGCGAGCGCGGCCCGCAGGCCGTCCCGGCGGGCCTGGGACAGCTGGGTCTGGGCGGCCGCGTACTTCTCGGCGGTGGTGGTGACCCGGTAGTGCTCGACGGTCGAGTCCTCGTACTTCTCCTCGCCGACGAAGGAGGCGTCCGCCCCCTCGGCGGTGGCCGCGGCCAGCGCCTCGACCGGGTTCAGCAGGTCGATCAGCCCGGCGTACGGGACCTCCTTGTGACCGTCCGGGCCGGGCGGGACGGTGAAGCGCTCCCAGTGCCTGCCGCCCTGTCGGGCCGCGGTGGCGGCGTCCCCGCCCTGGTAGGCGACGGTGTCCACGACGATCAGCTGCCCGGCGTCGGCCGGGGTCGAACGCTTGACCTGCAGTGCCGTCTTGGGCTGCCAGAACAGCGGGCCGGACCCGGCGTCCGCGCCGAGCCGGTAGCTGACCTTGGCCCGGCGGGCGGTCTGCATGGCCAGCTGGGAGGAGAGCAGCACCCCGTGCGGGGAGCGGTCGGTCGGCTTCGCGGGCCCGGTCGGGGAGGCGACGGTCGGCGCGGCGCTGGTCGAGGTCGGGCTGTCGGGCGGCGTGGCCGGCGCGTCCGCTCCCCCACCGCAGCCACTCAGCCCGCTCGCCAGCAGGGCCGCGACGGCCACTGCCGCCAACCGCTGCCGTCCCGCCACGTCCGTTCCCTTCCTCGCCCGGCCCCGTCCGACGGCCGCCCCTCGTCCCGGTCACGATGCCACCCCTCCCCCGTCCGCCCGGTGGCGGCCCCCTCGTGGGGCCGCGCGGGCCCCGAGGATCCACCGGGTCGGCGGAACGGGTCAGCCGAGCAGCTTGAGGAGGTCGGCCTCGCTGCCGAGGTCGGCGGCGGCGGGCGCGGTGATCGGGGCGGCCTTGCCGAGGTCCGAGTACTTGACGGTGACGGCGCTCTTGGCGCCGTTCGTCTCGCCGTACTCCTGGTACTGGACGAGTTCCTGCTTGCCGTTCAGCCAGAAGTCGAAGGTGAGGGTCTTGCCGTCCCTCTCCAGCGTCTTCTGGACGGCCTTGCGCTGGGCCTCGGGCAGCGACGACATCCCTGCCACCAGGACGGAGGTGTCCTCGACCGCCCGCAGGTGGGTGGTCTGGACGCCGGCCAGGCTCTCCTGGCCGACCTTGGACAGCTTGCCGCTCTGAGCGGCAACGGTGAGCACGACGACCGGATTGAGCATCTGGGCGGCCGCCCCGAAGGTGTCGCCGGCCTCGTTGCCGCCGGGCATCTTGACCCAGTGCTTGCCGCCCAGGGCCGCGGCCGCGTCGTCGCCGCCGATGTACGTGTCCGCCCCGACCACCCGGAACCGGATCTTCTTGCCGTCCGAGTCGCCGGCCAGGTCCACGGAGGCCTTGCCCGGGTCCTTCCAGTCGGCGTCGCCGGTGCCGCTGCCCTTGGCGTCGTCCGGGCTGGCCATGCTGACCTTGCCGTTGCCGGCCTTCTGCATGACCAGCGCGGAGGCGGTCAGCGCCGCCTTCGGGTCCCCGGTCAGCGCCGCCGCGATCGGGTCGCCGCCCTTGGCGTCACCGCCCTTGGCGTCGTTGCCGCCCTTGCTGCCGCTGCTGCCGCAGGCGGTGACCGCACCGAGCAGGACGACCGTCGTGGCGACGGCCGAAACGAGGCGAACAGCGCGCATGGAATACCCCCGTGAGATCCGAATCGATCCGTGGAAAAGCTGATGGCCGGCTCTTCCCGGCTCTTGCCCAGGCGGACTCTAACGGATCGTCGGATCCCCCACGCGCCGGATCTCCGGTCCCCCGTCAGCCTCCCGCGGCGGGTGTCGCGTCCCCCGTCCCGGAGGATGGGACATCCGTCGTGGTCACGGTGGTTCCGGCGCTCCCGCGGACCGTCTCACGCAGCCTCAGCAGGCGCTCGCCGGGCCCGACCCAGACGTCGAAACCGATCGCCGTCACCCCGCGCTGCCGGTACCAGTCGACCGTCGCGGCACGCCGCTGCGGGCTCGACTCCTGGTCCGCGCCGAAGAACTCGTCCACCGGCGCGGAGCCCTGGTAGTGCGCGACGGTCGTCCCGTCCAGCTGCTCGCCGCCGAGCGAGCCGAGCACGACGTTCTGCGCGATCGCGTACGCGCGGCTGCCCGGGGTGGTGACCAGCGCGGTCATCCAGCCGCCCGCGTAGCCGTCCGGACCGGCAGCGGCCCCCGGGTCCAGCGACTCGGCGGTGGACCGGTCGGCGTGCCCGGCCGCGCCGCCCTGGTACGCGAGGTCGACCGCGCCGTCCTTGAGCGCCAGCTGCCCGGTGCCCGCCTCGTCGGTGACGGTCAGCGCGGCCTCGTCCCGGGGGCCCCAGACCAGCGTGCCGCTCGCGGTGCGCCGGCCCTCCGGGCCCTCCCGCACCACCTCGACCCGGGCGCCGCCCGCGTCGTCCAGTGCCCGCGCGG
Organism: Kitasatospora sp. NPDC023120; assembly: GCF_055560835.1. Classification (NCBI taxonomy): domain Bacteria; kingdom Bacillati; phylum Actinomycetota; class Actinomycetes; order Kitasatosporales; family Streptomycetaceae; genus Kitasatospora; species Kitasatospora sp. NPDC023120. The sequence continues at coordinate 304,802 of NZ_JBVHHY010000001.1, read as the reverse complement.
CCGCGAGCACCACCTGCTTGGGCGGTACGACCGTCGGGCCGGCCGGGGTCCGGGTGTCCGGGGCGGCCAGCAGGCTGCAGCCGGCGCCGGCGCCGAGCACCAGCAGGGCCGCCACGAGGACGGCGGAGCGGGGGGCGGGGCGCACGGCACACTCCGTCGGTCACGGGTTCTCCACATGCGGACCGACAGAGCGTACGACGACTCGGTCAACCGTTCCCATCCGGGCAGGTCCCGGCGCCGCAACCGGTCCGGAGACCGGCCCCGGGCCGGGAAACGACGGCGGGCCCGCACCCCCGGTGAAGGGGGTACGGGCCCGCCGTACGGACTGCTCTAGAGCGCTGGGGCTCAGACCGCGGCCGGGTCCTCCTCGACGAGGAGGTTGCGGGTGCGGTTCGGGTCCACCTGGATGCCGGGGCCCATGGTGGTCGAGAACGCGGTCTTCTTGATGTAGCGGCCCTTGGCGGCGGACGGCTTGGCGCGGAGCACCTCGTCCAGCGCGGCGGCGTAGTTCTCGACCAGCTGCTCGTCGGTGAAGGAGGCCTTACCGATGATGAAGTGCAGGTTCGAGTGCTTGTCGACGCGGAACTCGATCTTGCCGCCCTTGATGTCGTTGACAGCCTTGGCGACGTCCGGGGTGACGGTGCCGGTCTTCGGGTTCGGCATCAGACCACGGGGACCGAGCACGCGGCCGAGGCGGCCGACCTTGCCCATGAGGTCCGGGGTGGCGACGACGGCGTCGAAGTCCAGCTTGCCCTTCGCGACCTCGTCGATCAGCTCGTCGGCACCGACGATGTCGGCACCCGCAGCACGCGCGGCCTCGGCACGCTCGCCGGTCGCGAAGACCAGGACCCGAGCGGTCTTACCGGTGCCGTGCGGGAGGATCACGGTGCTGCGGACCATCTGGTCGGCCTTGCGCGGGTCGACACCCAGACGCATGGCGACCTCGACGGTGCCGTCGAACTTGGTGGTGCTGGTCGCCTTGGCGAGGCGGACGGCCTCGAGGGGGGCGTAGAGGCGCTCGCGGTCGACCTTGGCGTCCGCGGCCTTCAGAGCCTTGCTGCGCTTCACTGCTGCTCCTGAATGGTGATTGGAGTTGTGGTAGTCAACGGGCCTGCGCAGGCCCTACCACAGGGGGCGGCTGAGCCGATTTGTCCCTGACGGGACGGGGGGATCAGCCCTCGACGGTGATGCCCATCGACCGGGCGGTGCCGGCGATGATCTTCTCCGCCGCGTCCAGGTCGTTGGCGTTCAGGTCGGGCATCTTGGTCGTGGCGATCTCGCGGACCTGGGCGCTGGTGAGCTTGGCGACCTTGGTCTTGTGCGGCTCGCTGGAGCCCTTGTCGATACCGGCGGCCTTCAGGATGAGGCGCGCGGCCGGCGGCGTCTTCGTGATGAAGGTGAAGGAACGGTCCTCGTAGACCGTGATCTCCACCGGCACGATCATGCCGCGCTGCGACTCGGTCGCAGCGTTGTAGGCCTTGCAGAACTCCATGATGTTGACGCCGTGCTGACCCAGCGCGGGGCCGACCGGCGGCGCCGGGTTGGCCGCACCGGCGTTGATCTGGAGCTTGATAAGCCCCGTGACCTTCTTCTTCTTGGGAGGCATTTCTCTCCGGGTCCTTCCGAGAGGTGATTGCTGGTGCGTGCCGAACCGGGGCGACACCCGGCCGCCAGCACACACATCGGACCAGGCTAACGCGTCTGCGCCGCTGGACCAAAACGGATTCGGGGCAGGGCCGACGCTCGGCCCTGCCCCGATCCGAAGACCGTATGACTAGTTCTTCTGGATCTGGTCGAAGGAGAGCTCGACCGGGGTCTCCCGGCCGAAGATCTCGACCAGGCCCTTGACCTTCTTCGAGTCGGGGTTGATCTCGTTGATGGTCGCCTGCAGGGTCGCGAACGGGCCGTCGGTGACGGTGACCGAGTCGCCGACCTCGAAGTCCAGCACCTGGACCTCGACCGGGCGGACCGGCGAGGCCTTGCCGGCCTCCTTGGCGGCCTGGCGCTCGACGTCCGGGGCGAGCATCTTGACGACCTCGTCCAGGGTCAGCGGGTAGGGGTCGTAGGCGTTGCCGACGAAGCCGGTGACACCCGGGGTGTTGCGCACGACGCCCCAGGACTCCGGGGTGAGGTCCATGCGCACCAGGACGTAGCCGGGGAGCTTGTTCTGGCGGATGGTCTTGCGGTCGCCGTTCTTGATCTGGACGACCTCCTCCTGCGGCACCTCGGCCTGGAAGATGTACTCCTCGACGTTCAGCGAGACGGCGCGCTGCTCCAGGTTCTGCTTCACCCGGTTCTCGTAGCCGGCGTAGGTGTGGATCACGTACCACTCGCCCGGCATGAAGCGCAGGTCCTCGCGGAACTTGGCGACCGGGTCGACCTCCTCGGCCTCCTCGACCTCGGCCTCGACGTCGCCCTCCACGTGCAGCGCGGCCTCCTCGGCGGACTCGCCGGCCTCGGCCTCGTCGTACGCCTCGACCTCGTCCTCGTCGCTGTCCGCGGCGTCGACGATCTGCTCGGCGGACTCGGCGTCGTCAGCCAGCTCGGCCGCGTCCAGCTCGGCGGCGACATCCGCCTCGCGGACGGTCTCGTCGGCGTCGTACAGGGGGGACTCAGACACGGTGGCTGCTTCTTTCCTGGAGATGGTGAAGGTGGCGCGCTCCGAAACCGGACCCGGCACGCTGCCGCTCACGCGGGCGCCTGGTGAGGTCTCGGAGACTTCAACAGTACCGAGTCAACGGTAACGGCGCGTACGTCCGCCGCCGACAGCTCGACCCGGGCCGAAGGTCGGCCCGGGTCGGGAGGCTGTTTCGAAGGTGGTCGGCCGCGTCAGCCGAAGATCCAGAGGCTCAGCTTGGAGAAGCCGTAGTCCAGACCGGCCACGAAGGCCATCACGACCACGACGAACACGACCACGACGGTGGTGTAGCTGGTGAGCTCGCCCCGGGTGGGCCAGACGACCTTGCGCAGCTCGGCGATGATCTGGCGGTAGAACAGCCCCATGCGGGCGAACAGGCCCTTCTTGGCCCGCTTGCCGGACTTCTTGTCACCCGAGCGGTTGGCCCGCTTGCGGTCGCGGCGCGACAGCGCCTCGCCCTCGACGGGCGTGGTCTCGGCAGCGCCGTCGGCCCCCTCGGGGTTGCCGCTCTCAGGCGTTGCGGTGGAGCCCGTGGTCTCCGTCACTCGTCCTCACCTGAATCCGGGTCCTGCCGGACCGTCGCCGCACACCCCGATGGGGCACGACCGGCCGGCTTAGCGGTGCTGATCGGTGCCATCTCCGCATCAAGCCCGCTCGCTCTGTGGAGCGAACGGGCTGAAGACGAATCTAGCAGCAGGGCAAGAGGGACTCGAACCCCCAACCGCCGGTTTTGGAGACCGGTGCTCTACCAATTGAGCTATTGCCCTACGGTGCCTCGCGGCTCCGGTGGCGACCAACCTACCGCATCTCTCCCCGCTGTCTGCACATGCGGTGAAAGCTCCGGTCTTTTTCGGCGGGCCGTCGAGCAGCGAGTGTACGTGGTCGAGGGGTGTTTGGTCGAACCTCTTCTTCCGGGACGATCGATCGCCCGGCGGATGTGCGGTCCGACGGGCCGCCCACCGGCGGATCGCCGGGCGCCGGGAAGCGGACGGGACCGTACGGATACTGGAACCTCCATGCCCGGTCCGTCCGGGTTCTGCGACCATGCAGGCATGAGCGCTTCCACCCCGCAGCCCGACCAGTCCATCCGCCCCGCCGACCGCCGGGTGTCCGCCCGGGTCGGTGCGATCGCCGAGTCCGCGACCCTCGCCGTGGACGCCAAGGCCAAGGCCCTCAAGGCCGCCGGCCGCCCGGTCATCGGCTTCGGCGCCGGCGAGCCCGACTTCCCGACGCCGGACTACATCGTCGAAGCGGCCGTCGAGGCCTGCCGCGACCCGAGGAACCACCGCTACACCCCGGCGGGCGGGCTGCCCGAGCTCAAGGAAGCGATCGCCGCCAAGACGCTGCGCGACTCCGGCTACCGGGTGGACGCCTCCCAGGTGCTGGTCACCAACGGCGGCAAGCAGGCCATCTACGAGGCCTTCGCCGCGATCCTCGACCCGGGCGACGAGGTCATCGTCCCGGCGCCGTACTGGACCACCTACCCGGAGTCCATCCAGCTGGCCGGCGGTGTCCCGGTGGAGGTCGTGGCCGACGAGACCACCGGCTACAAGGTCTCGGTCGAGCAGCTGGAGGCCGCCCGCACCGAGAACACCAAGGTGGTGCTGTTCGTCTCGCCGTCCAACCCGACCGGCGCGGTGTACACCCGGGCCGAGGCCGAGGCGATCGGCCGCTGGGCGCTGGAGCACGGCCTGTGGGTGCTCACCGACGAGATCTACGAGCACCTGGTGTACGGCGACGCCACCTTCACCTCGCTGCCGGCCCTGCTGCCCGAGCTGGCCGACAAGTGCATCGTGGTCAACGGTGTCGCCAAGACCTACGCGATGACCGGCTGGCGGGTGGGCTGGGTGATCGGCCCCAAGGACGTCGTCAAGGCCGCGACCAACCTGCAGTCGCACGCCACCTCGAACGTCTCCAACGTCGCCCAGCGCGCCGCCCTGGCCGCCGTCGCCGGCGACCTGGACGCCGTCGCCGAGATGCGCACCGCCTTCGACCGCCGCCGCAGGACCATCGTGCGGATGCTCAACGAGATCGAGGGCGTCGTCTGCCCCGAGCCCGAGGGCGCCTTCTACGCCTACCCGTCGGTCAAGGGCCTGCTGGGCAAGGAGATCCGCGGCAAGCGCCCGCAGACCACCGGTGAGCTGGCGGCCCTGATCCTGGAGGAGGCCGAGGTCGCGGTCGTCCCGGGCGAGGCCTTCGGCACCCCCGGCTACCTGCGGCTCTCCTACGCGCTCGGCGACGCCGACCTGGTCGAGGGCGTCAGCCGGATGCAGAAGCTGCTCGGCGAGGCCCGCGACTGACGTCCGACGTCAAGCCGACATAGGTGATTCACCCGGCACACCGCCCTCTTTCACCCCTTCGGGGGAGGAAAAGAGGGCGGTTCCCGTTTGGGGGCCTCATACGGCAGTATCGGTGAATGGAACGCCTGTTGAACCCGCGAGACGTCAGGGGCCTCCCGAAGGCCCACCTGCACCTGCACTTCACCGGCTCGATGCGCCCCGCCACGCTGCTGGAGCTGGCCGACAAGCACGGCGTCCGGCTGCCGGAGGCGCTCAGCTCCGGCGAGCCCCCGAAACTGCGGGCGACCGACGAGCGCGGCTGGTTCCGCTTCCAGCGCCTGTACGACACCGCCCGCTCGGTGCTGCGGGACGAGGAGGACATCCGCCGGCTGGTCCTGGAGACCGCGCAGGACGAGCGGCAGGACGGCTCCCGCTGGTTGGAGATCCAGGTCGACCCGACCTCGTACGCGCCCCGGCTGGGCGGGCTGATCCCGGCGCTGGAGCTGATCCTGGACGCGGTGGAGCACGCCGCCGGAGCCACCGGGGTGGGCATCCGGGTGCTGGTCGCGGCCAACCGGATGAAGTCCCCGATGGACGCCCGGACCCTGGCCCGGCTGGCCGTCCGCTACGCCGACCACGGGGTGGTCGGCTTCGGCCTCTCCAACGACGAACGCCGCGGCCTCGCCCGGGACTTCGACCGGGCCTTCGCGATCGCCCGCAGGGGCGGGCTGCTGGCCGCCCCGCACGGCGGCGAGCTGGCCGGCCCGGAGTCCGTCCGGGACTGCCTGGACGACCTGGACGCCGGCCGGATCGGCCACGGCGTACGGGCCGCCGAGGACCCGCGGCTGATGGAGCGGCTCGCGGCCCGGCAGATCACCTGCGAGGTGTGCCCGTCCTCCAACGTCTCGCTCGGCGTCTACGAGACCCCCGAGGAGGTCCCGCTGCGCAGGCTCTTCGACGCCGGGGTGCCGCTGGCGCTGGGCGCGGACGACCCGCTGCTGTTCGGCAGCCGGCTGGCCGCCCAGTACGACCTGGTCCGGGACGTCCTGGGCTTCAGCGACGCCGAACTCGCCGAGCTGGCACGGCAGTCGGTGCGCGGCTCGGTCGCGCCGGAGGCCGTCCGCAAGGAGCTGCTGGCGGACATCGACGCCTGGCTGGCGAACGGGCACGTCCCCGCGGGCGCGCCCGTCACCGCCGCCGCCGGCGCCGGGAACGCGGCTGCCGTGAGCGTGAGCGCCTAGAGCGCGACGCCGACCATCACGGGCTCGTTGACCAGCTCCACCCCGAAGGCCTCGCGGACCCCGTCCCGGATCTCCCGGGCCAGGGCCAGCAGGTCCTCGGCGGTGGCGGAGCCGCGGTTGGTGAGCGCCAGGGTGTGCTTGGTCGAGAGGGTCGCCGGGCCGTTGCCGTAGCCCTTGCCGAAGCCGGCCTTGTCGATCAGCCAGGCCGCCGAGGTCTTGGTGCAGCCCTCCGGTGCCGGGTAGGCGGGGGCATTCTCGGCGCCCGGGCGGGTGCGGAGGGACTCGTACTGCGCGGCCGTGAGCACCGGGTTGGTGAAGAAGGAGCCCGCCGACCAAGTGTCGTGGTCCGCCGGGTCCAGCACCATGCCCTTGCCGGACCGCAGCTTCAGCACCGCCCCGTACGCCTCCGCCAGCGGCACCCGCTCGTCCTGCCCGACGCCGAAGTGCTTGGCCACCTCGGCGTACTTGACCGGGCTGGAGAGCCCGTCGTGGTCCGCCAGGGCGAAGCGCACCCGCAGCACCACGTAGCGGTCCGGCGCGGCCTTGAAGCGGCTGTGCCGGTAGGAGAACGCGCACTCGGCGTTCGAGAGGGTGACCACCTCGTCGGCCGTGCGGTCGTAGGCGACGACCTCGGTGATCGTCTGGGCGACCTCCTGGCCGTACGCGCCGACGTTCTGCACCGGGGTGGCACCGGCCGAGCCCGGGATGCCGGCCAGGAACTCGATGCCCGCCAGGCCGTGGTCGCGCACCGCCCGGGTGACCGCCTCCGACCACACCTCGCCGGCGGCCAGCTCCAGCACGGTGCCGTCCAGGGCGAAGCCGGCGGTGGCGATCCGCAGCACGGTGCCGGGGAAGCCGGCGTCGCCGATCACCAGGTTGGAGCCGCCGCCGAGGACCAGCAGCGGCTCGCCGGCCGCGTCGGCCTCGCGGACGGCGGCGATCACCTCGTCGTCGGTGTGGGCGGTCACCAGGCGGCGGGCCGGGCCGCCGAGCCGGAGCGTGGTCAGCGGGGCGAGGGGGGCGTCGTTTTCTACCAGCACGCCCACCAGCGTACGGGGGGACGGGCGGGCCGTTGCTCGCCCGCTCGCCTCCGGGCGCTCCTGGTCCGGTGCCGACCCGCACCGGCCGTCGCCGCGCCGCGCCGCGTCAGACCCGGGCGGCCTCGGCCCGGTCCGCCACCGGCTGCCCGGCGGCAGCCGCCGCCGCGGCCCTGCGCCGGCGCGGGATGAGCACCGCGGCGAGCGCCCCGGCCCCGACCGCCACCGCGCCGACGTACAGCGCGGGCACCAGCCCGTCCACGAAGGCCTGCGCCGACTGGTAGCCGCCCTGTGCCGAGAAGACCGCCGAGAGCGAGGCGACCCCGAGCGCCCCGCCGACCTCGCGCAGCGCGTTGTTGGCGCCCGAGGCGATGCCCTGCTCCTGCGGCCGGACGCTCGCCATCACCAGCTGGGCGGTCGGGCCGAAGTAGAGCGACATGCCGATCCCGCAGACCACGATGGCCGGGACCTGCGCGAGGTAGTCGAACCCGCCGCTGCCGTCGGCGACGAGCGCGAACATCGCGAGTCCGGCGGCCTGCAGCGCCAGTCCGGCGACCACGATCGGCCGTCCGCCGATCCGGTCGGAGACGATGCCCGCGATCGGCGAGATCAGCAGCGGCATCGCCGTCCAGGGCAGCATCCGGATGCCGGCCTCCTGCGGGCTGTAGCCGCCGACCCCCTGGAGGTACTGGCTGATCAGGAAGATCGAGCCGAACATCCCGAGGTACATCAGCAGGCTGGCGGCGTTGACGGCCGAGAAGGCGCGGCTGCGGAAGAGCCGCATCGGCAGCATCGGGTGGGCGGCCACGCTCTGCTCGTACCAGACGAAGGCGGCCAGCAGCACGGCGCCGCCGGTCAGGGCGCCGAGGACCAGCGGGCTGGTCCAGCCGTCCGGGTTGCCGCGGATCAGGCCGAGCACCACCCCGAGCATCCCCAGGCTGACCAGCACCGTTCCGGGGACGTCCAGGGCCCGGTTGGCACCCCGGCTCTCCTCCAGCCGCAGGAAGGCCAGCGGCAGCAGGACCAGGCCGACCGGGACGTTCACCCAGAAGATCCACTGCCAGGAGAAGTGCTCGGTCAGCGAGCCACCGATCAGCGGTCCGGCGGCGACGGCGAGGCCGCTGACGCCCGACCAGATGCCGAAGGCCAGCCCCCGCTTGGCCTCGGGCACGGCGGCGGTGAGCAGGGTGAGGGTGAGCGGCATCATCACCGCGGCACCGACGCCCTGGACGGCCCGGGCGGCGATCAGCTCGCCGATCTCCGGGGAGAGGGCGGCCGCGGCGGAGCCGGCGGTGAAGATCGCCAGGCCGACCAGGAAGATCCTGCGGCGGCCGAAGCGGTCGCCGAGGGCCGCGCCGAACATCAGCAGCACGGCGAAGCTCAGGGTGTAGGCGCTGACCGTCCATTCGAGGTCGGACAGCCCGCCGCCGAGTTCCTCGCGGATCGACGGCAGTGCGGTGGTGACCACCAGGTTGTCGAGTGCGGCCATGAACCCGGCCGCGCTGACGATCACCAGGGTCCAGATCGCGGTCCTGCCGAGGGCCGGTTTCTCCGTCATGACTTCCCCCAGTTCCTCTAGGTAGTTATTACTCAATAACTTTCAGGGGCCGAAAAGAGGCCGCACGGACACCACCGTGCGGCCGGTCTACTCGGCCGGTTCGCACCCGTCGAAGCCGGTCCAGATCCGGTGGTCCGGCGGGTACCCCAGCGCCACCAGCGTGTTGATGAGCATCCCGTACGCGAAGAACTGCGTGGCGTCCTTCATGTCGCCACCGATCCGGATCCTGACCCGCTCGAACAGGCTCTCCCACAGCCGCCGCGCGGACTCCCCGATCTCCTCCTCGCCGACCGCCCTGGCCGCGAACACCGAGACGTAGAGCTGCATCTGCATCATGAGCTGGTCGCGGTCCTCGACCAGGCCCAGGTACGCGGTGGACATCGCCTCGGCGGCCTCCTGGCCGGTCAACCCGGCCGAGGCCTCGTCGAAGACCCGCCAGGTCTCCTCGACGCAGCGCTCGGCGGCCGCCTCGAAGATCGCCTGCTTGCCCGGGAACAGCCGGAACAGGTACGGCTGCGAGACGCCCACCCGGCGGGCGATCGCCTCGGTGGAGGTGCCCCGGTAGCCGCCCCGGGCGAACTCGGTCATCGCGGCACGGATGACGCTCTCGCGCCGCTCCTCCGCACTCATCCGCATGCTCGACCTCGCCATGGGTTCCAAGTTAGTGGCCAATCACTATCTTCGCAAGGCCCGCGGCGGCGGCCGGGGTTCCGTCGCACCACCCCGGTCGCCGCCGATCGGCCGGCCTCAGCCCGTCGACGTCCGCCGGCCTCGAAGGAGCAGGCCTCGGACGAGCCGGTCTCAGCCGAGCCGGACGACCGCCTTGGACATCCCGAGGACCTTCTGCCCGCCGGTGGTGGCCAGCAGGTCGACCTGCACCTTGCGGTCGTCCAGCTTCTTGGCGACCTTGGCCGAGACCTCGACCACCGCACCGACCCCGTCGTTCGGCACCGGCACCGGGCGGGTGAACCGCACGCCGTACTCCACCACCGCGGCCGGGTCGCCGACCCAGTCGGTGACCACCCGGATCGCCTCGGCCATGGTGAACATGCCGTGCGCGATGACGTCGGGCAGGCCGACCTCCAGCGCGAACTTCTCGTTCCAGTGGATCGGGTTGAAGTCCCCCGAGGCGCCCGCGTAGCGCACCAGTGTGTCGCGGGTCACCGGGAAGGACTGCGTCGGCAGCTCGGTGCCGACCTCGACCTCGTCGTAGCTGATCGCCATCGCGCTCACTCCCCCGCCTCGTCGGCGGCCCGGGCCACCAGGGTCATGACCGACGTCACCACGTGCTCGCCGGTCGCGTCCGTCACCTCGCCGCGCACGGTCAGCACGTCGTTGCCCGCGAGCGACTTGATGTTGTCGATGGTCACCGCGACCGACAGCCGGTCACCGGCCCGCACCGGGCGGGTGTAGGCGAACTTCTGGTCGCCGTGCACCACCCGGCTGAAGTCCAGGCCCAGCTCCGGGTCCTCGACGACCTGGGCGGCCGCGCGGTAGGTGATCACGAACGGGAAGGTCGGCGGGGCGATCACGTCCGGGTGGCCCAGCGCCTTCGCCGCCTCCGCGTCGGTGTACGCCGGGTTGGCGTCGCCGATCGCGGTCGCGAACTCGCGGATCTTCTCCCGGCCGACCTCGTACGGCTCGGTGGGCGGGTAACTACGCCCGATGAAGGAGGGGTCGAGTGCCATGGCAGCTCCTCGGAACGCGGGTGGATACGAAGCGGACGGATACGAAAAAGACTCCGGGCCGCACCCCCCGTGAGGGATGCGGCCCGGAGTCGAAGACCTGAATTCACACAGGCCCGATGCCCTACGACGAGGTCAGCGGGTCTCGCGGTGCGCGGTGTGCGAGTTGCAGCGGGGGCAGTGCTTCTTCATCTCAAGACGGTCCGGGTCGTTACGCCGGTTCTTCTTGGTGATGTAGTTCCGCTCCTTGCACTCCACGCAGGCCAGCGTGATCTTCGGGCGGACGTCGGTGGCAGCCACGGGAGTGCCTTCCTTGGACAACGAATAAGAACACAACAAGAGTAGCCGACCGGGAGTGCGATCTCCCGACCGACTACGCGGGGTAGCGGTGACCGGACTTGAACCGGTGACACAGCGATTATGAGCCGCTTGCTCTACCAACTGAGCTACACCGCCACAGTGATCCGCAGCACAGCCAAAACTGACTGCTTCTCACCAGAGCCCCCATGCGGAATCGAACCGCAGACCTTCTCCTTACCATGGAGACGCTCTACCGACTGAGCTATAGGGGCGAACGAGGAAGAGATTACACGTTTCGCGCCCGGAGGTGAAATCCGTATCCCGCGGCGAAGACCGCAGGTGGGCGAGGTGCACGGAGGAGCGATCCAAGGCCGGGCGTTCGACCGTCCCGCGAGGCGCACGGCCCGACCCGATACGACTATTGCCCGCCTCCCGGCTCCCCGCCGCTGCGCGCCATAGGCTCGACCCTCATTGATCGGGTTGATCGGGATCGACTGGCCGACCGCACGGGCCGGCGCGAGAAGGAGCCGGCAATGGACAGCGCAGCCGCCGACGGCCCGCACCAGGGGCCCGGCCCGGCGGCCAACCCGCTCGGGCACGGCCCGGTCCTGCTGCTCACCTGCGCCCGGCTGGCCGACGGGCGGATGGTGGACGTCCGGATCAGCGGCGACCGGATCCAGGCCGTCGGCACCGTCGGCAGCCTCGGCCCGCTGCCCGCCCTGCCCGGCGCGCCCACCGTCACCACCGGCGCCCGGATCGACCTCAGGGGCTACCTGCTGCTCCCCGCCCCCGCCGAGGCGCACGCCCACTACGACGCCGCCTTCTCCGCCGCCCTGCCCGTCCCGCCGCCGGACACCCAGACCGACCTCACCCGCCGGGTCACCGAGGCCGCGCTCACCTCGCTCGGCTATGGCGCCACCGCCCAGCGCACCCACGTCCGGATCGGCGACGTGCACGGTCTGCGCCGGCTGGAGGCGGTGCTCACCGCCCGGCAGGCGCTGCGCGGACTGGCCGAGCTGCAGGCGGTGGCGATGCCCCGGCTGCTCACCGGCCGGGCCGGCGCCGACGGCCGGGCGCAGCTGCGGGAGGCGCTCAAGCTGGGTGCCACGGCGGCCGGCGGCTGCCCGGAGCTGGACCCGGACCCGGCCGGGTACGTGCAGCTGCTGCTGGAGGCCGCCCGGGAGGCGGACTGCCCGGTGGACCTGCACACCACCGCCGCCGATGCCGCCCAACTCGCCAGGCTGGCAGGCGCCTTGGCTCCACTGCGGCCCCGGGTGACGCTCGGCCCGTGCGGTGCGCTGGCCCGCGGCGCGTCGACGGTGCTGGCGACCAGCGGGGTGCGGGTGGTCTGCCTGCCGCAGAACGGCGGCTGCACCGGGCTGGAGGGCCGGACGACGGGCCTGCGGCCGGGCCTGCTACGGGAGTTGGCGTCGGCCCGGGTGCCGCTGGCGGCGGGCAGCGGGGCACTGCGGGACCCGTCCAACCCGGTCGGCCGGGCGGATCCGCTGGAGTCGGCGTACCTGCTGGCGGCCGGTGGCGAGCTGGACCCGGAGGCGGCGTACGACGCGGTGGCGAACCAGGCCCGGGCGGCGCTCGGGCTGCCGCCGGTCCGGGTGGACGCCGGGTTCCCGGCGGAGCTGCTGGCGGTGCGCGGGGACAGCCTGGCCGGGGCGCTCGCGGGCGGGCACAGCCGGTTGGTGGTGCACAGCGGCCGGGTGGTCAGCCGGACCAGCGCGGTGCGGGAGTTCGCGGACACGGTGGCGCTGGCGCTGCCGCGGCAGTCCGGGAGCGCGGAAGACTGACCCGCGGAGACCGGCACGCACAGGATCGCCAGGCACAGGATCGGCACGCACAGGATCGGCAGCCAAAAGGGGCGCGCGACGGATTGTCGCGCGCCCCTTTCCCCACCTGCTGGCCGTCCTTCGACGGCGGCGTGAGCGGCCCCAGGCCTCCCCCACACGGAGCAGGGCCCGCTCGGTTCGGTACCGACGCTACGCCCACGGAGCGCCGCCGCAGCCCGGCCTTGACGCCCTCCTGTCGGCCCGCGGCCCGCTCTTGACGCCTCGTTGACGCCTCACCGATGACGCGGGCCGGGGAACGGACCCTACGGCACGTACCGGTATCCGATCCCCGGCTCAGTGATCAGGTGCCGCGGCCGGGCCGGGTCGCGCTCCAGCTTGCGGCGCAGCCCCGCGAGGTAGACCCGCAGGTAGTTGCCGCGCCCCTCCTGGGCCGGGCCCCACACCTCGCGCAGGATCTGCCGTCCGGGCACCAGCCGGCCGGGGTCGGCGAGCAGCAGGGCGAGGATCCGCCACTCGGTCGGGGTGAGCCGCACCGTGCCGTTCGGGCCGGTCACGGTGGTGGCCGCGAGGTCCACGGTGTGGTCGCCGATCACCGGCCGGGCGGGCGGGACGCCGCCCAGCGGTCGGCGCAGCACCGCCCGCAGCCGGGCCAGGAGTTCGTCCATCAGGAACGGCTTGGTGAGGTAGTCGTCGGCGCCCGCGTCCAGGGCGCCGACCTTGTCGGCGGCGTCGCTGCGGCCGGAGAGCACGATGATCGGCATCGCGCTGTGAGTGCGCAGGCCGCGCAGCACCTCCATCCCGTCGAGGTCGGGCAGGCCGAGGTCGAGCAGGACGGCGTCGGGGAGCGAGTACGCGGCGCGGTCGAGCGCCTCGCCCCCGCTGGCGGCGGTGCGGACGGCGTACTGCCGGGCGCTGAGGTTGATCCGTAAGGTCCGCAGCAGGGCGGGCTCGTCGTCGACGATCAGGATCTCATTCATGCGGTGGTTCCTCCCCATGGACGGCGGGCGGGGCGGGCGCGGCGGCGGGCAGGGTGAGCAGCATGGTGGTGCCGCCGCCGGGGGTGTCCTCGACCTCCAGGCTGCCGCCCATGGCCTCGGCGAGGCCGCGGGAGAGGGCAAGGCCGAGGCCGACGCCGGTGGTGTTGTCGGTGTCGCCGAGGCGCTGGAAGGGCAGGAAGACCCGGTCGCGGTCCTCGGGGGCGATGCCGGGGCCGCGGTCGATCACTCGGATCTCGACCTGCTCGGCGTGGTGGCTGGCGGTGACCAGGACGGGCGCGCCGGGGGCGTTGTGGCGCAGCGCGTTGGTGATGACGTTGGCGAGCACGCGTTCCAGCAGCGGCGGGTCGGCGAGTACCGCGGGGGCGGTGTCGAGGTCGAGCGGCTGGATCGGCGCGTACGGGTCGGGGAGGCTGTCGAGCGCCCGGGGCAGGATCTCGTCCAGGTGGGTCTCGGTGAGGTGCAGGGTGAGGGCGCCGGCCTGAAGGCGGCTCATGTCGAGCAGGTTGTCGACCAGGCGGGTGAGCTTGACCAGCGATTCGTCGGCGGTGGCGAGGAGTTCGGCCTGGTCCTCGGGCGAGAACTCGACGTCGGGGCTGCGCAGTGAGCCGACCGAGGCGCGGGCGGCGGCGAGCGGGGTGCGCAGGTCGTGACTGACGGCGGCGAGCAGGGCGGTGCGCATCCGGTCGGCGGCCCTGATCGGCTCGACCTCGGCGGCGACGACGGCCAGCCGGTCGCGTTCCAGGGCGGCGGCGACGTGCGCGGCGAAGGCGGTGAGGACGCGCTGGTCGGCGGCGGGCAGCCGGCGCCCGGTGAGCACCAGGAGGGCGTCGGTGCCGACCGGGACCTCGGTGGTCTCGTGCGGTGCGTCGCCGTCGCCCTGGTGCTCGCCCTCGGAGTGCGCGAGCACCTCGCCGTCGAAGCGGGAGAGCAGGGCGACGGCGTGCATGCCGAAGGCCGTCCGGGACTTCTCCAGCAGGGCGGGCAGCGCGTCGGCGCCGCGCAGCACGCTGCCGGCCAGGGTGGAGAGGGTCTCGGCCTCGGCGGTGGCGCGGGCGGCCCGGCTGGTGAGCCGGCCGGCGTGGTCGACCACGGTGGAGACGGTGAGGGCGATGGCGGCGAAGACCACCAGGGCCACGATGTTGTTGGTCTCGCCGATGGTCAGGGTGTGGATCGGCGGGATGAAGTAGTAGTTCAGCAGCACCGAGGCGATGAGCGCGGCGACCAGCGCGGAGGTGACCCCGCCGAGCAGGGCGACGATGACCACGCCGAGCTGGAAGATCAGCGCGTCGGTGGTGAGGTTGATGCTGTGGTGCGCCTGGGAGAGCGCGGCGGTGAGCAGCGCGGGCAGCACGAAGCCGGCCACGTACCCGGCGATGGTGCGGCGCTTGGAGTGGCGGCGGCCGAGTGCGGGCAGCCGACCGCGGCCGGTGAACTCGTGGGTGACCATGTGGACGTCGATGTCCTCGGAGGCGTCCACGGTGGTCTGCCCGGTGCCGGGGCCGGTGAGGAAGCGGTTGATCCGGCCGCGGCGGCTGGTGCCGAGGACCAGCTGGGTGGCGTCGTGGGCGCGGGCGAAGGCGAGCAGCGCGGCGGGGATGTCGTCGCCGACGACCACGTGGTAGCTGCCACCCAGGTCCTCGACCAGCTGCCGCTGTTGGGCGAGTGCGCCGGAGGAGGCGCCGGCCAGGCCGTCGCTGCGGGTGACGTGGACGGCGAGCAGCTCGCCGCCGGCCGTCCGGTCCGCGATCCGGGCGGCCCGGCGGATGATCGTTTCGCCTTCGGGGCCGCCGGTGAGGGCGACCACGACGCGCTCGCGGGTCTCCCAGACCCGGTCGATGCGGTGGGCCGCCCGGTAGTCGCGCAGGCCCTCGTCCACCCGCCCGGCGACCCAGAGCAGGGCGAGTTCGCGCAGGGCGGTGAGGTTGCCGACCCGGAAGTAGTTGGAGAGCGCGGCGTCCACCTTCTCCGCTTTGTAGACGTTGCCGTGGGCCATCCGGCGGCGCAGTGCCTGCGGGGCCATGTCGACGAGCTCGATCTGGTCGGCCCGGCGGACCACCTCGTCCGGGACGGTCTCGCGCTGCGGGATGCCGGTGATCTTCCGGACCACGTCGTTCAGCGATTCCAGGTGCTGGACGTTGACGGTGGTGATGACGTCGATGCCGGCGGCGAGCAGTTCCTCGACGTCCTGCCAGCGCTTGGCGTGCCGGCCGCCGGGGATGTTGGTGTGCGCCAGTTCGTCGACCAGGACGACGGAGGGGCGGCGGGCGAGCACCGCGTCGAGGTCCATCTCCTCGAACTCGGCGTCCCGGTACGAGCGGTGCGCCCTCGGCAGGACCTCCAGACCGGCCAGCATGCCCTCGGTGTGGCGGCGTCCGTGGCACTCGACGTACCCGACCACCACGTCGACGCCGCGTTCCCGTCTGCGACGGGCCTCGTCCAGCATCCGGTAGGTCTTGCCGACCCCCGGCGCGGAGCCGAGGTACACCCTCAGCCGGCCGCCGCGGATGCCGGAGCCGGGGGTGAGGTCGCGGGCCATGGGCACTGCTCTTTCCATCGGATCGGAGCTGGTGGACGTCTGCGGTCACGGGGCGGCCGGCCCGGGCGCGGGAAGCATCCTCCCGCGCCCGGGCCGGGCCGGTCATCCTGATGGGTGAGGCTGCGTCACTTCTGCTCTTCCAGAGCCTTGTTGAGCAGGACGACGTTGACGCCCTCCTGTCCGAGGAAGCCGAGGGAACGGCCTTCGGTGTACGTGTCGACCAGTTCGGCCACCTTCTCCGCGGGCAGGTTGCGCGCCTTGGCGACCCGGTTCACCTGTTCCTTGGCGTAGGCCACCGAGATGTGCGGGTCGAGGCCGGAGCCGGAGGCGGTCAGCGCGTCGACCGGGACGCTCGCCGGGTCGACCCCGTCGAACTCGGCGACGGCGGCGCGGCGGTCGTTGACGGCCTTCAGCAGGTCCTCGCTGTTCGGGCCCTGGTTGGAGGCGCCGGAGGAGGAGGCGTCGTAGCCGGTCCCGGCGGCGGAGGGCCGGGGCTGGAACCACTTGGGGTCCGGCTCCGCCTCCTCCTTCGGGCCGTCGGGGTTCTTCTTCGGGAGGTTGTAGTTCTGGCCGATCAGGCTGGACCCGATCTCCTTGCCGTCGGACTTCACGATCGAGCCGTTGGCCTTCTCGCCGAAGGCGACCTGGGAGACGCCGGTGACCAGCAGCGGGTAGGCGACTCCGAGGATCACGGTCAGCACCAGGAGCACGCGCAGGGCGGTGACGTGGGTCCGCACGACGGCGGGCAGGGGCTTGGACATGGCGGTGGACTCCTCTCTCAGCTCAGGCCGGGGATGAACCGGACGATCAGGTCGATCAGCTTGATGCCGACGAACGGCACCACCAGACCGCCGAAGCCGTAGATCCCGATGTTGCGGCGCAGCAACGAACTGGCATCCGACGGGCGGTACTTCACGCCGCGCAGGGCGAGCGGGATCAGGCCGATGATGACCAGGGCGTTGAAGATGATCGCCGAGGTGATCGCGGACTGCGGGCTGTGCAGGCCCATGATGTTGAGGTGGTTCAGGCCCGGGTAGACCCCGGCGAACATCGCGGGGATGATCGCGAAGTACTTGGCCACGTCGTTGGCGATGGAGAAGGTGGTCAGCGCGCCGCGGGTGATCAGCAGCTGCTTGCCGATCTCCACGATCTCGATCAGCTTGGTCGGGTTGGAGTCGAGGTCGACCATGTTGCCGGCCTCCTTGGCCGCCATGGTCCCGGTGTTCATCGCGACGCCGACGTCGGCCTGGGCGAGCGCGGGGGCGTCGTTGGTGCCGTCGCCGGTCATCGCGACCAGCTTGCCGCCCTCCTGCTCCTTCTTGATCAGCGCCATCTTGTCCTCGGGCGTGGCCTCGGCGAGGAAGTCGTCCACGCCGGCCTCCTCCGCGATCGCCTTGGCGGTCAGCGGGTTGTCGCCCGTGATCATGACGGTCTTGATGCCCATCCGGCGCAGCTCGTCGAAGCGCTCCCGCATGCCCTCCTTGACCACGTCCTTGAGGTGGATGACACCCAGGACGCGGGCCGGGGCATCGGCGACCTTCGTGGCCACGACCAACGGCGTGCCGCCCGCCGCCGAGATGCCGTCCACCAGCGTGGACACCTCGTCGGTGACCTTGCCGCCGTTCTCGGTGACCCAGGTGGACACGGCGGCGGCCGCGCCCTTGCGGACCTGGTGGACGCCGGAGGTCTCGTCCAGGTCGACGCCCGACATCCGGGTCTGGGCGGTGAACGGGACCCAGGTGGCGTGCGTCAACTCGCCCTGGGCGCGGGCCCGCAGACCGTACTCGGTCTTGGCGAGGACCACGATCGAGCGACCCTCGGGCGTCTCGTCCGCGAGCGAGGACAGCTGCGCGGCACCGGCCAGCTCGTCGGTGGAGACGCCGCTCACCGCGAGGAACTCGGCGGCCTGGCGGTTGCCCAGAGTGATGGTGCCGGTCTTGTCGAGCAGCAGGGTGTTGACGTCGCCGGCGGCCTCGACGGCACGCCCGGACATCGCCAGCACGTTGCGCTGCACCAGCCGGTCCATGCCGGCGATGCCGATCGCGGAGAGCAGCGCGCCGATGGTGGTCGGGATGAGCGCCACGATCAGGGCGACCAGCACGATCATCGACTGCGGGGCGCCCGCGTAGGTGGCCATCGGCTGGAGCGTGACGACCGCGACCAGGAAGACGACGGTCAGCGAGGCCAGCAGGATGTTCAGCGCGATCTCGTTCGGCGTCTTCTGTCGGGCCGCGCCCTCGACCAGGGCGATCATCCGGTCGATGAACGACTTGCCCGGCTCCGAGGCGATCTTCACCACGATCCGGTCGGACAGCACCTTGGTGCCGCCGGTGACGGCGCTGCGGTCGCCGCCGGACTCGCGGATCACCGGCGCGGACTCGCCGGTGATCGCCGACTCGTCCACGGAGGCGACGCCCTCGACGACGTCACCGTCGCCCGGGATGACCTGCCCGGCCTCCACGACGACGTGGTCGCCGAGCCTGAGCGCGGTGCCGGGCACCTCCTCCTCGTCCTGCGTGGCGGGCCAGTTCGTCAGCCGACGGGCGACGCTCTCGGTCTTGGTCTTGCGCAGGGTGTCGGCCTGGGCCTTGCCGCGGCCCTCGGCGACGGCCTCGGCCAGGTTGGCGAAGATCGTGGTCAGCCAGAGCCACACCGTGATGGCCCAGGCGAACACGGACGGGTCGGCTATCGCGGAGACCGTGGTGACGACCGAGCCGACCTCGACCACGAACATCACCGGGTTCTTGACCATCACCCGGGGGTCGAGCTTCTTCACCGCGTCCGGCAGGGAGGCGGCGATCAACTTGGGGTCGAGGAGGCCGCCGGCCACTCTGTGCGGTGCGGCGGGCTCGGCCTGGGTCTCGGCCGGCGCGGGGGTGAGCGTAGGAGTGGACATCAGGAGGAGAGACCTTCCGCGATCGGCCCGAGAGCCAGGGCCGGGAAGTAGGTGAGGCCGACGACGATCAGGACGACGCCCGACAGCAGGCCCACGAACAGCGGCTTGTGGGTGGGCAGGGTGCCCGGCGTCGCCGGGACCGGCTGCTGCTGGGCGAGCGAGCCGGCCAGCGCCAGCACGAACACCATCGGCAGGAAGCGGCCGAGGACCATCGCCAGGCCCAGCGCCGTGTCGTACCAGTCGGTGTTGACGGTGATCCCGCCGAACGCCGAGCCGTTGTTGTTGGCGGCGGAGGTGAAGGCGTACAGCACCTCGGAGAAGCCGTGGGCGCCCGAGTTGAGCATCCCGGCCCGCTCGCCCGGCAGGGCCATCGCCACACCCGTGCCGACCAGCACGATCGTCGGCGTGGTCAGGATGTACAGCGAGGCGAACTTCATCTCCCGGCCGCCGAGCTTCTTGCCCAGGTACTCCGGGGTGCGCCCGACCATCAGGCCGGCCACGAACACCGCGACGATCGCCAGCACGAGCATCCCGTACAGACCGGAGCCCACACCGCCGGGCGCGATCTCGCCCAGCATCATGTTGAAGATCGTGATCCCGCCGCCGAACGGCGTGAACGAGTCGTGGAAGGCGTCCACCGCACCCGTCGAGGTCAGCGTCGTCGACGCGGCGAACAGCGAGCTGGCGGCGATGCCGAAGCGCTGCTCCTTGCCCTCCATCGCGCCGCCCGCGGCCTGCAGGGCGGAGCCCGAGTGCTGCGACTCGGCAAGGGTGATCAGCGCCACCGAGGCGACCCAGAAGATCGCCATCACGGCCGCGATCGCGTAGCCCTGGCGGTTGTCACCGACCATCCGGCCGAAGGTCCGCGGCAGCGCGAACGGGATCAGCAGGATCAGGAAGATCTCCAGCCAGTTCGTGAACCCGGTCGGGTTCTCGAACGGGTGCGCCGAGTTGGCGTTGAAGAAGCCGCCGCCGTTGGTGCCCAGCTCCTTGATGACCTCCTGCGAGGCCACCGGGCCGCCCGGGATCCTCTGCACGTCGCCCGCGAGGTTGGCGACCTGGTGGAAGCCGTGGAAGTTCTGGATCACGCCGTTGGCCACCAGGACGAGGGCGAACACGATCGAGATGGGCAGCAGCAGGCGCAGGTTGATCCGGACCAGGTCGACCCAGAAGTTGCCCAGCCGGTCCGTCCGGTTGCGGGTGAACCCGCGGATCAGCGCCGCCACGACGGCGATGCCCACGGCGGCGGAGACGAAGTTCTGCACCGCCAGGCCCGCCATCTGCACCAGGTGGCCCATCGCGGACTCGCCGCCGTAGGACTGCCAGTTGGTGTTGGTGACGAAGGAGACCGCGGTGTTCCAGGCCTGGTGGCCCTCCATCGGCGGAACGCCCAGGCTCAGCAGCAGGTGGCCCTGGAGGCGGATCAGGCCGTACAGGAAGAGCACCGAGACGGCCGAGAAGGCCAGCACCGAGCGCAGGTACACCGGCCAGCGCTGGTCGGCGTCACCGTCGACGCCGATCACCTTGTAGATGCCGCGCTCGACTCTGAGGTGCTTCGAGGTGGTCAGGACGCGGGCGATGTGGTCGCCCAGGGGCCGGTAGCACAGGACCAGCGCGCCGACGAGGGCGAGGACCTGCAGCCAGCCCGCGAGAGTGGAGCTCATGTCAGAACTTCTCCGGGTAGATCAGCGCGACGACGAGGTAGCCGACGAGCGCGACGGCCACGACCAGACCAGCGATGTTCTCCGCACTCACAGCTTCTCCACCCCCCGGGCGATCAGGGCGATGACGGCGAACACGGCGACCGTGACACCGACGTAGATGAGATCGGACATGGGCTCCACCAGCGTGGTTCGGGAGATGCCGCGACCTGGCCGGAGGGCTCGCGCGGCGCCGGCGGACGACCGGCAGATGCAGCCAAGCAGCCGTCAGGGGCGCGTTATCGGGCCCTGACGCCCTCCATACGGGTGACGGCGCCGCGTTGACGGGACCTTGACGCGAACGGGTGGTGGGACGACGAACGGCCCCGGACGGCTGGCTGCCGTCCGGGGCCGTTCGCGGGCACAGGGCGCGCTGATAGCCGCCCGGTCACGTCCGTCTGGTCACATCGGCCTGGTCACCCCGCCCGGTCACACCCGCCTAGTCACATCCGCATCCGCAGCCGGCAGACCACCGCGTCGGTGTTCCGGCGCAGGGCGCGGTCGATCACGGCGCCGCGCCGGTTCTGCAGCGCCCGCTGCCACCAGTGGGCGGGCTCCACCTCGGGGATCAGCACCGTCAGCCGGTCGTAGACGTGCTCCGCCCCGAGCTCGTTGACGAACTCGGCGATCGGCCGCCCCAACCGGCGGTGGTCGTCCGGGATCTCCACCAGCGGCACGCCCGGCTGCCACAGCTCCCAGTCCCGGCGCAGCGCCTCGGCCGCGGTCGGCTCGTGCACCACGGTCACCGCCATCACCTGGTCGCCGAGCGAGAGCGCCGCCGACAGGCCGTCCCGGGTGAGCCTGGTGATCGCCGTCACCGGGACGACGACCAGGCTGCGCTGCCTGATCACCGGGCCGGGCACCCGGCCCAGCTCCAGCCGCTCGCCGATGCGCCCGTAGCTGCGGTGGATCGCCTCGAACAGCACCACCAGCAGCGGCAGGGCCACCACGATGCCCCAGGCGCCCTCGGTGAACTTGGTGCCGGTGACGACCAGCGCGGCGACGCCGGTGAGCAGCGCGCCGAAGCCGTTCAGTGCCGCCTTTCGGCGCCAGCCGGCCGGGCGGCGCAGCAGCCAGTGCCGGACCATGCCGACCTGACAGATGGTGAAGCCGACGAACACGCCGATCGAGAACAGCGGCACCAGGCTGTTCACGTCCCCGCCGGAGCCGACCAGCAGCACCGCGGACACCGCGGCCAGGAAGAGCACGCCGTACCGGTACACCTGGCGGTCGGCGCGCAGCGCGAACAGGTGCGGCAGGTGGTTGTCCCGGGCGAGCAGGTCGAGCAGCACCGGCAGCCCGCCGAAGGAGGTATTGGCGGCGAGGCCCAGCAGGACCACGGTGGCGAACTGGACGACGTAGAAGCCGGCGCCGTGGCCCAGCGAGGCGTCGGCGAGCTGGGCGAGCACGGTGACGCCCTCGACCGGCTGGAGGTGGAAGCGGCCGATCAGCACGGCCAGTCCGATCAGCATCACGCCGAGCAGGGCGCCGAGCGCGACCTCGGTGTGCTG
Source organism: Kitasatospora sp. NPDC023120 (assembly GCF_055560835.1). NCBI lineage: Bacteria > Bacillati > Actinomycetota > Actinomycetes > Kitasatosporales > Streptomycetaceae > Kitasatospora > Kitasatospora sp. NPDC023120. Next base: position 282,621 of record NZ_JBVHHY010000001.1, on the reverse strand, counting down.
GGCGCGCTTGACCCGCGGGGTGCGGAAGGAGGGGACGGCGTTGGCCACCGCCTCCACCCCGGTCAGCGCGGAGCAGCCGGCCGCGAAGGACTTGAGCAGCAGCAACGCGCCCACGGTGGTGGCGTTCCCGGCGAGCGCGGAGGCGTGCCCGGCGGCGGCCGCGGTGCCGGCCGGGCCGTCCCGGAACAGGCCGACCACGATGATCGCCAGGACGGCGACGACGAAGACGGCCGTCGGCGCCATGAACCAGCGCGCCGACTCGGCTATCCCCCGCAGGTTCACCGCGGTGACCAGGGCGAGCACGCCCAGGCACAGCCAGACCCGCTGGTCGTACAGGCCCGGTACGGCCGAGGTCAGCGCGGCCACGCCGGCGGTGACCGAGACCGCGACGTTCAGGACGTAATCGATCACCAGCGAGGCGGCCGCGGTCAGCGCCGTCCGGCGGCCCAGGTGCGCCTTGGCGACGGCATAGGAGCCGCCGCCGTCCGGGAACGCCGCGATCACCTGCCGGTAGGAGGCGACCAGCACCGCCAGCAGCACGGCGATCGCCACGGTGACCGGCAGCGTGAAGCCCAGCCCGTACGCCCCGGCGGCGGCCAGCACCAGCACGATCGACTCCGGCCCGTACGCGACCGAGGCCATGGCGTCCAGGGAGAGCGCCGCCAGTCCGCCGAGCACGCTGAGCCGGTGCCGCTCGTCACCGGCGCCGGTATCCGGAGGCTGGGGATCGGCCGCGACGGCCGGGGTGGTGGTGGCGCTGGACATCGGACGGAACCTCCGCGGTCGGTAGTTGCTCCGATCCTGCGGTCCGCGCGCCCGGCCCTCCCCCGGCCCCTACGCGTTCCTGACGCGGCCACGAGCGGCTTTGACGGGCCCTTGACGCGCCTGCCGTCCGCCCTGGAGGGGCTGTTTCGACGGGGGTGACTGGCGGGGGTGGGGTGAGCCGTTGTCCCGGCGGGCGCCGGTTGGGAAGACGATCAGCTCGGTCGAAGGACTCCCACCCCCGGGCTCCCACTCTGCTGCCTCATGGAGGCAATTGCAAGTAGTTCGCAATAGTGCGCGGGGTGGGAAAACAGAACAGCCCCTGATCTGCGTTTCCGCAGATCAGGGGCTGTTCTCTATCCTGTGGCTGGTGCAGGGTTCGAACCTGCGTAGCTTGCGCGACAGATTTACAGTCTGCTCCCTTTGGCCGCTCGGGCAACCAGCCAGGATTTTCGCCGACCGGGGTGTTCGCCCCGTTCGACTTGGTAAACCATACCCGATGCCGGGGGGTGCTCCGCCACTCGGTAGATCACGCGATGATCAAGGAACGCGGCGTGGTCGCCACGGGCGAGGGCGGGGCAGCGCTGGATAGGCTGAGGCGGCGGGCGCCCGGTGGGGCGGGCCGTGCCAGTGAAGCCAGAGCATCAAGGAGACCAATACCCATGGCCGACTCCAGTTTCGACATCGTCTCGAAGGTCGAGTGGCAGGAGGTCGACAACGCGATCAACCAGACCTCCCGTGAGATCGCGACGCGCTTCGACTTCAAGGGCGTGGGCGGCGAGATCAGCCGCTCCGGCGAAAAGATCGAGATGAAGGCCAACGGCGAGGAGCGCGTGCGCGCCATCCTCGACGTGCTGCAGACGAAGTTCATCAAGCGCGGCCTGTCGCTGAAGGCTCTGGACGCCGCCGAGCCCCAGCTCTCCGGCAAGGAGTACAAGATCTTTGCCAACGTCAAGGAGGGCATCACCACGGAGGACGCGAAGAAGGTCGCGAAGATCATCCGTGACGAGGGCCCGAAGGGCGTCAAGGCCCAGGTCCAGGGCGACGAGCTGCGCGTCAGCTCGAAGAGCCGCGACGACCTCCAGGCCGTGCAGGCCCTGCTCAAGGGCAAGGACCTGGACTTCGCGATCCAGTTCGTGAACTACCGCTGATCACGGACGTGATCGCGGATGTGATCGCGGCCTGATCACGGACCGCCTCCGATCGTGACCTGCCGCCGGCCTCCGGTCGGCGGGCGAACGGCACGGCCCCGCTCCCGGGTTCGGGAGCGGGGCCGTTCGCGTCGGCGGGGCCGTTCGCGTCGGTGAGGTCACCCGGCGGCGGGATGGGCGCGGGCCGCCGCGCTCAGCGCCTGGACCTGAGTGCGGAGGGCATCGAGCTGCTGCTGCGGGGTGTCGGCCGGTCCGGGCGCCTTGGACGGGGCCGGGGCCACCGTCGGCGGCGTCGGGAGCTGGCCGATCAGGCCTTGCAGGGCGGCCTGCAGGGCGGCGACGAGCTGCTGGACGGCAGCGGGGTCGGGAAGGGCGGAGGTCACCGTCGAGAGCAGACCGGTGACCAGCTTGAGGATGTCGCCCAGCGCCGCGGTCGGATCCGGCACGGCGGGGAGGGACGGGAGGGCCGGAAGAGGCGGGAGGGTGGACGCGGCCGGGTCGGCGACGGCCGGGAGGGTCGACGGCGTCACCGCGGGGACGCCGGGGATCCCGGGGACGGCGGGAACGCCGGGGACGCCGACGAGGGCGGGGACGGGGACGGTGGTACGGGCGGCCGCGGCTCCATGGCCGGCGGCGGTGGCGGACGCCGTGGCGACCATGGTCAGCGCGAACGCTGCGGTCAGCACGACGGCCATCCGGGTGGCACGCATGGGTACCGCTTCCTCTCACTGTGGATCAGGCGAGCTCGCCTGCATCACACGGTCGGGCAGCAGTCCGGACGCAGCCACCGCACGTACGCCGAACGGTGAGCGCGGGCTAGTCGGTGCCGGCCCAGCCTCCGGTGCTGCGGTGCGCGCCCAGGCCGACCGAGTCGAACTCGTCCACCCGGCCCTCCTCGGTGCGCGCGCCGATCCGCCGCAGGGCCCGGGAGATCGGCGCGCCCTCGGCCGACGCGGGCTCGAACTCGCCGATGGCGAGCGGGCCGAGGACGACCCGGCCGTCCTCCCAGACCGCGGCGCGCTGGGTGCCGCTGCCGCCGAAGTACTCGGCCTCCACGCAGGCGATCGGGCCGGCCTTCGACCAGGCCGCCAGGCGGAGCTCGAAGCCGTCCGAGTGCCAGCCGAACCCGGCTCCGCCGAACGGCTTCCGCACACTGCCGTCGCCCTGGAGCGCGGCGAGGACGGCGGGGGTGACCGGGATCAGCGCCAGCCCCTGCGCCAGCGGCACCACCCGGGCTGTCGGAACCTCCGCCGCCGCCACCGTCAGCAGCTCCAATGTTCCTATCAGCGCTTGGAGTTCGTAGGACATGCCGGACATGGTGTCCCACCGCACTGACAGTCGGCCCGGAATTTATGATTCCGTGCCCGGTCGGAGACCGTAGAGCAGACTGAGCACCGTCAAATGTCGGGCCGCGGCCGCGCACCCCCGGCCCCCGCCGGCGCTCACCCGCTCGGGTGCGCGCCGCATGCGGCGGCCCCGGCTCCCGGGTGGACTGGCCGGGGTGCGGCCCGCCCCGGGGCCCGTTCCCCGACTCCCGCGCCGCCGACCGATCCCGGCAGGCACCGGCCGCCGCCGACCGCCGAAAAATGCCGAGATGCCGAGATGCCGACAAGCCCCGCCCGCCGCAGGCCCAGGGAGCCCCCGCATGACCGACGAAACCACCGGCGAACTCGCCCGCCGGATCGCCGCGTTGATGCCGCGAGCGCAGGCCGACCTGGCCGAGCTGGTCGCCATCCCGTCCGTCGCCGACCCCCGGCAGTACCCGCCGGAGAACTGCCGCCGGGCCGCCGAGTGGGTCGCCGCCGCATTCACCGAGGCCGGACTGCGCGACGTCCACCTGGAGGAGACCCCGGACGGCAGCCACGCCGTGATCGGCCACCGCCCGCCGCCGCCCGGCGCCCCGACCGTGCTGCTCTACAGCCACTACGACGTCCAGCCCCCGCTGGACGAAGCCGCCTGGGACTCCCCGCCGTTCCGGCTCACCGAACGCGACGGCCGCTGGTACGGGCGCGGCGCAGCCGACTGCAAGGGCAACATCGTCATGCACCTCACCGCGCTGCGCGCGCTCGGCGAGGACGTCCCGGTCGGCCTCAAGCTGGTGGTCGAGGGCTCCGAGGAGCAGGGCACCGGCGGGCTGGAGCAGCATCTGCCGCCGCACGCCGGGGAGTTGCACGCGGACGCGCTGCTGATCTGCGACACCGGCAACGCCGCCGTCGGCGTCCCGACCGCGACCACCTCGCTGCGCGGGGTCGCCGAGGTGGTGGTCACCGTACGGGCGTTGCGGGGCGAGCTGCACTCCGGCATGTTCGGCGGCCCCGCCCCGGACGCCCTCGCCGCACTGATCCGGATGCTCGACTCGCTGCGCGACGCCGACGGCGGCACCCGCGTCAACGGCCTGGACTGCGAGGGCACCTGGAACGGAGTCGGCTACGACGAGGCCGCCTTCCGCGCGGACGCGGGCGTCCTGGACGGCGTCCGGCTGACCGGCTCCGGCACCGTCGCCGACCGGCTCTGGGCCCGCCCCGCCGTCACGGTCCTCGGCATCGACTGCCCGCCCGTGGTCGGCTCGGCCTCCGCCGTCCCGGCCACCGCCCGGGCCCGGGTGAGCCTGCGGGTGCCGCCCGGAACCGACGCCCGCGCCGCCCAGGACGCCCTGGTCGCGCACCTGGCGGCGGCCGCTCCCTGGGGCGTGCTGGTGGACGTCGAGCGGGAGGGCGCCGGCGCGCCGTTCCGGGCCGAGACCGGCGGGCCCGCCTACGCCGCGCTCGGCCGGGCGATGCGGGAGGTCTACGGCCTGCCGGTGTCCTTCCTCGGCCAGGGCGGCTCGATCCCGCTCTGCACCGTGCTCGCCGACACCTACCCCGACGCGGAGATCATCCTGATCGGCGTCGAGGAGCCGCGCTGCCTGATCCACGCCCCGAACGAGAGCGTCGACCCGGACGAGCTCGCGCACATGGCCCATGTCGAGGCGCTGTTCCTACGGCACTTCGCCGACTCGCGGATACGCTGAGGCATCTGCACTTCTTACGATCCGGTCATAGTTCACCCAGAGTCCTCCAAGTTTGACTTGCTAGTTTCCGTGCACATGACCAAGACCCTCCACCCGGCCCCGCCCCCCGTGCGGGCCGCGCGACCGCGCCCGGTGCCTCCGCCCCGCTCCCGCGTGACGGGTTGGTCGAGACTCCGCTTCCTGGCCTGGCCGCTCTACCTGACCGGCCTCCTCTGGTTCCTGCGCACCGAGGGCATCCCGTCCGCCAACGACGTGCTGTTCCTCTGGCTGATCGGCGCGCTCCTCACCGCCGCCGTGCACAGCGGGCACGGCCCGCGCGGCTTCCTCCTGGTCCTGCGCGACTGGGTGCCGGTGATGGCCGTGGTCTGGGCGTACTCGCTGCTGCGCGGCTACGGCGCGCACACCCCGTGGGCCCCGCACTGGCTGCCTCAGCTGCGCTTCGACGAGGTGCTCGGCTTCGGCGAGACCTGGACCGTCCGGCTCCAGCACGCCCTCTACACCCCGGGCTCGCCGCACTGGTACGACTACGCGGCGGTGGGCGTCTACCTCTCGCACTTCTTCGTCGTCTTCCTGCTGCTCGCCGTGCTCTGGCGACGCGCGCACCACCGGTTCCGACAGCTGCTCGCCTGCTACCTGACGCTCACCTTCGCGGGCTTCGCCACCTACCTGCTCTACCCGGCCGACCCGCCGTGGCTGGTCGCCCGGGAGGGCAACATGCCACACCTGTCCCGGGTGGTCTGGGAGGTGATCTCGGCGAGCGGGCTGCCGCAGGCCGACTCGCTGCTGGAGAACGGCAGCCAGTTCGCCAACGACGTCGCCGCGATGCCCTCGCTGCACTCCGCCTACCCGGCGATGCTGCTGTTCTTCTTCTGGCCCACCGCCCGGCCCTGGCTGCGGGCGGTCCTGGTCGCCTATCCACTCGCGATGACGTTCACCCTGGTCTACGGCGCGGAGCACTTCATCATCGACGTGTTCGTCGGCTGGGCGTACGCGGCCGTGGTGGTCTTCGGCCTGCGGTGGCTGCGCAGCCGTCGCACGGCGCCGTCGCACGGCACGGCAGACTTGGCCGCGTGAAGCCGCAGACGCCGCAAACGCCGACGAAGCCGCAGACCCCGACGAAGCCGCAGACCCCGATGAAGCCCAGCGCCGAACAGCTGCTGGCCGCCCAGGACACCACCATCCCGGACGTCGCCGGGCCCGGGCTGCGGGTGCTGTTCTGCGGCATCAACCCGGGCCTGTGGTCCGGCGCCACCGGGCACCACTTCGCCCGGCCCGGCAACCGCTTCTGGCCCGCGCTGCACCGCTCCGGCTTCACCGAGCGCCAGTACCGCCCGGACGAGCAGGAGCAGCTGCTCGCACTCGGCCTGGGCATCACCAACGTCGCCCCGCGCACCACCGCCAAGGCGGACGAGCTGACCGCCGAGGAGCTGCGCGAGGGCGACACCGCACTCCGCGACCGGGTCCTGCGGCTGCGCCCGCGAGTGCTGGCCGTGCTCGGCATCGGCGCCTACCGGACGGCCTTCGGGCAGCGGCGGGCGGCGATCGGGCGCCAGCCGGAGGGCATCGGCGACACCGAGGTGTGGGTGCTGCCCAACCCCAGCGGCCTCAACGCGCACTACACCCTGGACGCGCTGGCCGCGGAGTTCCGCACGCTCCGGGAGGCAGTCGAGGGACCCGGCGTCGAGGGCTGAGCGATCGCCGAACGCCGGCCCGGCGTCGAGGGCTGAGCGGTCGCCGAGGGCTGGGCCGGCGCCAGCCCCGTCGGCAGCCTGACCTCCCGCAGCTCGCGGATCAGCGCCCGGACGGCGGCCGTCCCGGCCAGCTCCGGCGTGGTGACGTACCCGACGAAGCGACTGGGCGGGCGCGGCCCGAGGTCGGTGACGGCGAGCCCGGCCGGGGCGCCGAGCAGGGCCGTCCGAGGCATGATCGCCATGCCCAGGCCCTGGGCGACCAGCGAGAGGGCCACCGTGTCGTCCTCCACGTCCACGGTCGCGGGCGGGATCCAGTCCTGCCGCTGCCACCAGTCCCGGGTGTACGAGCCGCAGTTCTCGTCCCAGTCGACCAGCGGGAGCTCGCGCGGCGCCGGGTGTCCCTGCGGGTGCGCGAGCGCGTACGTCTCCTCGTACAGGCGCACCGCGACGAGGCCGGGGACGGGCGGCGGGCCGCCGGCGTCCAGGGTGGCGAGCCCGAGGTCGGCACGGCCGTCGGCGACCTCCCCGGCGGTGCCGCGGCCGATCTCCCGGACGATCCGGACGCGCGTGCCGAGGGCGGGGTGGCGCTCGGCGAGCCGGGACAGGACGGGCGGCAGCAGGTGGGCGGCGGCGCTGCGGAAGGCGGCGATCCGCAGGGTGCCGGTCAGCGGCCCGTCCGTCCCGGCCCCGCGCACCTCCGGGCCCATCGCGTCCATCAGCCGTAGGATCCGGCGGGCGTACGCCACCGCCCGGGCGCCGGGCTCGGTGGGGCGTGCGCCGTGGCGCCCGCGGTCGAAGAGCACCGCTCCGAGCTTCCGCTCGCAGGCGCGCACGCCGTGCGAAACGGCGGACTGGGTGGTGCCCAGGCGCGTGGCGGCCGCCGTGAAGCTCTGCTCCTCGGCGACGGCGACCAGGATCCGCAGTTCGTGCGGGGCGAGATCGGTCATGCCTCCGAATCTAGGGCGTGTCCGCGGCCCTGTGCCCCCGATCCATCGATCCCGTTCATGGAAGCCGCCGTTCCATCGACGGAAGCCCCTGCCCGGCCGCTCCCCCGCTTCCTACGGTGATCACACACCGCCCGTCCTCACCCGTCCGGAGCACCGATGTCCCGCCCCACCACCCGTGCCGTCCACCTGGTCTCCCGCCCCACCGGCGCGCCGACCGCCGAGAACTTCGCCTTCGTCGAGGAGAGCGTCCCGGCGCTCGCGGCGGGCGAGGCCCTCGTCGCGAACGTCTACCAGTCCGTCGACCCGTACATGCGCGAGGAGATGGACGAGGGCGGCTGGGACCTGCACGCCCCGCTGGAGGGCCGCACCATCGGCCGGGTCGTGGAGTCCCGGGCCGACGCCCTGCCCGTCGGCGCGCTGGTCTTCCACCGCCAGGCCTGGCGCACCCACTCGGTGGTCACCGCCGAAGGGGCGAACGTGCTGCCCGACTTCGACGGCGTCCCGCTGAGCGCCCACCTGTCGGTGCTCGGCGGCACCGGACTGTCCGCCTGGGTCGGCCTGACCAGGGTCGCCCGGCTCCAGCCCGGCGAGACGGTGTTCATCTCGGCGGCCGCCGGCGGCGTCGGCACCGCCGCCGGACAGCTCGCCCGCCTGCTCGGCGCCGGACGGATCATCGGCAGCACCGGCTCCGCCGCCAAGGCCGCCCGCCTCACCGAGCACCTCGGCTTCGACGCCGCCTTCGACTACCACGACGGCCCGATCGCGGACCGCCTGCGCGAGGCCGCCCCCGAGGGGCTGCACGTCTACCTGGACAACGTCGGCGGCGACCACCTGGAGGCGGCCATCGACGTCCTGCGCGATCGCGGCCGGATCGCCTGGTGCGGCGCCATCGCCCAGTACAACCACCCGCTGGACCCGCCGCCCGCGCCGCGCAACCTCTACGACGTGGTCGGCAAGAGCCTGCGGCTCGAGGGCTTCCTGGTGCGCAACAACCTCGACGCCCGGCCCGAGCTGTACGACTTCCTCGTCCCGCACCTGCGCTCGGGCGCCGTCGTCCCGGAGGAGACGATCGTGGACGGCTTCGACCGCGTGGTGGAGGCCTTCCTCGGCGTGCTGACCGGCGCCAACACCGGCAAGATGCTGGTCCGGATCGCCGACGAGAAGTAGCCCCTTCCGGGCCCGGTCCGGCGCCGCGAACCGGGCCCGGCGCCGGTTGAACCCCCGTCCCGGGCGCGTCCGGGACGGGGGTTCACCGGTGCGCCGATCGCGGCCCCGGCTCCCCTCCCCCGTCCGGGAGGAGGGCGAGCTGCAGGGCCGCGAGCCGGGCCGGGTCGGCGACCACCTCGTAGCCGGCCACCCTGCCGTCCGCGACCGCCACCCGCAGCACCAGCCGCAGCCGCCCGTCCGGCGCGATCAGGATGCCGGGCACCCCGTCCACCAGGGCCACCGCGCCGTACCGGGCCCGGCGGCCGAAGACCGTGGTCTCCCGGGCGACCGCCGCCGCGCCGCGGGCCACCGGGGAGCGGCCGGGCGGCAGCGCGGCCGGGTCGGCCCGCCGCACCACGTCCGGGGCCAGGACGGCCAGCAGGCCGGCCAGGTCCCCGTCCCTGGCGGCGGCCAGGAAGGCCTCCACCACCCGCCGGTGCCCGGCCAGCGGCTGAGGGGGCAGCGCGGCCGTGCCCCGCACCCGCTGCCGGGCGCGGCTGGCCAGCTTCTTGGCGGCCACCGGGGTCCGCCCGACGATCGGCGCGATCTGCTCGAAGGGCACCGCGAAGCCGTCGTGCAACACGAAGGCGACCCGCTCGGCCGGTCCCAGCCGGTCCAGCACCACGAGCAGCGCCCGTCCCACCGACTCGACCAGCAGTGCCTCCCGCTCCGGGTCCGCGCCGCCGCCCGCCGCGTCCGGGAGCGCCTCGCCGGTCGGCTCCTCGCGGCGTGCGGCGCGGGCCCGCAGCAGGTCCAGGCAGATCCGGGAGACCACCGTGGTCAGCCAGCCGGGCAGGTTGTCGATCTCCGCCGGGTCGGCCCTGACCAGCCGGAGCCAGGCCTCCTGCACCGCGTCGTCGGCCTCGCCCGTCGACCCGAGCATCCGCTGCGCGATCGCCCGCAGTCGCCCGCGCTCGGCCTCGAAGCGCGCCGCCGACACCTCGGCCGCCACCGCCCCGGCCGTCGCTCCCCCGCCACCCGGAGCCCCCTGGGCCGCCGCTCTCTCGGCCGTCGCTCCATCTGGCGCCGTTCCCTCGCCCGTCGCTCCCGAAATCCCGTCCCGGCGCATCGGTCACCTTTCCTCGGCCCGGCTCGTCACCACCATGACGATCCGTCCTCCCCCGAGGTGACCAGGAGACCACCATGACCTCCGCCACGCTGCTCCACCTGGACTCCAGCATCAGCCCGGCCGGCTCGGTCAGCCGCGCCCTGACCGACCGCTTCGCCACCGCCTGGCGCGCCCGGCACGGCACCACCGCCCGGCACCGGTACCGCGACCTCGCCGCCGACCCGGTGCCCGCCGTCCTCGCCGGCTACGACGCCCTCGGCCGACGGACCGAACGCAAGGGCCCGCTCCCGCTGGAGGACGTCGCCGCCCTGGCCGAGACCCCGGACGAGCAGCGCGAGTGGGCGCTCAGCCGCCCGCTGATCGAGGAGCTGCGGGCCGCAGGCACCCTGTTGCTCGGCAGCCCGATGTACAACCTCACCGTCTCGACCGGCCTCAAGGCGTGGATCGACCGGGTCTCCTTCCCCGGCGCCTTCCTCGACCCGGACACCGGCGAGCAGCTGCTGCGCGACACCCGTGTGGTGGTCGTCGCCGTCCGCGGCGGCGGTTACGGAGCGGGCGCCCCGCGCGAGCACGTCGACTTCCAGGTCCCGTACCTGCGGGCGTACTTCGGCAACCTCGGGGTCGCCGAGGAGAACCTGCACGTCGTCACGGCCGAGCTCACCCGGGCCGCGGACGTCCCCGCGCTGAACGGCCTGGAGCCGCTCGCCGTCGAGTCGCTGGCGGCAGCCGGGGCCCGGCTGGACGCCCTGGCTGCGGCGGGGTGAGCCCCAGCCCCGGGGCAGACCGGGGCACACAGGCCCCGCCCTACAGCGGGGTGACCGCCTTCAGCACCACCAACAGGGCCACGGCGGCGTTGAGCGCACACAGCGCCGACGCCGCCGTACCGATCGCGGCGACCATCGCCGCCAGGCCCGCCGGGGTCTTGGCCGGCGGCCAGTTGCGGGAGGTCGGCACCGGGCCGAGCAGCGCGGCGACCCGGCGCGGTACCGGTCCGGCAGCGGCGGTCGGGGCGGCGAAGGCCGCGAAGCCGGGAGCCGGGGCGGCGCGCGAGACCAGGGCCGCCCGGGCCACCGCCCGCGCGGTGATCCGGCGGTCCCCCACGGCCTGCGCCGAGTCCTCGTCCGCCCACCGCTCCGCGCTGTACGCCACCGCGTTCTGCAGCGGCCGCAGGAAGGGATTGACGCAGGCGGCGAGCTGGGTGGTCAGCAGGTACCGGTGGTGGCGGTGGCGCAGGTGCGCCCGCTCGTGCGCGAGCAGCGCCTCCCGCTCGTCCGCCGCCAGGCCGTCCAGCATCCCGGTGGAGACCACCACCCGCCCGGGCGAGCCGGGCAGCGCGTAGGCGTACGGGTTGCGGTCCGGCAGCACCGCGAGGTCGCCGGACGGGCCCGGCCCCGCGGGCAGCCCGGACAGCGCCCGCCGGGCCCGGGCGCGCACCCGGAGGTGCCGGACGACCGTCCGGGCGCAGGCGAAGCCCACCAGCGCCAGCAGCCACATCGCGGCCGTCCCGACCGTCTCGTGGTACGGCAGCGCGGCCCGCACCTCCGGGTCGGACCAGCCGTCCGGCAGCGGGTTGCCGGGGATCTGCGCGGTGCCCACCACGCCGATCAGCCCGAGGCAGAGCACGCTGCACACCGCCATCACCGCGCTGATCACGGTCATCAGCCGGGCCGCGCCGCGCGGGTGCAGGTGCTGCTCGGTCAGGCGAGCGATCGGGACCGCTGTGAGCGGCAGGACGAGCGGGAGGAAGACGAAGAAGCCCACGGGTCAGCTCTCACGGTCGGCCGCTGCCGGATCGGCGGACGCGGCGTCGAGCAGCGCCCGCAGCAGTTCCTCGTCGTGCGGCAGCAGCGCGCTGACGAAGCTGGCCAGGACGGCGTCCCGATCCGCCTCCCCGTCGAGCATCCGGCGCATCCGCAGTGCCGCCAGCCCGGCGGCGTCGGACGAGGCCTGCCACAGGTAGGAGCGCCCGGAGCGGCTCCGGGAGACGGCGTTCTTGGCGTGCAACCGGGACAGGATGGTCATCACCGTGGTGTACGCCAGGTCGCCCTCCAGGCGCTCCTGGACCCACCCCGCGGTGGCCGGGCCGGGCGCCTGCTGGAGCACCGCCAGCACCTGCGCCTCCAGCTCGCCCTGGCCGCGTCGTCGGGCCGGTGCATCCCCGGCCGCCGGGGCGTGCCTCTCGTCTGCCATGACGGCCCACTCCCTCCGGATGCCGCGCCCGGACCGACGGGCGCGGCCTCATCCTAACGAGCCGCGTGCCGCTCCGACCCGGTCAGCGCAACGGTCCCCGAGAGGCCGGCATCCGGACGGGCACCGGGCCCGAGCCGCCTCAGCTGCGAGCCCTGCTCGGGTCCGAGCCCTGCTCGGGTCCGGGCCCGGCTCAGGTCCGGGCGCGCTGGGTCACCGCGATGCAGACCAGCACCACCCCCGCCGTGACCGGCGCGGCCGTCGGCAGGTCCTCGCCGAGCAGCAGCACCGACCAGACCAGCGTCAGCAGCGGCTGCCCGAGCTGCAGCTGACTGGCCCTCGGCACGCCGATCGCGGCCATCCCCCGGTACCAGAGCACGAACCCGCCGAACTGCGACACCGCCGCGATGTACACCAGCCCGGTCAGCGCCTTCGGCGCGAGCCGCACCGGCTCGGTGGCCAGCCCGAACGCGGAGGTCAGCAGCATCACCGGCAGCGCGGCCAGCACCGCCCAGGCGATCACCTGGGCGCCCGGGAGGTCCCGGGAGAGCCGCCCGCCCTCCGCGTACCCGGCCGCGCAGACCACCAGCCCGACGAACAGGAAGAGGTCGGCGACGGTCGGCCGACCGTGGCTCTGCAGCAGGGTGAAGACGAGGACGGCCGCCGCCCCCGCCAGCGCCGCCGCCCAGAACGCCCGGGACGGCCGGCGGCCGGTACGCAGCGCCGAGACCACCGCGGTGGCCAGCGGCAGGACGCCGATCACCACGGCCGAGTGGGCGGTCGAGGAGGTGCGCAGGGCGAGCGTGGTCAGCAGCGGGAAGCCGAGGACGCAGCCGCCGGAGACCACCAGCAGGGCGGGCCAGTCCCGCCGCTTCGGCAGCGGTGCGGCGGCGGCCAGCAGGTAGAGCGCGGCCAGCACGCCGGCCAGGGCGCCGCGCAGCCCGGTCGAGGACCACGGGCCGAAGCCCTGCAGGGACCACGCGGTGGCCGGGAAGCTGAGCGAGAAGGACGCCACTCCGAGGGCGGCGAGGGCCGTGCCGGCGGCCGCGCTGTGCTTCGGTGCTATCGCCCGGACCAGGGTAGCGCTATCTTGTGTCGTCATGAACGAGCGTAGCAGTGTGAGCGAACTCGCCGATACCCTGCGGCGCGAGGTCGAGCGCTACCCGGAGGGACGGAAGCTGCCTGCCAGCCGGGCACTGATGGAGCGCCACCAGGTCAGCCCGGGGACGGTCTCCCGGGCCATCGCGGTGCTCGTCGCCGAGGGCCTCGTGGTCTCCCGGCCGGGCGCGGGGGTCTTCCGGGCGGCGGCCTTCGCCGCGGCCCCGACCGCCACCGCCGCACCGCCCGGCCGCAGCGGCGACCTCTCCTGGCAGGAGATCGCGCTCAGCGCCGAATCCGGCCCCCGCGACCTGCTCGCCGCCCCGGTGCTCGCCACCCTCCAGGTGCCGCCGCCCGACGTCATCGACCTCAACAGCGGCTACCCGCACTCCTCCCTGCTGCCCGAACGGCTGCTCGCCACCGCCCTCGCCCGGGCCGGTCGGCGCCCCGGTGCCTGGGACCGCCCGCCGGTCGACGGTCTCACCGAACTTCGCGGCTGGTTCGCCCGCGACATCGGCGGCCACGGCGGACCGATCGGCGCCGGGGACGTCCTGATCACCTCCGGCGGGCAGGGCGGGCTCACCGTCGCCATGCGCTCGCTGGCCGCGCCCGGCTCGCCGGTGCTGGTGGAGTCGCCGACGTACTCGGGCATCCTCGCGGTCGTCCGGGCCGCTGGGCTGCGGCCCGTCCCCGTCCCGGTCGACGCCGACGGCGTCCGCACCGACCTGCTGGCCGACGCCTTCGCCGCCACCCGGGCCCGGGTCTTCGTCTGCCAGCCGCTGTTCCAGAACCCCACCGGCGCGGTGCTCTCACCCGGACGGCGGGAGGAAGTCCTGCGGATCGCCCGGGCCGCCGGGGCGTTCGTGGTCGAGGACGACTTCGCCCGGCTGCTGGTCCACACGGACGCCCCCGCACTGCCGCGCCCGCTCGCCGCCGACGACCGGGACGGGGTCGTGGTGCACCTGCGCTCGCTCACCAAGGCCGCCTCCCCCAACCTGCGGATCGGCGCCCTCACCGCCCGCGGCCCGGCCCTCGCCCGGCTGCGGGCCACCCAGGTGGTGGACAGCTTCTTCGTGCCCCGGCCGCTCCAGGAGGCGACGCTGGAACTCGTCGCCGACCCGGCCTGGGCCCGCCACCTGCGCACCCTCGGCGCCGAACTGCGCGACCGCCGCACCGCCGCCGTCGCCGCCCTGCACCGCGAACTGCCCGGCCTGCTCACCATCCACCGTCCGGGCGGCTACCACCTGTGGCTGCGCCTCCCGGACGGCACCGACGACGGAGCCCTGACCACGGCCGCCCTGCGCGCGGGCGTCCAGATCACCCCCGGCCGCCCGTACCACGCCGCCGAACCCCCGGCCCCCCACCTCCGCCTCAGCTACGCGGCCGCCGAAAGCCCCGCCCAGGTGGCCGAGGGCATCCACCGCCTCCGCCTGGCGTACGACGAAACGGCAGGCTGAGGAGGGGCGCGGCGGACCGCTACCGCCCGGAGCCCGCCCCGCGCGGCGGAGCCTTCTACCGCCCGGAGCCCGCCATCCGCTCCAGGCGGGCGATGCGCTCGGCCATCGGCGGGTGGGTGGAGAACAGCCTGGCGCCGGCCTCGCCCGGGCGGAAGGGGCTGGCGATCATCATGTGGCTCGCCGTCTGGAGCTGCGGCTCGGGCGGGAGGGGGAGCCGGCGGGTGCCGGCGTCGAGCTTGCGCAGGGCACCGGCCAGGGCGAGCGGGTCACCGGTGATCCGGGCGCCGTCGGCATCGGCCTGGTACTCGCGGGAGCGGCTGACCGCCAGCTGGATCAGTCCGGCCGCGAGCGGTCCGAGGATCATGATGGCGAGCATGCCGAACAGCCCCGGTCCGTCGTCGTCCTCGGAGCGGCCGAAGGGGATCAGCCAGGCGAAGTTCACCAGGAACATCACCACCGAGGCGAGCGCCCCGGCGACCGAGGAGATCAGGATGTCCCTGTTGTAGACGTGGCTCAGCTCGTGCCCGAGCACGCCCCGCAGCTCTCGCTCGTCCAGGATCTGCAGGATGCCCTCCGTGCAGCAGACCGCCGCGTTGCGCGGGTTGCGGCCGGTGGCGAAGGCGTTGGGGGCGGGGGTCGGGGAGATGTAGAGGCGGGGCATCGGCTGACGGGCGGCCGTGGAGAGCTCGCGCACGATCCGGTACAGCTGGGGTGCTTCGAACTCGCTGACCGGGCGGGCCCGCATGGCCCGCAGCGCGATCTTGTCACTGTTCCAGTAGGCGTAGGCATTGGTGCCGAGGGCGATCACCAGGGCGACCACGAAGCCGGTGCGACCGAAGAAGCTTCCGATCACCAGGATCAGCGCCGAGAGGCCGCCGAGCAGGACGGCGGTCCTCAGTCCGTTGTGCCGGCGGTGCACGTCAGGCCCTCCATTGGTGCGGTGGGGAAGCCCTTTCTGCCTCGTCCCTCTTGCCCGGTCAACGGGTGGGGCCGGGGACCTTGTTCCCTTGTGACCGACGCGACACCGCCGGGGGCGCCACCGCCGGACGCGCCACCGTCACATTGCAGGACCGCACCGCACCGCCGGAGCGGCCCCGGCTCGGGACCTCGGGGCCTGGGGCCTCGGGGCCTCAGAACAGGGAGCCGCCCGCGACCTGCAGGACCAGCTGCGGCGCCACCGACAGGACCACCGCCACCGAGGCGGTGAGCCCCAGCGTCGCGGTCAGGCTGGCCGGCAGTCGACGCTCGGCCTCGGCCCCGCCCCCGACCGCCGCGCCCGCCTGCTCGTCGCCCGCCGGGGCGAACAGCCGCGCCGTCCACAGCAGGTAGTAGTACAGGGCGACGACCACATTGGCGGCCATCACCACGGCCAGCCAGCCCAGCCCGGCGTCGACGGCCGCACGGAATACCACGACCTTGCCGAACAGGCCGATCACGCCCGGCGGCAGCCCGGCCAGGCAGAGCAGGAAGAAGGCGAGCGCCAGCGCCGTCCAGCGGCGGCGGGCGAACAGGCCGCGGAAGTCGTCCACGCTGGTGCCGGCCCGGCGGCCGACCGCCGCCACCACCCCGAACGCGCCGAGGTTCACCACACCGTAGATCAGCGCGTACGCGGCGGTGGCGCCGAGCGGGTCGACCCCGGTGGGCGCGTAGCCGGCCGCGGCGAGCGGCACCAGCAGGTACCCGGCCTGGCCGACCGAGGACCAGGCGAGCAGTCGCACGGCGCTGTACCGGGTGTCGAAGCGCTGCCGCAGCGCGCCGACGTTGCCGACGGTCATCGTGACGGCGGCCAGCACCGCGAGCGCCAGGCCCCAGGTGTGCGCGTACGGGCGGAAGGCGATGGTGGTGGCGAGCGCGAGACCGGAGAGGCCGGCCGCCTTTCCGACCACCGAGAGGTAGCCGGCCACCGGCAGCGGCGCGCCGGTGTAGGTGTCCGGCACCCAGAAGTGGAACGGGACGGCGGCGACCTTGAACGCGAAGCCGACGAGCGTCAGCACCGCGCCCGCCTCGGCCAGCGGCTTGAGCTGTCCGGGGGCGTGCTCCAGGCCCTGGGCGACGGCGCCGAGGTGCAGGCTGCCGCTCGCCGCGTAGACGAAGCCGATGCCGAGGAGCATCACGGCGGTCGCCGCCACCGAGGAGACGAAGAACTTGAGCGCGGCCTCCGCGCCCCGGCCGTCGCGGCGCAGTGCGACCAGGGCGAAGGCGGGCAGCGAGGCGACCTCCAGGGCGATCACCAGGGTGGCGAGGTCGCGGGAGGCGGGCAGCAGGGCGGCGCCGGTGGCGCTGGAGAGCAGCAGGAACCAGTACTCGCCGCGCGGGAGCTTCTCGGTCTCGACGGTGTGCGCCGACAGCAGTGCCGCGATCAGTGCGCCGCCGAGGGCGAGCAGCTGGAACACCAGGGCGAAGTGGTCGGCGACGTACGAGCAGCCGCCCACGGCGGAGCCGCTGACCGATGGAGTGTCAGTGACCCCTGCTACGTTCTGCACGCAGAAGGTAGCTCGGGGTGATCCATCGGTGAGGGGGAGGAGTGCGATGAGGGCGAGGGCGAGTCCGGCCGCGGTGATGCGGCCGAGCCACTTCTTGTGCCGCTCGGGCAGGAACAGGTCCGTGACCAGCACGGCGAGGGCGGCCACGGCGGCGATCAGCGGGGGCGCGATCGCCACCCAGTCCACGGACTGGATCAGGCTGCCCGGGTTGGCTACGGCGAGGGAGGTCACAGTGTGCTGCCCCGTGGAGTGAGGTCCGAGTGCGGCGGTCTGGGCGGCGAGCACGGTCAGCCACCCCCGAGGAGGTGCTTGACGGCGGGGTTCGAGAGGCCGAGCAGCAGCGCGGGCCAGAGGCCGGCGAGCAGGGTGAGCGCGGCCAGCGGCATCCAGCTGACGGCCTCGTACGGGCGCACGTCGGCCACCTCGGCCACCGGCGCGGGCTGCTCGGGGTCGCCCATGCAGACGCGCTTGACCATGACCAGCAGGTACGCGGCGGTGAGGAGGGTGCCGAGGCCGGCCAGGACCATGTAGGTGACGAAGGCGGGGCGCGACAGGCCGTCGGCGGGGTCGAACGCGCCGAACATGGCGAGCAGCTCGCCCCAGAAGCCGGCCAGGCCGGGTAGGCCGAGGCTGGCGACGGCGGCGAAGGCGAGCAGCGCGCCGAGTCGCGGCGCCCGGCCGTACAGGGCGGCGCCGGTGCTGCCGGAGAGGGTGTCGAGGTCGGCCGTGCCGTAGCGGTCCTTGAGCGCGCCGACGACGAAGAACAGCAGACCGGTGATCAGACCGTGGGCGATGTTCGCGAACAGCGCGCCGTTGACGCCCACCGGGGTGAGGGAGGCGATGCCGAGCAGCACGAAGCCCATGTGGCCGACGGAGGAGTACGCGATCAGGCGCTTGAGGTCGCCCTTGGCTCCGGGGCGGGCCAGCGCCAGGCAGGCCAGCGACCCGTAGACGATGCCGACGGCCGCGAAGGCGCCCAGGTAGGGAGCGAGCGTGGTGGTGCCGTCCGGCACGACCGGGAGGAGGACGCGGACCAGACCGTACGTACCCATCTTCAGCAGCACGCCGGCGAGCAGCACCGAGCCCACCGTCGGGGCGGCGGTGTGCGCGTCGGGGAGCCAGCTGTGCAGCGGCCAGGCGGGGGCCTTGACCGCGAGCCCGACCAGGATCGCCAGCGCGGCGATCACCTGGGTGGTATGGCTCAGGCCGGTGCCGTGCGCGGCGGCCAGGGCCTGCATGTCGAAGGTGCCGGCCTTGCTGCCGATCAGCAGGAAGCCGAGCAGCATCACGGCCGAGCCGAGCAGCGTGTAGAGGATGAACCGGTTGGCGGCCGGGGTCTTCGCTCCGCTCCCCCAGCGGGCGATCAGGAAGTACATCGGGATCAGCACGATCTCGAAGGCCAGGAAGAAGAGCAGGAGGTCCAGCACCGCGAAGGTGGCGAGCATGCCGACTTCGAGGAGGAGGAACAGCCCGACGAAGGCCTGCGCGGACGGACGGGGCTCATCAGGGGCTCCGCCCCGGTCGTCCCCGTTCGGCAGCCGCTTCTCCGAGTACAGCGCGCAGAGGAAGGTGAGCAGCGCGGTCAGCACGATCAGCGGCAACGAGATGCCGTCCACACCGAGGTGGAGGCGCACGTGCAGGGCCGGGATCCAGGACACGTCGGTGGTGGCCTGCATCCGGGCGGGTTCGTCGTGGTCGAAGCCGGCCGCGAGGGCGATGGTGAGCAGCAGCACCGCGCCGGTGACGACGGTGTTCAGGCGCAGCGCCCGCCGGTCGGCGGCGGCCCGGTCCGGCCCGAACACCGGCGCCAGGGTGAGCGCGGCACCGAGCAGTGGCAGCACCAGGAGGGCGATGAGGACTGCGTTCATCGGGGGCTCCTTGGTGCGACGGCGGTCGAGGGAACGGAGGTGGAGGACAGCACCGGCTACACCGCCACCAGGACGGCCAGCAGGACGACGGCGGCCAGCAGGGCGCTGAGGTAGGTCTGCGCGTTGCCGGTCTGCGCGAGCCGGACGGCCCGGCCGAGCAGGTTGGCGCCCACCCCGGTGCCGCGCACGTAGGTCTCGACGACCTCGCGGTCGAGGAAGCGGACCAGTCGGGCGGCGCCGATCACCGGGCGGACGAACAGCGCCTGGTACAGCCGATCGACGCCGAAGCCGTGCCGGGCGGGGCCGAACAGCGGGCCGAGCAGGGTGCGCCCGGGGTCGGCGACGATCACCTCGGCGGCCGGGGCTCCGGCTTGCTCGGGCACCCGGCCGACGGCGGCCGGGGCCGGCCTGCCGGTGCCCAGCCGGGCGGTCGCCGAGCGCCAGGCGCCGTACGCCGCGAGCATGCCGACGACGGCGAGCCCGGTGCCGGTGACGGCGGTGACCCCGGAGGGCCGCAGCGTGCCGCCGTCCAGCAGCGCGGGCAGCCAGTCCGAGCGCAGGCCGGCGACGCCGAAGCCCATGGTCGGGACGGCCAGCACCCAGAGCGGCCAGCGCATCGCGGGCGGTTCGGCGGTGCCCGGGTCGGCCTCGTCCAGCTCCGGCGAGTACGGCGCGTCGGCCTCGTGGTCGGCCACGACGGTGGCCCGGTCGGCTTCGGGCAGCACCTGCGGTGCGGCAGCGGCGGCACCGGCCGGGCTGTGGAAGGCCACCAGGAAGAGCCGGGTCGCGTACGCGGCGGTGAGCAGTGCGGTGAGTGCGGCGGAGATCAGCACGATCCACCCGGCCGCCTCCGGCACCGCCGAGGACGGGCCGAGCCCGTTGGTGAGCGCCTCGCCGTTGGCGGCGTGCTCGGCGGCGGTCAGCACCGCCTCCTTGCTGAAGAAGCCGGAGAACGGCGGCAGCCCGATCAGGGCGACCAGCGCGATGCCCATCGTCCAGTAGGCGTCCGGGACGCGCTTGCGCAGCCCGGGGATCCGGGACATCGCGGAGATCGAGTTGGTGTGCGCGGCGTGGATGACCACACCGGCGGCCAGGAACAGCAGCGCCTTGAACGCGCCGTGGGTGACCAGGTGGAAGACGGAGGCCTCGCGGTCGCCGCTGGCCAGTGCGCCGGCCATGTAGCCGAGCTGGCCGACGGTGGAGTAGGCGAGCACGCGCTTGAGGTCGTCCTGGGCGAGCGCGCACAGCGCCGAGCCGATCATCGTCACGGCGGCCATCACGGCGAGCACGACCAGCGCCGCGCCCGACAGCAGGAACACCGGCAGCAGCCGGGCGACCAGGTAGATGCCGGCCGCGACCATGGTGGCGGCGTGGATCAGCGCGGAGACCGGCGTCGGGCCGGCCATCGCGTCCGGGAGCCAGGTGTGCAGCGGGAACTGCGCGCTCTTGCCGGCGACCCCGGCGAGCAGCAGCAGCGCGATCAGGGTCGGGTGGCCGAGCCTGCCCTCGCCGGCGGCGGCCAGCACGTCCGGGATCCGGAAGCTGCCGGCGTCCGCGCCCAGCAGGAAGATCCCGAACAGGAACGGCACGTCGCCGAGCTTGGTGACCAGGAAGGCCTTGAGCGAGGCCGAGCGGGCGTCGGCGCTCTCCCAGTGGTGGCCGATCAGGAAGTACGAGCAGAGGCCCATGACCTCCCAGCCGACCAGCAGCACGATCAGGTCGCCCGAGTAGACCACCAGGAACATCGCCGCGGTGAACAGCGAGACCAGCGCCGCGTACGAGGGGTAGCGCGGGTCCTGCTTCAGGTACGCGGTCGAGTAGACCTGGACGCAGGTGGCGACCAGGCCGACCAGCACCGAGATCAGCGAGCTGAAGCCGTCCAGGTGGAGGGCGAGCGCGATGTCCGGGCCGCCGGTCGGGGTGAGCCGCGTGGCCGCGTCGAGGGTCTGGCCGGTGCCGAGCTGGAGGGCGACCACCAGGGCGAGCACGGCCGATACGGCGACCGGGACGATCGCCAGTGGCCGGGCCAGCCCGGGCGCCTTCTTCCCGGTGGCAAGGGTCGCGGCCGCGCCGAGCGCGGGCAGCGCGGGGACGAGTGCGGGCAGGGCGAGGTTCATGCGGCGGCCTGGCCCTTCAGCGCCTCGGCTCCGTTCGGCGCCTCCTCGACGGCGAGCGACTCGGCCGGGTCGCCGAGCGCGGTCGCCCGGTCGATGTCCGCGGTGCCCCGGGCCCGGAACAGCAGCAGGACGATGGCGAGCCCCAGCCCGATCTCGGCGGCGGCGACGGTGATGGTGAACAGGGTGAGCGCCTGCCCGGCGTGCAGCGAGTCGCGCAGCCAGGCGTCGAAGGCGACCAGGTTGAGGTTGACGGCGTTGAGCATCAGCTCGACGGACATCAGCACCAGGACGGCGTTGCGCCGGGCGAGCACGCCGTACACACCGACGCTGAACAGCAGCGCGGCGAGGACGACGGGGTAGGCGAGGTGCATCAGCTCTCCTCCTCCGGGGCCCCGGCGACCGGGGCCTCGGCGACGGGGGCAGCGGGCGCGGCGGTTCGGGGCGCCGTCGCGGCGACCGTCCCGTTCGACCCGACCGGCCGCCCGGCGCGCAGCTTGCCCGCCCGGGGTGCCGGCACCCGCCGCTTGTTCCCGCGCGACAGCACGATCGCGCCGACCAGCGCCGCCAGCAGCAGGACGGACAGCGCCTCGAAGGGCAGCACCCAGTGCCGGAACAGGCTCGCTCCGGTGACGGCGGCCGAGCCGCCGCCCGCGCCGAGGTCGACCCAGGAGGTCCGGAAGGCGTCGACCACCAGGGTGACCAGCGTCCCGGCCGAGGCCAGCGCCACGGCCAGGGCCACCCAGCGGTTCTTGGAGTCGGCGTCCGGCGAGCGCCCGATCGGCGCCTTGGTGAGCATCAGCCCGAACAGCACCAGGACGACCACCGAGCCGAGGTAGATCAGCACCTGCACCCAGGCGATGAACTCGGCCGTGAGCAGCAGGAACTCCACCGCCAGCCCGCCGAGCGCGACCACCAGCCAGAGCGCGGCGTGCACCAGCTGCTTGGTGGTGACGGAGACCACGGCCGAGCCGAGCACCGCGATGCCGACCAGCAGGAAGACGATCTCCTGCCCGGTCGGGGACAGGAACGAACGGGCGGCCGGCTCCAACGAGCCGGTCGCCGCGAGAAGCGTGGCGGCAGTACTCATGCGTCGTCACCCTTCCCTTCCGAAACCTCCGCCGCAGCGGCGGCAGCGGCCAGCTTGTCCGCCGCCTTGCGCGCGGTGCCGATCTCCTTGGGCTCCTCGGCCGCCGGGTCCAGCGCCGGCGGTGCCGGGACGGTCCACATCCACTCGCGGAGCTTCTCCCGCTCGTGGGTCAGCTCGTGGATGTCGGTCTCGGCGTACTCGAACTCCGGCGACCAGAACAGCGCGTCGAAGGGGCAGACCTCGATGCAGATCCCGCAGTACATGCAGAGCGAGAAGTCGATGGCGAACCGGTCCAGCACGTTGCGGGTGCGGGCCCGGGCGTTCGGCTCGGCGGCCGGCAGCGTCTCCTTGTGGGAGTCGATGTAGATGCACCAGTCCGGGCACTCGCGCGCGCAGAGCATGCACACCGTGCAGTTCTCCTCCAGCAGCGCGATGACGCCGCGCGAACGCGGCGGCAGCACCGGCTGCACGTCGGGGTACTGCGCGGTGACGCTCTTCTTCGTCATCGTCCGCAGGGTCACCGCCAGGCCCTTGGCAAGCCCGACACCGGGAAAACTCATGCGCCCGCCTCGCTTCGCTCAGCAGGGGCATTCGCCCGTACGCCCCTAACGATGATTCGCTCGCTTCGCTCGCTCATGAGATCGCCACCTTGATGATGCCGGTGAGGGCCAGCTGGACCAGGGCGAGCGGGATCAGCACCGTCCACGCGAAGCGCATCAGCTGGTCCTCGCGCAGGCGCGGGTAGGTGACCCGCAGCCAGATGACCACGAAGGCCAGCGCGAAGGTCTTGAGGATCATCCAGAGCCAGCCGAGCCGGTCCGGCATCGGCCCGTGCCAGCCGCCGAGGAAGAGCACCGCGGTCAGCCCGGACACCACGAGGATGCCGACGTACTCGGACAGCAGGAACAGCGCGAACCGCAGACCGGTGTACTCGGTGTACGCGCCGAAGATGATCTCCGAGTCGGCGACCGGCATGTCGAACGGCGGGCGCTGCAGCTCGGCCAGGCCGGCCGTGAAGAACACGAACGCGCCGATGATCTGCCAGGGCAGCCAGTACCACTGCCAGGAGTCCACGATCCCGGGCAGGGAGAGCGTGCCGGCGGCCATCGCCACCGAGGCCGCCGCCAGCACCATCGGCAGCTCGTACGACATCAGCTGCGCGGCCGTCCGCAGACCGCCGAGCAGCGAGAACTTGTTCGCCGAGGCCCAACCGGCCATCAGCTTGCCGATCACGCCGACGCCCATCACGGCCAGCACGAAGAACAGCCCGGCGTCGATCGCCTGGCCGACGAAACCGTTCGGGCCGACCGGGATCGCCAGCAGCACGAAGAGGTACGGCAGCAGCGAGACGGCGGGCGCCAGCTGGAAGATCCGCCGGTCCGCCCCCTCCGGGACGATGTTCTCCTTCTGCGCGAACTTCACGCCGTCCGCGACGAGCTGCGCCCAGCCGTGGAAGCCGCCCGCGTACATCGGACCGAGCCGGCCCTGCATGTGCGCCATGACCTTGTGCTCCGTCTGGCCGATGACCAGCGGGAAGACGAGGAAGACGACGAGGGTCGCGACGCAGCGCAGCACCGTGTCGAGCAGGTTCACGCGCCGTCTCCGTCCCGGTCGGCCGGGGCGGCCGCCGTCTCGTCCTTCTGCTCCGGCTCGGCCGGCTGCTCCGCGGGCTCGTCACCCGAGGGCTTGCCGCCGGACGGCTCGTCGCCCGAGGGCTTCTCGTCGTGGGCCGGCACCGGGTTGTGCCAGGGCGCGTCGGAGGACGACGGCCGCGCGGGAGCCGGACGGGACGGCTTCGGCTCCTCGGCGGTCTGGCTGACCGACCCGTCGGAGACCGACCTGGTCCGCCGCGGCCGGTCCGCGCGCACCGCGGGCGCCTCCTCGACGGGAGCACCGGCAGCGGCATCGGGAGCACCGGCATCGGGAGCAGCGGCATCGGGAGCCGCCTGGCTCGCCGACCCCTCCGACACCGAGCGCGTCCGCCGCGGCCGGTCCGCCCGCACGGGCGCACCCTCGGCTGCAGCACCACCCGCAGCAGCCCAACCCGCAGCAGCCCCACCGGCAGCGGCAGCCGCCGCCCGGGGCGTGCGCGCCGCGGCGCCCGCCGCCCGCGCACCGCGCGCGGGCCGCTCGGCGACCGGCGGCAGGGTGCCCTTGAGCGGGCCCCACTCGTTCGGGTCCGGCACACCGGCCGGCTGCATCTTGCGCCGGGCCGGCCCACCGCCGTGGTCCGACTCGCCCGGCTCCTTGGCGCCCGGCCAGTCCTTGGCGACCCGGGCCGCGAGCACGAACTCCTTGCGCAGCGGGTGGCCCTCGAAGCCGTCCGGCAGCAGCAGGGTGGCCAGGTAGGGGTGTCCGGGGAAGTCGATGCCGAACATCTCGTGGGTCTCGCGCTCGTGCCAGGCGGCACCGGCGTAGACCGGGACGGCGGTCGGCAGCGCCGCCTTGTCGCGCGGCACCCGGGTGCGCAGCGCGAGGTGGCGCACCGCGTGCCCGTCGGGCGAGGCCAGGTGGGCGACCACGGAGAAGCCTTCGGCGAGCTCGTCGACGGCGCTCAGCCAGTCGAAGAAGCCCAGGCCCAGGACGTCGCGGGCGTTGGTGAGCGCCTCGATCCAGTGCTCGGCCGGGACGTCGACGGTGATCAGCCCGTACGCCTCGGCGCCGGTCGCCCACTCCCCGACCGACGCCGCGTACTGCTCGGCCGCGCTCACGAGGCCCCTCCCTCACTCGATGCCCCCGCCGAGGAACCGGCCGACGTACCGGACGGAGAACCGGCCGAGGGCCCCGGCACCAGCGGACGGCGCAGCGCCGCCGCGGGCGCGGTGTAGCGGCCGGGCAGGGACTCCTCGGCGATCTTCTCCTGCAGCTTGAGGATGCCCTGGAGCAGCGCCTCGGGCCGGGGCGGGCAGCCGGGCACGTAGACGTCGACCGGGATGATCTGGTCCACGCCCTTGGTGACCGAGTACGAGTCCCAGTAGGGCCCGCCGGAGTTCGAGCAGGCGCCGAAGGAGATGACGTACTTCGGCTCGGGCATCTGCTCGTAGAGGCGCTTGACGGCGGGCGCCATCTTGTCGGTGACCGTCCCCGAGACGATCATCAGGTCGGCCTGACGGGGCCCGGGCGCGAACGGAATGACGCCCATCCGGATGAAGTCGTGCTTGGCCATGGACGCGGCGATGAACTCGATCGCGCAGCAGGCCAGCCCGAAGTTGAAGCACCAGAGGCTGTAGCGGCGGCCCCAGTTGAGCACCACCTTGACCGGGTCCGGCGCGAGCCGGGCCAGCGGTCCGATGCCGCGGCGCTCGACGGCGCCGGGGCGTGCGGGGTCCGGCAGTCCGAGCGGGACGGGACCGCCCTGGGAGCCGTGCGAGTGGGAGTGCGTCACGTCCATTCCAGAACGCCCTTCTTCCAGGCGTAGAGCAGCCCGACCGCGAGGAAGCCGATGAAGAGGAACATCTCGATCAGCGTTCCGGCGCCGTACCCGGCGGCGGCGAAGACGGTCGCCCACGGGAACAGGTAGATCGCGTCGACCGCGAAGATCACGTACAGGAAGGCGTACACGTAGTAACGGATCTGGGTGTGCGCCCAGTCCTCGCCCACCGGGTCCACGCCGCACTCGTAGGCGAGCAGCTTCTCAGGCGAGTGGACCACCGGCCGCAGCAGGCGGTTGGCGGTGAACGCCACGACGACGAAGAGCACCCCGACGACGGCCAGCAGGCCCATCGCGGCGTACGCGTCGAAGTAGCCGCTGCCGACCGCCGGGTCGGCCGCGACGGCAGCCGCGTGCTGCCCCTCCATGCCTTCGCCTCCACCTCGGGTCGTGGATCCGCCCCTCAAGGCAGTTCTACGACGTTTCCTCGCTCGGACCTAACCGCGGTCATGATCACGATCACAATCACGGCCAATGCGTGAGTCTAAGGGGACGGCTCCGCTCCACCCGAACCCTGCCCACTCCACAAGACGGCACGTGGACACCCCGGAGAACACCCGGCGACCGGGACGGGGGTGGGGATAACCCCCGGCCGGGAAGATGTATCACCCCCATGGCATCCACCGCCCCCGGTTCGGGAAGCTTGGTCCAGCCGCACGATCAAGAGGGACGGTAGATCCGGATGAAGCCGCTGCACCGCCGCGCCGTGGACGCCATCAAGGAGCAGGACGCCCGGATGGAGCGCCCGCCGCTGTACGGCGCGCGGATGTGGCGCCAGGCCGGGCAGCTCATGCTGAACCTGCCGCTGGGCATCGCCGGCTTCGTGCTCGCCGTCGTGACGCTCTCGGTCGGCCTGGGGCTGTCCGTCACCGTGATCGGCCTGCCGCTGCTGGCCGGCGGGCTGGCCGCCCAGCGTTCCCTGGGCGCGCAGGGCCGCCGCCGGGCGCGGACGGCGTACGGCTCCCGGATCGACGAGCCGGAGCCGGTGCGCCCGCGCCGCCCGGGCACGGTCGGCTTCACCATCGCCCACCTCACCGACCTGCTGAACTGGCGCACCGCGCTCTACAACGTGCTGATGCTGCCCTGGGGCATCCTCAGCTTCACCCTGACCCTGGTCTCGATCGTGGTGCTGTGGCCGGTGCTGCCCTGGGCGATCCGGGGCATGGCCGCGATCGACCGGATCCTGATCGAGTCGCTGCTCTTCCCGGGCGCGCTGGCCGAGCGGGTGCGCGAGCTGGAGGACGACCGCGGCACCGTCGTCGACACCGCCGCCGCCGACCTGCGCCGGATCGAGCGCGACCTGCACGACGGCGCCCAGGCCCGGCTGGTGGCGCTGGCGATGGACCTCGGCATGGCCAAGGAGCGGCTGCGCGAGGTGGAGACCGAGGACGACATGGCGGCCGCCGCGAAGATGGTCGACAACGCGCACGGCGAGGTGAAGCTGGCCCTGCAGGAGCTGCGCGACCTGGCCCGCGGCATCCACCCGGCGGTGCTCACCGACCGCGGCCTGGACGCCGCGCTGTCCGCGGTCGCGGCGCGCTGCACCGTCCCCGGCGGGGTCAAGGTGAACGTGGACCTGAACGGCCGGGACGGCGAGCCCGAGCGCCCGGACTCGGCGGTCGAGGGCATCGCCTACTTCACCGTCAGCGAGCTGCTGACCAACGTCTCCAAGCACGCCGGCGCCCGCACCGCCTCGGTCGACGTCTGGCGGGCCACCGACCAGCTGATGGTGCTGGTCCAGGACGACGGCAAGGGCGGCGCGGCCCCCTACCCGGGCAGCGGCCTGGCCGGTCTGGCCGAGCGGATCCGCGCGGTGGACGGGGTCTTCCTGGTGGACAGCCCGGCGGGCGGCCCGACCACCGTCACCATCGAGCTGCCCTGGCGCACCCGCACCGCCCGCGCCCGCTGATCCGCCGTGAACGGCACCGGATGCCACCAGGGGGCCGGGCCCCCGTCGAGGCAGTGACGGGAGCCCGGCGCCGGTCCGGTACGGCGGCCGGCCCGCGGAACCCTTGCGCGGCGTGCGGCCCGGCGGCGCCGCACCGGGGTTACGGGGTTTCCAGCGTGCCGAGGGTGACGTCGGCGGTCTTGGTGTTGCCGTCCCGGGTGTAGGTGACGGTCACCTTGGTGCCGGGGGTGAGCGAGGCGAGCGCGGTGGTGAGCGCGTTCAGCGAGTCGACCGGGGTGTCGCCGATCTTGGTGATGACGTCCCCGGGCTGCAGCCCCGCAGCGGCGGCCGCGCCGCCCGGGCTGACCGTCACGATCACCGCGCCGGCCGGCTGGAACTGCTGGTCGAAGGCGGTCCGGGCGGTGATGCCGAGCGCGGCGCGGCCGGAGTTGGTGACCTTGCCCTGCTTGATCAGCTGGTCGGCGATGTTGGTGATGGTGGACGCCGGGATGGCGAAGCCGATGCCGGGGGCGGCCGCGCCGTTGGTCTGGGGCTCGGTGGCGGCCAGCGTGTTGATGCCGATCACCTGGCTGTCCAGGTTGACCAGCGCTCCACCGCTGTTGCCCGGGTTGATCGCGGCCGAGGTCTGCACCATGTTGGCGATGGTGGCGCCCGGTGAACCGCCGCCCTGGGGCTCGGAGACGGTCCGCCCGGTGGCCGAGACGATCCCCTGGGTGACGCTGCCGGCGAGCCCGAGCGGGCTGCCCATGGCGAGGGTGATCTGGCCGAGCTGGACCTTGCCGGAGTCGCCGAAGGTCGCGGGTTTGAGCGCGCTCGGCGGGCTGTTCAGCCGGATCACCGCGAGGTCGGAGTCGGGGTAGCTGCCCACCAGGCCGGCGTCCAGTGCCTTGGTGCTGTTGGCGAGCAGGACGGTGAAGGTGGTCGCGGAGCCGACCACGTGGGCGTTGGTGACGATGTCGCCCTTGTCGTCGTAGACGATCCCGGAGCCGAGGCTGTCGCCGGTGGTGATCTGCACCACCGAGGGCAGCACGTCGGCGATCACCTTCTGGTACGCGTCCTGCAGCTGGTTCCCGCTCTGCGCGGGGGCCGAGGAGGCCTGCTTTTTTCCGGCGGAGCCGGACGGGGCGGCCGTGGGCGAGGACGGGGAGGACGCCGAGGAGGAGGAGCCGCTGCTGCACCCGGCCAGCGTCAGCGCGACGGCCACCGCGACCGCCCCTGCCGCCCGCAGCCGGGTGCGCGCCGCCTTGGGTCCGGTCGGACGCGGCCCGGCCGGCACGGGGCGGGTGTGGTCCTTCTTGCGGCTCACCTGGCTGCCTCCGATTCGTCACCACGCCGCGGCGCGGGCATGAGGGCACGGAAATCTTTGTCAGCATTTCACCGGTTTGTCCGTTCCGCCGGTCGGACTCGCCCGAAAAGTCGACTCGAACCGACGCCTAGGATTCGCCGCATGACTTGGTTGATCACCGGCGGAGCCGGATACATCGGCGGGCACGTCGTCCGCCAGCTGCTGGACGCCGGTGAGCGCGTCGTCGTCCTGGACGACCTGAGCACGGGCGACGCGTCCCGGCTCCCGGCCGGCGTCCCCCTGGTCGAGGGCTCCACCCTGGACCGCGCCGTCCTGGACGCCGCGATCCGCGAGCACGGCATCGAGGGCGTCCTGCACTTCGCCGCCAAGAAGCAGGTCGGCGAGTCGGTCGAGCAGCCGTTCCTGTACTACCGCGAGAACGTGATCGGCCTGCAGACCGTCCTGGAGGCCGCCGCCGAGGGCGGGGTCAAGCGCTTCCTGTTCTCCTCCTCCGCCGCCGTCTACGGCATGCCGGACGTCGACCTGGTCACCGAGTCCACCCCCTGCGCCCCGATGAGCCCGTACGGCGAGACCAAGCTGGCCGGCGAGTGGCTGGTCGCCGCGGCGGGGAAGGCCCACGGCATGTCCACCGTGGCCCTGCGCTATTTCAACGTGGCCGGCGCCGCCTCCCCCGAGCTCTCCGACGCCGGGGTCTTCAACCTGATCCCGATGGTCTTCGAGCGGCTCACCGCCGGACAGGCCCCGCGCGTCTTCGGCGCCGACTACCCGACGCCGGACGGCACCTGCGTGCGCGACTTCATCCACGTCTCCGACATCGCCTCGGCGCACGTGGCGGCCGCCAAGCGGCTGGCCGCGGACCCGGCCGGGGCCACCACGCTGGTGCTCAACATCGGCCGCGGCGAGGGCGTCAGCGTCCTGGAGATGCTGGCGGTGATCGGCGAGGTCACCGGCTACGACACCACCGCCGAGGTGACGCCGCGCCGCCCCGGCGACCCCGCCCGGGTGGTGGCCTCCGCCGACCTGATCCACCGCGAGCTGGGCTGGAGCGCCCGTCACGGCGTCAAGGAGATGGTGGCCTCCGCGTGGGACGGCTGGTGCAGCCGCCACCCGGAGGCCCGCAGGGGCTGAGCCCCCGGCCCGGCGCGGCGGTGTCCGCCCCCGCTCAGCGGGCGGGCACCGCCGTGCCGTAGAAGGCGTCCAGCGCGTACACGCAGCGGTCCTTGGAGCCGACGAACACCCGCCCGCCGACCGCCACCGGCGAGCCGGTGAGCTCGCCCTTGGTGCCGAGCTCCCAGCGCAGCTGACCGCTCGCCAGGTCCAGGGTGTGCAGCGAGTGGTCGCGGCTGCCCAGGTGCACCAGCCCGTCCGCCACCGCCGGGGAGCCGACGATCTCGCCGCGCGCGGTGTAGCGCCAGCGCTCCCGGCCGGTCGCCGCCTCGAAGGCGTACAGCACCTCGCCGCTGCCGACCAACACCATGCCGTCCCCGACCACCACCGGCTCGGCGCCCTGGCGGCTGCCGGTGACCCCGCGCCAGCGGTCCGTGCCGGTGGCCGCGTCCAGCGCGTAGACCGTGCCCAGGTAGTCGGCCACGTAGACCGCGTCGGCGTCCAGGGCCGGCGGGGTGAACAGCACCACCGGGGCCTCGAAGCGCCAGCGCTCCGCCCCGCTGGCCGCGTCCAGCGCGTACACCCGGGTGCCGGCCGTCACGTACAGCACGCCGCCGCGCTCGACCGGGTGCGAGGGCACGTCCTCGCCGACCGGGAAGGACCAGCGCAGGCCGGCGCCGCGCGGGTCCACGCAGCGCAGCCGGCCGGAGCCGTGGTAGTAGGCGGCGCCGCCGACCAGGGTCGGACCGGACTGCGGGTTCTCGTAGTCCTGCTGGGCGTCGTCGGCGCGCCACAGCTCGGCGCCGTTGGCCGCCGAGCGCAGCTGGACGCCACCGCCCCTGATGCCGCAGCAGAGCACGCCGTCGGCGGCGGAGAGCGAGTAGACCCAGCCGTCCAGCGAGGTGCGCCAGCGCTCGGTGCCGTCCGCGGCGTCCACGGTGTACAGGTGCGGGCCGTCCGCGGCGTGCACCCGGCCGGCGTCCACCGCGAGCGCCCAGGCGACGTCCCGGGTCTTGTAGCGGCGCTCGCCGGAGCCGATGTCCAGCGCGTGCACCTCGAAGCTGGAGACGAAGAGCGTGCCGTCGGCGACCACCGGGGTGCCCCAGACGTCGTTGGACATCCGGAACCGCCAGGGCCGCCAGCGGGCGGCCGGGACCGGCGGGGGCGGCGGGGTGGGCGCCGCCCGGCGGACCCAGTCGGTCGCGGCGGGGGCGGTGTTCGGACCGGGCTGCTCGTGCTCGGCCCGCGGCCCCGGGCCTATCCGCACCGAGGCGCCGGACAGCTGCACCTCGACGGCGCCGCCGCCGGTCGGCGCGCGGTGCCGGTTCGGGGCGGCGAGCTTCGCGGTCGGGATCTCGGCGTCGGAGGCCGGGCCGGCGAGCGGCGCGGTGTGCACCGGACCGGCCGGCGGCTGCGCGTGCCGGCCCGGGTTGGTGCGCGGGTCGGCCGGCCCGTGGGCCTGCGGCGGGACCTGCGGGTGCGCGGGCGGCGCCTGCGGGTGCGCGGGCTGCTGCGGCGGCTCGGCCGGGCCCTGGGGCGGGCGGGGCGGCGGCGCGGTCGGACGTCGACCGCGCTTGCGCTCGATCAGGTCCAGCGCGTTGGTCGGCAGCCAGTCCCCGGCCTCGCCGGAGGCGTCGTCCCGGGAGAAGAGGTGCGGGGCCAGCTCGGCCTGGATCTGGGCCGGGGTGGGCCGGCGCTCGGGCGCCTGCTGCATGCAGGCCCGGACCAGGTCCATCAGCTCCGGCGGCATGCCGGTCAGGTCCGGCTCCTCGCGCAGCAGCTGGAACACCGTCTCGACCGGGTTGGAGCCGCGGTAGGGCGGGTGTCCGGTGGCGCAGAAGACCATCAGCGAGCCGAGCGAGAAGACGTCGCTGGCGCCCCGGACGGTCCGGCTGTCCCGGGCCTGCTCGGGGGACATGTAGGCGGGGGTGCCGACCGCGACGTTGGTCATGGTCAGCCGGGTGCTGGAGACCCCGGCGGCGATGCCGAAGTCGATCACCTTCGGGCCGTCCTCGACCACCAGGACGTTGGAGGGCTTGAGGTCGCGGTGGATCAGCCCGGCCGCGTGGATGGACTGCAGGGCCTCCGCGATGCCGGCGACCAGCCAGCGGGTGGCGTCCACCGGCAGCGGGCCGCAGTCCTCGACCAGGTCCTCCAGCGAGGGCGCCGGGATGTAGGCCGTGGCCAGCCAGGGCACCCGGGCGTCCGCGTCGGCGTCCACCACGGCCGCCGTGTAGAAGCCGCCGACCGTCTTGGCCGCCGCGATCTCCCGGGCGAAGCGGACGCGGAACAGCTCGTCCTCGGCCAGCTCCCCCCGGACGGTCTTGATGGCCACCCGTCGCCCGGACGCGGACCGCGCCAGGTAGACCAGCCCCATCCCACCCGCGCCGAGCCGCCCCAGCACCTCGAAGGGCCCGATCCGCCTCGGATCGTGCGCCGTCAGCTGGTCCACTCCGCTGCCACCTCCCCGTTGTCCGCACCCGCCGCGTGGTGCCGGACCCGATTCTCCAATGCCGCCCGGCGCATCTCCAACATCCCCCGCCCGGAGAGCACCGCCGAGCGCCCCCTGACCGGCGCGGACGGAACGGCCGGATTCTGACGCCCGCTCCGGCCGCGGCTTGCGTCCGCGGCTCGGAACCGTCCACTTCGGGACGGTTCCGGGCCCACCAGGGTCGTCACGCTCTGTCACCCGACCACCCCTCAGCGGACTCGCCGTCACGCTGTGAGATCAAAAGCACACGGGGGGGCTTCAAACAAGGGGCTTCGAGGCCCCGTGAATATCCGTCCGAAGTGGTTGATGCCGCTATAGCAACCCCCGTGCGGAGTAATAGTCGCATCACCGAATCGCGCCAAGATCGTGCCACGGTAAGCTGACGGCATGACAGGACAAGTTCGCACCGTCGACGGTCGCGTCGCCGGGCGACGCGGACAGGAGACGCGGCAGAAGCTGCTCGACTGCCTCCGCGAGATGCTCAGCACGTCGCCCTATCGGGACGTCAAGGTCATCGACGTCGCCCGTATGGCGGGTACCTCCCCCGCGACCTTCTACCAGTACTTCCCGGATGTCGAGGGCGCAGTCCTCGAAATCGCCGAGGAAATGGCCAAGGACGCCGACACCCTCAAAGAGCTGGTGGCCGGAAAGTCCTGGGCAGGGAAGTCCGGACCGACCACTTCGGAAGAACTGGTCGACGGATTCCTCGCCTTCTGGCGCAAGAACGACGCCATTCTCCGAGTGGTCACGCTCGGTGCCGCCGAAGGGGACAAGCGGTTCTTCAAGATCCGCATGACCGTCCTCAACGCGGTCGCCAAGCCGCTCGCGGAGGCCGTCAAGGAACTCCAGGCGAAGGGTCAGGCCGACAAGTCGCTCGACCCGAACGCCGTGGCCGGGGCCCTGGTCTCGCTGCTCGCTTCGGCAGCCGAGCACCAGAAGGCCTTCACCTCCTGGGGCGTCAAGGTCAAGGACCTGAAGCCCAACCTCGCTCCCCTGGTGTACCTGGGCGTCACCGGCAAGAAGCCGCCCAAGTAGACCGACCGTACGACCCACCAATCCGCTCCGCGCGCAGCCCCGGCCTCCTGTCCGGGGAACGACGGACGGCGGCCGTGTCCTCGGGGGAGGTCCGCCGACGTACCGCACGCGCGCCAGACATGCCGGTGGGCGGGCACCCCGTACGAGGGTGCCCGCCCACCGGCATCCGTCTTTGTGACCGCTCGGGGCGCCCGCCCCGGGCCGAAGGGGCGCGCCCGCCCCGAGGCACCGGGTCAGAGCGCCCCGGAGGCGAGCGGGCGGGTCAGGGGCAGCGCACGACCTGGCCGGCATAGGCCAGGCCGCCGCCGAAGCCGAAGAGCAGGACCGGGTCGCCGGGCGAGAGCTCGCCGCGCTCGACCAGCTTGGAGAAGGCCAGCGGGATGGAGGCGGCCGAGGTGTTGCCGGAGTCGACCACGTCGCGGGCCACCACGGCGTCGCCGAGGCCCAGCTTCTTGGCGATCGCGTCGATGATCCGGAGGTTGGCCTGGTGCGGGACGAAGCCCTTCAGCTCGGCCGGGTCGATCCCGGCCCGCTCGCAGGCCTGACGGGCGAGCGGGGCGAGCTGGGTGGTGGCCCAGCGGAACACCGACTGCCCCTGCTGGCTGATCACCGGGTCCCAGCCGGTGATCACCACGGCGTCGCCCTTCTCCGGCTCGGAGCCCCAGACCACCGGCCCGATGCCGGGCTCGGCGCCCTCCTCCTGGGCCTCGACCACCGCGGCGCCCGCGCCGTCGCCGAAGATCACGCAGGTGGAGCGGTCGGTCCAGTCCAGCGTGTCGGACATCCGCTCGGCGCCGATCACCAGCGCCCGGCGGGCCGCACCGGCCCGGATCGCGTGGTCGGCGGTGGCCAGGGCGTACGAGAATCCGGAGCAGACCGTGTTGATGTCGTACGCGGCGGGCGAGCGCACGCCCAGCCGGGCGGCGACGGCGGCGGCGGTGTTGGGGCTGCGCTCGATGGCGGTGCAGGTGGCGACCACGACGAGGTCGATCTCCTCCGCCGTCCGGCCGCTCTTGGCGAGCGCCTTCTGCGCGGCTTCGGTGGCGAGGTCGACCAGGGTCTCGCCCTCGGCGATGTGCCGGGTCCGGATGCCCACCCGGGTGCGGATCCATTCGTCGTCGGTGTCGACGAGAGCCGCCAGGTCGTCGTTGCTGAGGACCTTGGGGGGCTGGTAGTGCCCGAGTGCCACAATGCGCGAACCGCTCATGCTGCCATGGAACCCGGTTACCCGCTGGTCAGCGGGGCACGACCGGCGACAGGATCCACCCTCATGATCTGTAGGAGATCGACAAGGGGCGTTGGGGCACCCGGGTCGCGCGCGTGCCGAGGTCAGGTGGCCAGCGTCGTGGTGTCGCCCATCACGATGACCGGGTGGGCGGTCGGGTCCAGGGTGCGGATCAGCTGGGCCATCTTGTCCTCGGGGATCGACACGCAGCCGTGGGTGGGGCCGTCGTGGTCCACGTGGAGCCAGATGCCGCCGCCCTTCTTGGAGCCCATCGGGCGGCGCGCGTCGAGCGGGGAGTTGCCGGGGACGCGGTTGTAGTTGATCGCGACCACGTAGTCGAAGGAGCCCGCCAGCTGGTCGCCGAAGAAGCCCGTGCCGGAGACCACGAAGCTCGGGTCCTTGTCGTACGGGAGCTTGCTGCCCGGGTTGTCCTTGCGGCCGCCCGCGTCGGTGAGGCTGAAGACGCCGATCGGGCTGCGCAGGTCGCCCTCGTTGTGATCGGCGGTCCAGCCGTTCTTGCCGTTGTGGCCCTGCCAGGTCTCGCCGGCCACCCAGCGGCCCTCGGGGGTGCGGGTCCAGAGGACGACGGTGTTCTTGTCGGTGTTCTTGTCCGCGCCGGAGGCGACCACGACCTGGGTCGTCTCGGCGGGGATCTTCGCGGTGAAGGTGGCACCCAGGCCGGGTATCGCGGCCACCGAGACGTCCTGGCGGGCCTCGCCGCGGCCGGCGGCCTGGGGCGCGGCCTGCCGGTCGGAGGCGGCCTGGACGGCCGCGGGGGCCGGGGCGGGCTGGTCGGGCTTGCTGACGCCCTCGGGGCCGGGGCCGGGGCCGTCGGCGGCGGTGAGGCCGGGCTTGGCGCCGTCCTGGCCGACGGTGTACCAGCCGGCGGCGGCCGCGACCAGGAGGGCGGTACCGGCCATCACGGCCTTGCCGTGACGTTTCTGCTTCACCTTGCGACGCCGACCCCGGGCTGCCGCCCGACCACCCGTGACGGGGCCGGCGGCGGGCACGACGGGAGCGAGGGGCGCGGGCTCGGGCTCGTAGGCGGAGGGCTCCGGTGCGGACTCGTACGACCGGAAGGGCTGGTCGTACCCCTCGAAGTACCCGTCAGAAGCCTGCTCGTACGACGACTCGTACGGCTCGTACGGCTGGTCGTACGACTGTTCCTGAGGCTGCGCCTGCTCGTACGACTGGTCATGGGGCTGCTCGTGGGACTGCCCGTATGACTGGTCGTAGGACTGCTCGTAGGGCTGCTCGTAGGACTGCTCGTAGGGCTGGTACACGCCCTGCCCGTAGTCCTGCCCGGCGGGCTCCTGGTACGGCTCGTAGGTGCCGTACGGCGCCTCGTGCGACTGCTGCGGCACCCCGTACACCGGCTCCTGCATCGGCTCGTACGGCGGGTACTCGGTGGCGCGATGAGAACCGGACATGCCGTCGATCTTGCCAAACGCCGTACCCGTTGGTAAACCCGGGTCGCGTGCGGAGGCCGTGAAGACGCTGCCGCCCGGGCCGCAGTGCGGCCCGGGCGGCGGGGAAGTGCGCAGGTCGGAGGGCAGATCAGAGGCGCATCGCCTGCGGGGACTCACGGCGCATCGGGTCCGGGCCCTCGTACTCGCGGATGATCTCGTAGCGGGTGTTGCGCTCGACCGGGCGGAAGCCGGCGTCGCGGATCAGCCCGAGCAGGTCGTCGCGGCCGAGCTTGTTCGGGGTGCCGAAGTTGTCCGCGTCGTGGGTGATCTTGTACTCGACCACCGAGCCGTCCATGTCGTCCGCGCCGTGGCTGAGCGCCAGCTGGGCGGTGGTGACGCCGTGCATCACCCAGAAGACCTTGACGTGCGGGACGTTGTCGAAGAGCAGCCGGGAGACCGCGAAGGTCTTCAGCGCCTCGGCGCCGGTGGCCATCTCGGTGCGGGCCATCAGCTTGTTGCGCACGACGCCGTCCTTGGAGTCGTGGAAGTCGTGCTGGTAGCGCAGCGGGATGAAGACCTGGAAGCCGCCGGTCTCGTCCTGCAGCTCGCGCAGCCGCAGCACGTGGTCCACCCGGTGGCGGGGCTCCTCGATGTGGCCGTACAGCATGGTGGCCGGCGTCTTGAGGCCCTTGCGGTGCGCGAGGCGGTGGATCCGCGACCAGTCCTCCCAGTGGGTGTCGTGGTCGACGATGTGCTGGCGGACCTCCCAGTCGAAGATCTCCGCGCCGCCGCCGGTCAGCGACTCCAGGCCGGCGTCGATCAGCTCGTCCAGGATCTCGTCGGCGGGCAGGCCGCTGATCTTCTCGAACCAGTGGATCTCGGTGGCGGTGAAGGCCTTCAGCGAGACGTTCGGCAGGGCCGCCTTCAGCTCCCGCAGCGAGCGCGGGTAGTAGCGCCACGGCAGGGTCGGGTGCAGGCCGTTGACGATGTGCAGCTCGGTGAGGGACTCGACCTCCATCGCCTTGGCGAGGCGGACGGCCTCCTCGATGCGCATCGTGTACGCGTCCTTCTCGCCCGGCTTGCGCTGGAACGAGCAGTACGCGCAGGACGCGTTGCACACGTTGGTCATGTTGAGGTGTCGGTTGACGTTGAAGTGGACGACGTCGCCGTTCTTCCGCGTCCGCACGTGGTGGGCCAGACCACCCAGCCAGGCCAGGTCGTCGCTCTCGTAGAGCGCGATCCCGTCCTCGCGGGTCAGCCGCTCACCCGCGTAGACCTTCGCCTCCAGCTCGCGCTTGAGCCCTGCGTCCATGCGGTGCCCCGCCTCCTCCGACTTCGATTCCTTGCCGGAACGAGGTTACGCCTATGCCGCGGGCGGCTCGGCGAGGGCTTGCGGGCTACGCCGACAGCAGCTCGGCGAGCAGTGCCGGTTCGATGTTGCCGCCGCTGACCACGGCCGCCACCGACTGGCCCCCGGTCTCGGCGGCGCGGTGGAAGTACGCGGCCGGGGCGACCGCCCCGGAGGGCTCGGCGACGAGGCGTCCACGGCGGGCCAGCAGGGCGACGGTGGCGCGGATCTCGTCCTCGGTGACGGTGACGATGTCGTCCACGTAGGCGGTGATGTGCTCGTACGGCAGCACGCCGACGGACGGGGTGCGCAGGCCGTCCGCGATGGTGCGGTAGGTGTCGGCGACCGGCCACTCCACCCGGCGACCGGCCCGCAGGCTCGCCCGGGCGTCGGCGGCCAGCTCGGGCTCCACCCCGATCACCCGGATGCCCGGGCGGGTGAGCTTGAGCGCGGCCGCCGTGCCGCCGATCAGCCCGCCGCCGCTGACCGGCACCAGGACGGTGTCCAGCCCGGCCGGGGCGTCCTCGGCGATCTCCAGGCCGACCGTGCCCTGGCCCGCGATGATGAACGGGTCGTCGTACGGCGGCACCCAGACGTAGCCGTGCTTCTCGGCCAGCTCGGCGGGCACGGTGTCCCGCGCGTCCGGGCCGACCAGGACCACCTCGGCGCCGAACGCACGGGTGTTGTCGACCTTGACCCTCGGTGAGGTGTCCGGCATCACGATGACGGCCTTGATGCCGAGCAGCTGCGCCGCGTACGCCACCGCCTGCGCGTGGTTGCCGCTGGACTGGGCGACCACGCCGCGGGCCCGCTCGTCCGCGGTGAGCGCGGCCAGCCGGTTGTAGGCGCCGCGGGTCTTGAAGGCCCCGGTCGGCTGGAGGTTCTCGGGCTTGAGCCAGAGCCGCCGCTCCCCCTCGGCCGCCCAGGGGGCGGGAACCAGCGGGGTGCGCACGGCGACCCCCGCGATCCGCTGCCGAGCGGCGCGCAGCTCCTCCAGACCGACCAGTGCCATGCGTCACTCTCCTACAGGAGGAAGTTCACTCACCCGGTTCTCCCACTTCGTGGAGAGTACGACGGTGGTGCGGGTCCGGGCCACACCCTTGGTGCCCGAGATCCGCTTCACCACCGACTCCAGGCCGGCCACGTCGGCCACCCGGACCTTGAGCATGTAGGAGTCGTCACCCGCGATGAACCAGCAGTCCTCGACCTCGTTGAGGTCCTTCAGCCGGAACGCGACGTCCTCGTGGTCGGCGGCGTCCGTGAGCTGAAGGCCGATCAGGGCCGTGACGCCGAAGCCGAGCGAGGCCGGGTTGACCGTCGCGCGGTACCCCGTGATGACCCCGGCCTGCTCCAGGCGGTTGATGCGGTCCGTGACGCTCGGGCCGGAGAGTCCGACCAGCCGGCCCAGCTCGGCGTAGGACGCACGGCCGTTCTCCCGGAGCGCCTGGATGAGCTGTCTGTCCACCGTGTCCATATACCGTCCGCGTCCTTCCGAACCTCTCCAGACCCACAGATCATTATCCGGATTCAAAGGCGCCGTGCGCCGACCGACCCGGATATCGCAGAGAACATACTCTCCCGCCCTCGGTCGCCTTACTCCCCCTCAGCCGGTGCGCCGCCATTCCCGTCGGCTCGGCGGGCCGCTGCCCCCAACTCCCCCTCCCAGCGCAGGTACAGGGAATGCGGCACGCCGACGGCGTCGAGGACCCGTCCCGCCACGAAATCCACGAGTTCGCGCACGGTGGAGCCGCCGGCGTAGAAACCGGGCGAAGCGGGCAGGACGACCGCGCCCTGCGCGTCGAGTTCCACCAGGTGCTTCAATGTCACCCCGTTGAGTGGTGTCTCGCGCACGCAGACGACGAGCGGACGGCGCTCCTTGAGGGTGACGCTGGCGACCCGCTGCAGCAGGTCCTTGCTCAGCCCGAGCGCGATCCCGGCGACCGCGCCGGTGGTCGCGGGCACCACCAGCATGCCCTTGGCGGGGTAGGAGCCGCTGGACGGGCCTGCCGCGAAGTCCCCGGCGGACCAGTAGCGGACGTCGTCCAGGCGGCTCTCGTCGACGGCGAGCCAGGCGGCCAGGTCGGTGCGCCAGTGGGCGTCCCGGAAGGAGATGCCGGTCTCGTCCAGGATGGTGAGCCGGGCGGCCCGGCTCACGACCAGGTCCACCGCCTCGCCGGCGGCCAGCAGCCCCCGGATCACCGAGGCCGCGTACGGCGTCCCCGACGCACCCGAGACCCCGACCACCCACGGCTGACGCTTCGCAGTTCCCATGGGGCATTTCTATCCGGCTTCCCCCGTCCGGGCCGCATCCGCGGTCGCCCCTGGGAGGATGGGGGGCATGGCAGCGACCCTCGTCGACCTCACCCATCAGGTGACCACCGCGATGCCGGTCTACCCCGGCGATCCGGCCGTCCTGCTGGAGCCCGCGCTCACCACCGCCACCGCCGGGGTGAACGTGCTGGCCCTGCACCTCGGCTCGCAGTCCGGGACGCACGTGGACGCGCCGTACCACGTGGACGTCACCTGGCCGACCCTGGACGGGCTTCCGCTGGAGCGGTTCACCGGTCCGGCCGTGCTCGCCGACCTGCGCGGGCTGGAGCCCCGCACCGCCCTCACCCCCGAGCTGCTGGCGCCCGCGCTGGAGCGGGTCGCGGACTCCGGCGAGGGCACCGTCCTGCTGCTGGCCACCGGCTGGGCCCGGCACTGGGGCACCGACGCCTACCTCGCCCACCCCAGCCTGACCCCGGACGCCGCCGAGGCGATCGTCGCCGCCGGGGTGCGGACGGTCGGGGTGGACGCGCTCAGCATCGACCCGACGCCCGACCCGGGCCCGGGCGACCCCGCGGTGGCCGCGCTGCTCGCCGACCTCACCGACGAGCACGACCAGGGCACCGCCGACGAGCCCTCGCTCGCCGCGCACCGGGTGCTGCTGGGGGCGCCCGGCGGCGGCGTGATCGCCGAGAACCTGACCGACCTGCGGGCGCTGCTGGAGGCACAGGAGGCGGGCCGACCGGTGGAGGTCTCACTGTTCCCGCTGCGGCTGGTCGCGGCGGACGGCGCCCCGGTACGGGCGGTGGCCCGGCTGGGCTGAACCGCGCCGACGGGCGCGACACTTGGTCTAGACCATCCACCGGTGGCGCCAGTACGCTGTCCACCCATGGCTGAGATCATCGGAGTGATCGAGCGACTCTGGCGCTACCCCGTGAAATCCACCGGCGGCGAGCGGCTCGACTCCGTCGAGGTGGACGGGCGCGGCCTGGCCGGCGACCGCCTCTATGCCGTCCGCGACGCGTCCGGGAAGCTCGGCTCCGGCAAGAACACCCGCCGATTCCGCCGGATGGACGGCCTGCTCCGCCTCTCCGCCCGCCTCGGGCACCGGATCGACGGCCCCGAGCTGTACGACCCGCTCGGCCGCCTGGTCGCCCGGCCGGATGCCTTCCTGCGCGCCTACCTCCAGCGCGCGGACGTCGAACTCGCCCGCGAGGACGGCGTCTCGCACTTCGACCGGCTGCCGGTCAGCCTGCTCACCACCGCCACCCTGGACTGGGTCCGCGAGGCCGCCCCCTTCGCCGCGGTCGACGAACGCCGCTTCCGGCCCAACATCGTGCTGCGCACCCCACCCGGCACCCCGCCCTTCGTCGAGGACGCCTGGCTCGGCCGCCAGGCCCGCGGCGAAGCCCCGGACAGCGCCCGGCTCGCCTTCACCGACTCCAGCGAACGCTGCGCCATGACCGGCGCCCCGCAACCGGGACTGCCGCACGCACCCGAGATCCTCAAGGCCGTCGTGCACGCCCACGACGGCCGCCTCGACGCCCTCGCCGAGGTGGCCCGCCCGGGCCGCCTCCGCGTCGGCGACCGACTGGTCCTCACCTGACGCTGCGTCAATACGCCCTGCGCGGCGGACCGATCCGAGCGGCAGCCGGACCGGCCGTTCGGACGGGTGGGTCGCGGGGAACGACCGATGGCATGACGATCCCCCACCGCTCGACCGGCACCGGCGACCACCACGTCCTCGTCCTGCACGACTGGTTCGGCACCAGCGCGGGCTGGGGCCCGTTCCTGGACTACCTCGACGGCGACGCCTTCAGCTACGCCTTCCTCGACTACCGCGGCTACGGCGAGCGCAAGGACGTGACCGGCAGCTACACGCTCGCCGAGATCGCCTCGGACGCGCTCGCCCTCGCCGATCAGCTCGGCTGGGAGCGCTTCTCGGTGGTCGGCCACTCGATGGGCGGCAAGGCGGCCCAGCAGGTCCTCGCGGAGGCCCCGCTGCGGGTCCGCAAGCTGGTCGGGCTGGCCCCCGTGCCCGCCGGGGCGTACCCGCTGGACGACGCCGGTGAGGCGCTGTTCTACGGCGCCGCCGAGGACCGGGAGAAGCGTCTCGCGATCCTGGACCTGGTCACCGGCCGGCGGGCCGGCCGGGTCTGGCTCGACCGGATGGTCGACCAGTCCCTGCACCTCTCCACCCCCGAGGCCTTCGGCGGCTACATCCGCGACTGGGCGACGGCCGACCTGGAACGGCGGATCAGC
The DNA here is from genome assembly GCF_055560835.1 of Kitasatospora sp. NPDC023120. Classification (NCBI taxonomy): domain Bacteria; kingdom Bacillati; phylum Actinomycetota; class Actinomycetes; order Kitasatosporales; family Streptomycetaceae; genus Kitasatospora; species Kitasatospora sp. NPDC023120. The sequence goes on along the minus strand of NZ_JBVHHY010000001.1, from coordinate 240,698 downwards.
GGCAACCCGGTGCCGGTCAAGGTCATCGTCGGCGAACACGACCTCGCCCTCACCGCCGACGTCATGCGCGGCACCTTCCTCGCCCACTACCCCAACGCGGAGCTGGAGGAGCTCGGCGGCAGCGGCCACTACCCGATGTACGAGGCCCCGGTGGCCCTGGCGGCCTCTCTCGAGGGCTTCCTGCACAACTGACGCCCGGTCCGGGGAATGTGCGGGAAGTCGGCCGGGCCGACTTCCCGCGCACCCCTTTCAGGCCTCGGCGTCGGCCGTGAGCGTGGCCCGCCGGTCGGCGGGGCCGGCCCGGGGTCAGATGCCGAGGCCGCGGATGATCAGGTCCAGCAGGGCGAAGCAGAACAGCGAGATGCCCACGAAGCCGTTCGTCTGGAAGAACGCCCGGTTGAGCCTCGACAGGTCGTTCGGCTTGACGATGGTGTGCTCGTAGACGAAGGCGCCGGCGACGACGGCCAGGCCGGTCCAGAACGCCGCCCCGGCGTGGGTCAGGACCGCGAACCAGCCCAGCAGGAGCGTCGTCAGGACGTGGCAGACGCGTGCGCCGCGGATGGCTGCCGGGATGCCGAAGCGGGCCGGGACGGAGCGCACCTTGCCGTGGCGGTCGGACTCGACGTCCTGGCAGGCGTAGATGAGGTCGAAGCCGCCGATCCAGATGCCGACCGCGACGCCCAGCACCACGGCCTCCCAGGACCAGCTGCCGGTCACCGCGAGCCAGGCGCCGACCGGGCCCATGGCCTGCGCGAGCCCCAGGATCGCCTGCGGGAAGTCGGTGAAGCGCTTGCCGTACGGGTAGACGACCATCGGCACCACGGCGACCGGGGCGAGCACCAGGCAGAGCGGGTTGAGCATCGCCGCCGCGCCGAGGAAGGCCACCAGCGCGACCGCGGACCCGACATACGCGGTCTTCAACGACACCGCACCGGTGACGAGTTCGCGCGTCGCGGTGCGCGGGTTCCGGGCGTCGATCTCGCGGTCGATGATCCGGTTCGCCGCCATCGCGAAGGTCCGCAGGCCGACCATGCACACCGTGACGACGAACAGCTGACCCCAGTGCACCCGCTTGTCGGCGAGGAACATGGCCGTCAGCGCGGCGATGTAGGCGAAGGGGAGCGCGAAGACCGAGTGCTCGATCATCACCAGGCGCAGGAAGGCCTTCGTGCGCCCCGGGGTTTCGACAGCAGCCGTACTCATCAGAGTCCGTACTCCTTCCAGCGACGCGACACCAGTGCGGCGGTGGCCGGGTCGGACGACACCATCTCCGGCCAGCCGCCGTCCCGGGTGTAGCCCTCCTCGGGCAGCTTGCGGGTCGCGTCGATGCCGGCCTTGCCGCCCCAGAACTGTTGGTACGAGGCGTGGTCGAGGTGGTCGACCGGGCCTTCGACGACGGTGAGGTCCCGGTTGTAGTCGACGTTGCCGAAGGCCCGCCAGGCGACTTCCTGGTAGTCGTGCACGTCGCAGTCCGCGTCCACCACGATGATCAGCTTGGTCAGCGACATCATGTGCGCGCCCCAGATCGCGTGCATCGTCTTCTGGGCGTGCTTGGGGTACTTCTTGTCGATCGAGACGATCACGCAGTTGTGGAAGCCGCCGGCCTCGGGCAGGTCGTAGTCGACGATGTCCGGGATGATGATCTTCAGCAGCGGCAGGAAGAACCGCTCGGTGAACTTGCCCAGCGGGCCGTCCTCCGTCGGCGGACGGCCGACCACGATGGACTGCAGGATCGGGCGGCGGCGCATCGTCACGCAGTCGATCTTCAGCGCCGGGAACGGCTCCTGCGGCGTGTAGAAGCCGGTGTGGTCGCCGAACGGGCCCTCGGGCAGCATCTCGCCGGGCTCCAGCCAGCCCTCCAGGACCACCTCGGCGTCGGCGGGCACCTGCAGCGGGACGGTCTTGCAGTCGACCATCCGCACCCGCTCGCCCGCGACGAAGCCGGCGAAGAGGTACTCGTCGATGTCGCCGGGCAGCGGTGCGGTGGCCGCGTAGGTGACGGCCGGCGGACAGCCGAAGGCGATCGCGACCGGGAGGCGTTCGCCCCGCTTGGCGGCCACCGCGTAGTGGTTGCGGCTGTCCTTGTGGATCTGCCAGTGCATCCCGATGGTGCGGCGGTCGTGCCGCTGGAGCCGGTAGAGGCCCAGGTTGCGGATGCCGGTGTCCGGGTCCTTGGTGTGGGTGAGGCCCAGGTTGAAGAAGGAGCCGCCGTCCAGCGGCCAGGTGAAGAGGGCCGGCAGCTCGCCCAGGTTGACGTCGTCGCCGGTGAGCACGACCTCCTGCACCGGGGCGTCGCCGGACTTCACGTGCCGCGGCGGGACGTGCGCCATCGAGGCGAGCTTGCCGAAGGCGTCGCGGAAGCCGGTGAAGCCCTGCGGCAGTTCCGGCTTGAGCAGTCCGGCAATCTTCTCGGAGATGTCGTCGGGGCCCTTGAGCCCGAGCGCCTTGGCCAGGCGCCGCTCGGTGCCGAAGACGTTCATCGCGAGCGGCATCGACGAGCCCTTGACGTTCTCGAAGAGCAGCGCGGGCCCCTTGGCCTTCTGCACCCGGTCGACGATCTCGCCGATCTCCAGGTGGGGGTCCACCTCCGCCTTGATGCGCTTGAGGTCGCCTTCGCGGTCGAGGGCCCGGAGAAACGAGCGGAGATCGTCGTATGCCATGCCTGTCAGTATCCGCCACCAGATAGCCTGGCTTGCGTCAAGGGCCCCGGGAAGGCGCCCGCCGTCACCGCCGCCGCCGGGGGGAGATCGCAGCCATGCCGCGGATTCTTCTGACCATCATCCTTCCGCTCGCGCTCTGGGTCTGGGCGTTCATCGACTGCCTGACCACACCCGAGGACGAGGTGAAGCACCTCCCGAAGGCGATCTGGGTGATCATCGTGCTGCTCTTCCCGCCGCTGGGCCCGATCGCCTGGCTGATCGCGGGCAGGCGGCGCGGATTCCTCCGGGCCGGGACCGCCGACGGGTACCCGACCGGCGACGGGTACCCGGCCGCCGACGGCCCGGGCCGCCCCGGCCCCGGCGGGCGCGGCGGGCGTCCGCTCGCGCCGGACGACGACCCGGAGTTCCTCGCCTCGTTGAAGAAGAGCGACAAGGACCACGAGGACATGCTCAAGCAGTGGGAGGCCGATCTGCGCCGCCGTGAGCGCGAGCTGCGCGACCGGGACGAGCCCGAGGACGGGCGGAAGAGCTGATCACGGGGGTTCGCGGACTCCCTCCAACAGCCCACCCGGGCGCCCCCGGGTGGGCTGTGGTCTTTTTGGCGCTTCCCTACGACTGGACGCCCTCTCGCGCGGATGGCCGCCATCCGGGCGCGGGGCTTGAGCAGACCTTGAGCCACACCCAAGAGGACCGCCCTACACTACGGAGGGATGGCTCTGACCTGCGCTTTTCTTCATGCTCAGATCATCGGACCATCACCTGTCCGACAACCCCCGGTATTCGAACGAACACGGAGCGCTCCGACTCCCACCGGGCCGCTTCTGTACAGGCCTGACAGCTAAACGAACTCGACCTTGTACGGAATCGACGCCGAAACCAGCACACGGCCCCTCGTACAGTCATAAGTGAAGAAAGTGATTCGCGGCCGGGGGCACAGCAGACGTTGGCTGTCGGACAGTTCCCTCACCCTTGGAGTGGTTCGAGATGACGGTTGTGCATGAGGCGCCGGTCGACGGCGAGGTCCCCGAGGTCCCGGCCGACGCCCGCGGGCGGGTCGCCGAGCTGCACGAGCTGCGCGAGAAGGTCCGCCGCGGCCCCAGCGACAAGGCCACCGAGGCCCAGCACGCCAAGGGCAAGCTGACCGCCCGCGAGCGCATCGCGCTGCTGCTGGACGAGGGCTCCTTCCACGAGGTCGAGCCGCTGCGCCGGCACCGCGCCCAGGGCTTCGGCCTGGAGGCCAAGAAGCCGCACACCGACGGCGTCGTCGTCGGCTGGGGCACCGTCCACGGCCGCACCGTCTTCACCTACGCGCACGACTTCCGGATCTTCGGCGGCGCGCTGGGCGAGGCCCACGCGCAGAAGATCCACAAGATCATGGACATGGCCATCGCGGCCGGCGCGCCGCTGGTCTCGCTGAACGACGGCGCCGGCGCCCGCATCCAGGAGGGCGTCACCGCCCTCGCCGGCTACGGCGGCATCTTCCAGCGCAACACCAAGGCCTCCGGCGTCATCCCGCAGATCTCGGTCATGCTCGGCCCGTGCGCCGGCGGCGCCGCGTACTCCCCCGCGCTGACCGATTTCGTCTTCATGGTCCGCGAGACCTCGCAGATGTTCATCACCGGCCCGGACGTCGTCCAGGCGGTGACCGGCGAGAAGATCACCCAGAACGGCCTCGGCGGCGCGGACGTGCACGCCGGCGTCTCCGGGGTGGCCCACTTCATCTACGACGACGAGCAGTCCTGCATCGAGGAGGTCCGCTACCTCCTGTCGCTGCTGCCGCAGAACAACCGCGAGATGCCGCCGTCCGTGATGAGCGAGGACCCGGTCGAGCGGCGCAACGACAGCCTGCTGGACCTGGTGCCCGCCGACGGCAACCGCCCGTACGACATGCGCAAGGTGATCGAGGAGATCGTCGACCACGGCGAGTACCTGGAGGTCCACGAGCGCTGGGCCACCAACGTGCTGTGCGTGCTGGCCCGCGTCGACGGCCACGTCGTCGGCATCATCGCCAACCAGCCGCAGTCGCTGGCCGGCGTGCTGGACATCAACGCCAGCGAGAAGGCCGCCCGCTTCGTGCAGATGTGCGACGCCTTCAACATCCCGCTGGTCACCCTGCTCGACGTCCCCGGCTTCCTGCCCGGTGTCGACCAGGAGCACGGCGGCATCATCCGCCACGGCGCCAAGCTGCTGTACGCGTACTGCAACGCCACCGTGCCGCGCATCTCGCTGATCCTGCGCAAGGCCTACGGCGGCGCGTACATCGTGATGGACTCCCGTTCCATCGGCGCCGACCTGTCCTACGCCTGGCCGACCAACGAGATCGCCGTCATGGGCGCCGAGGGCGCGGCCAACGTCATCTTCCGACGCGAGATCAACGCCGCCGAGGACCCGGACGCCATGCGCGCCCAGAAGATCAAGGAATACAAGAACGAGCTGATGCACCCGTACTACGCGGCCGAGCGCGGCCTCGTGGACGACGTCATCGACCCGGCCGAGACCCGCCAGGTGATCGCTTCCGCCCTGGCCATGCTCCGCACCAAGCACGCCGACCTGCCCAGCCGCAAGCACGGCAACCCGCCGATGTAGCAGCGCGGTTCACACCGCAGCAGCCCGCATCGCGCCACCTCAGACCACAGCCACCGGGGGAGAAACCAGGACATGACCGCTTCCGCCGAACCCCTCGTCCGCATCGTCCGCGGCAGCCTCACCGACGAGGAACTCGCCGCCCTGACCGCCGTCCTGATGGCGCGCGCCGCCGCCGCGCAGCAGGCCGCCGCCGTCGCGCCGATCGAGCCGATCGCCAACTGGCAGCGCCTGGAGCGCCGTCCGGCCTACTACTCGCCGGTCAGCTGGCAGCAGGCCGCCTGACGCACCCCCGCGGCTTCCGCCGACGGCCGGTCACCCCGCTCGGGTGGCCGGCCGTCGGGCGTTCCCGGGAGCGGTGTCCCGCTTCGCATCCGCACGGGCGGACCGGCACGCGGGCGGCTCGGTAGGATGCCTACCGGACGGTATGCCGCCGCCGCTCCGTCGGCCCCCATAGGATCGGCCGCTGCCGAGGTACCAGAGACTTCCAGGGAGGCTGCGATGGCCAGGCAGGCCCGCGCGCTGGCGACCCGCCAGGCGGTACTCCTCGCGGCGGCCGAGGTGTTCGACGAGCGGGGCTACGCCGCCGCCACGATGTCCGAGATCCTGGACCGCGCCGGCGTCACCAAGGGCGCGCTGTACTTCCACTTCCGCTCCAAGGAGGAGTTGGCGCTCGCCGTCATCGAGGGGCAGGGCGCCTGGATCGCGGGCTGGCAGCCCGCCTCGGACAACTCGGTGCAGAACCTGATCGACCTCGCGTACGCCTTCGCCCACGCGCTCCAGGACGACCCGCTGGTGCGCGGCAGCATCCGGCTGACGATCGAGCACGGCAGCTTCACCCAGCCGCAGATCGCCGCCTACCAGGGCTGGATGGACCTGGTACGGGAGCTGCTGGAGCAGGCCAGGGACGCCGGCGACCTCCACCCGGGGATCGACCTGGCCGCGGCCGCCGGGGTGATCACCGGAGCCGTCACCGGGATCCAGCTGAGCTCCCAGGTGCTGGCCGACCGGCAGGACCTGATCCAGCGGATGGCCGACCTGTGGACGCTGCTGCTGCCCGGACTGGTCCAGCCGCACGCGCTCGCCCGGCTGAGCGTGGCCGAGCGCGCCCCCTCCTGAGCAGAGGCCGCCGGGTTCAGATCCGGTAGCCCGCTCGGCGCTCGGCCGCCACCAGGGCGGGCAGCGCGGCCACCCAGACCCGGCGCACGGCCTCCGGCCCCGGACGGTCGGCCTCGTCGCCCGCCAGCAGCACCTGGCCGGCCGCCACCGCGGTGAGCAGCTCGGCGGCGGCCCGCCGGTCCACCCCGGGGCACAGCTCGCCGGCCCCGGCGGCGCGGTCCAGCAGCCGGTGGACGACCGCGGTGAGGCTGCGCCAGGTGGCGTCGGGGCCGGGCGGGCCGTCCTCCCGGCGCGGGCCCTGGCGGCCGAGCCGGACCCCGGCCCGCACCACCACGTCCTCGCGCAGCATCCGGGCCAGCTCGTGCGAGAGGTCGATCAGCCCCTGCAGGGCCGGGCCGTCGGCGCGCAGGGCGCGCAGCGCGGCGGAGCCGATCTCCCGCCCGGCGGCCCGGCGCACCCCGTCGGCGAGGGCCTGCTTGGACACGAAGTGGAAGTACAGGGCGCCCTTGCTGACCCCGGCCCGGCGGCTGATGTCGACCAGACTGGCGGCTTCGAAGCCCACCCGCGCGAAGGTCTCCGCCGCGGCGAGCAGTACGGCCTGCCGGGTCCGCCCAGCCCGTTCCTGCTTGACCACTGGCTCCCCTCCGGACTCGACCGGGCGCGATTCCCGCCCCGCCCGGCTGCTGTCGGCGCGCCCCCTGCCAGGGGCGGCGCTCGCATGCGGACGGCTGCGACCGAAACCGCATGGTTGGTATCTAATCTAGCGCCTGCGGCGCCCCCGCCGTCCAGCGGGGACGGCCCCCCGTCCAAGGTCTGCGGTACCCGCCAGGGCATTGCCCCAGCCCACGGGGCAGGTAGCGTGAACGGGCCGGGCTGCGCGGCCGGGGCACCCCAGTCGCCGATCACAAACCGGGTGGTATGTATGTTTTGCTCGAGCGTCCATGGCGGCCGCTCGACCGACACCCTGGGAGCGGGGGCCAGTCATGCCATCGATCGTAGAGCCGGACCCCCACGGCCCGTACGCCCACCCCGGCAGCGGCCTCGGCCCCGGATCCGGCTACGACTTCCACGACCGGACCGTCTCCCGGCACCTGGTGCACCGCGCCGCGGTCTCCGAGGTCTTCCTCACCGGCTGGCAGGCCACCGGCCCGTACGACTTCCTGCTCGGCGCCCAGTGGCCCCGCCTGCACGGCTTCTACCGGCTGCCCGGGGACCGCTACCACGACCCGGTGCTGATGGCCGAGACCGTCCGGCAGGCCGGGCTGCTGGTCGGCCACGCCGGGTTCGGCGTGCCGCGCGGGCACCACTTCGTCATGGACGACCTCTCCTACGAACTCGGCGCCATCGGACTGCCCGGGCTGGCCGTCGCCGCGGGCCCGGCCTCGCTGATGCTCGCCGTCGGCTGCGAGGACGTCCGGATGCGGCACGGCCGACTGGTCTCGCTGCGGGTGCGCGCCGAGATCACCCGGGACGGCCGCCCGATAGGCCGCGGCTCGGGCCAGCTGCGCGTGCTGTCCCCCGCCTCGTACGCCCGGCTGCGCGGGCCCGGACGGCACGCCGTCGCCCCGCTGCGGCCTCCGGCCCCCACCGCGCCCGAACTCGTCGGCCGCGCCCAGCCCGCCGACGTGGTGCTCAGCCCGACCCTGGCGCCGGACACCTGGCTGCTGCGCGCCAACGCCGCGCACCCGGTGCTGTTCGACCACGAGCTGGACCACGTGCCCGGGATGCTGGTGCTGGAGGCCGCGCGGCAGGCCGCACAGCGGCTGCGCCACCCCGAACCGGTCGCGCCGGTCGAACTCGTGACCTCCTTCGACCACTACATCGAGCTGGACCGGCCCTGCTTCGTCCGGGCCGTGCCCGAGCCGGCCGCGGACGGCCGCCGGCTGCCCGTCCGGGTCCAGCTGGTCCAGGACGGACGGACGGCGGCCGAGTGCCGGCTGCTCACCGAGCCCCTGGACGGGCCGCTGGACGGACCCGCCGAGCGCCCGGCGGCGCCGGCCCGGCGGGACGCCCTCGACGGCCGCCCCGCCGCGGCGGGCCGCGGCAGCACCCGGCTGCCGCTGGCCAGTTGAGACACCCCCGGGCCGTCAGGCCGTCAGGGCCGTCCGGGCCGTCAGGCGGCCACCAGCGCCGACGACGGCCGCCCGGCGTGCATCACGCTGAGGTTGGTCGCCAGTCTCACCGGGTCCTGCGCCAGCCAGAGCCGCAGGGCCGCGCCCAGGGCGGCGCTGGCCGACTCGATCCGGACGTCGGTGATCTGCGCGATCCGGGCCGCGCCGGGCACCAGCAGGTCGGCCAGCGCGGTCGGCAGCCAGACCGTCAGGGCGCACGGCGCCGGCATCGCGAGCGCGCCCAGCAGCCGGTAGGCGTCCCCCGGTGCGCTGAGCGTGGGGATGATGTCCAGTAGGGCGTCCGCCACCACCTCGGACACGTCGCTCCGGTGTCCCTGGGCGAGCCGGCGGAGCAGCAGCTGCTCGGCGGCGGTGATTCGGACGGTCAGCATGACCTCGTCGCACTCCATCGCGCGATTTCCTCCTCAGTTCCTCCCCGTGCCGGCGCGGACGCGGCCGGCACGCACTACCCCTGTCACAACTCGGCCCGGCTACCTCCTGCGGAAAGCCGGGCCGGTGGGTGATCGCGCCCCGGTCAGATCCCCGCGTACGAGTGCTTGCCGGTGACGAAGATGTTCACGCCGTAGTAGTTGAAGAGCCAGCAGGCGAAGGCCGCCAGCGCCAGGTAGGCGGCCTTGCGGCCCTTCCAGCCGGCCGTGGCCCGGGCGTGCAGGTAGCAGGCGTAGGCGACCCAGGTGATGAACGACCAGGTCTCCTTCGGGTCCCACTCCCAGTACTTGCCCCACGCCGCCTCGGCCCAGATCGCGCCCGCGATGATGGTGAACGTCCACAGCGGGAAGACCAGGGCGTTGATCCGGTAGGACAGCTTGTCGAAGGTCGACGCGGCGGGCAGGCGGCGCCAGATCGACGCCGAGGTGCCCAGCGGTCCGGTGGTCAGGCCGGCCGCGACGCGCTTCTCGAAGGAGTCCTTGCCGAGGTACAGCAGCGTGGCGATGAACGCCGCGTAGAAGGCGCCGCCGCAGAAGATCGCGGTGGAGACGTGGATCGCCAGCCACGGCGAGTGCAGCGCCGGGACGAGCTGCTCGGAGTCGGTGTACAGCGTGGTGGTGGCGATGCCGAGGGTCAGCAGGACCGCCACGACGACCGGCAGGCCGAGCCAGCGGACCTTCTTCCCCGCGGCCAGCAGCACCAGGTAGGCAGCCGTCATCGCGAAGGCGAAGGCGCAGGAGAACTCGTACATGTTGCCCCACGGCCAGCGGGACACCGACAGGCCGCGGGCGACGATGCCGCCGCCGTGCAGCAGCAGCGCCAGCACGGTGAGCGAGACGGCGATCCGGCCGGCCAGGTCGGCCTTCTCGTTGGTGCCGGCCGCGCCCGGGCCGTCCTCCTCCTCGGCGCCGCGCCCGCTGGTGACCACCGTCGCGCCCTCGCCCGCGATCGCGGTGCGGGTGAGCGTGGTGGTGCCGCCGCCCGCCCCCGCCACGGTGACGGTGACCTTCTTCGCGGCCTTCTGCCCGGCCGCGGCGACGGTCTCGCCCAGGCTGCCCGCCTGCTCCTTCGAGCGGACGGCGACGGCGCCCTTGCTGCCGAAGGTCCACTCGATCATGTGGGCGAACATGGCGAGCGTGTAGACCACCATCGCCGAATAGATCAGCTTGTTGGAGAGGTCGGCCAGCTGTGGGTCGACCGCCGAGGCGAGTTGCACCGTCTACTCCTTGGAGTTCTGGTCGGCAGGGACTGCGGGGGCTGAGGCCTCGGCCTCGGGGTCGGCGGGTGCGGCGGCTTCCCGTTCCTCGGAACCGGCGTCCGCGTCCTCCTCCTCGGAGGCCGGGGCGTCGTCCTGGAGGTCCACCGCGAGCTCGGCCAGCTCCTCGGCGATCTTCGCCGACTCGCTGCGGGCCAGCCCGGCCAGCTCCACCTGGGTGCCGCCGCCCGGCAGGGCGACCGCCCGCACCCAGATCCGGCGGCGCTGGATGAACAGCGAGCCGATCAGGCCGAGGATCGCCAGCACGGCGCCGGTCAGGGCGATCGCATTGCCGGGGCGGTGCGAGACGTTGAAGCTGGCCCACTGCTTGTAGCCCTCGAAGGTGACGGAGCCGTAGCCGTCGGGGAGGGTCCAGCCCTGGCCGGGCTTGAGCCGGGCCTTGGCCGGCTGGCCGTCCTGGGTCAGCTGGGTGAGCTTGCGGGTGTTGAGCTGGTAGACGTTCTGCGGCAGCCCGGAGTCGGTGCCGAGGTCGCCCGCGAAGGCGTTCAGCACCAGCTCGGGGGCGGCGTCGCCGGGGAACAGCGAGACCGGGCCGGTGCCCTCGAAGCTCAGCGGGGCGGTCGGCAGGAAGAAGCCGGAGAAGCCCATCTGGGTCTTGTTGCCGTCGGGGCCGGCGCCGTAGTCGGAGACCTTCACGACCCCGGTGGAGGTCAGGTTGCCGTCCTGCGGCAGGAAGGGGACGGCGCCCTGGTAGACGACGTCGCCCTTGCCGTTGCGGACGGTGACCACCGGGGCGTAGCCGTGGCCGATCAGGAAGACCTTGCTGCCGCCGATCTCCAGCGGGTGGTTGACCTCGATCGTCGACTTCTTCAGCTTCGACTCGTCGCTGCCCGCGTAGTACTCGACGTTCGCGGTGAACTGCCGTGCGGCGCCGATCTGGTCGCCCTTGGTCTGGAACCTGGACGTGAAGCCGTCCAGCTTCAGGTAGAAGGGGTCGAGGTCCTGGCTGCCGTAGAACCGGGTGCCGTTGAAGTCGTCGAGCTGGGTGATGGTGTTGGAGTAGCCCTCGCCCTCGACCATCAGCTTGCCGCCCGTACCCGACGCCAGGCTGGCCCAGGCGAACCCGCCGAGCAGCGCGAACAGCGACAGGTGGAAGAGCAGGTTGCCGACCTCGCGCAGGTAGCCCTTCTCGGCGGCCACCGAGCCGCCGGACAGGTTCGCGCGGAAGCCGCGCTTGCGCAGCAGCCGGTGGGCGGCGGCGTTCACCGCGTCGGCGTCCGCCCCGGTGCGCCAGGCCGCGTGCACCGGCATCCGGGTCAGGTTGCGCGGCGCGGCCGGCGGCTGGGCGCGCAGCACGCCGACGAACTGCCAGGTGCGCGGGACGATGCAGCCCGCCAGCGAGACGAACAGCAGGATGTAGATCGCGGAGAACCAGACCGAGCTGTAGACGTCGAACAGCTGGAGCTTCTCGTAGATCGGCGCGACGGTGCCGTGCTGTGCCTTCCACGCCTCGACCTTCAGCTGCCCCTGGCCGTTCTGGTACTGCGGGATCAGCGAGCCCGGGATGGCGGCCAGCGAGAGCAGGAAGAGCAGGATCAGGGCGACCCGCATCGAGGTCAGCTGACGCCACATCCAGCGCGCCCAGCCGAAGCCCCCCATGCCGGTCGGACCGTCGGACTCGACCGGCGCGGTGCTGAGCCGCTCGGCCGCGGTGTCGTCCGGCGCCGGGGGCTGCTCGGTCTCGGTCGTGGTGTTGCTCACGGTCAGATTCCGATCGAGGAGTCGGCGGTCCAGGACTGCAGTTCGCTCATCCAGGAATCCCAGATCCCGGTGACGAGCAGCAGACCGACCGCGACGAGCATGCCGCCGCCGATCCGCATCACGAGCGGGTAGTGCCGCTTGACCCAACCGAAGGCGCCCAGCGCCCGGCGGAAAGCGACCGCAGCCACGATGAACGGTACGCCGAGGCCCAGGCAGTAGAAGGTCATCAGCATGGCGCCGCGCGCCGCGTCGGCCTGGTTCAGGGCCAGGTTCTGGACGGTCGCGATGGTCGGGCCGAGGCAGGGCGTCCAGCCGACGCCGAAGACCACGCCCAGCAGCGGGGCGCCCAGCAGACCGACCGCCGGACGCCGGTGGGAGCGCACCTCGCGCATGCTCAGGCCGGGGACGAGGCCCATGAAGGCGAGGCCCATGACGACGGTCAGCACGCCGAGCACGATCGAGATGACCCGCTTGTGTTCCTGCAGGGTGTCGCCGAACTGTCCGAACAGCGCGCCGCCGGAGACGAAGACCGCGGTGAAGCCGAGGATGAAGAGCGTCGCCCCGAGCGCCATCCGCCCGCGCCGCGCGCCGCGGGCGTCCGCGAGGTCGGCGGCGGAGAAGCCGGTCACGTACGACAGGTAGCCGGGGACGAGCGGCAGCACGCAGGGCGAGAAGAACGACACCAGGCCGGCCGCCAGCGCGATCGGCGCGGCCACCAGCAGCGCTCCGCTCTGGAGGGTCCCGGTGTTGTCGGCGAGCTGCTGCGGCAGGCTCACTGCTTCTGCTCCGCGACCACCGGCTGCAGAATCGACTCCAGCGCGTCCTGGGTCGTGCCGCCGACGGCACGGGCGGCCAGCTTGCCGTCGCGGTCGACGATCAGCGTGGTCGGGATGGACTGCGGGTTGAGGCTGCCCTTGGGGAACTTGAGCAGCTGGGCGCCGGCCGGGTCGAAGATGCTCGGGTAGCCGACGCCCTGCTCCTGCTCGAAGCGGACGGCGTTGTTCTTCTCGGTGTCCCGGGTGTTGACGCCCAGGAACTGGACTCCCTGGTCCTTGTACTTGTCCGCGACGGCCTGCAGGCTCTTCGCCTCGGCCCGGCACGGACCGCACCAGGAGCCCCAGACGTTCAGCACGACGACCTTGCCCCGGTAGTCCGAGAGCTTGGTCGGGCCGCCCTCCAGGGTCTCCCCGGAGATGTCCGGCGCGTCCCCGCGCTTGCCGGCGTCCGCCTTCGACAGGTTGGTGCCCTTGACCGTGACGAAGCCCACCTGGCCCTCGCCGCCACCGGACGAGCCCGAGGAGGAACAGCCGGTGAGGGCGAGCGCAGCGGCCGCGGCGGTGGCGACGGCGGCTGCGGCGACACGGGGACGGGGGCGCGTCATGGCAGACATGTGAAAAGTTTCGCATGGAGTTCCGGGCAGGTTCGGGGGGGTCCTGCCTTGCGCGTCACAGCCCCTCTGACCTGCGAAGAAATCGGGTCACCCGGCGCTCGCCGGGTGACCCGAAGTCATACTTACGCACCGCTTACGGCCGCACCGCGGGCTAGGCGCCGAAGCTCTTGCCCACCGGCTTGTCGCCCTTGCGGCCCTTGCCCACCAGGTGCGCGGGCAGCAGGTCGCGGGCAGGCTCGCGGTAGCCGACCGAGACGATCCGGTCGCCCTCGAAGGTGAAGCTGGTCAGCGAGGCCAGCGAGCACTGCCGGTTGCGCGGGTCGTGCCAGAGCCGGCGGCGCTCGACGAAGGAGCGGACGATCCAGATCGGCAGCTGGTGGCTGACGCAGACCGCCTCGTGCCCACGCGCGGCGTCCCGGGCGGCGCCGAGCGCGCCCATCATCCGCACCACCTGGTCGAGGTACGGCTCGCCCCAGGAGGGCTTGAACGGGTTGGTGAGGTACTTCCAGTAGCCCGGGTTGCGCAGCGAGCCGTCACCGACGCCGAAGGTCTTGCCCTCGAAGACGTTCTCCGCCTCGATCAGCCGCGCGTCCGCCGCGACGTCCAGGCCGTGCGCCTTGGCGATCGGCTCGGCGGTCTCCTGGGCCCGCTCCAGCGGCGAGGCCACCACGTGGGTGATGTCCCGGCCCGCCAGGTCCTCGGCCACCCGGTCGGCCATCTGCCGGCCCAGCTCGGACAGGTGGTAGTCCGGCAGGCGCCCGTACAGGACGCCCTCCGGGTTGTGCACCTCGCCGTGCCGCATCAGGTGGACGACGGTGATCTCTTTGGCGCTCACTTCTCAACTGCTCCTGGGGCTCGTAAGGGACTAGGCCGTGGCGGCGGCAGCGGCGCGCGCGGCGGCCGGCAGGGCGGCGGCGATCCGCTCGATCGCCCGCTCGTCGTGGGACGCCGAGACGAACCAGGACTCGAAGGCGGACGGCGGCAGGTAGACGCCCTCGGCGAGCATCGCGTGGAAGAAGGCGTTGAAACGGTACGCCTCCTGGGTCTTCGCCTCGTCGTAGTTCGTGACGGCGGCCTCGGTGAAGAACACCGAGAACATGTTCCCGGCGGTCTGCAGCCGGTGCGCCACGCCCTCCTTGGCGAGCGCCTCGGAGACCAGGCCAGAGATCTCGGCGGCGACCCGGTCCACCGTCGCGTACACCTCGTCGGTGCAGCCGCGCAGCTGGGCCAGGCCCGCCGCGGTGGCGATCGGGTTCCCGGACAGGGTGCCCGCCTGGTAGACCGGGCCGGCCGGGGCGAGGCGCCCCATCACGTCGGCGCGGCCGCCGAAGGCCGCGGCCGGGAAGCCGCCGCCCATGACCTTGCCGAAGGTCAGCAGGTCCGGCGCCCAGCCCTCGTTCGCCGCCTCCAGGCCGTACCAGCCGGCCTTGGAGACGCGGAAGCCGGTCATCACCTCGTCGGAGATGAACAGCGCGCCGTTGTCCCGGCAGAGCCGGGCCAGGCCCGCGTTGAAGCCGGGCAGCGGCGGGACGACACCCATGTTGCCGGGCGAGGCCTCGGTGATCACGCAGGCGATCTCGCCCGGGTGGGCCGCGAAGGCCTGCTCGACGGCGGCCAGGTCGTTGTACGGCAGCACGATGGTGTCGCCGGCCTGGGCACCGGTGACGCCCGGGGTGTCCGGCAGGCCGAAGGTGGCCACGCCGGAACCGGCGGCGGCCAGCAGCGCGTCCACGTGACCGTGGTAGCAGCCGGCGAACTTCACGACCTTCGCCCGGCCGGTGAAGCCGCGGGCCAGCCGGATCGCGGACATGGTGGCCTCGGTGCCGGAGGAGACGAGGCGGACCTGCTCGACCGGGGCGACCCGGGCGACGATCTCCTCGGCCAGCTCGACCTCGCCCTGGCCCGGCGTGCCGAAGGAGGTGCCGAGGGAGACGGCCCGCTGGACGGCGTCGACCACCGCGGGGTGCGCGTGGCCGAGGATCATCGGACCCCACGAGCACACCAGGTCGACGTACTCGCGGCCGTCGGCGTCGGTGAGGTAGGGGCCGGTGCCGGACACCATGAAGCGCGGCGTGCCGCCGACCGCGCGGAAGGCGCGCACCGGGGAGTTGACGCCGCCGGGCGTCACCACGGAGGCGCGATCGAACAGCGACTGGGACTGGGGGGCTTCGTAGGGGTAGCTCACGGGAGACATGGTCTCAAATCGTGTCCTTGCCCTCTGCATGTCGGACCCGATCATCTGGAACGATGATCCGGGCACCGTTGTCTGTACGGTTGTCCGTACAGTCCGTACGGACGGGGCCGCTGACTGCCCCGGAGGACGGACCAGTCAGACTGTGTACACAGAGTGCGCGAGCGCTCCGGTTGTGTGCAGGGGTGTGGAGAGGACTGCTGTCGGCCGCGAGTGGGTAAGGCCCGCGCGTGGGCACGGCGGCGCATGACGGGTAAGGAGCACGTCCGGAGGGACGCCGGACGTGCGGGGGTCTGTCGATTCCGGCGAATTCCGGTGAGGATGGTCCGAGTGTCCGAGGCGCAGGACGGCTACGACGAGGCCGCGGGGGGCTCCCGCCGGCCTGCCGAGGCCGCACGCGGGGGTACGGGAGCGGGTACGGGACGTGGTCGCCGCGGCGGCGAGAGGCGGGGTGAGGGTCGCGTGGGGGTGACGTACAAGTACTTCGGCGCCCCCGACCGAGCGACCGCCGCCAGGGTTCCCACCGCCCTCGGCCCGGGTGGGCTCGGCCTGGACGCCGGCGAACTCGGCTCGCTGGGGCGGCTCGGCGACCTGATGGAGACCAGCGGCTCCCCCACCGGCCACCTCTCCACCAAGATCAAGCCGGAGACCATGAGCGCCATGGTCCTCACCGGCATCCAGGGCGTTCCCCTGCACCAGGTGCCGCCGCTGGAGCTCGTCGTCCTGCACCCGGACTACGCCGTCGTCCAGCTCCCCCACAACGTCGTCGAGCCGCTCCGCAAGGCCGACGAGACCGAGCTCGGCGCCGCCGCCTTCATCTGGTCCACCGTCCCTGACCGGCGCGGGCCGCGGGACGCCTTCGTCATCTACAGCATGCTGCACGAGTGGCAGGACTTCGCGAACCGGCTGCACGAGGCCGGGCACCAGCTGTACTGCCTGGTCTGGCCGTAGCGCCTCACGCCACTTGACCCCGGCTGCCTCTGAACACGGGCCGGGGAGAAGTGAGTTGACCTGTCGTCAGCCCTGACGCCCGGTCGGCCGCAGGACGGTGGCGGCCAGCAGCAGGGCCGCGGCGAGCAGCCCGGCGGCCACCGCGAAGGCGAGCCGGAAGCCGCCGGTCAGGGCGTCCGCGACGGGGTGTCCGGCCGCGGCCAGTGCGGCGGTCCGGCTGCCCGCGAGGGTGGTGAGGACGGCGACCCCGAGCGCGCCGCCGACCTGCTGGGTGGTGTTGAACAGGCCCGAGGCGGTGCCCGCGTCCTGCGGTCCGGCGCCCGACATGCCGAGGACGGCGAGCGTGGACAGCACCAGGCCGCCGCCGGAGATGAGCAGCATCGTCGGCAGCAGGTGGACGACGTAGTCGGCGTCGGCGGGCAGCCGGACCAGCAGGCCGAGCGCGGCGAGCAGCAGGGCGAGGCCCGCGAGCAGCACGGCGCGCTCGCCGAAGCGGGCGCTCAACCGGGCGGAGAGCAGCAACGACACCGCGCCGATCGCGACCGCCGCCGGCAGCATCGCCAGGCCCGTGGCGGCCGCGCCGTAGCCGAGGACCTGCTGCATGTAGAGCGCGACGAGGATCTGGAAGCCGAACATCCCGGAGATGGTCAGGATCTGCACCAGGTTGGCGCCGGTGACGTTGCGCGAGCGGAACATCCGCAGCGGGAGCAGGGGCTGGGGGGCCCGGGCCTGGCGGAGCAGGAAGCCGGCCAGCAGGGCGAGCGAGAGCGCACCGAGGCCGAGGGTGCGGGCACAGGCCCAGCCGTGCTCGCCGGTGCCGACGATGGTGTAGATGCCGAGCATCAGGGCACCGGTGATCAGCGCGGAGCCGAGGGCGTCGGCGCCGGCCCGCAGGCCGGGGCCGCGGTCGCCCTCCAGCACCCGGACGGCCAGCAGGGCGGCGGTCAGGCCGAGCGGCAGGTTGATCAGGAAGATCCAGTGCCAGTTGAGGGCCTCGGTGAGCACCCCGCCGAGGACCTGGCCGATCGAGGCGCCGGCCGCGCCGACGAAGCTGAACGCGCCGATCGCGCGGCCGCGTTCGCGCGGTTCGGGGAAGAGCGTGACGATCATGCCGAGGCTGACCGAGGAGGCCATCGCACCGCCGACGCCCTGCAGGAAGCGGGCGGCGATCAGCACCCCCTGCCCGGTGGCGAGGGCGCAGAGCAGCGAGGCGGCGGTGAAGAGGGCGAGCCCGGCGACGAACACCCGCTTGCGGCCGATCAGGTCGCCGAGCCGGCCGGCCAGCAGGAGCAGGCCGCCGAAGGCGATCAGGTAGGCGTTGACCGTCCAGGTGAGGTCGGCGGGCGAGAAGTGCAGGTCGTCCTGGATCGCGGGCAGTGCCACGGTGACGATCGAGCCGTCCAGGATGATCATCAGCATGCCCGCGCAGAGCACCGCCAGGGCGAGTGCGCGGGAGCGGGGGGAGGTCGCGGAGTCCGTGGGGGGCGCGACCGGGGCGTGCGCGGTCATGGCAGTTCTCCCGGTTCGTCGAGTACCGGGTAGGACGCTATCAGATTGTTTTGTTCGGGACTATCTATCTCGGGAGCAGGACTTCGGAGTGGCCGCCGGAGTGCCCGCCGGGGTGGCTCAGCCGCGGGACCGACGGGCCCGGCGTACGGTGCGCTCGCTCTCCACCGGCTCCGCGAGGTGCCCGCCCACGAGGTGCGTCAGGGCCGACAGGAAGACCTCGCGCTCGGGCTGCGGCAGCGACTCCAGCAGCTCGCGGTGCACCCGGTCGGCGATCGCGGTGCCCTCCACGACGGCGCGCTCGCCCGCCTCGGTGACCGAGATGATCCGGGCCCGGCGGTCGGTCGCGGACGGGCGGCGCTCGGCCAAGCCCGCCTTCTCCAGCTCGTCGACGGTGACCACCATGGTGGTCTTGTCCAGGTCGGACAGCTCGGCCAGCTGGATCTGGGTGCGCTCGGCCTCCTGCGCGTGGAACAGCACGCAGTAGGCGCGCGGGGTGATCCCGAGCTCGGTGAAGGCGGCCGCCATCCGGGTCGCCAGCACATGGCTCGCGTGGTCCAGCAGGCCGGAGATGTCGCGGATCTCGCGCACGGGCGGCGTCGTCGTCATACGTCCGAGGTTAGCAACGGCCCGTCTGCTGCCGGATGATCCCGTTGCCAACCACCACCGGGTCTACGGGATACCCAACTCGAACAGCGCATAGCCGGCGTACCAGCCCGCCGCGATCGCGGGCATCGCGAACAGCCCGACCAGCGAGGAGGTCCGCACCCGGCGCAGCGCGAACGCCAGACCGATGAAGAGCGGGAAGGCCGGCAGCAGGTAGCGCGAGATGTTGCCGAAGATCTGGTTGCTGCTCAGCGCGGTGGCGATGGTGAGCGCCGTGTAGACCCACAGGACCAGCGGCGGCCGGGCGCGCCAGAGCAGCACCAGCAGGCCGGGCAGGGCGATCAGCAGGGCGATGGCGATCAGGTCCGGGACGGGGTTGGACTGCCAGAAGTCCCAGTGCCCGGTGATCACGTCCATGATCGTGCGGAGCGTGGAGGCGCCGCCGTCGAAGTAGCGGTTCCACGCACCGCGCTGGAGCTTGAAGTAGCCGCCCCAGTCGCCCATCTTCCAGCCGACCCAGGCGACGTAGCCGATCAGGCCCCAGGGGGTGATCAGCATCGCGGTCAGCGGGCGGGCCACCCCGTCGGTGCGGCGCACCAGCGCGACCAGCGCGGCGATCGAGACGGCAGCGATCAGCGCGGCCGCGGTCGGCCGGTTGAGGCCCGCCACCAGGGCCAGCAGACCGGCGGTCAGCCAACGGCGGGTCATCACGCAGTAGCAGGCCCAGGCGGACAGCGCGACGAACAGCGAGTCCGAGTAGACCGCCCACTCCACGCCGGAGCCCGGGAACAGCCCCCAGATCACCGCCGCCGTCACGCCCGCCCGGAAGCCCCCGAGTCGCTCGGCGATCGCGAAGATCCCGGCCGCCGCGACCAGCGAGGCGAGCACCGAGACCACGATCCCGGAGCCGTACGGGCCGAGCCCGGTGACCGCGCCGACCAGCCGCATCAGCCACGGGTAGAGCGGGAAGAAGGCGGCCGAGTTCTCGTAGTAGGTGGCCAGCGGGAAGCCGTGCAGCGGGATCAGCTCCGGGTTGTACCCGTTCTCGGCGATCCGCTGGTACCAGACGCCGTCCCAGGTGCCCAGCACGTCCCAGGGGTTGGCTCCGCCGCCGCGGCCCGGCTGCTTCTTCAGGTAGTCGCCGGTGTGCGAGAGCAGCAGCAGGAAGACGGTCAGGCCGATGGCCTTGACCACCGCGTACGCGCCCAGCGCGGGCGCGAAGCGGTCCACCAGCGCGCCGAACCGCCCGGGCGCCCGCCCCGTCCGCTCCTCGGACGGCGCGCTCGACGCCGCTGCGGACGCCCCGGGCTCGGTGCTGGACGACTCGGTGCTCGATGCCGTGCTCATGTGCTGTGGGTACTCCCCCGCCCCGCTCGTGGTCCGCGCGGCTCCGGCGCAACGATGTTCCCGTGAGCCTACGGCACGCCCCCGCCTCGCCCGCCGTCCCCCGCCCGGCGGGAAAAACCCCTGGCGGCACGACGGCCGCGCCCGCGACGATTCCCCGCATGCCGAACACCCCGCCGACGCGCCGGATCAGGGATCCGGCGCTGCTGCCGGTCGAGGCGCCGTACCCGGTGAGTGCGGCCGCCGCCGCCCGGCTGGGGGCGGCGGCCTGAGGAGGGGATGCGGGCGGATCAGCCCTGGACGTAGACGATGCCGAGCTTGGTGAGCTGCCAGAGCTGGCCGGCGGCGCCGGTGTCGGTGGCGAGCTGGACGTAGGGGTTGCCCTTGGCGTCGAGGGTGCTGCCGGCGGCGAGGACCTTGCTCTGGTCCTGGGAGTCGGCGATCTTGTAGCGGCCGTCGCCGGTCGGCTTGAACACCCAGTGCTGGTTGCCGCCGCCGTTGCAGCGCCACTGCTGGATCCGGGTGCCGGGGACGGTGGAGGCGGCGTTGGCGTCCAGGCACATGTCGCGGTTGCCGCTGAAGTCGAGCTCGTAGCTGCCGCCGGCCTTGGCCTCCAGGACGAAGGACTGGTTGAGCCCGCCGCCGGCCGGGTAGCTGATGGCGGCCCGGCCGTCGGTGGAGTCGCCGTAGCTGCCGCCGCCGGTGAGGTCGAGGGCGTTGCCGGTGCCCGCGTTGGTCAGCTGGTACCAGGCGCCGTCCTCCGGGACGTCACCGAAGGGCTTCCCGGGGGTGAGCGGCTGGATCGACGTGGTGTTCTGCTGGTTGAGCGTGCAGTAGGCCTGCGTCAGCTCGGGGCGGGCGTAGAACTGGCCGAGGCAGACGCCCTCGCCGCGGTAGCCGGCCACCCGCAGGTGGTACGACTGGCGGACCATGTTCATGCACAGGCCGGGGATGCCGATCTGCGAGTCGCAGCCGTTGCGCACCCACTCGTCGAGGTTGATGACGTCCCCGTTGCTGTACTCGTACGGGGAGCTGGTCCACTCCGCGCAGACCTCGTGCCCGAAGGCGACCCGCCGCTGGTCCAGGTAGCGGACGCCGGGCACCTGCTCGGCCGCGCCGCGCAGCGCAGCGCTGAAGGTCGGGACCACCCAGTTGTGCCCCCAGGCGAGGTCCTCGGGGAAGGCCGGGCAGCCGTCGGCGATCTTGCCGAGATAGTCGTTGCGCCGGATGTCCGGGGTGATCGGGTTGAAGTACGACTGGTAGACCAGCTGGTACGCGGAGTCGGCGTAGCCGGCCTTGCGCATGGTCTGCCGGATGTTCTGCAGCGCCGCGACGACCTTGGGCTGCACGCCCTTGGCGCGCCGGCGGATCTCGTCACTGCCGATGGTGTCGCGGCAGCCCTGGTCCTTGGGAATCGGGAAGTACTGCGCCAGGCAGTGCATCATGACGCCGCTGAAGTCGAAGTCGTCGTTGGCGCCGATCGTCACCACGACCAGCTTGACGTCGTACTTGGACGCCACGTCGGCGAGCTTGACGTCCTGTTTGGGCTCGCCGAAGTCGCCGCTGCCCGGGCCGGTGACCTTCGCCAGCTCGGGGTCGCTGACAAGGTCGCCGGTCTGGGCGCCGGAACAGGCGAGGTCGATCGGGGTGACCCCGGGGATGTCGGTGACGAAGATCTCCGACTTGGGGTGCCGGTGGCAGTAGTTGGTGGGGCTGTCCGTCTCCGGGAAGTAGCCGTCGTCGGTGTCGGTGCCGGCGCCCTCCCCGGAGATGGCGCTGTCGCCGAGGGCGACGACCGCGGCCGGTTTGGCGGCGCCGGGCGCCGGGGCGGAATCGGCGAGGGCGGCGGGGGCACCGGCCAGGCCGAGGGTGGCGAGGAGGGCGCCGGTGGCGAGTGCCGCCGACAGTCGGGACCTGATCACACGCGACTCCTTGCGGGGGTGGGGGACCGCCCGGGCGGGCGCCGAGCGGCGCGGAGCAAGAGAGAGGAGCTGAAAAGGTGAGCAGGACTCGGATTCTAGGTACTGACAAGTAGTGCAACAAGGCTTCCGACAGCGTCGGGAATTGACGGACTCCCGGGAAAGCGCGGCCGGGAACGCGAAGAGCCGCCGCCCCGCGCCCCAGGAGGGAAGCGCGGAGCGGCGGCTCCAACCGGCCGAACCGGCCGCGGGTTTCAGCCCGCGTTGACGCAGTGGTTGCCGAACGCCGGGTTCAGCAGTCCGGCGGCGTCGACGGTGTTGCCGCACAGGTTCACCGGGATGTGGATCGGCACCTGAACCTGGTTGCCCGAGATGACACCGGGGGAACCGGCGGCGACGCCCTCGGCGCCGGAGCTGGCCATCGCGGTGCCGGCGCCGGCGGCCACGATGCCCACCACGGCCGCGCCGACGGCGGCGGTCTTCTTGATGCTCATGTGAGCCTCCTGACTGTTCAACAGAGATGCACGGGGAGTGCGACATCAAGAACGAGACCTCTCCGGACCGGTTGCGACGGTGCGCGCACTGTCACCCGTCCGGAGCAATGGCATCCCCGATCGGCATTCGGGTGATCGGCTTCGGCCGGACCGTTTCCCCGCGCGCGGTGCCTCGTTCTCCCTCACGGAACCCGGTCCATCGGCCCCCACGCACGAATCGAGTACGGCCCATGCGCAAGCACGCCAACGGCATCGTCGGCACTGCGGCCACCGGCTGCTCGATCGCGGTGGCGGGCCTCCCGAACGCGGCGTCCGGCAACCCCCGCCGGAACGCCTGACCGGGATCTCCACCTGGTCGCGCCTTTGTCCGAAGCCTTTCCCGGCCGTGCGGGAATCGTTTCGGGAGGCGCTGCAGAACGGCGGCTGCGTCCACGCCCGAGCCATGGGCGGAATACGCCGGTGTGCGCCGCCCGAGTGACAACCACGGCAATCCCTGAAGCCAACGGGTGGGTATTCCTGCTCGCCCGAAGCCCGACATTCCCATCCGTCGGGCAGAAACTCGGAGGAAAGAACATGCGTAACGTCAAGAAGGCCGCGGTGCTGTCCTTGGCCGCCACCGGCCTGGTGCTCGGTGCCGCCGGCGGCGCGTTCGCCAGCTCCGGTGCCGAGGGCGTCGCCGCCGGCTCCCCGGGTGTGCTCTCCGGCAACCAGATCCAGATCCCGGTGCACATCCCGGTCAACGTCTGCGGCAACAGCATCGGCGTGATCGGCGTGCTGAACCCGGCGTTCGGCAACCACTGCGCCAACATCGGCTGAACCCGCCGTCGCCGCACCGGCGACAGCTGATTCACCGAGCCCGTGCCGCGCCCCGCGCCGGGGCGCGGCACGCTCAACCCGTGTGTGATCGAGGAGATCAACCCCCATGCAGAACGTGAAGAAGGCCGCCGTCCTCTCCGCCGCCGCTGCCGGCCTGGTGCTGGGCGCGGCGGGCTCCGCCGCCGCCAGCTCGGGCGCGGAGGGCGTCGCCGCCGGCTCCCCCGGCGTCGTCTCCGGCAACCAGATCCAGGTGCCGATCCACATCCCGCTGAACCTGTGCGGCAACACCGTCGACGCCGCCGGACTGCTGAACCCGGCCTTCGGCAACAGCTGCGCCAACGTCGAGGCGCACCCGAAGCCCGCGGACGACTGCTGATCCCCGATCGGCACGTGATCCGGCCGTCCTGCCCCCCGACCAGTCGGCCGGGGGGCAGTTCGGCATCCCCGGACGCCCGTCCGGGACCCCGATCCACCGAAGGGTGATCCGCATGGTTTCGAAGAAGAGCGGGGCCGGCCTGGCCGCCGCCGTCGGTGCCGCGGTGCTGCTCGGCGCCGGTTCGGCGCAGGCCGCCACCGCGCCGGCCGGACAGGCCCCGGCGGGCCCGGCCACGCTGGCCAGGAACGACGTCAGCCAGGCGCTGAACGGGACGACCTCCGGCCTCGGCTACGGCATCGCGCCCATCAAGAGCCTGCGCCTGGACCCCTGGGCGAACTCCTCCGCCGACGTGCTCAACAACGGCGCGACCGTCCAGCCGGACCAGGGCCTGGCCCCGGTCGGCACCGGCACGCTGACCGGCCCGCTGAGCGACGGCGGCGGCGCCAAGGACCTGCCGCTGGTCGGCGGGCTGACCAGCGTCCTGCCGGGCTGACGTACCGCACGCCCGGCGCGGACCGGACGTACGGGAGCCCGGCACCCCGTCGCGCGAGCGGGGTGCCGGGCTCCCACGTACCCGGGCGCCGGTGGCGGTCCCGGTCAGAACCGGGTCAGAGCCGGGTCAGGTCGGTCAGCCCGGTCTGCTGGACCACGCCGGTGGCGGTCGGGGTGGTGGCCGCCGGGTCGGCGAGTCCGATCTGCCCGACCACCTCGGTGGCGGTCGCGGCGGTGGTCGTGGTCAGGTCGTTGACCTCGTCGGTGACGGAGAGCCGGTGGTCCTCGCCGCCGAGGCCGGCACTGGCCCCCGGGACGGCATGCACGGCGCCGGTGAGCAGGCGCGGGTCGACCTCGCCCACCTTGAGCTTGCCGTCGGCGAGCTGGCCGGCGCCGTCCTGGGCGAGCGAGAGCGGCTTGCCGAGGCTGAGGCCGGGGGTGTCGGCGTGCAGCGGCGAGGCCGGAGCGTCCAGCAGCAGCCCGCCGAGGTCGGCGCCCTGGTCGACCAGCGGCAACGGCAGCTCGGCCTTGGCGCTCGGGCCGACCTTGCCGGTGCTCAGCTGGGGGACGATCCGCTCCGGGATCAGCTCGGTGCTGGTGCCGGTGGTCCGGCCGGGCACCGGCGGCATCAGCAGCGAGGTCGGGATGCCCGCCGAGAGCCGGCTGCCCAGCGGGGTGAGCGGCACCTCCGCCGGGACCTGCCCGGTGGCCAGCGCGTCCTCCAGGACTCCGACCTGGTCGGGGCCGACCGGGGCGGCGGAGGCCGATCCCTGGGAGGCGAGCATGCCCGCACCGACCGCCAGCAGCATCGCGCCGGCCCGCTTGGAGAACTTCATGCTTTTCACCGTTTCTGCTGTCCGTACAAGGGGGGGTCACTGAGGAAGGGCTGCGCGGGCGCAGCCGGAAAGCAATCTGCCTCAACGAGTGACCGGGAGTGCGGATTGCGGCGGTTAACCAATTCGGCCTAATAATCCGACCGGAAACCATCCGTCGACGCGCCTCCCGGATTCTTTTCAAAAATCCCCGTAACCTTCCGTGCCGTCATTCTTTGATCTGGACGTCAGTGACTGCAGACCGGGTCTGAGCGTTCTACGCGTTGTACGCAAGGAATCCAAGAGCATTTCAGAGAGGGATCTCCCCATGATCCAGAAGTCCTTCGCCGCTGCCGGCCTGGCCGTCGCCGCGCTGGCCGCCGCCGCCGCGCCCGCCTCGGCCATCGGTGACGCGGACGGCGCCGCCGCCTCCATCGAGGGCAACGGCGGCACCAACTTCACCGGGACGGTCGGGAACAACAGCCCGAACTTCCACTTCCTGGACAACGCGAACATCTGCCTCCCCGAGATCCACAACATCGCCGTGAGCGGGGTCGGTCTGGCCATTCCGGTCGAGGTCCCGATCGCCAACAGCGGTGGTCGGCAGTACTGCACCCAGGGCCAGGGCACCCAGAGCCACGGCGACGCGGGCGTGTCCCACCTGATCGGCTGACGCTCCGTTCAGCTCCCCTGCACCACCCCCCCTCTGATCCACCTTCGAATCGCTCCCCGATTCACCCCCGAGAGGAAAACCGGAAATGATCAAGAAGTCCCTCGCCGCCGCCGGCCTGGCCGCCGCCGCCCTCGCGATGTCCGCCGGCTCGGCCTCCGCCATCGCCGACTCGGACGGCGCCGCCACCACGGTCCAGGGCAACGGCGGCACCAACCAGACCGGCACCCACGGCAACGGCAGCCCGAACTTCCACACCCTGGACAACCCGAACATCTGCCTGCCGGAGATCCACAACATCGCCATCACCGCCGCCGGCGCCGCGGTTCCGATCGAGGTGCCGATCCTGAACAGCGCCCCGAAGCAGATCTGCAACGTCGGCCAGAACACCCAGTCCTCGGGCGACGCGGGCATCTCGCACCTGATCGGCTGATCAAGGGGCATGGCACGGACGGAGGGCCCGGGGAGGAAGGTCTCCCCGGGCCCTCCGGGCTTGGCGGACGAAGTGTCCGACCGGACGCCACAGCGCGGACCGGCCGGGTGGCCGGTCGTCCGGCCCGGCGCGTGGGGCGCCGGGCCGGACGACCGGATGTGAACACGTGTCAGAGCGTCCGACCGGGCGCTCCCAGAGAGAGGGCAGATCCATGAAGAGCACGCTGGCCAAGGCCGCGCTGACCGCCACCGCCGCGCTGGCGCTCGCGGGTGTCGCCACCCCGGCCTTCGCCCACGTCGGCCTGGTCGGCGGCGGTACGTTCGTCGCCACCGCCGACGAGCCGTTCCTGGCGGCCGAGGGCTTCGGCATCGCCCACACCACGGACACCGCCGCGGGCGGTTTCGGTGCCGTGGCCGCCACCTCCACCGACATCATCGGCGGCGGCGAGGGCTTCGCCCACGTCAAGGGCTGGCACTAGCAGCCGGAAGGCCGGGCCGCACCCCGTGGGGTGCGGCCCGGCCTTCCGCACGAGTGGTGCCCGCTCGGCCCTACTTCAGCATCGCGGCGGCTTCGAGCGCCCAGTAGGTGAGGATCTGCTCGGCGCCCGCGCGGCGGATCGAGGTGAGCGTCTCCATGATCATGCGCTCCCGGTCGATCCAGCCGTTCGCGGCGGCCGCCTCGACCATCGCGTACTCGCCGGACACCTGGTACGCGGAGACCGGCACCGGGGAGGCGTCGGCGACCTGGCGCAGGATGTCCAGGTAGGCCATGGCCGGCTTGACCATCACCATGTCCGCGCCCTCGGCGAGGTCCTGCTCCAGCTCGCGCAGCGCCTCGCGGGCGTTCGCCGGGTCCTGCTGGTAGCTCTTGCGGTCGCCCTTGAGCGAGGAGCCGACGGCCTCGCGGAACGGACCGTAGAAGGCCGAGGCGTACTTGGCGGTGTAGGCGAGGATGCCGACGTCCTGGTGCCCGGCCTCGTCCAGCGCCCGCCGGATGACGGCGATCTGGCCGTCCATCATGCCGGAGGGGCCGACCAGGTGGACGCCGGCGTCGGCCTGCACCCGGGCCATCTCGGCGTAGCGCTCCAGGGTGGCGTCGTTGTCCACGCTGCCGTCGGCGGCGAGCACACCGCAGTGGCCGTGGTCGGTGTACTCGTCCAGGCAGAGGTCCGACATGACCACGAGGGAGTCGCCGACCTCGGAGACCACGTCCCGGATCGCCTGCTGCAGGATGCCGTCCGGGTTGGTGCCCTCGCTGCCGGTCGCGTCCTGCACCTCCGGGACGCCGAACAGCATGACGCCGCCCAGGCCCGCCTCGGCCGCCTCCACGACGGCCTTGCGCAGGGTGTCCCGGGTGTGCTGGACCACGCCCGGCATCGAGGTGACCGGGACGGGCTCGCTGACGCCCTCGCGGACGAACAGCGGCAGGATCAGCTCCGCCGGGTGCAGCCGGGTCTCGGCCACCAGGCGGCGCATCGCCGGGCTCTGGCGCAGCCGGCGGGGGCGAACGTACGGGAATTCAGCGGACACGGCTTCTCTCTCCGAACGGTTGTGCAGTGCTGGGGGCGACGAACCGCCGCCCCCAGCACCATAGTTGGGGTTCTCAGCGAGCCTTGCGGCGGGAACCCGGACGGCGCTCGCTGGGCCGGTAGACCGGCTCGCCGGCGGCCGTCGCGGTGTCACGGCGCTTGGCACCGAAGTCTGCCAGCGCCTGGGCCAGCGCGGCCGCCGACGGCGCCGGGGCCATCACGTCGACCCGCAGGCCGTGCTCCTCGGCGGTCTTGGCGGTGGCCGGGCCGATACAGGCGATGACCGTGACGTTGTGCGGCTTGCCCGCGATGCCGACCAGGTTCCGGACGGTCGAGGACGAGGTGAACAGCACCGCGTCGAAGCCGCCGCCCTTGATCGCCTCACGGGTCTCGGCCGGCGGCGGCGAGGCGCGCACCGTCCGGTACGCCGTCACGTCGTCGACCTCCCAGCCCAGCTCGACCAGGCCGGCCACCAGGGTCTCGGTGGCGATGTCGGCGCGCGGCAGCAGCACCCGGTCGATCGGGTCGAAGACCGGGTCGTACGGCGGCCAGTCCTCCAGCAGACCGGCGGCGGACTGCTCGCCGGAGGGCACCAGGTCCGGCTTCACGCCGAAGTCCACCAGGGCCTGCGCGGTGGTCTCGCCGACCGCCGCGACCTTGATCCCGGCGAACGCACGGGCGTCCAGGCCGTACTCCTCGAACTTCTCCCGGACCGCGCGCACCGCGTTCACCGAGGTGAAGGCGATCCACTCGTAGCGGCCGGTGACCAGGCCCTTGATGGCCCGCTCCATCTGCTGCGGGGTGCGCGGCGGCTCGACCGCGATGGTCGGCACCTCCTGCGGCACCGCGCCGTACGAGCGCAGCTGCTCGGACAGGCCGGTGGCCTGCTCCTTGGTGCGCGGCACGAGGACGTTCCAGCCGAACAGCGGCTTGGTCTCGAACCACGAGTGCGAGGCCCGGTGGGCGACCTGCTCGCCCACCACGGCTATCACCGAGGTGGCCGGGTCGACCGGGGCGGAGACCGGCGAGGGCAGCACCCGGGCGGCCTTCAGGTCGGCCGCGATGCCGGACAGGGTGGAGGTGAAGGTCCGCTGCCGGGTGGTGGTGCCGGAGAGCGTCGCGCTGAGCGCGGACTCCGGCTTGCGGCCGTTGGAGACCAGGGCGGACGCGGTGGCCGGCAGCTGGCCCAGGGTGGTGCGGACCACGAGGGTGGTCTCCGACGCGCCCAGGTCCACCGGACCGCCGGCCAGGAGCTGGGCACCGTCCACGAAGCGCACGTCGGTGCCGGCGCCGGGGCGCAGCGGGACGCCCGCGTACGCCGGGACGCCGACCGACTGGGCGACGCCCGGGATCACCTCGAAGGGGATCCCGTCGCCCGCGCAGCTGAGCATCTCCTCGGCGGCGCAGCCGTCCAGGCCCGGGTCGCCGTCGACGGTGCGGACCACGTGCTTGCCCGAGCGGACGGCCTCGACGACCAGCTTGGCCAGGTCGAAGTCGGTGCCCTCGGCGGCCGGGGTGTGCACCTGCACGGTGGCCGGACAGTGGCTGCGCACGGCGGCGGCGGTCAGCGGGTCGGCGACCAGGACGTCGGCCGTGGACAGCACCTCGACCGCGCGCAGGGTCAGCAGGCCCGGGTCCCCGGGGCCCGCGCCCAGGAAGGTGCACCGTCCGGTGGCGGGCTGCCCGGCGGGGAACAGGGCGTCGGTGGCGGCGGTGGGGCTCATCGGGCTCGCTCCCCCATCAGGGTGGCCGCGCCCCCGTCGAGCAGCCGGTCAGCCAGCGCGCGGCCCAGGGCCGCCGCCCGCTGCTCGGCGGTCTCGTCGAGGACGATCGGACCGTTGGCGGACATCTTCAGCAGGGCGGAGCCGTCGGGATCGCCGACGACGCCGTCCAGCCGCAGTTCGTTCTCCCGGCCCCAGGTGGCCAGCGCGGCCACCGGTGCCGAGCAGCCGGCCTCCAGGGCGGCCAGCAGGGCGCGCTCGGCGGCCACGGCGACCCGGGTGGGGGCGTGGTCCAGGGCCGCGAGCGCAGCGGTCAGTTCCGTATCGGCGGCGGTGCACTCGATCGCGAGCGCGCCCTGGCCGGGGGCCGGGGTCATCAGCTCGGGGTCGAGGTGCTGGGAGATCTCGGCGCTGCGGCCGAGCCGGTTCAGGCCGGCCGTCGCCAGCACCACCGCGTCCAGCTCGCCGCCGGTCACGTAGCCGATCCGGGTGTCCACGTTGCCGCGGATCGCGACGGTCTCCAGCCGGTCGCCGCGGGCGGTGGCCCAGGCGTTCAGCTGGGCCATCCGGCGGGGGGAGCCGGTGCCGATCCGGGCCGTGCGCCCGGCGCCGGCCAGCTTCTCCACCAGCTCTTCCAGGTTCAGGCCCTCGGCCGCGACCAGGGCGTCCCGGACGTCCTCGCGCTCGGGGACGGCGGCCAGCACCAGGCCCGCGGGGGCGGCGGTGGGCAGGTCCTTGAGCGAGTGCACGGCGAAGTCGATCCGGCCTTCCAGCAGCGCGTCCCGCAGCGCGGAGACGAACACGCCGGTGCCGCCGATCTGCGCCAGCGCCTCGCGGGAGGTGTCGCCGTAGGTGGTGATCTCGACCAGCTCGACGGGGCGCCCGGTGACCCTGGTCACCTCGCGGGCCACCATGCCCGACTGGGCCATGGCGAGGGCGCTGCGCCGGGTGCCGAGCCGCAGGGCTGCGGTGGCCGAGGGCTGCTCCGTGATCGGTTGACCATTCATGGGGTGATCGTCCCGGTGGTACTCGTGGGATGGCTGACGGTTCATCTGGTGCCCCCGGCGGAGGGCTGGGGCGCGCCGCCGACGGGCGTGCCGGACACGGCGTGCACGGCTGCCGGGTCGAGGTCGAACAGCTCGCGCAGGGCCTCCGCGTAGGAGGCGCCGCCGGGCTCGGCGGCCAGCTGCTTCACCCGGACGGTCGGGGCGTGCAGCAGCTTGTCGACGACCCGGCGGACGGTCTGGCCGATCTCCGCGCGGGAGCGCTCGTCGAGGTCGGGCAGTCGGGACTCCAGCCGGCCGAGCTCGGCGGCGACCACGTCGGAGGCCATCGAGCGCAGCGCGACCACGGTCGGGGCGATCCGGGCGGCCCGCTGGGCGGCACCGAAGGCGCTGACCTCCTCGGCGACGATCCGGGTGACCTGGTCGACGTCGCCGGCGCCGGGAGTGGCGGCGTGCGCGTGGGAGAGGCTCTCCAGGTCGACCAGCAGGGCGCCGTCCAGCTCGTGCGCGGCGTGGTCGACGTCGCGCGGCATGGCGAGGTCGAGCAGGGCCAACGGCTGCGCGGCCGTACGGGTGGCGACGGCGGCGGCCACGTCCTCGGTCTTGATCACCACGCCGGCCGCGCCGGTGCAGGAGATCACCAGGTCCACGTCGGCGAGCGCCTCCGGCACCTTGGCGAGGTCCAGGGTGCGGGCGACGTCCGGGCCGAGGATCTCGACCAGCCGCTCAGCGCGGGCGAGGGTCCGGTTGGCGATCAGCAGGTCGGTCACGCCGGAGCGGACCAGGGTGGCGGCGGCCAGCGAGCTCATCGAGCCGGCGCCGACCACCAGCGCGCGCTTTCCGGCGATCTCGCCCGCGCCCGCGGCGACCTGCTCCAGGCCGAAGGTGACCAGCGACTGGCCGGCCTTGTCGATGCCGGTCTCGCTGTGCGCCCGCTTGCCGACCCGCAGCGCCTGCTGGAACAGCTCGTTCAGGCCGCGCCCGGCGGTGTGCTCCTCCTGGGCCTTGGCCAGGGCGTCGCGCAGCTGGCCGAGGATCTGGCCCTCGCCGACCACCATCGAGTCCAGGCCGCAGGCCACCGAGAACAGGTGGTGGACGGCGCGGTCCTCGTAGTGAACGTACAGGTGGGAGGTCAGCTCCTCCAGGTCCACCCCGCTGTGGTGGGCCAGCAGCAGCGACAGCTCGGCGACGCCGGCGTGGAACTTGTCCACGTCGGCGTACAGCTCGATCCGGTTGCAGGTGTTCAGCAGCGCGGCCTCGGCGACGGTCGCGGTGGCGGCCGCGTCGTGCAGCAGCCGGGTCGGCACCCCGCCGGTCAGCGCGGCGCGCTCCAGCACGCCGACCGGGGCCGTGCGATGGCTCAGCCCTACGACGAGAAGGCTCATGCCCGCCCCCCACAGCTCTCGGTGTTCATGCGGGCATCACCGCGGAGAGATCCCCGTCGCCGCCCTTGGCGGACTTTCCCTTGGCCTGCTCGGCCTGGTCCTTGGCGGCCGGCTCCGCGCCGCCGCGGCCCTTGCCGCTGCCTCCGGCCGCACGGCGCAGCTTGGCGGCGGCCGCCCGGACCGGGCCGGGGGCGCGGTCGAGCACCGACTCGGAACGGTCGTCCGGCTCCTCGCCGGCCTTGCGCTGCTCGTGGAAGGCCAGGATCTGCAGCTCGATGGAGAGGTCCACCTTGCGCACGTCCACGCCGTCCGGGACGGTCAGCACGGTCGGGGCGAAGTTCAGGATGCTGGTGACGCCGGCCTCGACCAGTCGGTCGCACACCTGCTGGGCGGCGCCGGGCGGGGTGGTGATCACACCGATGGAGACGTGCTGGCTCTCGACGATCGACTCCAGCTCGTCCATGTGGCGCACCGGCAGGCCGGCCGCACTGGTGCCGACCACGTTCGGGTCGGCGTCGAGCAGGGCGGCCACCCGGAAGCCGCGGGAGGCGAAGCCGCCGTAGTTGGCGAGGGCGTGGCCGAGGTTGCCGATGCCGACGATGACGACCGGCCAGTCCTGGGTCAGCCCGAGCTCGCGGGAGATCTGGTAGACGAGGTACTCGACGTCGTAGCCGACACCGCGGGTGCCGTAGGAGCCGAGGTAGGAGAAGTCCTTGCGGAGCTTGGCCGAGTTCACGCCGGCCGCGGCGGCCAGCTCCTCGGAGGAGACGGTCGGCACCGAGCGCTCGGAGAGCGCGGTGAGGGCCCGCAGGTAGAGGGGGAGGCGCGCGACGGTCGCCTCCGGGATGCCCCGGGCACGCGAGGGTCGGCGCGCGGCGCCCTGGTCGGGCGTCTGCGAACTGCTCTGTGGTGATCGGCCGATTGCCACGGTGCTCCTGTGGGTGAAGCTGGGCTTTGGCAGCCAGGCTATGCGTTTGTGAACGTGTGCACAAAGATGGTGTCCGATTTGTCCCCGCACAGTGATGCGCATCACGCCGTCGAACCCATAGCACCGGCCTGGTTGAGCACCACCTCCGGGGCCTGGGCACCTGGCAGCCACGGACCGTACGAGGCCTCCCGGCGCAGCAGCGGGACGGGCCCCCCGGACGGGCGGGAGCGGGCCCGGCCCAGTCGCGGCCAGGGCACCCGGGCGGCTTCCCGCAGCGGGCCGATCCAATCGTCCGGCGGACAGGACGGGGCACCCAGGCAGTGCCGCAGCAGCTCGGCGGTCACCCGGGCGTCGCCCAGCGCGGTGTGCGCCGGGTACCAGCCGAGGCCCGCCGCCTCCACGCAGGCCGCCAGGCCGTGGCTGCGGGCCTCCGGCAGGTGGGCGCGGGCCAGCCGCATCGTGCACAGCAGCGGGACGGGCGGCAGCGGCACCCCGATCCGGGCGAACTCTCGGTCCAGGAAGGCGTGGTCGCAGCTGACGTGGTGGCCGACCAGCACCCGGCCGGCCAGCAGCTCCAGCAGCCGCGGGGCGATCTCCCGGAAGCGCGGGGCGCCCTCGACGTCGCTCTGGCGTATCCGGTGCACATGGGTCGGGCCGACCGGGCCCAGCGGGTCCAGCAGGGTGGCGAACTCACCCTCGGGGCGCAGCCGCTCGTCGAGCAGCACGACCGCGACCTCGACCACCCGGTGCCGCCACGGGCTGCGGCCGGTCGCCTCGACGTCCACCACGGCGAAGCCCCCGGCCCCGGACGGGGCTTCAGGCATCCCTGTGGTCGGACCGGGAAGCATGGCGGCACTCCTCGTGTGCTCAGCCCCCCATGGGCGCAAACGCGTTCGATCGTAAGCCGACCAACCCGCCCCGCCCCAAGCCGAAACGGAGTGTCTTTGGCAACGATTCGGCGAAGCGCCCCCGCCGAGTGGCGGGGGCGGCGATGCCCGCGCAGGGGGCCGGTCAGCCGCCCAGGGCGGTGCGCAGCCGGCGCTCGTCGACCCGCCAGAAGTCGTGCTGACGGCCGTCGATCAGGGTCACCGGGATCTGCTCCCAGTAGCGGCGGTACAGCTCCTCGTCCTGGGTGATGTCCTTCTCCTCGAAGGACGCCCCCAGCTCGCCCGCCACCCGGACGATCACCTCGCGGGCCTCGTCGCACAGGTGGCAGCCGGGCTTGCCGACCAGGGTCACGGTCCGACCCGCGGGCTCGGGGCTCTTACGTCGCAGCAGTGGACTCACCGCCCCATTCTGCGCCCCCCTCATGCGTCCGCCCGCCCCCGGGGCGCTCGGACCCGGTGCCGGCGCTCGGTGAGGTGTTCACCTCCCGGGCACGGCTCCGTCACGGCCGCTCCGCGCCCGGCTGGCTATGCTCGATGCCATGGCCGTGCTCCGAAGGCTCACCCAGGCAAGACGTTCCACCAGCGAGCGGAGCGCCCTGGCCGGCGAGGCTGCTGCCGAGGCGGCCGAGGCCGCGCTGCGCGCCGAGCCGGAGCCCCGGCCCGCCCCCGCCGAGGACGCGCCGACCGCGGCGAAGCCCGGGAAGGCCCCCAAGGCCCCGGCCGAGAACCACACCCCGGACCGGGACGACCCCCGCGCCGCCGCCTTCTTCGACTGCGACAACACCATCCTGCGCGG
This sequence comes from Kitasatospora sp. NPDC023120, assembly GCF_055560835.1. Taxonomy (NCBI): domain Bacteria; kingdom Bacillati; phylum Actinomycetota; class Actinomycetes; order Kitasatosporales; family Streptomycetaceae; genus Kitasatospora; species Kitasatospora sp. NPDC023120. The sequence goes on along the minus strand of NZ_JBVHHY010000001.1, from coordinate 206,549 downwards.
CGCCGCGATCTTCTACCTCGGCGTCGGCCTCTACCGCCACGGCTTCCTCACCCGCCGCGACATCTCCCGCTTCGCCTGGCAGCAGGCCTGGTTCCGGCTGCACGGCGCCGAGGACCCGGACCACATCTCGGACGCCAAGCACACCGCCCTCGGCATCGTCGCGGGCAAGCGCACCGCCGACCTGGAGGAGATCTGCGAGGAGATCTTCGAGAAGGTCGTCGCGGACAAGATCTGGCCTGGCACCCGCGCCCTGGTCCAGATGCACCTGGACGCCGGGCAGCGGGTCTGGCTGGTCACCGCCGCCCCACTGGAGGTGGCCCGGATCATCGCCCGGCGGCTCGGCATGACCGGCGCGCTCGGCACCGTCGCCGAGGCCCGGGACGGCCACTACACCGGCCGGCTGGTCGGCGACATGCTGCACGGCCCGGCCAAGGCCGCCGCCGTCCGCGCGCTGGCCCGCCGCGAGCGCCTCGACCTCGACCGCTGCGCCGCGTACAGCGACTCCGCCAACGACATCCCGATGCTCTCGCTGGTCGGCCACCCGTACGTGGTGAACCCGGACGGCGCGCTGCGCCGCCACGCCCGGGCCCAGGGGTGGCGGGTGCGGGACTTCCGCACCGGGCGGAAGGCGGCCCGGGTGGGGCTGCCGGCGGCGGCCGCGGTCGGCGTACTGGCCGGCGCGACGGCCGCCGGGGTGGCGCTGTACCGCCGTCGCCGCCACGCCTGAATTCCCTTCGCCGGAGCCGTCACCGGCGCTCGCGCGGGCTCACCCGGCGGGTTCGCCCGTGCGGGTGAGCGGACGTCAACCGGGGCCCTGACCTGGCCGCTCTTCTGGGCGAACTCCCTTCCACCGCAGGGAAGTCCGGGCCTGATGTGCGAACGTGCCACCTGTTGACCGGTTCTGATCGTTCGCCAGGCCGGGAAAGTCGGGGGTTGCCGAACCCCAAGGCTGGGAAACCGCCCGCCGGACCGCCGAATTGGTCACCCTGGGCACCTGTTCGATCACGTTGAGCCGGATGAACGATGACAGCTCCAGTCAGTGTCAGCCGAATATGCGCAACAAATGGATCTCAAACGACCACTTCAACCACACGGTGTAGCTGTCATTGCACAAAGCGTTATTCTCTCCTGGATGCACGTCACCACACGTCCCGCTCGAACGGACGCTTCGGGGCGTGCTCTCCGCGCAGGCGGAGGTGATCCGTCCACAGTTCTGCCTCTGGGAGTCCCGTGTACCCACCCGTCCGGAACGACGCGCCTGCACCCTCCCGCCCGTCGTCCGCGCCCCTGCGCCCCCGCGCCGCCCACCGCGGCCGCCCCACCGCCGAGCGGCAGATCTCCCCCGGCCTGGACCTGCTGCGCAGCCTGCTCCGCAGCCAGCTCGCCACGTCGCCCCAACTCGCGCCCGCCGGCGGATCGTTCGGCCCCGCGTACGGCCCCGGCCAGCACGGTGGCGGCCTGACGCTGCGCACCACCGCGGCCGGCTCGGCCGGCACCGGCTCGCGCGGCCGCACCGGCACCACCGGCGTCGGGCGCGGCCGGGCCCGGACGACGACCGGGCCCGGCTACGAGACCGAGCACAACCCGATCATGGAGCTGGTCGAGCGGGCCCAGGCCGGCGAGAGCGAGGCCTTCGGCCGGCTCTACGACCACTACGCGGACACCGTCTACCGGTACATCTACTACCGGGTCGGCAGCCGGGCCACGGCCGAGGACCTCACCAGCGAGACGTTCCTGCGCGCACTGCGCCGGATCGGCACCTTCACCTGGCAGGGCCGGGACTTCGGCGCCTGGCTGGTCACCATCGCGCGCAACCTGGTCGCCGACCACTTCAAGTCCAGCCGCTTCCGGCTGGAGGTCACCACCGGCGAGATGCTCGACTCCAACGAGTGCGAGCGCAGCCCGGAGGAGTCGGTGCTGGAGTCGCTCTCGAACGCCGCCCTGCTGGACGCGGTGCGCCGGCTCAACCCGCAGCAGCAGGAGTGCGTCACCCTGCGGTTCCTGCAGGGCCTTTCGGTCGCCGAGACGGCCCGGATCATGGGCAAGAACGAGGGCGCCATCAAGACCCTCCAGTACCGCGCCGTGCGCACCCTGGCGCGGCTGCTCCCGCCCGACGCGCGGTGAGCCGGCCGTGACCGAGGGGGGCATAGCCGCACGGCCGCCCGGCCGGCCGTCACCGTCCGCGCCCGACCGACACGTCAGAGTGAACGGTCGATCCGATGATCAGCCGTGCGTAACCGACAGCCCGTACCGATCGTTGGCCAACGTGCAAGCCCCCACCAGGCGTACGGTCAAGCCCAATTGCGACCTGTCACCCGATGGAGTGGCTTTGGCCCGCCGGGGCAACCGTCCGGCAGGCCGGGGTGTCGACAACGACGAAGGGAGGTGTGGCCCGTGACGGCAAACGTGCTTGAGCACCGGCGGGCGAAGGCCTTCGCCGAGGCGCTGGAGGCCCACCGGACGGAGCAACGCGCCGCGGCCGACGCGAAATCGGCCAACACCGCCGGCACCGGCGCCGGTTCGGCCGCGATGACCGAACTGGTCGGCCTGACCGACGCGCTGGGAGCGCTGCCCGGACCGGTGCTGGACCGCGAGGTCCGGACGGTCCAACGCGCCCAGCTGATGGCCGCGTTCGAGCAGGCCTTCGCCGGCGGAACGGGCGCCGCGGTGCCTCGCCAGCGCCGCCACCGGGCGATCCGGACGGCGCCGCGCGGCCGCTGGAGCCGGCGGTTCGCAATCGGAGGACTCGTCGCCGGGCTCGCCGTCGGCAGCCTGGCCGGTGCCGCCGCCGCGAGTACCAACGCGCTGCCCGGGGACACGCTGTACGGGCTGAAGCGCGGCCTCGAAGGGCTCCGCCTGGACTTCGCGGGATCCGACTCCGAGCGCGGCGAACTGCTGCTGGACAACGCCGCGACCAGGCTCGGCGAGGCCAAGACCCTGGTCGGCCGCACCGGCCCGGCGGGCGGGCTCAGCCCGGCCACCGTCGAGCAGGTCCGCCGCGCCCTGGACGACATGCACACCGACGCGCTCAAGGGCCGCGAGCTGCTGCGCTCGGTCTACCGCAGCAACGGCTCGCTCGACCCGATGCGCGCGCTGGCCGGATTCGCCCACGACGAGGACAGCCGCTGGAGCGAGCTGCAGGGCAAGCTGCCCGTCCAACTCACCCAGCAGGCCGACCTGGTGAACCAGCTCTTCGACGCCATAAGCGAGGACGTCGCGCCCCTGCGGCTGGTCCAGCCCCCCGCCAAGAGCGGTGGCACGGCCGGCCCCGGAGCGGGCGGCGGCTCGTCCGAATCGACCGGCGGTTCCCCGGCCGCCGGCTCCGGCGCCGGGCAGGCCCCGGGCGGCGGCGCCACCGGCGGCAACCGCCCCGGTGCCGGCGACCACGCCCCGGCCAACCCCGGCGCCGGTGCGACCGGCAGCGGCGGCAAGGGGGCCGGGCTGCCGAGCACCCTGCCCACCAGCGCCCCGGACGCCGTCAACGGGCTGGTCGGCGACCTCACCAGCGGACTCACCGGCACCAAGCCCTCGCCCAGCGCCGACGCGGCCCCGCCGCAGGCGCCGAAGCCGTCCGGGACTCCCGGCGGCACGGACGGCGCCCCGCAGCAGGGCGTCGAGGTGCCCCCGCTGGCCCCGGGCCTGCTGCCCGGGCTCAGGATCCTCGGCGGCTGACCGGGGTAGGACGAGGGCCCGGCGGAGTGCGATATCCGCCGGGCCCTCTTCGCGTCTGCAGGAGCAGGCTGTGCCGCGACGGTCGGAAGGACGGTCAGAAGAACACCGAACGCCGCTGCACCAGCAGCTGGTACAGCGTGTGCTGGATGGTCTCGCGCACCTCGTCGGCCAGGTCGAAGACCAGCATCGGGTCGTCCGCGGCCTCCGCCGGGTACCGGTCGGTGGCGATCGGCTCGCCGAAGCGGATCGTCCACTTGGTCGGCAGCGGCAGCATCCCGAGCGGGCCCAGCCAGGGGAAGGTCGGCGTGATCGGCACGTACGGCAGGCCCAGCAGCCGGGCCAGCGTCTTCACGTTGCCGATCATCGGGTAGGTCTCCTCCGCCCCGACGATCGAGCACGGCACGATCGGCACCTTCGCGCGCAGCGCCGAGGCCACGAAGCCGCCGCGGCCGAACCGCTTGAGCTTGTAGCGCTCGGCGAACGGCTTGCCGATGCCCTTGAAGCCCTCCGGCCAGACCCCGACCACCTCGCCGCGCTCCAGCAGCGCCTGAGCGTCCTCGTTGCAGGCCAGGGTGTGGCCGGCCTTGCGGGCCAGCTCGTTGATGCCGGGGAGCACGAAGACCAGGTCGGCGGCGAGCATCCGCAGGTGCCGCCGGTTCGGGTGGTGGTCGTGGATGACCACCTGGGTCATCAGCGCGTCCAGCGGGATCGTCCCGGAGTGGTTGGCGACGATCAGCGCGCCGCCCTCGGCCGGGATGTTCTCCACCCCCTGGACGTCGATCCGGAAGTACTTCTCGGCCAGCGGGCGCAGCAGCGAGAGCAGCACCTCCTCGGTGAGCTCCCGGTCGAAGCCGAACTCGTCCACCTCGTAGTCGCCGGTGACCCGGCGGCGCAGGAAGGCCAGCCCCTCGGCGGCGCGGCCCTCCCAGCCCTTGCCGAACATCCGGGTGGCCGCCGGGCCGAGCGGCCCGGACAGCGCCCCGCCGACGGCCCCGGCGAGCCGGTCGGCCAGGCCGGGGCCCTCCGGCGAGGTCCAGCTGGGGGCGGACTCGATCGGGATGACCTTGGCCTCGCCCGGCGCGTTCTCGGCTGCGGCGTTCATCGCGGTTCAGCTCCTCGGTCGGCGGGGGCGGTTCGGTTCGGGGGCGGTCCGGGACGGGGCGGAGCCCTCCGGGCCGAGCAGCGCGGTCAGCCGGTCGGCGGCGGCGGCCAGCCGCTCGGGCGGCAGCAGGCCGGGGCCCTGCGCGGCGGCGAAGTCGGCGAAGGCCTCGGGGGTGGTGAAGGCCGGGCGGTAGCCGAAGGTCTCGCGCAACCGCGCGGTGTCCACCACCCTGCCGTGGGTGAGCAGCCGCAGCTGCTCCGGCGAGACGTCCACCAGCCGGGTCTGCCGGGCCAGTACGGCCATCCAGCTGACGGCGGGCAGCAGCAGCGGCAAGGTGGGCCGGCCCAGCCGGCGGGCGCACTGGGAGAGCAGCAGGACGCCCTCCCCCGCCACGTTGAAGGTCCCGGTGTTGACGGTGCCCGGCTCGGGCTCGCCGGAGGCCCGGCAGAGCACGGCGACGGCGTCGTCCTCGTGGACGAACTGCAGCCGCGGGTCGTAGCCGAGGACGGTCGGCAGCACGGGCAGCGCGAAGTACTCGCTGAGCGGTGTGTCCGCGTCCGGGCCGACGATGTTGGCGAAGCGCAGCACCGTCACCGCGACGTCCGGGCGGCGCCGGGCGAAGCCGCGGACGTAGCCCTCGACCTCCGAGGCGTCCTTGGCGAAGCCGCCGCCGGGCGGGTCCTTCGGCTGCATCCGCTCGCTGAACACCGCCGGGTCGCGGGGCGCGGAGCCGTACACGCCGGTGGTGGACTTCACCACCAGCCGGCGCACCCCGGGCGCCTTCTGACAGGCGCCGAGCAGCTGCATGGTGCCGATGACGTTGGACTCCTTCACCGCGGAGCGGTTGGTGGAGCCCAGCCCGGTGGCGCTGACGCTGAGGTGCACCACGGTGTCCACCCGGTGCTCGGCGAGCACCCGGGACACCGCCGGGCGGCGCAGGTCGAGCTGGTGGAAGCGGTACGGGGCGGCCGGGCCCTGCGGCTCCTCGGCCGGCAGCCGGGGCGGCTGCACGTCCACGCCGACGACCAGGTCCACACCCGGACGGCGGCGGACCTCGGCGGCGAAGCGGGCACCGAGATGGCGTGCCACGCCGGTGACCAGCACGACCACGCCCACGGTGCTGCACCCCATTCCCTCGACCCGAGCGACCTGCGTGCACCGTACCGCGCCAGCCCACCGGGCCGTGAAACGACACCGCCCGCCCAGCCATGGAGGCCGGGCGGGCGGTGGAAGCGCTGGGCGCGCTGGGCGCGGCCGGGGGCGCTTACTTCTTGTTGCGACGCTGAACGCGAGTCCGCTTCAGAAGCTTGCGGTGCTTCTTCTTGGCCATACGCTTGCGACGCTTCTTGATGACAGAGCCCACGGAACAACCCTCGCTCACTGAGACTCTCGTCCGTGAGAGACGGAGTCCATACGACTGACGTGAGGGCCTAGCCTACCGTCCGGGTGCCCGGGGCTGTAAATCGCGCTCCCGGCAACCGGGAAACTCGTGGGAAATCCGGGGCGAACGGGGCCGGTCCCGCGGCTGCGGACCCGGCCCCGCCGACCCCGGTGCTACGCGCTCTCGAGCCGTACGTACGACTCCTTCAGGTACTCGTGCACCGCCTGCTGGGGCACCCGGAAGGACCGTCCGACCCGGATGGCCGGCAGCTCTCCGCTGTGCACCAGCCGGTACACCGTCATCTTGGACACCCGCATGACCGCGGCGACCTCCGCCACGGTCAGGAAGACGACTTCCTGCAGGGGACGCTCCACGGAACTCATGACCATCACCCGACCCTTACCCGTGTGCAAGGCACCGGCTTCCCCTCCGGTGACTCCACCGGCACACGTGTATCCCCAGAGTAGTTATGGGTGGTACCAGTGGGAAGAGGGGAAGTGCAGTCCTCGTACGGTGAGAGATAGGACTGTTGCAGTACGTAGCCGCTCGGCGGATCGCACGGGTCGGCGTACGCACGGCCCGGCGGGGGCCCGGCGGGGGCCCGGCCGGGGCCGGGCCGGGCGGCGGGTTCAGGCCAGCAGGCCGTGGTGGGGGAACACCGCGCGGCGGCCGGCGAGGATGGCCTGATCGAGCCGGTCGGCCGGATCGTATCCCGCGTCGAAGTCGCGCCAGGCCGGGCGGGCGCCGTCGGTCATCCGCAGCGGGGCCGGGCGGCGGGTGCGGCGGTAGACCTCGGCGCGCCAGGACTCGGGGGTCTCGGTGGCCGGGTCGACGGCCCGGCCGGCGGCGGTGGCGACCAGGTGGGTCCAGGTGCGCGGGACGACGTCGACCACCGCGTAGCCGCCCCCGCCGGTGGCCACCCAGCGACCGCCGGCGTACCGGTGCGCCAGGTCGTGCAGCTCCTCGGCGATCAGCCGCTGGGCGTCCACGGTGACGGCGAGGTGGGCGAGCGGGTCCTCCAGGTGGGTGTCGGCGCCGTGCTGGGTGACCAGCACCTGCGGGCGGAAGGACTCCAGCAGCTCGGGCACCAGGGCGTGGAAGGCGCGCAGCCAGCCGGCGTCGCCGGTGCCGGCGGGCAGCGGCAGGTTGGCGGCGGAGCCGGGGGCGTCCGGGCCGCCGGTCTCCGTCGGCCAGCCGGTCTGCGGGAACAGCGTGGCGGGGTGCTCGTGCAGGGAGACGGTGAGCACCCGGGGGTCGTTCCAGAAGGCCTCCTGGACGCCGTCGCCGTGGTGGACGTCCACGTCGACGTAGGCGACCCGCTCGGCACCGAGTTCGAGCAGCCGGGCGATGGCCAGCGCCGGGTCGTTGTAGATGCAGAAGCCGGAGGCCTTGGCGGGCATCGCGTGGTGCAGCCCGCCGGCGAAGTTGACCGCGTGCGGGGTCTCGCCGCGCCAGACCGCCTCGGCGGCGGCCACCGACTGTCCGGCGATCAGCGCGGAGGCCGAATGGACGGCGGGGAAGGACCAGTTGTCGTCGGTGCCGAGGCCGTGCCGGGGGTCGGACTGCTCGGGGTGGGCGCCGGCGTGCTTGACCGCCTCGACGTACTCCCGGGTGTGCACCAGCCGGAGCGTGGACTCGCCCGCGGGCGGCGCGGACCGGACGGTCACTCCCGGTCCGCCGTCCAGACCGAGCGCCTCGACCAGGCGCATGGTGAGGGCCAGTCGGGTCGGGTCCATCGGGTGGCCGGGGCCGAAGTCGTAGGCGGTGACGGCCTCGTCCCAGAAGAGGTGCAGGCCGCAGGAGGTGTCACGCTCGGCTTCTGGCATGGCCTCCACCGTAGCGGGTGGCGGCCTCGCAGCCGCGCCGGGGCGGGTCCGGAGCGGTGTCGGGGGGCATCGGGGGCGTCGGGGGCGTCGGGGCGGGTGCGGGGCGGCCGCTGCCCCCGCCGTCACCCGGCGGGGGCGGGGACGGGGGCCGGCGCCGGTGCCGGGGCGAAGCGGTAGGCCAGCGGCAGGACGGCGAGCACCAGCAGCATCGGGGCGAGCAGCGCCCAGCGGTACGAGCTCGCGCCGGCGATCGCCCCGACCAGCGGCGAACCCACCAGGAAGCCCACGTAGTTGAAGAGGTTGAGCCGGGCCACCGCGGCGTCCGAGTCGGCCGGGAAGAGCCGGCCGCCGGCCGCGAAGACCTGCGGGATGATCGCGCAGATGCCGAAGCCCAGCACGGTGAACCCGGCGATGCCCGCCCAGGCGGCGGGCGCGACCGCGGCCGCCCCGAAGCCGAGCGCGGCCAGCGCCGCACCGGCGCGCACCACCGGGACGGCGCCGAAGCGCTGCACCGCGCGGTCGCCCAGGGCGCGGCCGAGCAGCATCGCGACCATGTAGCCGAGGTAGGAGAGCTTGGCGAGGTCCTCGCGGCTGCCCAGCCCGTCGGTGAGGTACTTGACGCTGTAGTTGGAGACCGAGGCGTCGGCGATGTACGCGAAGGCCATCGCCACGCAGAGTGGCAGCAGCGGCCGCCAGGGGACGGACCGGGCGGCGGCCTCGGCGGCCTCCCGGACGGCGCCGCCGAGTTCGGCCGGGCCGGCGAAGAACGTGCCGGTGAGCACCGCGAGCGGGGCGATCACCGCCGCGGCCGTGCCGAACAGCACCGGCAGTCCGAGGTCGAGGTGCGAACCGAGGCCCGCGAGAGCCGCGCCGACGATGGCGCCGAGGCTGAACGCGGCGTGGAACCCGATCATGATCGAGCGACCGTAGCGATGCTGCAGGCCCACTCCGAGCATGTTCATACTGGCGTCCAGCGCCCCCACCAGCAGCCCGAACGCGCCCAGTGCCAGGGCGAGTTGCCATAGCGCGTCGCCGAGCCCGACGCCCGCCAGGCCGAGGCAGACGGCCGGCTGCACCACCCGCAGCACGGCCCGCGCGCCGGTGCGCTTGACCACCTGCTCGGAGGCGATCGAGCCGACCCCCGCCAGGATCGGCACGGCGGCCAGGAAGACCGGCAGCAGCCCGTCGCTCAGCCCGTACCGGTGCTGGATCTCCGGGATGCAGGTGACCAGCAGCGCGAAGGTGGCGCCCTGGAGCAGGAAGCTGACGGCGAGCGCGGCCCGTCCGGCCCGCAGGCCGGGCGCCGTCGGGGACGGGGCGGGGCGCTCGGACGGCGCGGCACTCCTACGGACCTCCACACGGACCTCCTGGCGACCTCGCTACCGCCCGGTAGGACGATGTTGGCGAGAGCGTAGGGGGTGCGCCGCGGTTGCGGGAGGGGTCGCGCAGGGACTTCTGCCCGGCCGCCGCGGGCTACTTGCCGCCGGAGGCCAGCTCCCGGGAACGGTCCCGGGCCGCCTCCAGGGCGCCCAGCAGCGCGGCCCGCACGCCGTGGTTCTCCAACTCGCGGATGGCCGCGATCGTGGTCCCGGCCGGGGAGGTGACCGCCTCGCGCAGCTTCACCGGGTGCTCGCCGGAGTCGCGCAGCATCACCGAGGCACCGATCGCGGACTGCACGATCAGGTCGTGCGCCACCTGGCGGGGCAGGCCGAGCAGGATGCCGGCGTCGGTCATCGCCTCGACCAGGAAGTAGAAGTAGGCCGGTCCGGAGCCGGAGAGCGCGGTCGCCGCGTCCTGCTGGGACTCGGGCAGCCGCAGCGCCTTGCCGACGGAGCTGAAGATCTCCTCGGCGCGCACCAGGTGCTCCTCGGTGGCGTGCGAGCCACCGGAGATGACGCTCATCCCCTCGTCCACCAGGACCGGCGTGTTGGGCATCACCCGGACCACCGGGGTGCCGGCCGCCAGCCGCTCCTCGAACCAGGCGGTCGGGACGCCGGCCGCGGCCGAGATCACCAGCCGGTCCGCCCCGACGTGTGGGGCCAGCTCCTCCAGCAGGGTGCCCATGTCCTGCGGCTTGACCGCGAGGATCAGGGTGTCGGCGAGCTTGGCGGCCTCGGCGTTGGAGGCCGCCACCACGCCGTACCGGTCGGCGAGTTCGGCCGCGCGCTCGGGGCGGCGGGCGGTCACCAGGACGTCGGCCGGGTCCTTGCCGGCCCGCAGCAGACCGGAGAGCAGGGCCTCGCCGATCTTTCCGGTGCCCAGGAAGGCGATCTTCTGTCCGCGCGCTGCGCTGCTGCCCATGGTCCGCTCCTTGCCTCGGTACTGCGGCCATCCTCGCACCGCGCGACGGCGCCCGTCGGGCCCGTCCGGTCCGTGGTCGCGGGGGCCGGTACCGACCTCGTTGCCCCCGGCAGGGCCGTCCGCCCCTAGGGAGAAAACCAGGGGGTTCCCCTATGGCCTCCGGACCCGGGCAAGCGCACCGTTGAACCATGGCACACGACGAAATGTCCCGACGTGAGAACCGGCAACTCGCCGCCGCCTCGGCGACCGTGGGCCCGTGGCGGACCGCCGCGGGAGTCGGTGCGGTGGTGGGGGCGACCGCCCTGGGGATCGAGGCGATCTCCGGAAGCTGGTCGCTGAGCATGCTGGCCGGACCGGCCGGCTGGGCCCTGTTCTTCTTCTTCCTGGTCGGCACCGTCGGCGGGCAACTGCGCCGCGACACCGCCGACCGACGACTGCGCCGCTGGGCGGACGAGCACCCGTGGCAGTCCGCGCTCCCGGCGGCCGGCGCACTGCTGGCACTGAACACCCTCGCGCAGCTCTTCCTCGGCGACGCCACGGTGCTCGGCGCGTTCTTCATCTCCCTGCTGCCGGCCGGCCTGCTGCTGGCGATCGCCGGAGTGGTGGGGTCGGTCAAGCAGGCCCGCGGCAAGGCCTGACACCGGCGCGGTTCCGGGTGGACCAGCCCGGGTGGACCAGCCCGGGTGGACCAGCCCGGGTGGACCAGGACGAACCAGGTCGAAGCGCGACCGGTCGACACGAGTTCACCACCCGATGCGCCCCCGATCGACGCATCGTCACCCCCCGTCGTCATACTGGCGCGATGCCGATAGCCGAAGATCCGGAACCGCGCCCCGCCAGGGGCGACGAGCCGGGCGGGTCCGACCCGTCCGGGACGGGTGCGAAGGACCCGTTCGCCGACCTCGTCCTGGACGAGGAGTTCGTCCGCAGCGCCACCGTCACCGAGCAGAGCGGACGCACCCGCATGCTGGCCGCCCGGTGGAAGCACACCCCGCCGGTCGATCCGGGCGGCCGCCGCTCGGTCAACGACGGACCGGCGCCCAAGCGCCGTTTCGGCCGCAAGCCGAAGATCCCGGCACTCGACCCCTGGGGCAACCCGCGCCCGCGCCGCCGGCCGGCCTGGCGCACGCCGCTCTACGTCGTGCTGACCGCCGCCGTCCTGCTCGCGGCGCTGAACGTCGACGGGCTGCGCCGCTGGTACTCCGACCACTACGGCGGCAACTCGTCCTCGGCCCGATCGGTGCCGACCGGCGCCCCGGAGACGGCCCGGCCGACCTCGGCGCCGCCGACCACCCCCGACGGCGTACCGACCGTCGACCACCCGTGGAAGGGCTCCCCCGCCGAGAGCTGGCCGAACGGTGCGGAGGCCTTCGTGCTGCCCGACGCCAAAGCCATCGGCGTCTTCTCCGCCGACGAGGTCGCCGCCCAGCTCCAGTCGGTCAAGGCCTACCTGACGGCCGCCGACCTCGACCCCCGGGTGATCGCCGGCGGCCGCCCGGATGCCGCCCTGGCGATGCTCGACCACGAGGAGCGGGCCTCCGCCGTCGCCGCCCTCGACCACCCCGGCAAGGACACCGACCCGACGAACTGGTTCGCCCGCTTCGACCCGCGCGAGGCGACCCTGGTCGGCAGCACGGTCAAGGTCCTGGGCCGGATGAGCATCGAGGGGGACGGTGACGGGGGCGTGCTGGTGCACACCGACTTCACCTTCGTCTACCCGCTGCAGCCGGGCCCCGACGCGGAGAAGCTGGCCTCGACCCGCCGCCGCACGCAGGGCGCCACGCCCCCCGGCACCGCGCAGGGCGGCACCGCCAAGCCGGTCGGCCTGGTCGTCCCGGCCGCCGACACCACGGGCGCCACCCGGACGGCCCGCACGATCGTCCGCAAGGTCGACGACTTCCGCTTCTACGACCCGAAGCGTTACAAGGTCGACGCGAAGAAGCTGGCCGTCACCAAGACCCAGTCCGAGGTGGGCAACAGCTCCTGCGACATCTACGACGGCTTCCTGCACCCGCAGTTCGAGCAGTTCGCCGATCACGGCCCGGCGCCGACCGGCCCGACCAGGGACCCGTACGACGTGACCAAGGACATCGCGCCGAACGGGCAGTGCGGGACAGCCAGCCGCAGCTGAACCACGGCCGACGTACGGTCGGGCCGGGTCAGCGCTTGCGCCTGGCCCGGCCCGACGACTCGGAGGGCCGGCCGCTGCGGCCCGCCTGGCGCTTCTCGTACCGGACGACGGCCCGCTCGTACGAGGCGCGCCGCACCGCCTCGCCGGGCGCCTCGACCAGGCTGCGGGCGAAGTAGGCGGCCAGGGCACCGGCGCTGCCGATGAGCCAGACCGCGCCGAGCGACTTGTCCTCGGCCATCCAGCCGGTCAGCTGGTCCCTGCCCTCGGTGAGCAGCTTCCAGGTGCGCCGGACGGACATCATCGAGCAGATCGCGATGGCGGCGGTCAGCAGCGCGTTGAGGAAGGTCCCGTTGTCGGAGAGGGCGATGCCCTCGACGCCGAAGCGCAGCACCAGCACCACGGCGGCGGTCGCGGCCAGGGCGCCGACCGAGACGGCGACCCGGCGCAGCCAGTAGCCGCCGTCCCGGTTCAGCCAGCTGGTGCCGAACCAGCGGATCGGCTCCGGCTCGGGGGCGCCGACGGCCCTAGGAGCGCCGACGGCCTCGGGGGCTGGGGTGGGGGGCTGCTGCTCGCTCACGTCGTCGATTATCACCCGACCGCCGCACGCCGGAGGAGCCGTCCCGGCCTGCGGGACGGCTCCTCCGGCGGGTCGTCGTGCTTCTCAGCCGAGCTTGCTGACGTCGCGGACGGCGCCCTTGTCGGCCGAGGTCGCCATCGCGGCGTACGCGCGCAGCGCCTGGCTGACCTGGCGGTCGCGGTTCTTCGGGCGGTAGCCGCCCGAGGCCTCCAGGGCGCGGCGGCGCTCGGCGAGGACCTCCTCCGGCACCTCCAGGGAGATCTTCCGGCCGGGGATGTCGATGGCGATGGTGTCGCCGTCCTCGACCAGGGCGATGGTGCCGCCGGAGGCCGCCTCCGGGGAGGCGTGGCCGATGGACAGGCCCGAGGTGCCGCCGGAGAAGCGGCCGTCGGTGACCAGCGCGCAGGCCTTTCCGAGGCCGCGGCCCTTGAGGAAGGAGGTCGGGTAGAGCATCTCCTGCATGCCCGGGCCGCCCTTGGGGCCCTCGTAGCGGATGACGACGACGTCGCCCTCCTTGACCCGCTTGGCCAGGATCGCCTCGACCGCGTCCTCCTGGGACTCGACCACGACGGCCGGACCGCTGAAGGTCCAGATCGACTCGTCCACACCGGCGGTCTTCACGATGCAGCCGTCCTCGGCCAAGTTGCCGTACAGCACGGCCAGGCCGCCCTCGACGGAGTAGGCGTGCTCGACGCTGCGGATGCAGCCCTTGGCCGCGTCGGTGTCCAGCGACTCCCAGCGCTCGGACTGGGAGAACGCCTCGGCGGAGCGGACGCAGCCCGGGGCGGCGTGCCACAGCTCGACCGCCTCGGCGGACGGCGAGCCGCCGCGCACGTCCCAGGTCTTCAGCCACTCGGCGAGCGAGCCGGAGTGCACGGTGTGCACGTCCTCGTTGAGCAGCCCACCGCGGTACAGCTCGCCGAGGATGGCCGGGATGCCGCCGGCCCGGTGGACGTCCTCCATGTAGTACGAGCCGTTCGGCGCGACCTTGGACAGACAGGGCACCTTGCGGGAGATCGCGTCGATGGCCCGCTGGTCGAAGTCCAGCTCGGCCTCCTGGGCGGCGGCGAGCAGGTGCAGGATCGTGTTGGTCGAGCCACCCATGGCGATGTCCAGGGCCATGGCGTTCTCGAAGGCGGCGCGGGTGGCGATCGCGCGGGGCAGGACGGACGGGTCGTCCTGGCCGTAGTGGCGGCCCGTGATCTCGACGATCGTCCGCCCGGCCTTCTCGTACAGCGCCCGGCGGGCGGTGTGGGTGGCGAGGACCGAGCCGTTGCCGGGCAGCGAGAGGCCGATCGCCTCGGTGAGGCAGTTCATCGAGTTGGCGGTGAACATCCCGGAACACGAGCCGCAGGTGGGGCAGGCGTTCTCCTCGATGATCGCGATGTCCTCGTCGGAGACGTTCTCGTTGACGGCCTGCGAGATCGCGTCGACCAGGTCGAGCTTGCGCACGGTGCCGTCGACCAGGGTGGCCTTGCCGGCCTCCATCGGGCCGCCGGAGACGAAGACGGTCGGGATGTTCAGGCGCAGCGCGGCCATCAGCATGCCCGGGGTGATCTTGTCGCAGTTGGAGATGCAGATCAGGGCGTCGGCGCAGTGCGCGTTGACCATGTACTCGACCGAGTCGGCGATCAGGTCGCGCGAGGGCAGCGAGTAGAGCATGCCGCCGTGGCCCATCGCGATGCCGTCGTCCACGGCGATGGTGTTGAACTCGCGCGGGATGCCGCCCGCCTGCTTGATCGCCTCGGAGACGATCCGGCCGACCGGCTGGAGGTGGGTGTGGCCGGGGACGAACTCGGTGAAGGAGTTGGCGACCGCGATGATCGGCTTGCCGAAGTCCTCGCGGGCTACGCCGGCCGCCCGGAGAAGCGCCCGGGCGCCAGCCATGTTGCGACCGTGGGTGACCGTACGGGACCTCAGCTCGGGCACTGTGCTCCACTCCTTCGGGGCTCTCGACGGCGCCCCGCCGGTGGGAGGGTGCGGGGGCCGCTGTGGCTACCGAGCCTACGCCCGCGGTCCGGCGGGCGGACGGGACGTCCGCGATGCGGTCAGCAGACGGCGGGCCGGAGTCGCGGCGGGCCGCTGTCTCGGGGTGCCGCTGTCTCGGGGTGGCGCGTCAGCTCGGGGTGACCGCCACGGTGAGGTCCAGGGTGAAGGGCTCGACCACGGTGCCGTCCGGGAACTCGGCGAGCATCGCCTCCCGCTCGGCGGCCAGCACCGGTGCCCGCTCCTCGGGGCTCAGCGAGGCCATGTAGGAGCGCGAGGTGAGGTCGGTCAGCACGTGGTCGACGGTGACCCGCCGCTCCCAGCGCAGCACCGTCCGCTCGACCGCGAGCCCGGCCGGCGCGAAGTGGCCGGTCTGGGCGCTGATCCCGCCGTAGCCGCGGTAGCGGGCGGGCAGGGCCGCGGCCATCCGCCGGTCGCGGGCCCGGACCCACGGCACGGTCTCGTCGTGCAGGTTCCACCAGGTCGCGATGGCACCGCCGGGCCGCAGGACCCGGACCGCCTCGGGGACGGACCGCTCGGGCCGCGTCCAGTGGAAGGCCTGGGCGTAGGTCACCAGGTCGGCGGAGTCGTCGTGGCAGGGCAGGTCGTCGCCGCTGCCGCGGACCAGCGGCAGCGTGGGCGAGGAGGCCAGGAACTGGGCGGCCATGCCGGCGCTGGGCTCGACGGCGACGACCTCCGCGCCCCGGGCCGCCAGCAGCCGGGTGGCGATGCCGGTGCCCGCGCCGACGTCCAGCACCCGGGCCCCCTTGAGGCTGCGGCCCCACAGCCGCTCCAGTGCGTCGAACAGCTCGTCGGGGTAGCCCGGGCGGCCCCGGTCGTACTCGGCGGCCACCGCGCCGAAGCATCCGGCGGCCTCCCGGTAGTCCCGCAGCTCCGTCACCTCTCCACCTCCGCAAGGAAGTTGGCGCCCACGGGTGGGCCGATCCGCTCAGCGTACGCGCGAGGGGGTGGCCAGGTGCAAGCGGGTGAAGGCGAGCGCCTCGGCCAGATCGGCCTCGCGTTCGGCGGGCGACGCGGAGCGGCGGGTGTTGACCTCCAGCACCACGTGGCCGTCGAACCCGGTGCGGGCGAGGTGCTCCAGCAGCTCGGCGCAGGGCTGCTTGCCGCGGCCTGGGATCAGGTGCTCGTCCTTGCCGGACCCGCTCCCGTCAGCCAGGTGGACGTGGGCCAGCCGGTCGCCCATCCGCTCGACCATCGCGAAGGTGTCGATCCGGGAGGTGGCGACGTGCGACAGGTCGATGGTGAAGTGCCGGTACTCCTCGTCGGTCACGTCCCAGCCGGGCGAGTACGCCAGCACCTCGCGGTCGCGGTAGCGCCACGGGTACATGTTCTCGACGGCGAAGCGGACGTCGGTCTCGCCCGCCATCCGGTTGATGCCCTCGACGAAGTCCCGGGCGTACTGCCGCTGCCAGCGGAACGGCGGGTGGACGACGACGGCGCTCGCCCCGAGCTTCTCGGCCGCCGCCCGGGCCCGGACCAGCTTGGTCCACGGGTCTGTGGTCCACACCCGCTGGGTGATCAGCAGACAGGGCGCGTGCACCGCCAGGATCGGCAGCTGATGGGCGTCGGACAGCCGGCGCAGGGCGTCGATGTCCTGGCTGACCGGGTCGTTCCAGACCATCACCTCGACCCCGTCGTAGCCCAGCTTGGCGGCCAGCTCGAAGGCCACGGTGGTGCTCGCCGGGTACACCGAGGCGGTGGACAGGGCCACCTTGGTGTCGGGGATGTGCAGGGCGGGGTGCTGGGGCAGCACCAGCCGGTCCGTGGTGCGCAGCAGCGGCGGGCGGGCGGCGTCCCGGCGGGCGGCCTTGACCGAGCGCACCGACTGGACGGCGGCCTTGGCGGCGCCGGCGGCCCGGGCGGTGCGGGTCTCCTTCGGCGCGGCCTTGGCGGCGGCACGACGGGGGGCCGGGTTCTTCGGGGCGGCCTTTGTCGGGGTGGGCTTCGTCGGGGTGGCCCTTGTCGGGGTGGCCTTCTGCTCGGCCTTCTCGGCGGCCTTCTCGGCGGCCTTCTTCGCGGTGCGCTGGGCTGCCTTGACGACCTTGTCCGCCTTGACGGTCTTGACTGCTTTGGCTGCCTTGACTGCTTTGGCTGCCTTGGCGGCGGGGACGCCCTTGACCGTCTTGCCGAGCCGACGGCGCGGGCTGTCCGACCGCGGCTGCCCGTCCCCGGGAGCGCGGTCCTCCCGCGTTCCGTCCTCGCCCGCTGGTTGCACCACGGGAGACAGCGTAAGCGGAGTGCGCTCCGAACGGGACGCCGTCCTGGTCCCGTCCTGGTCCCGGTCCGGTCCCCCCTACGGGGTGAGCGCCGGTCGGCGGCGGTCGGCGGGGCTGTCCATGGTGTCCAGGCGGCGCAGGATGATGCCCTCCCGCAGGGCCCACGGACAGACATCCAGCTCGTCGAGGCCGAACAGGTCCATCGCGGCGTCGGCGACCAGCGCGCCCGCCAGCAGCTGCTTGGCGCGGCCCTCGGAGACGCCGGGGATCTGCGCGCGCTCGGCGACCGTCATGGTGGACAGCCGCGGCAGCCAGGCGGCCAGCCCGCTGCGGGTGAGCCGGCGGTCGGCGTACGGGCCTGCGTCGGCGGGGGCGGCGCCGGTCATCCGGGCCAGCTGCTTGAAGGTCTTGGAGGTGGCGACCGCGTGCTGCGGCGGCCCGAGCCTGGAGATCTCGCCGACCACGGTGCCCATCTCGGCCCGGATGTGGCGTCTCAGCTCGCGCAGCCCGTCCGGTTCGGCGACGTCCCCGGGCAGCCAGCGGCCGGTCAGCCGCCCGGCGCCCAGCGGCAGCGAGCAGGCGACGTCCGGCTGCTCGTCCAGACCGCAGGCGATCTCCAGCGAGCCGCCGCCGATGTCCAGGTTGAGCAGTCGGCCGGAGGACCAGCCGAACCAACGGCGGACGGCCAGGAAGGTGAGCCGGGCCTCGTCCTGCCCGGAGAGCACCCGCAGCTCGACGCCGGTCTCGGCGGTCACCCGGCGCAGCACCTCCTCACCGTTCGCGGCCTCGCGCACGGCGGAGGTGGCGAACGGCAGGATGTCGACGACGCCCTTGTCCTCGGCGACCCGCAGCGAGGACGCCACGTGGCCGACCAGCCGCTCGATGCCGGCCTCGCTTATCGCGCCGTCCTCGTCCAGCAGCTCGGCCAGGCGCAGTTCCGCCTTGTGGGAGTACGCGGGCAGCGGGGCAGCGCCCGGATGGGCGTCCACCACGAGGAAGTGGACCGTGTTGGAACCTACGTCGAGCACACCGAGTCGCATAAATCTCCACGCTACGCGATCCGGGCCCGGGCGAGGGGGGTTGCGGCGGTATCCGCGCTGGTCCGGGGGCCAGGGCAGGGGCGCTCCTGCGGCGCCCGCGTTGCCCCGGAGTACCGGAGTCCCGGAGTATCGGAGTCCTGTCAGAGCAGGCCGTCCCACAGCTGCTCCACGATGACGGCCCACCAGTTCTCGGGATCGGCGAAGACCGTACCGTCCACCTCCGCCAGGGTGCGCTGCAGTCCGTCCACCGCCTCGCCCGCGGCCAGCGGGTCGAGTCCGCGCAGGGCGGGCCACCAACCGGCGAACACCGTCAGGCAGCGGATGAAGGCGCGCAGGTCGGCGTTGCAATGGCGGGCGGTCGCGTAGTCCGGGTCCACCGCGCGGACGGCGCCGTCCGCCGGGTCGAGGGTCACCAGCGACCAGCCGTCCGTCCCCAGCACCAGCTGCCCGGCGAGCGCGAGGCGCTCGCGCCCGGCCGTCCGGGTGCCGCGGTCGAGCGCCGCCAGGTACGAGGCCGCGGGCGGCAGCACGGTGCCCGGGCGCGAGCCGTCCGCGATCGCCTCGCCGCCGGGGTGGTGCAGGGCGAAGAACCCGGGCACGGCGGTCGGCACACCCACCGTCAGCAGCAACGCGGCTGCGTCCCCGGGCAGTTGGGACCGCACGACGTCCGCCGGGTCGAAGCGCTGCACGCCCGCCGGGCCGAACCGCGCCGCGAGCCGCGCGGCGAGCGCTGCATCGGTCTCGTCCGGATCGGTCGGCATGTTCCGTACCGGGTGTGTCGGGCGTGCGGGGCGTGCGGGGCGTGCCGGGCCTGCGGGGCGGGGGAATGGCACCCGGTTGCGGGCCGGACCGTCGGGTGGCGCGGGCAGCGCCCGTACGGCGGCGGCGCGGTGGTCGAACCGCGGGCCGTACGGCAGCTCGAAGTCGATCCGGGCGTGCGGCAGTTCGGCGGCGAGGGCGTAGGCCCAGTAGCCACCAGGCAGGGCGCTCATCCGCAGGTCGGTTCGGACGGCGAGCACGTCCTCGGCCGCCACCCCCTGCTCACGCAGCCACCACCAGCCGCGCAGCGCCGGATGCGGCAGACCCGCCGCCGAACGCAGCGCCAGCGACCGCTCCTCGCCCGCACCGTCCCGGTACGCCAACTCGGCGCGGGCGCCCCGGCCGGTCGCCGGCGGGAGGGTCGGGTCGTACCCGCCCGCACCGACGAAGTCGCGGTACAGCCCGACCACTTCGTCCACCGGCACCGAGGGCCACACCGTGAACCGGCCGCTCTCCCGGTCCACCACGGCACACGCCGCGCCGACCTCCTCGGGCGCCCGCCGCTCCCCCGTCCGCGGATCCACCTCCACCCGCGCGGGCTCCGCCCACACCACCCACCCGAGCTCGAACTCGTGCGTACGCACCCGCCGCGCCACTCCGGACCCCTGCGGCAGATCCCCGTTGATCCACCGATGCCCCGCCTCCACCGCCTGCGCCCGCGAAACCACCCGGCACCCCCGTCCCGACGCCACCCGACCCCACAACCCCAACCGCGCCGCGACCCTACGCCCCCACCCATCCCCCACGCCAAGCCCGCACACTCGAATATGACGACCGGTCTACATACAGATCCCCTTGCACCACCCGCACAGAAAGTCGACCCGGCCGACTTCCTGCACCAGCTCACGCGCCCAGGGCACGAATATGCAGACCGGTCTACATACCCCCGGGCGCCCAGCCGCAGTGCGCGCAGGAAGTCGACCCCGCCGACTTCTCGCGTTGCCGCGCCCTGCCTCGGGGGCAAAATTATGAAGACCGGTCTACATAGAGGCCCCTGCGGCAGCCTCTCCACATCCGCATAGAAAGTCGACCCCGCACTCTTCGCGCGCTCCTGGCCCAGTTCGGGGGCAAATTATGGCGACCGGTCTACATAGAGCGACTCCCATCCCTGGCCCACTGCGTGAGAAGTCGGCCTGGTCGACTTCTCACGCACAGGCGACAACCTCGCTCGGGCGCGCGAGGAATATGACGACCGATCTACATATTTGCCCCGGAAGCTACGAGGAGCTGCGAGGGGCGTCGCCCCCGCCCGGAGTGCGCAGGCGGGTCAGCCGGCGGGGGTGAGGTCCAGGGGGCGGCCTTCGGGGGTGAGGGCGATGGCCCACAGGCCGTGGGTGGCGGAATGGAGGGGGGTGGGGCCCTGGCGGGCGAGTTGGTGGTCGAGGTAGGTGACGGTGTCCCGGTGGTTGACGACGTTCCAGGCGTGCGGGCGCCCGAAGGCGTCCAGCGTGAGGAGGACGGCCTGGGAGCCGTGGCCGGCGCGGCGGAGGTCCGCGGCGAGGCGGTCGAAGGCGTGGCCGCCGTCGCCCAGGTCGCGGAAGGGAGCGCCGAGTTCGCGTTCGGCGCGGTCGCGGCCGCCGCGTTCGCCGGCGTCGCCCTCGGTGGGGATGCGCGGGGCGGCGCAGGTGGGTCGGCCGGCGTAGCACTCGACTGCGGAGAGGGCGATCTCGATGCTGTTGTTGGCCCGGCCGGGTTCGCGGTAGCCGCCGTCGTTGACGGCCTCCGTCCAGCCGCCGTGGGCCGGGTCGGGGTGACGGACGGGCAGGCCGTCCGGGTCGCGGGGCGCACGGCGTTCGAGTTCGGCCTGGTGCTCCGGGTCGACCGGGGCGAGCCCGCCGGGCAGCCCGTACGGACGGCTGTCGGCGATGCTGCGCAGCCGGGCGGCCGGATCGTCGG
This sequence comes from Kitasatospora sp. NPDC023120, assembly GCF_055560835.1. Lineage (NCBI taxonomy): Bacteria > Bacillati > Actinomycetota > Actinomycetes > Kitasatosporales > Streptomycetaceae > Kitasatospora > Kitasatospora sp. NPDC023120. The sequence continues at coordinate 185,581 of NZ_JBVHHY010000001.1, read as the reverse complement.
GCTGGGCCCCGCGCCGTGCGCGCAGGGCGAGTTGGAGGGCCATCGCGTGGGCGGTCGCGACCGGAACGGCGCCCCAGGCGAGGGTCGGGTCGGCGACGGGCGCGGCGGTGTCCCGGCGACGGGCGTCCACGTGGTGCGGCTCGGGCCGACCGAGCACCGGGGTGGTGCCGACGATCGGCGGCGTTGCCGGGGCCGGCGGTGCGGCGTGGACGGGCGGCGGACCGATGACGGCGGGCGGCGCGGCGCCGACCGGGGCACGGGGCGCGGGCGCGCCCGGCCGGGGTTCACCGACGACGGGCGCCACACCGGCGGCCCCCGCCCCGCCGGCGCCCGTCCCCCCGGCGCCCGCCCCGACACCGCTGCCGTACGGCGCCGCGACCTGCGCGGGTCCTCCGCCGCCGCCCGCGAGCGGTCCGGGCCCGACGACGCCGATGGTGCCCGCGGCACCGCCCGTACCGGCCACCGGGTACCCGGCGCCGTACGCCGGTGTCCCGAACTGCCCGCTCACTCCGATCGGCCGGGGCGCCGACGGAGCGGCGTCCGGCGCCGGTCCGCGCGAAGGAGCAGCGAAGCCGTCGGACTGCGGCGCGGCACCGGACGGCACCGACGGCGCGGGCGGCGCAGACAGCGCACCGACCGAGTCGGTCCGTACAGTCACCGGCCCGCCACCACCACCGCTCCCGCCACCACCACCGCTCCCGGCAGCACCACCGCCCCCGCCGTGCGCGAGGGCCGCGGGCGCCTGGAGCGGGTAGTCCCCGTCCGACCAGCCTGCCGACCCGCCGCCGCTCGGGCGGACCGGCGCGACGACGGACCGCCCGGGCGCCCCGTCGTCCCGCGCCGGCGGCGTCCAGTCGCCACCCCCGGTCACGGCCCGGTGCTGCCCCTGCCACCCCCCGGTCGCGTACGAGGCTCCCGACGACACCGAACCGACGGGTGCGCTCGCGGCAACGGCGTTGTCCACCCCGCCCACGACCGTCCCCGGGTCCGCCACGACGGCCGAGGCCACGGTCACCACGCCGGGCGCCTTCGGGTCCGGCTTCCCCTCCGCCTCCGCGCCGTCGACCGGTCTCCCGTCGACCGATCGCCCGTCGAGCGCCTTGCCGTCAGCCGTCATCCGTTCGACCGACGCGTCCGGCGTCTCCGTCAGCCCGGCGAGCGGCAGCCCCCGGACCTCCTTGCCGTGCTCGTCGGTGAGCACCGGCCGCCCGTTCTCGTCCAGCCGCACGCCCAGGTCGGCGACCCCGACGACCGGCTTGCCGTCCGGCCCGGGGACGACCAGCAGCCCGGCGGCGTCGCCCACCGGCGTGCCGTCGGCCCGGAGGATGACCGGTCGGCCGTCCTGGCCGAGGACGGGCTGCCCGTGCGCGTCGACCTTGACGGTGAGCCCCGGCACGCCGACCAGCGGCTTGCCGTCCTTGCCCGCGAGCAGGACCAGCCCGGATCCGTCCGCGCCCAGCACGCCAGGCTCGCCGAGGGCGAGGGGCAGTCCGGCGGCGCGCGGGTCGAAGGCGCCGTTGCGGTACGAGGCGGCGGTGATCCCGGTCCCCTGCGGGGTGCCGAGCCGGAGCAGGACGACGGCGGCCGGTTCCTTGAGCGCGGCGGCGAGGGGGTCCTTCATGGCACGGCCGAGTTCGGCGAGCAGCCCGCCGATCTTCAACGCGGCGGCCTCGACGGCGACGGCCGCCACACCTGCCGCGACCTGCTCGGTGGCAGCGTTCTTCACCCCGGTCGCGAGGCCCCCGACGGCCTTCTGCAGCCCGCCGACCACCCCGCCGCTCCCCGCCCCCGACCCCGCGCCCGACCCGGACGCCGACCCGGACCCGGGCCCGGCCCCCGAAGCGCCACCGGCCGCGGCAGCGACCTTGCCCGCCGCCTCCTTGGCCCTGGCGGCCTGCTCCTCGGCCTGCTTGAGGTCGGCGGCGAGCTGCTGCAGGGTGGCAATGATCTCGGCCTTGCAGGTGTCCACGGCCCGCGCGGCCGTGTCGAAGGCGCCGGCGACCAGCCCGACCGCGGCGTGCGCGTCGTCCAGGTGGCCCTTGCCGCCGCCGCTGAAGGTCTGCCAGTAGGCGCCGAAGGCCTCGACCGCGTGGCCGGAGTTGTCGGTGGTGACGCGCTGGACGGACTCGCCGCAGCGGCGGGTGAGACGGTCGGCCTCCTTGCCGAACTCCCGCCAGACCCCGGCCGCCTTCCGCAGGCCCTCCTCGTCGGCCTGCGGCCACTGGTGACCGGTCCTGGCCAGCACCGGGACCAGTTCCTCGGGCAGTTTCCGGGACACGCGCTTCCCCCTCCGAGCCGGGTCCGTCAGACCGACATGTCCTTGGGGACGACGGACGCCGCCCCCGGGGTTGCCCCCGCCGTCGAGGAGGCCGAGTAGACCGCGGAGACCACTGCCGCTCCGGCACCGAACCCGTTCGCCGCCGAGGTGTCCGTGTCCGTGGTCCGCTCGGCCATCGCGTGCAGCCCGGTCCCGACCTTCCCCACCCGCCCCGCCAACCCCCTGAGCCCGCCGACGAGTTCACCGTGCGCCGGACCGTACACGGCCGCGAAGCCGCTGCCCGGCTGGTCCGCTCCCCAGGGGGTGCCGAGTGCGGCGAGGCCCTGTTCCAGAGCGGCGACGGCCTTCGCCAGCTCGCCCCCGAGCTTCTCGAACTCCCGCCCCTCACCGTGCAGTTCCCACGGCTTGAGGACGAACTCCCCGCCCGGACCGCCGGACGCCCCGGTGCTGCCGCCGCCTGCCATCCCGTACCTCCCCGTAGCGGACCGGTCGCCATCGTAGGCGCGCGCCCGGGCCCGCCCGCAGCGCCCGACGGACCTCTTCACCCCGCCTTCACCCCGAACCCGGCCCCGAGGCCCCACCCCGAGGCCCTACCCCGACCCCGCCGACCCCGCCGACCCCGCACCACCCGAAGCCCGAACCCGACCCCGCCCCGCGCGCGCCCCGAGCCCGAACCCGACCCGCCCGGCACCCGTCACCACCCCCGCGAAAGCTCTACCCTTGCCGGGTGGCACCAGCAGAAACGTCCAAGAACAAGGCCAAGGCGAAGCCCAAGGCCGCCCCCGCCCCCGTCGACCTCGCGATGCCGACCCTGCGCCGCGAGATCCCGCGCGACGAGGTCCCGCTCGACTTCCCGCGCGCCTGGGTCGAGTTCGCCGACCCCGCCGACGAGGAGCAGGTCTTCCGCTGCGACCTCACCTGGCTGACCTCCCGCTGGTCCTGCGTGTTCGGCCAGGGCTGCCACGGCATCCGCGAGGGCCGCGGCGAGTCGGACGGCTGCTGCACGCTGGGCGCGCACTACTCGGACGAGGACGACGAGCAGCGCGTCCTGGGGCACGCGGCGCGGCTGACGCCCGAGCTGTGGGAGAACTTCGCCGAGGGCACCGACGCCGAGGGCCGGCTCGTCTCCGACGGCGGCATCACGATGCTGGACGAGGACGGCGACCGCCAGACCCGCCGGGTCAACGGCGCCTGCATCTTCGTGAACAGCCCCGACTTCGCGGGCGGCGCCGGCTGCGCCCTGCACGCGCTCGCGCTCAAGGAGGGCCGCGAGCCGCTGGAGACCAAGCCGGACGTCTGCTGGCAGCTGCCGATCCGCCGCACCTACGACTGGATCGAGCGCCCGGACGACACCCGCTACCTCCAGGTGTCGATCGGCGAGTACGACCGCCGTGGCTGGGGCCCGGGCGGCCACGACCTGCACTGGTGGTGCACCGGCGCCCCGGCGGCCCACCAGGGCGCGACGCCGGTGTACGTCAGCTACCGCCCCGAGCTCACCGAGCTGATGGGCAAGGCGGCGTACGACGTGCTGGCCCGGCTGTGCGACGAGCGGATCGCCACCAAGGGCGACCGCAAGGTCGCCCCGCACCCGGCCGACCCGGGCAACCCCGCCAAGAAGCCCAAGAAGGGCTGAGCCCTACTTGTCGATGTCCCCGACCACGAAGAACATCGACCCCAGGATCGCCACCATGTCCGCGACCAGCGTCCCCGGCAGCAGCTCGGTCAGCGCCTGGATGTTGTTGAAGGACGCCGAGCGCAGCTTGAGCCGCCACGGCGTCTTGTCGCCGCGCGAGACCAGGTAGTAGCCGTTGATGCCGAGCGGGTTCTCGGTCCAGGCGTAGGTGCTGCCCTCGGGTGCCTTGAGCACCTTGGGCAGCCGCTGGTTGACCGGGCCGGGCGGCAGAACGGCGAGCTTGTCGAGGCAGGCGTCGGCGAGGTCCAGCGCGTTGAGGGTCTGTTCCAGCAGGCACTCGAAGCGGGCCAGGCAGTCGCCCTCCTCGCGGGTGACCACGGTGAGGACCTGCCGCAGTTCCTCGGAGCCGTACGCGAGGTAGGGCTCGTCGCGGCGCAGGTCGAAGTCGAGGCCGCTGGCGCGGGCGATCGGGCCGCTGACGCCGTAAGCCTCGGCCTGCGCCTTGGTGAGGACGCCGACGCCGGCGGTGCGGGCACGGAAGATCTCGTTGCCGAGGACGAGCTCCTCGAAGACCGGCATCTCCGAGCGGACCGTGGCGACGGCGGCGCGGACGCGGCCGAGCCAGCCGGCCGGGAGGTCCTCCTTGAGGCCGCCGACCCGGTTGAACATGTAGTGCATCCGGCCGCCGGAGGCCTCCTCCAGGACGTGCTGGAGCTCCTCGCGGCTGTGGAAGGCGTGGAAGATCGGGGTGATCCCGCCGAGCTCCAGCGGGTAGGAGCCGAGGAACATCAGGTGGTTGAGCACCCGGTTGAGTTCGGCGAGCAGGGTGCGGACCCACACCGCCCGCTCGGGGACCTCCATGCCGAGCATCCGCTCGACGCCGAGGACGACGCCGAGTTCGTTGGAGAAGGCGGAGAGCCAGTCGTGCCGGTTGGCCAGCATGATGATCTGCCGGTAGTCGCGGGCCTCGAACAGCTTCTCCGCGCCCCGGTGCATGTAGCCGATCACCGGCTCGGCGCTGACGATGCGCTCGCCGTCGAGCAGCAGGCGCAGCCGCAGCACGCCGTGCGTGGCCGGGTGCTGCGGGCCGATGTTGAGCACCATGTCGGTGGTGCCCGCCTCGCCGGTGAAGTTCTCGGCTCCCGCCCCGATGCCGACCGTGGTCTCCCTCATGCCCCCAGAGTCTGCCATCCCGGCAGCAGGTCCAAGCTCGCCGGTACCGGCATGCGGACACTCTGCAGCAGCCACCCGAAGGCCCCCAGCCCGCTCGGGTCGGTCAGCTCGGCCCCCTCCCCCGCCCCGCTCAGCGCACGCAGGTAGCCGACCGGGTCGGTGGAGGCGAGGGCCAGCGGCGGGCGTCCGCCGCTCACGCCGAGCGCGCGCAGGGCCTCGCGCTGCGTCGTCCACAGGCTGTGGAGACCGGGGACGGCGACGGCGTCCAGCGCCACGTGCGCGGTGACGTCGCAGGAGCCGTCCGGCACCGGGGTCACCTCCCGGCCGTCCCGGAAGCCGGTGAAGGTGCCGAAGGGCGGCCGCCGCCCCGCCGTGTGCCCGTAGTCGACGGCGACGGCCAGCCCGCGCTCCAGCCCGGCGACGGCCCGCGCCCAGGCGGCGTCCCGGGTGCCGCCGAACTCCACCACCTCGCCGGGCTCCGAGACCGGCCACCACCGCGCGGCCCAGGCCGCGTCCGCCGACGCCCCCGGCACCCGCGCCCCCGGGCGCACCGCACCGGTCGCGGTCTCCACCTCGACGTACCGCAGCACCCCGTCCCCGTCCACCTCGCCGGCGTCCAGCGGCACGTTGTCCAGCCACTCGTTGGCGAACAGCAGCCCGGTCACGCCGCGCGGCAGCTCGTCCGTCCACAGGGCTGTGGACGGAAGTCCGGCCGGGCGATCCGCGATCTCCACGCCGTACGGGCGCAGCCGCGCCAGCACCTCGGCGGGCAGTTCGGCCAGGACGCCGGTCAGCAGCTCCCCGCGCCCGGCCCCGACGTCGACGAAGGCCAGCACCTCCGGACGGCCGAGGGCCGCGTCAACCTCGAGGAGCAGCCGGGCCACCGCACGGGCGAACCTCGGCGAGGCGTGCACCGAGGTGCGGAAGTGCCCGGCGGGGCCCTCGGGCCTGCGGTAGAAGCCCCGGTCGGGGTCGTACAGGGCCTGTTCCATGGCGGGCGCCCACCGCATCCAAGTCATGGGGCCGGACGCTACCCGCCGGTCGCAGGGGCCTCCCAATCGGAGCCGGGCCTTCTCCGACCTACGGAGTAGGACGGATCGCCCTACCGGCGGACCTGGGCACACTGAGCGACTGCCTACGCTGGACACGTGCATCGACTCAACGCCTGGCTCCGCCGTCACCCCATGGTGGTCGACTCCGCCTGGGCGGCGATCGTGCTGTTCTTCGGCCTGCTGCCGAACGGCAACTTCCCCGACTCGGGCTGGCGCTTCGACGCGGACATCCTGATCGCGCTGCTGCTGCCCGCGCTGATGGTCTTCCGCCGGCGCCACCCGGACGTCACGGTGGCCGCCGCCACCGGCCTCGGCGTCAGCCAGGTGCTGGCCGACGTCGAACCGGGCGCCTCCTCGGTCGCCTACCTGGTCTTCGCCTACACCGGCGCCGCCTTCGGCCAGAAGTGGACCTCCCGGCTGGCGCTGGCCGCGGGCCTGTCCGCCGGGCCGCTGGTGTTCTGGCAGATGCACCCGACGAAGACGGTCCGCGAGAGCGCCAACCACTACGTCTCGCACTCGTACGGCATCGGCGAAGCAGCGATGATCATGGTGCTGATGAGCACCCCGTTCATCCTGTGCTGGGCCTGGGGCCGGCTGACCCGGGTGCGCCGCGCCTACCTGACCGAGCTGGAGGACCGCGCCGCCCGGCTGGAGCGCGAGCGGGACGCCCAGGCCAAGGTGGCGGTCGCCGCCGAGCGGGCCCGGATCGCCCGCGAGCTGCACGACGTGGTCGCGCACAACGTCTCGGTGATGATCGTCCAGGCCGACGGCGCCGCGTACGTCCTCGACAACTCCCCGCAGCAGGCGAAGGAGGCGCTCGGCACGATCGCCTCCACCGGCCGCCAGGCGCTGGTCGAGATGCGCCGCCTGCTGGGCGTGCTGCGCACCTCCGACACCACCGCCGAGGAGTACGTGCCGCAGCCGGGCGTGGAGGAGCTGCCGGAGCTGCTGGAGCAGGTCCGCACCGCCGGGCTGCAGGTGGACTACGCGACCTCCGGGCACCCGCGCGAGCTGCCGCGCGGCGTCGAGCTGACGGTCTACCGGATCGTCCAAGAGGCGCTCACCAACGTCCGCAAGCACGGCGGCCCCGATGTGCACGCCCGGGTCGCGGTCGACTTCGGCGAGCGCGAGCTGGCCGTGCTGGTGGAGGACGACGGGCGCGGCAGCACCGACGAGCAGCTGGCGTCCGGCGGCACGGACGGCCTCGGCCACGGCCTGATCGGCATGCGTGAGCGGGTCGGCATGGTCAGCGGCAGGCTGGACGTGGGCCCGCGCCCCGGCGGCGGCTTCCGGATCCGCGCCGTCCTCCCGCTCAAGGCCGCACACTGACCTCCGCCCCCCTTAGGAGCCACCTTGACCATCCGCGTGATGCTCGTCGACGACCAGGAACTGCTGCGCACCGGTTTCCGGATGATCCTGCAGTCGCAGGGCGACATCGAGATCGCCGCCGAGGCGGGAGACGGCGCGCAGGCCCTGGAGGCGCTGCGGCACACCAAGGTGGACGTGATCCTGATGGACGTCCGGATGCCGCGGCTGGACGGCGTGCAGGCGACCCGCCGGATCTGCCTGGCCGAGGACGGCAGCCCGCTGCCGGACGCCCCGCACGTGCTGATCCTCACCACCTTCGACCTGGACGAGTACGCCTTCGCCGCGCTCAAGGCCGGCGCCAGCGGCTTCCTGCTCAAGGACGTCCCGCCGACCGAGCTGGTGGCCGCGATCCGCGCGGTGCACGGCGGGGACGCGGTGGTCGCGCCGACCACCACCCGCCGGATGATCGACCGCTTCGCGGAGGTGCTGCCCACCCCGCAGAGCGCGCCCGGCTCGGACGCCCTCGGCCCGCTGACCGAGCGCGAGCGCGAGGTGTTCCTGCTGGTCGCCCAGGGCCTGTCGAACGGTGAGATCGCGGCCCGGCTGGTGCTCTCCGAGGCCACCGTGAAGACCCACGTCGGCCGGATCCTGGCCAAGCTCGGCCTGCGCGACCGGGTCCAGGCCGTGGTGCTGGCGTACGAGGCCGGTCTGATCCGGGCCGGTGCCGCCGACTGACACGCCCGTACACTGGGGCGGTACGTCCGGTACCCGCAGGTGGACTGGAACGGATGATCAGGGACAAAGGTTGAGTCCTTCCGACTTCGCGGACTTCGGCGAGTTCGCCCCGCTCGCCGACGGCCTCGGCGACCCGAGCAGCCGCCCGGCCCGGCTCGCCGTCGGCGTGGTCGGCACCGGCCGGGTCGGTCCCGCGCTGGGCGCCGCGCTGCAGCTCGCCGGGCACACCGTGGTCGCCGCCTCCGGGGTGTCCGCCGCCTCCCGCCGCCGCGCGGACGCGCTGCTGCCTGGGGTGCGGATCGTCACCCCGCCGCAGGTGCTGGCCGCCGCCGATCTCGTCCTGCTGACCGTCCCGGACGACGCGCTCGCCGACCTGGTGGCCGGGCTGGCCGCCACCGGCGCCGTCCGCCCGGGCCAGCTGGTCGTGCACACCTCGGGCGCGCACGGCGTCGCCGTCCTGGAGCCCGCCACCCGGGCCGGGGCGCTGCCGCTGGCCCTGCACCCGGCGATGACCTTCACCGGCACCTCCGTCGACCTGGCCCGGCTGGCCGGCTGCCCGTTCGGCGTGACGGCCCCGGAGGAGCTGCGGCCGGTCGCCGAGGCGCTGGTGGTGGAGATGGGCGGCGAGCCCGAGTGGGTGCCCGAGGAGGTCCGCCCGCTCTACCACACCGCCCTCGCGCACGGCGCGAACCACCTGGTCACCCTGGTCGCGCAGGCGATGGAGCTGCTGCGCACGGCCGGCGTCGCCGAGCCCGGCCGGATGCTCGGCCCGCTGCTGGGCGCCGCGCTGGACAACAGCCTGCGCTCCGGCGACGCGGCCCTCACCGGCCCGGTCGCCCGGGGCGACGCGGGCACCGTACGGCGCCACCTGGCGCAGCTCAGTACGGTGTCCCCCGACATCCCGGCGGCCTACCGGGCGATGGCCCGCGCCACCGCGCAGCGGGCGCTCGCCAACGGAACGATCGACGAAACGTCGGCGGCGGCGCTGCTGGACGTACTGAACGAGGAGAAGCGCTAGATGGCACGCGGTAAGCAGCCGAACAAGCCCCAGCGGGCGCCGAAGGTCCACCGGGCCGTGGTCACCCGCACCGTGGACGACTTCGAGGCCGCGTTCTGGCCGGACGAGCAGCCCGCGGACAACGCCGTCGTGATGACCATGGGCGCGCTGCACGAGGGCCACGCCGCGCTGATCCGGGCCGCCCGCAAGCAGGTCGGCCGGGACGGCCGGGTCGCGGTGACGGTCTTCGTCAACCCGCTGCAGTTCGGCGCGGGCGAGGACCTGGAGCGCTACCCGCGCACCCTCGACGAGGACGTGAAGCTGGCCGAGGAGAACGGCGCCGACGTGGTCTTCGCGCCGTCCGTCGAGGAGGTCTACCCGAACGGCGAGCCGCAGGTGCGCCTGGTGGCCGGCCCCATGGGCGAGCGCTTCGAGGGCGCCACCCGCCCCGGCCACTTCGACGGCGTGCTGACCGTGGTCGCCAAGCTGCTGCACATCACCGACCCGGACTTCGCCTTCTTCGGCGAGAAGGACGCCCAGCAGCTGGCGGTCATCCAGCGGATGGTCGCCGACCTGGACTTCGACGTCGAGATCGTCGGCGTGCCGACCGTCCGCGAGGAGGACGGCCTGGCGCTGTCCTCGCGCAACCGCTACCTCTCGGAGGAGGAGCGCACCAGCGCCCTGGCCCTGTCCAAGGCCCTGTTCGCGGGCCGGGACGTCGCCGCGCAGGGCCCGAAGGCCGTCCGCGAGGCCGCCTCGGCCGTCCTGGACGGTGCCGAGGGTGTCACCCTTGACTACCTCGCCCTGATCGACCCGCACGACTTCACCGAGGCGGCGGACGACTTCCAGGGCGAGGCGGTGCTGGCCGTCGCCGCGAAGGTGGGCTCGACCCGCCTGATCGACAACGTCCGCATCATCGTTCGCTGAACCGTTCGCTGAAACCGTTCGCCGGATCGTTCGCCGAACCGGAAGCAATCCCCTTCAGGCATGCACTCACAGGAGGCGTGACCCGCAATGCTCCGCACCATGCTCAAGTCCAAGATCCACCGGGCCACCGTGACCCAGGCCGACCTGCACTACGTCGGCTCCGTCACGGTGGACGAGGACCTGCTCGACGCCGCCGACCTGCTCCCCGGCGAGCTGGTCCACATCGTCGACATCAACAACGGCGCCCGGCTGGAGACGTACACCATCGCCGGCCCGCGCGGCACCGGCGTGATCGGCATCAACGGCGCCGCCGCCCGTCTGGTCCACCCCGGCGACCTGGTCATACTCATCGCCTACGGGCAGATGGACACGGCCGAGGCCAAGGGCTACGAGCCGAAGATCGTCTTCGTGGACGAGCGGAACCGGATCACCGGCCTCGGCGGCGACCCCGCGGACGCCCCGGAGGGCAGCGGTCTGCTGCGCGGGGACGCGGCGTACCGTGGCGAGGAAGGCGCGGCCACCTCGGCCACGCGCTGAAGGAGCCACTGAGCCATGTCCGTTACGCATCGCCTCACCGCCCCGACCCCGGGCTGGACCGCCACCACCGACGTGGTCGTGGTCGGCTCCGGCGTCGCCGGTCTCACCGTCGCCCTCAACGTCCGCAAGGCCGGCCTGCGGGCCATGGTGGTCACCAAGGCGGTGCTGGACGAGGGTTCCACCCGCTGGGCCCAGGGCGGCATAGCCGCCGCCCTCGGCGAGGGGGACACCCCCGAGCAGCACCTGGTCGACACCCTGGTGGCCGGCGCCGGGATCTGCGACGAGGAGGCCGTGCGCACCCTCGTCACCGAGGGCCCGGACTCCGTCCGCCGGCTGATCGCGGTCGGCGCCGCCTTCGACCGCGACGAGGCCGGCGAGATCCTGCTCACCCGCGAGGGCGGCCACCACCGCCACCGGATCGTTCACGCGGGCGGGGACGCCACCGGCGCCGAGGTCTCCCGCGCCCTGGCCGCCGCCGTCCTCGACGACCCGGACCTCGAACTGATCGAGCACGCCCTCGTCCTGGACCTGCTGACCGACGCCGAGGGCCACGCCGCCGGCCTGACCCTGCACGTGATGGGCGAGGGCACCCGCGACGGCGTCGGCGCCGTCCGGGCCCGCGCGGTGGTGCTCGCCACCGGCGGCATGGGCCAGGTCTTCTCCGCCACCACCAACCCGGCCGTCTCCACCGGCGACGGCGTGGCCCTGGCCCTGCGGGCCGGCGCCGCCGCCACCGACCTGGAGTTCGTCCAGTTCCACCCGACCGTGCTCTGGCTCGGCCCGGACGCCCAGGGCCAGCAGCCGCTGGTCTCCGAGGCCGTGCGCGGCGAGGGTGCCCACCTGGTGGACGCGGACGGCGTGCGGTTCATGGTCGGACAGCACGAGCTGGCCGAACTGGCCCCGCGCGACATCGTCGCCAAGGCGATCACCCGGCGCATGCAGGAGCAGGGCGCCGACCACATGTACCTGGACGGGCGGCACTTCGGCGCCGCGATGTGGGAGCACCGGTTCCCGACCATCCTCGCCACCTGCCGCGCCCACGGCATCGACCCGGTCACCGAGCCGATCCCGATCGCCCCGGCCGCGCACCACGCCTCGGGCGGGGTGCGCACCGACCGGCACGGCCGCACCTCCGTCCCCGGTCTGTACGCCTGCGGTGAGGTCGCCTGCACCGGGGTGCACGGCGCCAACCGGCTGGCCTCCAACTCCCTGCTGGAGGGCCTGGTCTTCGCCGAGCGGATCGCCGACGACCTGGCCGAGCGGTACGCGGCCGGCGAGCTGCCCGAACGCACCGTGGACGTGGCCGCCACGCAGGCCGCTCACGCCGTGCCGCTGCCGGCCTCCGAGTCCCGCGCCGAGATCCAGCGGCTGATGACGCGCGGAGCGGGCGTGCTGCGCTCGGCCGCCTCGATGGCCGAGGCCGCGGCCGGACTGGCCCTGCTCTCCGAGCAGGCCTACGCGCACGTCGCCGAGGAGAAGCCCGCCGACCCCCGGGTGGAGACCTGGGAGGCGGCCAACCTGCTGCTGGTCGCCACCGCCCTGGTCGCGGCCGCCGCGCAGCGCGAGGAGACCCGCGGCTGCCACTGGCGCGAGGACTTCCCCGAGCGGGACGACGCCCACTGGCGGCGCCACCTGATCACCACCCTCGCCGCCACCGGCGGCCCCGTCAGCACCCCTGAGGAGCAGTAGAACCATGACCCACTCCCACGAGGAACTCCCCCTGGCCGACCAGGGCGGCTGCGGCGACGGCTGTGCCTGCGGGGACGGCGAGGGCTACGAGACCGGTCTGGACCCGCAGCTGGCCGAGCTGCTGGAGCAGGCCGGGCTGGACCCGGTCGAGGTCGAGGACATCGCCACCCTGGCGCTGGCCGAGGACCTGGCCGGCGGCGAGGACGTCACCTCGGTGGCGACCGTGCCCGCCGACGCCGTCGCCACCGCCGACTTCACCGCCCGTCAGGCGGGCGTGGTGGCCGGCCTGCGGGTCGCCGAGGCGGTCGTCTCGCTGGTCTGCGAGGAGGAGTTCGAGGTCGAGCGGCACGTCGAGGACGGCGACCGGGTCGAGGCCGGTCAGGTGCTGCTCTCGGTGCGCTCCCGCACCCGCGACCTGCTGACCGCCGAGCGCAGCGCGCTCAACCTGCTCTGCCACCTGTCCGGCATCGCCACCGCGACCCGCGCCTGGGCGGACGCCCTGGAGGGCACCGGCGCGGTCGTCCGGGACACCCGCAAGACCACCCCGGGCCTGCGCGCGCTGGAGAAGTTCGCGGTGCGCTGCGGCGGTGGCGCCAACCACCGGATGGCGCTGTCCGACGCCGCCCTGGTGAAGGACAACCACGTGGTCGCGGCGGGCGGCGTGGCCGAGGCCTTCCGGGCCGTCCGGGCCGCGTACCCGGAACTGCCGGTCGAGGTCGAGGTGGACACCCTGGAGCAGATCACGCCGGTGCTGGAGGCCGGGGCCGACCTGATCCTGCTGGACAACTTCACGCCGCAGCAGCTGAAGGAGGCCGTCGAGCTGGTGGCCGGCCGGGCGAAGCTGGAGGCCTCCGGCGGACTGACCCTGGCCGACGCGCGCGAGGTCGCCCAGACTGGGGTGGACTACCTGGCCGTGGGCGCGCTCACGCACTCCTCGCCGATCCTGGACATCGGCCTGGACCTGCGCGCCTGACCGTCAGGACCCGAGCAGACCCGTCCCGACTCGCAGAAAGCGCCCCATGCTCCTCACCATCGACGTCGGCAACACCCAGACCACGCTCGGCCTGTTCGACGGCGAGGACGTGGTGGAACACTGGCGGATCTCCACCGATCCGCGTCGCACAGCCGATGAACTGGCGGTGCTGCTGCAGGGGTTGATGGGCAACCACACCGCGGTCCGGGAGGCCGCGGTGGAGGGCCTGGCGATCTGCTCGTCCGTTCCCGCCGTGCTCCACGAGCTCCGCGAGGTGACCCGCCGCTACTACGGCGACGTCCCCGCGGTGATCGTGGAGCCCGGCGTGAAGACCGGGGTGCACGTCCTGATGGACAACCCCAAGGAGGTCGGCGCCGACCGGATCGTCAACGCGCTGGCCGCCAACCACCTGTACGGCGGCCCGTGCATCGTGGTCGACTTCGGCACCGCGACCACCTTCGACGCCGTCAACGCCCGCGGCGACTACGTCGGCGGCGCGATCGCCCCCGGCATCGAGATCTCCGTCGAGGCCCTCGGCGTCCGCGGCGCCCAGCTGCGCAAGATCGAGCTGGCCCGCCCGCGCAACGTGATCGGCAAGAACACCGTCGAGGGCATGCAGTCCGGCATCCTCTACGGCTTCGCCGGCCAGGTCGACGGCCTGGTCGAGCGGATGGCCCGCGAGCTGTCCAAGGACCCGGACGACGTCCAGGTGATCGCCACCGGCGGCCTCGCCACCCTCGTCCTCGGCGAGGCCACCACCATCGACGTCCACGAGCCCTGGCTCACCCTCATCGGCCTGCGCCTGGTCTACGAACGCAACCGGCCGAGCTGACCGGCGCTCCGCCCGTCGGGCCGAACGTGGGTGGTTCGGGCGCGACGTTACCGACAAATCGGATATTCCTCACGTAGTGTCAGCCCATGCCTACGCCACACGGATCGCGCGGCGGCATGGCCTTCAGCGCCGACGAAGTCCGCGTGCTGCGCCGCGCCCTCGCCCAAGCCCTGCACCCCGCCGTTCCCGTCCACCTCCAGGGGCCCGACCGGACGGCGCTCGCCGGGCCGGGCGCCGAGCTCTGGGCGGAGGACGTCCAGGACGCGCTGCGCCTGACCGAGGCGATCGACGAGGCCGTCCAGGAGGGCGGCCGGCTGCGCGCCTTCCTGCTCGCGGACCTCGGCCGCTACCGCTCCGCCCTGCCCGGCAGCGCGCCCGGCTACCTGGAGCGGCTGGAGGAGGCGGTGTCCGACGGCTACCTGCCCGGGCCCGAGGACCTCACCGCGCTGCGCGGGCTGACCCGCCAGCCCTGCGGCCAGGGCGAACGGTCACGCCGCTCGCGGCTGGCCGGGCGCTGCCACGCGCTGGCCGAGGCCGCCGTCCGCGAACGCCTCGCCCTCACCGCCGGACACCCGCGCCACCTGGTGGCCGTACCGGGCCCCGCCGCACCCCCGAGCAGTCACCCCACCCCTGTAGGAGGACGGACCACCATGAGCAGCACCGACTCCCGCCCGGAGCAGCAGCCCACCGAGCCCGCCGCCGCGAAGAACCCGCCCCGCCCGCAGCGGATGCCCACCCCGGCCGAGCTCTTCGGCCGCCGCGCCAAGCCCCCGGCGCGGCCCGCCGCGCCCGCCGACGAGGCCGCCGAGGAGATCGAGCTCGCCACCGGCACCGGCTGAGCCGCCCGAACCCGTGAGGGGAGACCGCCGCCGCGGTCTCCCCTCACGCGTCCCCGGCGCGTCCCCCGCGCGCCCGTCACGCCTCATCCGGTCGCGGAGCACGGTGTACGGCTGGCTACCCTTGTGGGGTGAGCGATCAGAGCCTTTTTCCCGCGACCGACGACCTTCCCGAGCAGATGCGCGTCCGGCGCGAGAAGCTGGACCGGCTCCGGGCGGCCGGCGTGGACCCGTACCCGGTCGGATTCCCCCGCACCACCACCATCGCGGACCTCCGCGCCAAGCACCCCGACCTGGAGCCCGACACCGCGACCGGCGAGCGCGCGGGCGTCGCCGGCCGGGTGATCCTCTCCCGCACCGGCGGCAAGCTCTGCTTCGCCACCCTGCGCGACGGCACCGGCGACCTGCAGGTGATGTTCTCCCTGGACAAGCTCGGCCCCGAGCGGCTGGCCGCCTGGAAGGCCGACATCGACCTCGGCGACCAGGTCGGCGTCGAGGGCGAGGTGATCACCTCCAAGCGCGGCGAGCTGTCGGTGATGGTGGACCGCTGGGAGCTCACCGCCAAGTGCCTGCGCCCGCTGCCGGACAAGCACAAGGGCCTGACCGACCCGGAGGCCCGGGTCCGCCAGCGCTATCTCGACCTGATCGTCAACCCCGAGGCGCGCGAGATCCTGCACCTGCGCAGCAAGGTCGTCCGCTCGATCCGCCGCACGTACGAGGACCGCGGCTACATCGAGGTCGAGACCCCGATGCTGCAGCCGGTGCACGGCGGCGCCAACGCGCGTCCGTTCAAGACGCACATCAACGCGTACGACATCGACCTCTACATGCGCATCGCCCCCGAGCTGTACCTCAAGCGGCTGGTGGTCGGCGGCGCCGAGAAGGTCTTCGAGATCAACCGCAACTTCCGCAACGAGGGCGCGGACGCCACCCACAACCCCGAGTTCACCTCGCTGGAGTCGTACGAGGCCTACGGCGACTACGACACCCAGGCCGAGCTGATCCGCGAGACGATCGTCAACGCGGCCCGCGACGCGCTGGGCACCACGGTGATCAAGGGCGTGGACGCGCACGGCGTCGAGCACGAGATCGACCTGGCCGAGCCGTGGGAGGAGGTCAGCGTCTACCCGGGCATCTCCGCCCACCTGGGCGTCGAGGTCACCCCGGAGACCGGCGTCGAGGAGCTGCGCAAGCTGGCCACCGACCACGGCATCCCGTTCGAGAAGAACTGGGGCCACGGTCAGATCGTGCTGGAGATGGTCGAGCGCCTGCTGGAGGAGAACGCCGTCCGGCCGACCTTCATCAAGGACTACCCGACCGAGGTCTCCCCGCTCACCCGCGAGCACCGCTCGCTGCCGGGCGTGGCCGAGAAGTGGGACCTGGTGATCTTCGGCACCGAGATCGGCACCGCCTACTCCGAGCTGATCGACCCGGTCGAGCAGCGCGCCCGCTTCACCGCCCAGTCCCTGCTGGCGGCCGGCGGCGACGTCGAGGCGATGCAGCTGGACGAGGACTTCCTGCGCGCCCTCGAGTACGCGATGCCGCCGACCGGTGGCCTCGGCCTCGGCGTGGACCGCCTGATCATGCTGCTGACCGGCAAGAACATCCGGGAGACCGTGCTCTTCCCGCTGGTGAAGCCGGAGCCGAAGGCTTCCGCCGCGACGGCGGAGAAGACCGAGGAGGAGTGACCTGATGGACTACGTCAGCGCGATCGTGCCGCCGCTGGTCATGGCGATCGGCTTCGGCTTCCTGGTGCGGGCCATCTTCCGCAGCCAGGGCGGGAGCCAGAAGGCCAAGGAAGACTTCGACTGATCCGGCCGGGGGCCCCGGACGCCGTCCCCGGCCCCCGGACGACCCGCGAGCGGACCCGCGACTGACGCCGTCAGCCGCCCCGAACGACCGGCGCGCCGCCATTCCCGATTCCCGGGGGTGGCGGCGCGCCGGTTCGGTGCACTTCACAAGATTTGCCCCATTCACTCCCTATCCTGGCCGCACTATGGTCCGGCAACTCGGCGAACTTGAGAACGCCATCATGACCCGGGTGTGGCAGTGGAACCGACCGGTGACGGTTCGCGAGGTTCTCCTGGATCTGCGGTCGGAACGCGAAATCGCGTACACCACGGTGATGACCGTCCTGGACAAGCTCCACAGAAAGGGCTGGCTGCGCCGGGAGCGGGTCGGCCGGGCCTATCGATATGAACCGGTCTCCTCGCGTGAGGCGTACACGGCGGCCCTGATGAACGACGCGTGGGCCACCAGTGACAATCCGGCGGCGGCCCTGGTGCACTTCTTCGGCCTGATGTCGCCCGAGCAGCGCGAGGCACTCCGGGACGCCTTGCGGGTGGCCGCACTGTTCCCGTCCGATCCGCCCGGTGCCGATTCCCCGGCGGAGGAGCCGGATACGGCAGGCCCGGATACGGCAGGCGCGGATACGGCAGGCCCCGATACCGGCGGGAGGGATACCGGGGAGACCGCGCCGGGGGCGACGCGATAACGTCCCGCCATGGAGGTCACCATCCGCCGCGCGCGGACCACGGACGTGCGGGCAGTACGCAGGCTCATCGACGCCTACTCGCGCGAGGGCATTCTGCTGGACAAGCCCACTGTCACACTGTTCGAATCCGTCCAGGAGTTCTGGGTCGCGGAACGCGACGACAACGGCACGGTGGTGGCCTGCGGAGCCCTGCACGTGATGTGGGAGGACCTCGCCGAGGTCCGGACGCTCGCGGTGGATCCGGCCTGCCGGGGCTTCGGGATCGGACATCTGCTGCTGGAGAAGCTGGTGCAGACGGCCCGCTGGCTCGGCATCCGTCGGATTTTCTGCCTGACGTTCGAGGTCCCGTTCTTCGCGAAACACGGTTTCGTCGAGATCGGGGAGCTCCAGGAAACCGATGATGGTACGACAGACCCGGCGGCGATCGCTACGGACGTCTATGAAGAACTCCTCCGCTCGTACGATGAAGGCGTCGCCGAGTTCCTTGACCTGGAGCGAGTGAAGCCCAACACGCTGGGCAACTCGCGCATGCTGCTGCACCTCTGAGCCGCTCCGCCCGGGCCAAGGGTTTGTGTTTTCCGGAGAAAGGCGCTTTCCTTTCCTTAGGCAATGGGTCGTTTAGCGGAAAGGGAAGCCCGTGGCACAGAGGGTGCAGGTCATTCTTGAAGACGATCTCGACGGCGGTTCGGCGGACGAGACGGTGACGTTCGCGCTCGACGGCGTTGCCTACGAGATCGACCTGAAGAGCGCCAACGCGGACAAGCTTCGCGGTCTGCTGGCGCCGTACGTGGAGAAGGGCCGCAAGCAGAGCGGCCGGCTCGCCGGCGCCCGCCGCCCGGGCCGCAGCTCGGCCCAGCGCCCCTCCGGCAGCGCCCCGGACACCGCGAAGGTCCGCGCGTGGGCCAAGGAGCAGGGCATGGAGGTCAACGACCGCGGCCGCGTGCCGAGCACGGTCCGCGAGGCCTACGACAAGGCCAACGCGTCCTGACCCCGGCGCCGCCGGCACGCCGGAGCGGGTGCGGGGCCCCGGCGGTCGCGCACGGCGCCGTCGACACACGCGCGGGGCGCGGAGGAGTCTCCTCCGCGCCCCGCGGCGCGCGCCCGGACGTCCACGACGCCTCCGGCACCGGGGGGTGTCCGGGGCGCGGACTCGGGCGGCGGAACAATCACGAGCTGTGCAACGCTGTAGGGGCGAAGCGGTAACGCGGACACCACCGGGACGGCGCACCGACCACCCGGGCCGCCGTTGAACCACCGTCACCGCGGCCCGACTTCTCGCCAGGCGAACACCGCCACCGCGGAAACTGCGCGAGAACCGCCCCGATACCGGGTATGAATGCAGGTGGACGGGTTCTGTGGCCCGTCCAGGGGCTGTATGCGCGAGGCCGGAGCGGGTCCGACCACGTCCCGGCGGCGCTTGTTCGCCGATGGCGTAGCGGATTCCGGTGCATCCGGCCCACCAGTGGGAACACCGATTCCCAGCATCAGGTTGGGATTGGTGTCGGCTGGTCGCGCAGCATCTCGCTCCTCTACCGGGGAGTGAATCCGTGGGCCGCGCCGCTGAGCGGGACTAGCATGCGGAAGGACAGGGCGGGGACGGACCCCGAACTGCCCGACCGCTCTGAGGAGCGATAAACGATGTTCGAGAGGTTCACCGACCGCGCGCGGCGGGTTGTCGTCCTGGCTCAGGAAGAAGCCCGGATGCTCAACCACAACTACATCGGCACCGAGCACATCCTCCTGGGTCTGATCCACGAGGGCGAGGGCGTCGCCGCCAAGGCCCTGGAGAGCCTCGGGATTTCTCTTGAGGCCGTTCGCCAGCAGGTCGAGGAGATCATCGGCCAGGGCCAGCAGGCCCCGTCCGGTCACATTCCCTTCACCCCCCGGGCGAAGAAGGTCCTGGAGCTGTCGCTCCGAGAGGCCCTGCAGCTCGGCCACAACTACATCGGCACCGAGCACATCCTGCTCGGCCTGATCCGCGAGGGCGAGGGCGTCGCCGCCCAGGTCCTGGTCAAGCTGGGTGCCGACCTCAACCGGGTGCGCCAGCAGGTCATCCAGCTGCTCTCCGGCTACCAGACCGGCGGCGGCAAGGAGTCGGCCACGGCCGGCGGGCCCGCCGAGGGCACCCCGTCGACCTCGCTGGTCCTGGACCAGTTCGGCCGCAACCTCACCCAGGCCGCCCGCGAGGCCAAGCTCGACCCGGTCATCGGGCGCGAGAAGGAGATCGAGCGGGTCATGCAGGTGCTGTCCCGCCGCACCAAGAACAACCCGGTGCTGATCGGTGAGCCCGGCGTCGGCAAGACCGCCGTGGTCGAGGGCCTGGCGCAGGCGATCGTCAAGGGCGAGGTCCCGGAGACGCTCAAGGACAAGCAGCTCTACACGCTGGACCTGGGCGCCCTGGTGGCCGGCTCGCGCTACCGCGGTGACTTCGAGGAGCGCCTGAAGAAGGTGCTCAAGGAGATCCGCACCCGCGGCGACATCATCCTGTTCATCGACGAGCTGCACACCCTGGTCGGCGCGGGCGCCGCCGAGGGCGCCATCGACGCCGCCAGCATCCTCAAGCCGATGCTGGCCCGCGGCGAGCTGCAGACCATCGGTGCCACCACCCTGGACGAGTACCGCAAGCACCTGGAGAAGGACGCCGCGCTGGAGCGCCGCTTCCAGCCGATCCAGGTCGCGGAGCCCTCGCTGCCCCACACCATCGAGATCCTCAAGGGTCTGCGCGACCGCTACGAGGCCCACCACCGGGTCTCCATCACGGACGCCGCCCTGGTCGCCGCCGCCACCCTGGCCGACCGGTACATCTCGGACCGCTTCCTGCCGGACAAGGCGATCGACCTGATCGACGAGGCCGGCTCCCGGATGCGCATCCGCCGGATGACCGCGCCGCCGGACCTGCGCGAGTTCGACGAGAAGATCGCCGACGTGCGCCGCGAGAAGGAGAGCGCGATCGACGCGCAGGACTTCGAGAAGGCCGCGTCCCTGCGCGACGACGAGAAGCAGCTCCTGCAGGCCAAGGCCAAGCGCGAGAAGGAGTGGAAGGCCGGCGACATGGACGTCGTCGCGGAGGTCAACGAGGAGCTCATCGCCGAGGTCCTGGCCACCGCCACCGGCATCCCGGTCTTCAAGCTGACCGAGGAGGAGACCTCCCGCCTGCTGCGCATGGAGGACGAGCTGCACAAGCGCGTCATCGGTCAGAAGGACGCCATCAAGGCGCTCTCCCAGGCCATCCGGCGCACCCGTGCGGGCCTCAAGGACCCGAAGCGCCCCGGCGGTTCGTTCATCTTCGCCGGCCCGTCCGGTGTCGGTAAGACCGAGCTGTCCAAGACGCTGGCGGAGTTCCTCTTCGGCGACGAGGACGCGCTGATCGCGCTCGACATGTCCGAGTTCTCGGAGAAGCACACCGTCTCCCGGCTGTTCGGCTCCCCGCCCGGCTACGTGGGCTACGAGGAGGGCGGCCAGCTGACCGAGAAGGTCCGCCGCAAGCCGTTCTCGGTCGTCCTCTTCGACGAGGTCGAGAAGGCCCACCCGGACATCTTCAACTCGCTGCTGCAGATCCTGGAGGACGGTCGGCTGACCGACTCCCAGGGCCGCGTGGTCGACTTCAAGAACACCGTCATCATCATGACGACCAACCTCGGCACCCGGGACATCTCCAAGGGCTTCAACCTGGGCTTCGCGGCCACGGGTGACACCCAGACCGGGTACGAGCGGATGAAGGCGAAGGTCGGCGAGGAGCTCAAGCAGCACTTCCGCCCCGAGTTCCTGAACCGTGTCGACGACATCGTGGTGTTCCACCAGCTGTCCGAGGACGACATCATCCAGATCGTCGACCTCATGATCGCCAAGGTGGACGAGCGGCTCAAGGACAAGGACATGGGCCTGGAGCTCAGCGTCGAGGCCAAGAAGCTGCTGGCCAAGCGCGGCTACGACCCGATCCTGGGTGCCCGCCCGCTGCGCCGCACCATCCAGCGCGAGATCGAGGACCACCTCTCCGAGAAGATCCTCTTCGGCGAGCTGCGGGCCGGCCACATCGTCGTCGTCGACGTCGAGGGCGAGGGCAAGAACGCCAAGTTCACCTTCCGCGGTGAGGAGAAGTCGGCCGTCGCGGACACCCCGGCCGCGGTCGCCTCGTCCGGTCCGGACCTGACGAAGTAACCCAACTTTTAACAGACAACTTCACAGCAACCGAGCCCCCGGCGTTCGCGCCGGGGGCTCGGTGCGTTCCGCCCCGCCTGAGCGGGTGTCACCACCGGCTGGAGCGGGTGGCTTCCGTGCTGGTTGGTACGGGCACGTCCCATTTCTCAGTCAGCTTTAACCAACATACGGTTGACAGATGGTCAGCTGATGGGAAGTCGCGGAGCATAGCGCCGTGGCCATGTCATGGTCAAGGTCTATCTTTTCTGTGCACGCTTGTATCAAATGACGTCCACCTGTCTTTCATTTTGGTTTGCCGGGCTTTGGCCATGAGCTGGCCCCGGTCGGGGAGGACGTCACAACGTTGAAGAACACCAGGAGAACCGCTGCGGCCGCGACGGCCACGGCGGTCATAGTCACGCTCGGCGCGGGTCTTTTCCCGAGCAGCGCCGTCGCGGCCGGCTCGGCCCCCGCGCCGAAGGACCCGGCCGAGGCCGTCCAGAACACCGAGCACAACATTCCGGGGCCGTTCACCGCGAAGGTGGAGGCCGAGCAGAAGGCCGCCACCGAGAAGCTGCTCAACGGCACCGCCGAGGTCGAGCAGCACAACGGCAGCACCAGCGTGAAGCTGGGCAAGGACAAGTACGTGGAGCTCGCCCGCGAGCGCACGGACAAGATCTTCACCATCCTCGTCGACTTCGGCGACCAGGTGGACAACACCACCAAGACCGCCGACGGCAAGGTCAAGTACGGCGGTGAGCCCGGCCCGAAGCACAACGAGATCGCGCAGCCGGACCCGGCCACCAACAACTCGACCGCCTGGCAGGCCGACTACAACCAGCAGCACTACCAGGACCTGTACTTCAGCAAGGACAAGCCCTCGCTGAAGACCTACTACGAGAAGCAGTCTTCGGGCCGCTACTCGGTCGACGGTGTGGTCCAGGACTGGGTGCGCGTGCCGTGGAACGAGGCCCGCTACGGCTCCGACTACTGCGGCTCCAACGTCTGCTCCAGCGCCCAGGACCTGATCCGCGACGCCGTGGACATCTGGTACAAGGACCAGCTGGCCAAGGGTCAGACCGAGGCCCAGATCAAGGCGACCCTGGCCTCGTACGACAAGTGGGACCGCTACGGCTCGCACCACGACGGGAACTTCAACCAGCCCGACGGGTACATCGACCACTTCCAGATCGTGCACGCCGGCGAGGACAAGTCGGCCGGTGGCGGCAAGCAGGGCAGCAAGGCCCTGTGGGCGCACCGCTCGTACGTCTACGGCAACCTGACCGGCACCGCCGGCCCCGAGGGCAACAAGCTCGGTGGCGTCCAGGTCGGCAACTCCGGCCTCTGGATCGGCGACTACACGATGCAGCCGGAGAACGGCGGCCTCGGCGTCTTCGCCCACGAGTACGGCCACGACCTCGGTCTGCCGGACCTCTACGACACGGCCGGCAAGGGCGTCGACAACTCGGTCGGCTTCTGGTCGATCATGTCCTCCGGCTCCTGGCTGGGCGAGGGCAAGAACTCGATCGGCGACATGCCGAACGACTTCGACGCCTGGAGCAAGTTCAAGCTCGGCTGGCTGAACGCCGACCACGCCAAGGCCGGCACCGAGTCGACCCACCACATCGGCCCGGCGGAGTACAACTCCAAGCTGCCGCAGGCCCTGATCGTCGACCTGCCGAAGAAGAGCATCACCACCGAGATCAACAAGCCCTTCGCGGGCACCGGTGAGTGGTGGAGCGGCAGCGCCGACAACCTGAACGTCACGCTCACCCGTGACATCGACCTGACCGGCAAGACCAAGGCCAGCATCAACGCCAAGGCCTGGTACGAGCTGGAGCAGGACTTCGACTACGCCTTCGGCGAGGTCTCCACCGACGGTGGCAAGACCTGGACCGTCGTGGACGGCACCTGGAACGGCGCTCCGCTGCCCAAGGAGAACGGCCGCCCGGCCGTGAACGGCCAGCTCGCCACCTGGGGCGACCTGTCGTTCAACCTGGACGCCTACGCCGGCAAGAAGATCCAGTTCCGCTACCACAACACCACCGACGGCGGCCTGCACTTCCGCGGCCTGGCGCTGGACAACATCGCCGTGGTCGCCGACGGCGCCACCCTGTTCAGCGACGACGTCGAGAAGGGTGACAACGGCTGGGTCTCCAGCGGCTTCACCCGCTTCGGCGGCTCGTACACCAAGGACTACGCGCAGTACTACATCGCGGAGAACCGGCAGTACGTGTCGTTCGACCAGACCCTGAAGACCGGCCCGTACAACTTCGGCTTCGCCGACAAGCCGAACTGGGTCGAGCACTACTCGTACCAGCCCGGCCTGCTGATCTGGTACTGGGACGAGTCGCAGACCGACAACAACGTCAGCGCCCACCCGGGCCAGGGTCTGATCCTGCCGGTCGACTCGCACCCGGCCCCGCTGAAGTGGTCGGACGGCACCCTGATGCGTCCGCGCATCAACGGCGCCGACTCGACCTTCGGCTCGCGCCGCGTCCCCGCGCTGACCCTGCACAAGGCCGGCGTCGAGACCGTCATCCCGAAGTCCAAGGGTGTCGACGAGTTCTCGGACCTGAAGGAGTACTGGTCCAAGGACAACCCGTACAGCAGCGTCATCGTCCCGAAGACGGGCACCAGCATCGAGGTCGAGAACGAGTCCTCGAACTACCTGGAGACCTGGATCCGGGTCCGTCCGGTCGACAACTGATCGTCCCGCCCACGCGGTAGCGATCGGCCTGTGACCAGGCAGCTCTGACAACTCCACGTCCGGCCCGTCCCCGCAGCTCGCGGGGGCGGGCCGGACGCTTTGTCAGGCCCGCGCGACGGGCGGTGGGAGCCGGTCCAGGAAGGCGGCGGCCGCCGCCTCGACGTCGGCGGCGGTCCAGTCGAGGGCGGGTGAGGCGACCGTCACCTCGGTCATCGCCGACCCCGGCAGCTCGCGCTCGCGCCAGGCGCCGAACAGCCCGATGCCGGCGTCCTCGGCCAGCGCCAGCGAGGCCTCCTCCAACTCCTCGGCCGGGTACGGCAGCCAGAGCCGGAACTGGTGGGTGTGCGGCGGGTCCGGCTGCACCCGGGCGCCGGGGACGGCGGCGCTGGCCCGGGCCAGCGCCCCGGCGACCGTCCGGGCGTGCGCCACGTACCGCTCCAGTAGCGGCAGTTCGCACTCCAGCCCAGCCAGCGCAGCGAGCGCGAACGGCCACTGCTGGAAGAGCTGCCCGCCGTAGCGGTGCCGCCAGGCCCTGGCGGTGCGGACGAAGCCGGCCGGACCGGCCAGCGCGGCGCCGCTGATCCCGCCGAGCGTCTTGTAGAAGGAGACGTAGACCGAGTCGGCGAGGGCCGCGACCTCCGGCAGCGGGCGGCCGAGGGCGACGGCGGACTCCCAGATCCGGGCGCCGTCCAGGTGCAGCGCCGCGCCGTGCTCCTCCCGCACCACCGCGGCCAGGGCCCGCAGCGTCTCCCAGTCGGGCAGCACGAACCCGGCGTCGCGCAGCGGAAGTTCCAGGCTCAGCGCGGCGTACGGCTCGTCCAGGGCGCGCAGCTCCCCGGCGGTGGGCTGGCGCGGCGCGAGGGTCGGCCAGAGGCTGCGCAGTCCGGAGAGGACGCCGAGCGCGTGCCGTTCGTGCCGGTCGGTGTGGGCCAGCGGGTGGGTGGCGACGGTACGCAGCCCGGCGGACTCGGCGTGGATCCGCAGGGCGACCTGCTGGGCCATCGTGCCGGTCGGGAAGAAGGCCGCGTCCTCGGTGCCGAGCAGTCCGGCGACCCGGAGCTCCAGGGCGCGGACCACGCCGTCGCCGTACTGGTCCGGGCGGGCGTCGAGGTCGGGGAGGGCGCCCTTCCCGTCCGGCAGCGGGTCGGCCAGGGCGGCGAGGCGTTCGCGGATGCTCTGCGGCCGGACGCCGGACAGGATGCGCTCGCAGCCGCGCAGGGCGGTGAAGCGGCGGTCCGCCGGGCTCGGGCGGTCACTGGCGTCGGGGTCTTCGCTCCTGTTGCCATACATGCGTCGATGGTCCCGCAGCGGGCCGGGCCGGTCAGCGGTGCGGACGGAAGCCGTTCGAGCCCGTCAAACCACGGCGGCGCGTGGCACTGCTCACAGGCCTCCCGCGCGGTACGACGGGCGGTAGTGGACCGCTCCGGCCGGCCCGCGGACCACCCGGAAGCGGTCGTGGCCGATCGGATCCCATGATCACGACTCCATCGGTTCGAATCTCCCGCGCCGCGTCGACTACGCGCCGTAGTACGTCACACCGTTTGGGAGTCCGCGCGGTGACGGTTACACCTGAGTGGTCCCCGGATCAGCACACGCCCGAACGGGCGCTTCGCGCTGCCCTCGTACAACCCGTGAGGTACGGCTACCGATGTCCACCGTCCCGCCCGTGGGGCCGGCCCTGCGCCGGCTCGCCGCCCGTACGGCGGCCCAGGCGGCGGCCTGGCACCCCCGACTCGGCCATGCCGTCCGCACCCAGGCCGCGCCGCTGCGCAGGCTCGGCACGCCCCGGCACGCCACCCTGCCGGGCAGCCGGCAGCGGGCCGAGCACGACCACGCGCTGGTCTCGGCCGGGGCGGCCGCGGCGCTGCTGGCCGGCGTGCTGCTGGTGGCCGCGCCCGGCAGCGCCTCGGCGCAGACCGTACTGCCCACCACGCCGGGCAGCTCCGCGTTCACCGCGCCGCAGGCCCGGGTGCCCGCCCCGGGGCTGGTCCAGGTGGCCGGGCCGAGCCCGTACAAGCTGCCCGAGGACGGCGGCCCGGCCCGGCAGTCCTTCGCGGTGGCGGCCAACCTGCTGCCGCCGGAGCCACCCGCCCCGGCCGCGGAGCCCGCGCCCGCCGCCGCACCGGCACCCGAAGCGGAGCCCGCACCCGCACCCGCACCCGAGTGGTCCGCGCCGGTGCCGGACGCGCCGACCAGCAATCCGTACGGGGTCGCCAACCGCAGCTACGCGGCCGGGTACCACACCGGGGTGGACTTCGCGGTCTCCCCGGGCACGCCGCTGCTGGCGGTCGGCAACGCGACCGTGGTGTCGGCCGCCTGGGACGGCGCGTACGGCAAGGAGGTCGTGCTGCGGCTCGCGGACGGGCACTTCGCGCAGTACGCGCACCTGAGCTCGCTCGCGGTCTCGGCGGGCCAGCGGGTGTCGGCCGGTCAGCGGATCGGTCTGTCCGGGAGCACCGGCAACTCGACCGGGCCGCACCTGCACTTCGAGATCCGCACCAGCAACCGCTACGGCGCGGTGGTCGATCCGATCGCGTACCTCGCCGGGCACGGCGTCAAGGACTTCTGACCGGCCCTCACGGGCCGACGGGGGCCGACCCGGGGTGGGTGATCCGGCCGGCGATCTCCAGCGCGACCGCCCGGGCGGCCTCCAACGCCTCGTCGAGGTCGGCCACGGGCACCTTCTCGCCCCACACGTTCTCGGCGTGACGGCAGTCCTTGTTGTCCTGCTGGAGCAGGAACATCGACGAGTGGATGGTGAACAGCGTCATCGCGGCGCGCAGCCGGTCCTGGAAGTTCGCTTCCGGCCCGTGCACCAGCTGCATCAGGGTGATGATGCGCTCCTTGAAGGCGAGCCCGGCCGGGGACTCGCGCAGCGCGGGCTGGTTCTCGTGGAAGAAGCGCAGCAGCGGGGCTCGCTCGGCCATCCCGTCCGCGAAGCGGCGGATCAGCTCGTCGCGCGTCTCCGGGCTCCAGGCCTGCTTCCGGCCCCACTCGATGGTGTCGTCGATCGGCGCGGCCATCCGCTCGACGATGCCCAGGACGATGTCGTCCTTGGTCTTGAAGTGGTAGTAGAGCGCGGCCTTGGTCACACCCAGGCGGTCGGCGATCTCGCGCAGTGAGGTCTGCTCGTAGCCCTGCTCGGAGAAGAGCTCCAGCGACACCTCGATGATGCGAGCCCGGGTGTCGCTGCGGGGGCTGTGCGGAGTGCCCATGGCCTGCCTCATGACTGCGTCGGTGACTGCTGCGGACGCCCGGTGGCGTCCGCCCCGGGCGACATTCTCCCTGCCCAGGTATCCGGTTCGAAAACTGGCTTGACGACCGGCTAGGAAACAACCTACCGTGCCGACGATCGATAAACTAGCCGGGCGACAAGTAAGTGAGCCGCCGCACGGCCCGACGCTCCGTCCGAACCACCCCTCCGGGAGACCCCACCTCATGTCACAGTCCAAGACCGCCGGCCCGGTACCGGAGGAGAAGACGGCCGAGGAGGAGCAGCCGCGGTCACCCCGCGAGATCCGCCTCGTGATGGTCGGCCTGGTCGTCACCATGCTGCTGGCCATGCTCGACAACCTGATCGTCGGCACCGCGATGCCGACCATCGTCGGCGACCTCGGCGGCGCGGAGCACCTGTCCTGGGTGGTCACCGCCTACACCCTGGCCACCGCCGCCTCGACCCCGATCTGGGGCAAGCTCGGCGATATGTACGGCCGCAAGGGCAGCTTCCTCACCTCGATCGTGATCTTCCTGGTGGGATCGGCGCTCTCCGGCCTGTCGCAGAACATGAACGAGCTGATCGGCTTCCGCGCCGTGCAGGGCCTGGGCGCCGGCGGTCTGATGGTCGGCGTCATGTCGATCATGGGCGCGCTGGTCCCGCCGCGCGACCGCGGCAAGTACCAGGGCATGTTCGCCGCGGTGATGGCCCTCGCCACCATCGGCGGGCCGCTGGTCGGCGGCTTCATCACCGACCACCTCAGCTGGCACTGGACCTTCTACATCAACCTGCCGCTCGGCGTGGTCGCGCTGGCCGTGGTCATCGTCACCCTGAAGCTGCCGAAGGTCCGCAGCACCGCCAAGATCGACTACCTGGGTGCCGTCCTGCTCACCGTCGGCATCACCTCGCTCGTGCTGATCACCACCTGGGGCGGCCAGCAGTACGCCTGGGGCTCCAAGCAGATCCTGGGCCTGGCCGCGCTCGCCGCCGCCTCGCTGATCGCCTTCTGCTACGTGGAGCAGCGGGTCGAGGAGCCGATGCTCCCGCTGACCCTGTTCAAGAACCTCAACTTCACCCTGGTCTCGGTCATCGGCTTCATCGTCGGCTTCGTGATGTTCGGCTCGACCGTCTTCCTGCCGCTCTACCAGCAGATCGTCCAGGGCGCCTCGGCGACCAACTCCGGCCTGCTGCTGATGCCGATGATGTTCGGCATGCTGGTGGTCTCGCTGGTGGTCGGCCAGGCGGTCACCAAGACCGGCAAGTACCGGATCTACCCGATCGTCGGCACCGTCGTGATGACCGGCGGCCTGGTCCTGCTCTCCACCATGGGCACCGGGACCAGCAGCTTCACCTCGGCCTGCTGGATGGTCGTGCTCGGCGCCGGCATGGGCTTCCTGATGCAGATCACCATGCTGGTCGCACAGAACAGCGTCGAGCTCAAGGACATGGGCGTGGCCAGCTCCACCGCCACCCTGTTCCGCACCATCGGCGGCTCCTTCGGTGTCGCGCTGTTCGGCGCGCTGTTCAACAACCGGGTGACCGACACCATGAAGGAGAGGCTCGGCGAGCAGGCCACTGCGGGCGGCGGTGTGAAGGACCCGGGTCAGATGAGCCCGGCCGCCCTGCGCAAGCTGCCCGAGAACATCCAGGACGCCTACCACCACGCGGTGTCCAACGGCATGCACACCGTCTTCCTCTGGGGTGCCGGGGTCGCCCTGATCGCCGTCGCCGCCGCGGTGTTCCTGCGCGAGGTGCCGCTGCGCGGGACGGGCAAGGACGAGAAGCCGGCCGAGGCCTCGCTGGAGGCGGCGGCCGTCTGACGGCCCGCCCGCAACGCCGAGCGCCCCCGGAAGGATCGTCCTTCCGGGGGCGCTCGGCGTTGCCGTGGGAGCCGGTTGCCATGGCGGGAGCCGGCCATTGCCGCGGGAGCCGGTCGTCACTGCGGCAGTCGGTAGACGCCCTGCTCGACCGGCTCGACCAGGCCGTCCGCCACCAGTCCGTCCAGGGCGCGGGCCCGCTGCACCGCGTCCGGCCAGACCGCGTCCAGCCGGGCCTGCCCGACCTCGCCGTGCGCCTCGCGCAGCACCGCGAGCAGCTTGCCGCGCACCTGGCGGTCCGTCCCCTCGTAGGACTGCCCGCGCCGCGCCGGGCCCTCGTACGGCGGGCGGCCGGCCCGCTGCCAGGCGCAGCCGGCGAACAGCGGGCACTGCCCGCACTCCGGGCCGCGCGCGGTGCAGACCAGCGCGCCCAGCTCCATCACGCCGACCGCCCAGGTGGCGGCGGTCTCGGCGTCGTCGGGCAGCAGGGCGGTGGCGGTGCGGCGCTCGGCGGCGGTGGTGGCCTGGGCCGGGTACTCGACGCCGGTCACCGCGCGGGCGAAGACCCGGCGGACGTTGGTGTCCAGCACCACGTGCCGCTGGCGGAACGCGAAGGAGGCGACCGCGGCGGCGGTGTACTCCCCCACCCCGGGCAGCGAGAGCAGCGTGGCGTGGTCGTCCGGGACCTCGCCGCCGTGCTCCTCGGTGATCGCCACGGCCGCCGCGTGCAAGCGCAGCGCGCGGCGCGGGTAGCCCAGCCGGCCCCACATCCGGACCGCCTCGCCGGGCGCCTCGGCGGCGAGGTCGGCCGGGGTCGGCCAGCGGGTCAGCCAGGCCTCCCAGGCGGGCAGCACGCGCTTGACGGGGGTCTGCTGGAGCATGAACTCGCTCACCATGACCGCCCAGGGCGTCGCGTCGGGGGTCCGCCAGGGCAGGTCCCGCTTGGCCGCCTCGTACCAGTCCAGGACGGTCGAGTGGAACAGCGGCAGGGGCATCGGCAGCTCGGTGGCGCCGGGGGCGGTGGCGGTGATGGCAGTCATGGCCCTTCGATCCTCCCATGCCCGCCGACCCGGCCGAATCGGAAGGGAATGCTCCGGACACCCGCGGGGATCTCCCGGAAAGCAGCCCTTCGGAGCTCCCTCGAACGGATCAAATGGCGGATCATGTGAAAGAAGGGGCGACTGTGCGGTGTTGGTGAGTCAATCGCGACACACAGTCTCGTAGAGTTTGATCGTGCCCTCTCTGCGTCAACCCGTGGGACCGCTGCCGGCCTCGATCTACTGGCGTCGGCGCGTCGTCGTGCTCGCCGCCGTCGCGGCGGTCATCGCCCTGATCGCCTGGCTGATGACCGATCAGGGCGGAGGAGGTGGCGGCGACTCACAGAGCAAGGCCGCACAGGCCGTTCCGTCCCAGACCCCGGCCCAGGCCATCACGCCCGGCGCCTCGCCGAGCGGCCCCGCCGCACGCCCCGGCGGCGGCAGCAACCCCGGCGGCGGCCCGGTGGCCGGCGGTGGCGGCACCGAGGTCAACCTCAGCGGCGGCGGCACCGGCGGCGCCAACCCGGCCCCCGCGAGCGGCTCGGGTGCCGCGGGCGGCTCGGGTGCCGCGGGCGGCGGAGCCGGCGGCACCGGTGGCGGTGCGGCGGGCGGCTCCGGCGGCTCGGGCGGCGGCACCCCGGCGGTCAACACCCCCGAGATCATGGCGCTTCCGGTCTGCGCCTCCTCGCAGGTCGCCCTGGAGCTGGCCGGCACCCAGAACTCGTTCCAGCCCAAGGACAAGCCGAAGCTCGCCCTGACGGTCAAGAACTCCTCCGGCGCCAACTGCCGGGTGGACCTGGGCCGGGTCGCCTCCGCGATCACCGTGAGCGCCAGCAACGGCGACCGGGTCTGGTCCTCCGGCGACTGCCCGGCCGACAAGGGCAGCATCTGGGTCCAGCTGGCGGCGAACGGCAGCCAGACCGAGACCTTCACCTGGGACCGCAGCCGCAGCAAGCCGCAGTGCGCGACCGCCGACCAGACCCCGCCGTCGAACGGCACCTACGTGGTGCTCGCCGAACTCACCGGGCTCTCCGGGGACAAGGTCTCGGCACGGACCTCGGTCCGGCTGGACAACTGAGAACCGGTCGACTCCGTACGGAGCCCCCGGTCGCGCTGCGACCGGGGGCTCCGGCATTCCCCGGCGTTCTCGCGCCGCGGTGTCAGGACGCGGGACGGCCCCCGGGGAACCGTTTCCCCGGGGGCCGTCCGCCGTTCGTGCGCCGGGTCAGACGTAGCGCTCCAGGATGGACGATTCGGCAAGGCGGGACAGGCCCTCGCGGACCGAGCGGGCCCGGGTCTCGCCGACGCCCTCGACCGTCTGCAGGTCGTCGATGCTCGCCGCGAGCAGCTTCTGCAGGCCGCCGAAGTGCTCGACCAGGCGCTCTATCACCGTGTTGGGCAGACGCGGGATCTTCGCCAGCAGGCGGTAGCCGCGCGGCGAGACGGCGGAGTCCAGCGACTCCGGCGAGCCCGAGTAGCCGAGCGCCTTCGCCACAGTCTGCAGGTCCAGTAGCTCGGCGTGGGTGAGCGCCTCCAGGTCGGCCAGCACCTCGTTGACCGTCCGGCCCTTCTTGGCGGCCCGCTCCGGGAAGTAGTCCCGGGCGACCAGCTCGCGCTCCGGCTCCACGCCCGCGATCAGCTCGTCCAGCTGCAGCGAGAGCAGGCGGCCGTCGATGCCGAGCTCCAGCACGTAGCCGGCGATCTCGGTGGCGATCAGCCGGACCATCTCCAGGCGCTGTGCCACGGCGGTGACGTCCCGGACCGTCACCAGGTCCTCGATCTCCAGCGCGGAGAGCGTTCCGGCCACCTCGTCCAGGCGCAGCTTGTAGCGCTCCAGCGTGGCCAGCGCCTGGTTGGCGCGGGACAGCACGGTGGTGGAGTCCTCCAGCACCCGGCGGGTGCCGTTGACGTACATCGCGATCAGCCGCATGGAGTGCGAGACCGCGACCACCGGGTAGCCGGTCTGCCGGTTGACCCGCTCGGCGGTGCGGTGGCGGGTGCCGGTCTCGTCGGTCGGGATGGTCGAGTCGGGCATCAGGTGCACGC
Source organism: Kitasatospora sp. NPDC023120 (assembly GCF_055560835.1). Taxonomy (NCBI): domain Bacteria; kingdom Bacillati; phylum Actinomycetota; class Actinomycetes; order Kitasatosporales; family Streptomycetaceae; genus Kitasatospora; species Kitasatospora sp. NPDC023120. Next base: position 153,156 of record NZ_JBVHHY010000001.1, on the reverse strand, counting down.
CGGCCCGGACGATCTTGGTGATGTCCTTGTCGAGCACCACCGCACCATCGAGCTTGCACAGCTCGCGCAGCCTGGTGGCGGTGAACTCGACGTCCAGGACGAAGCCGCCGGTGCAGATGGACTCGACGGTCTTGTCGAAGCCCAGCACGATCAGGCCGCCGGTGTTGGCCCGCAGGACCCGCTCCAGGCCGTCACGCAACGCCGTGCCGGGCGCGATGGCGGTGAGGGAGGCCCGCAGCAGGGCCTCCTCACGGGAGGCCTTGTCCGCCCCCCGGTCGCTGGCTGCCACGTGACTCCTCCGGTCGACCCCGTGCCGCGCGCCTCGCGCCGGTCCGCGGTCTGTTGCTCTGTCGCTCAGTACCGCTCGGTACTGCCTTCTGGCCAATGAGACTGGGGAAAGTCTAACTGCGTGTGGCTTCGGCAGGGCTTGGGTCAGCGCAGTTCGTCGGAGTCGAGCGGCTCCCAGCCGTCCATCAGCTCCTCCGGGTAGGCGGCGACCCGGGCCGAGCGCGGGGCCGGCGGCGCCGACGGGGCCTCAGCGCGGGCCTCGCCACGGCCGTCGCCGCGGGCCTCGCCGCGCGGCTTGGCGGCGGACCGGCGGCGGCCCGGGATGGCCCGCAGCGCCTCGCCGATGTCGGCCACCTCGACCACCTTCATGCCCGGCGGCACCTTGCCCGGGTCCGGCGGGACCAGGGCGTGGGTGAAGCCCAGCCGGTGCGCCTCGGCGAGCCGGCGCTGCACACCCGTCACCCGCCGCACCTCGCCCGCCAGGCCGACCTCGCCGATCGCCACCAGGTTGCTGGGCAGGGGGGTGTCGGTGGAGGAGCTGGCCACCGCGAGCGCGACCGCGAGGTCGGCGGACGGCTCGCTCAGCTTCACCCCGCCCACCGTCGCGGTGTAGATGTCCTGCTTGCCGAGCTTCACCCCGCCGTGCCGCTCGACCACGGCCAGGATCATCGCGATCCGGGGCGACTCCAGGCCCGAGGTGGTGCGGCGCGGGGAGGGGATCTGCGAATCCACCATCAGTGCCTGCACCTCGGCCACCAGCGGGCGCTTGCCCTCCAGGGTGACGGTGAGGCAGGTACCGGGGACGGGCTTGTCACGCCTGGTCAGGAAGAGGCCGGACGGGTCGGCCAGGCCGACGATACCCTCGTCGTGCAGCTCGAAGCAGCCCACCTCGTCGGTGGCGCCGTAGCGGTTCTTGACCCCGCGGATGAGGCGCAGCCGGGCGTGCCGGTCCCCCTCGAAGCTGAGCACCACGTCCACCAGGTGCTCCAGCAGGCGCGGACCGGCGATCTGGCCGTCCTTGGTGACGTGGCCGACCAGCAGGGTGGCCATGCCGCGCTCCTTGGACGCCCGGATCAGCGCGCCCGCCACCTCCCGGACCTGGGCCGGGCCGCCGGGGGCGCCGTCCAGCTCGGCGGAGGCGATGGTCTGCACCGAGTCCAGGATCAGCAGGCCGGGGTTGACCGCCTCGATGTGGCCGAGCACGGCGCCGAGGTCCTGCTCGGCGGCGAGGTAGAGGTGCTCGGAGAGCGCGTTGATCCGGTCCGCGCGCAGCCGGACCTGGCCGGCCGACTCCTCGCCGGTGACGTAGAGCGTGCGGTGCTGCGCGGTGGCCGCCTTGGCCGCGACGTCCAGCAGCAGGGTGGACTTGCCGACGCCGGGCTCGCCGGCCAGCAGCACCACCGCGCCGGGGACCAGCCCGCCGCCGAGCACCCGGTCCAGCTCCGGCACGCCCGTCGAGCGGGCCGTCGCGACCTGGCCGTCCACCTGGGCGATCGGACGGGCGGGCGCGCTGACCGGGCCGGCCGCCGTCGTCCGGATCGGCACGGCGCCGTACTCCTCGACCGTCCCCCAGGCGTTGCACTCCGGGCAGCGGCCGACCCATTTGGGCAGCTGGTTGCCGCACTCGGTGCAGCGGTACGCCGGGCGCGGCTTGGCGGTGGTCTTGGAACGCGGAGGCATGCGGCCCACGGTAGCGCCTGGGTACGACAGCGCGGGTCCGCCACCGGGCGCGCCGCGCATCCACACAGATGGGCGATGTTGTTACCCGAAAGAAGTACATACGCCGTGAATGGCGGGGTCCGGCCGTCCGGGGTCTCTACCGTCGGACAGGTGACAACGCGAATCGTCGGCCCGGTCGGGCCGCAGGCCGCACCGCGGGCCGCTGCCATGCTCGCGGCGTACGACCGGCAGGCGGACGGCCTGTTCACCTACTGCCTCTCGGTGCTGTGCGAGCACGACGCCGCCGCCGACGCCCTGCGCGAGGTCCGGGAGCTGGCGCAGCGGCACGGCGCGCGGCTGGCCGAGCCCGGGCTGCTCCGGGCCTGGCTGTTCTCGCTGGCCCGGTACTGCTGCCTGCGGCGGCTCGCGGACGGGGTCGGGGCCGGCCGGGCGGGCGAGGCGGGGCCGGACGAGGTCGAGGCGGCCCGGCGGCGGCGCGAGCTGGCCTCGCTCGCCTGGCCGGAGGCGGCCGGCACCGACCCCGAGCAGCGCGAGGCGCTGGAGCTGTCCGTCCGGCACCGGCTGACCCCGCTGGAGGTGGCGGCGGTGCTGGGCCTGCCGTTCGAGCGGACCCGCGAGCTGCTGACCGGTGCCGAGGCCGAGGTGGCCCGGACCAGGGCGGCGCTGCTGGTGCTCGGCGTGGGCAGCTGCCCGGAGCTGGACCGGCTCGGCGGGGCCGGGGCGGAGTCCTGGCGGGACTGGGTGCTCGGCCCGGCGCTGCGGCGCGAGCTGGTGCAGCACGTGGTGGACTGCCCGACCTGCCGGGGGACGGCGGAGCGGGTGGCCGGCGAGGCGGCGAAGGGCGCGGCGGGGCTGTCGGGGCTGCCGCTGCTGGCGGCTCCGGCTCTCCCGGGGGTGACCGGTCCGGTGGGCCCGGTGGTGGCGGAGCCCGGGCCGCGGTTCGACCAGGGCGGCTTTCCGCGGCACCGGGCGCCGGACGCGGGGCGCGGGCTGGCGGTCCGTCGGCGGGTGGTGACCACCGGGGTGCTCGCGGCCGTCCTGGCGGCGCCGGTGATCGCCCTGTGGGCCGGGCACCGGGGCGGCGGCGGGTCGGGGGCGGCGGCCTCGATGTCGGCGGTGCGGGTGGACGAGGCCGGTCGGGAGGCCGGGCAGCGGCCGCCGTGGCCCGGGGCCGGGGGCCCGGCCGGGCAGGCGCCCGGGATGCCGGGGCTGGAGCTGGCGGGGGCGGGCGGTGTCGGTGGTGCAGAAACGTTGCTCCCCGGTTTTCCGCGGCTGACCTTCCAAGGCGCGGCGGTCCCGGTCCCGGCCCACGGCTCCACCCCGCTCAGCAGCCCGACCCTGGTCGCCGCCCCTGCCCCCGTGGTCGACCGGACCTCCGGACCCGGCGCGCCCGCACCGGCCCCGGCCGGACTGCTCACCGTCGAGGCCGGCGAGTACGGCAGCCGTACCGTCCTCACCCTCACCAACTCCGGTACCACCGAGATCCGTTGGCGCGCGGTGACGGACGCCGGCTGGCTCCGGCTCAGCCGCGACTCCGGCACGCTCGCGCCCGGCCAGCGGATCACCGTGATCGTCACCGTGGACGAGGACCTCGCGCCGACGACGCACTGGACCGCCCGGATCGCACTGCCGCCCTCGCAGGCAGTGGTCACCCTGGAGGGCGGCCCGCACAACCGCGGCGGCTCGCCCTCCTCCCCGACGGCCGACCCCTTACCGACGGCCACCGCCACTCCGACCGCCACCGCCTCGCCGACGGCCACGGGCGCGCCGTCCCCGTCGGGCTCGCCGTCGTCGGCGAAGCCGTCCGGCACGCCGACGACTTCGCCCGCCCCCTCGGGCAATCCCACGGCGGCTCCGACCGGCAGCGCCCCGCCGCACCCGACGGGGTCGGGGGCGCCGACGGCAACGGCAACGGGGACGGGGACGGGGACGGGGACGGGGACGGGGACGGGGACGGCTTCGCCGGGACGATAGGGCCTCAGGTCCGGTGGATCGGCGGGACCTGGTAGCTGCCGTCCAGGACGGGGGCCCCGGGCTGGTACAGGCGGATGATCGGGCGGAACTCGCCGGGCGGGGTGGGGAGCCAGTTCACCGCCGCGGCCGGGTCCTCGGGCTGGTCGTGCTGCAGGACGAGGGTGAGGGAGCCGTCGTCGCCGTGGACCAGGCCCGGGGTGCGGTCGCCGATCGAGTAGCGGTCGATCGGGTTCTCCACCAGGTAGTAGTCGGGGACGGAGTACATCGTGACGGACCAGAAGGCCTCGACCGGGGGCGGCTGGTCGAAGCGCAGGGTGTAGTTGTTGGCGCCGGTGAGCGGGCGTCCGTCGGAGTCGTCGTAGGTCATCGCGTACGAGGCCTCGTAGGCGTGGTTGCCCCAGAGGCCGGCCCGGGCGGCGGCGGCGCGGCTGAGGTAGGCGGCACGGCGGTCGGGGATGCGCCACTCGGGGTCGTCCAGGGTGCCCGGGCCCAGGTGGTCGGTGTTGTAGTCGAAGAGGTGGAGCGCCGAACGCCACTCGCCGGGCGGGTGGTCCTCGGGCGGGCGGGTGGCGTCCTCGACCCGTTCGCGGCCGGCGGCCAGGCCCTTGGCCAGCGAGAGCGTCCACTCGGGGACGGCCGCGCGGTACGGCGAGGCACCGTCGTCCAGCAGGCCGAGCGGGGCGAAACGCCGCTGGTACTCGATGTCCGCCGTGGCCGGCGGGAAGGCCTGCATCCACACCCGCAGGCGCTCGAAGAAGGCCAGCCGCTCGGGGACGTCCGGGTCGGGCTCGGGCAGTCCGGCGACCAGGCCGCCTGGCTCCAGCGGCTCCAGGACGAGGGCGGACTGCAGGGCCCGGACCCGGGGCAGGTCGTCCGGGCCGGTGCAGGCGAACCGGCCGACCACGGTGCCGACGGTGGTGGGCAGCTCGATCACCCGCTCCCGGTCCGGCGGGGTGCCGTGCCAGCCGGGCGGGACGACCAGCCAGGTCTGCGCGGCGGTGCCGGAGGCGCGGCGGCCGAGGTAGGCGACGTTGTCCGTCCAGGCGTCGATGAACTGCAGCACGTAGTAGGAGCCCGCGGTGTCCGGGACGTGCAGCACCTGCGGGCCCTCGGAGAGGTCGAGCTGGGCGATCGAGTAGATCGTGTCGTTGTTGACCGAGACGAAGTGGTCGCCCGGGCCCGCCAGCCGGGTGGCGTGGCTGAAGTGGTTGAACGGCGCCGCCGGCAGGGTGCCCAGGCCGCCCCTGGTGAAGCGCTCGACCATGGTGAGGCCGGCGACCAGCGGGTAGCCGTAGACGTACGCGTCGGCGGCCAGGGCCTCCAGCTCGGGCTGGTTCATCGGGGGTCCTTCGTACGGTCGGTCGGGGTGGGGAGCGGGAGAGCGCTTCGGATCAGCGCGGGTCCAGCGGTGGGAGCCGCCGGCGGCCGTCGAGGACGGTCCGGTCCGGGCCGTAGAGCCGGAGCACCACGGTGAACGGGCCGTCCGGGGCGGGCAGCCAGTTGGCGGAGTGGTCGGCATCGGCGGGCCGCTTGTGCTGGACGTAGAGGGTGAGTCCGCCGTCCGGGTCGCGGACCAGGCCGGGGGTGTGGTCGCCGATCGAGTAGCGGTCCAGGGTGTTGTCGACCAGCCGGTGCTCCGGGAGTGCGTACAGGGTGGCGGACCAGGCGAAGCGGGCCGCCGGCAGCGCGTCCGGGGCGAAGCGGATGAGGTGGTCGCGGTCGGCGGCGTTCGGCGGGCGGCGGCCGGCGCTGTCCGCCGCCCAACGGCCTCGCCAGACCTCCTCGGTGGGCAGCCCCTCGGGATCGACCGCCGCGCCGACGGCCTGCCGGAGGAAGTCCGCGCCGACCTGCTCGCGGGTGCCGTACACGACCTCGCCGCTGCTGTCCTCGCCGTACACGTTCTCGCCGGGCAGGGCGGAGCGGTCGCGGAGTTGGGCGAGAGCCCCCTCCAGCCGCGCGCGGCCGTCCGCGATGCCGCGTTCGATCTCGGCGCGCACGTCCAGCGGGAGGGCGGCGGGCTCGAACTCCCCGCGCCCGTCGACGCCCAGGTCGGCGAGGCGGCCGCGCAGGTCGGTCTCGGCGGGCGGCAGCGGGACGGGACCGTCGGAAGGGAAGAAGCCGAGCAGGAAGTCGAGGAAGGCGAGGAACTCGAGCCCGTCCGGGACCTCGTCGCGCCAGACCGGCCAGACCGGCTCCGGGGCGGGCGGCGGCGCGGGCGTGCCGGCGTACTCGTGCAACGGGCGCAGCCGGTACCGCTGTTGGACGGCGGCGAGTTCGGCGATCTCGGCGGGGGTGTTCCCGGTGAGCCGGGTGCGGCCGAGGATGCCGACCAGCCGGGTGGCGGTGCGGATGACGCTGCGGATGCCGGGCGGGGGCTCCCCCCGCCAGTCGGGGCCGGCCACCAGGTGGTCCCCGGCCTCCGGGCCGGTGGTCCGGGAGCCGATGAACCCGGCGTACACGGTGTCGAGTTCGTGCAGCGGGAGGACGTAGTAGCGGTCCTCGGCGGGGACCGAGACCACCCAGGGCTCGGTGCGCAGGTCGAGCCAGGCACGGGAGTACGGGGCGTCCCCGGCCTCGCCGACGGTGCCTTCACCGATGCCGGTCAGGGCGTCGATGGGGGTGCCGGCGCGGGTGCCGGCGCGGGTGTGCGCGGGGGTGGGCGGCTGTGGGTGGTGGCGGAAGACGCCGAAGCCGCCGACGTACGACGGGTCCGCGTCGTCCAGGGCCTGGGCGTAGAGGGAGCGGTAGGTGCGCAGGATCGGTTGGGCGCGGATCCAGGCCTCGGCGGCGGTCGCGCGGACGGTGGCCGGGTCCACGAGTGCCGGGTTGACCATGCTGTCGCCCTCCCACTGCCGCATCCGGTCGAACCGTTGCAGATCGGTACAGACTGCTACAGATCGGATGCTAAGTGGGCCGGGAGGGGGCGGCACCTCGGACCGGGCGCCGCACGGCACGCGCCCGTCACCGCGTGGCTGCCGTACGGGCGGGCCGGCCGCGACACCTTCCTCTCGTCCCGGCACGCCTTCGCCGACTGGCCCGCCCGGGTGATCGGCGAGGGCTCCCGCGGCCCTTCTGCCCGGCGGCTACTGCCCGGCGCGACCGTCCCGCCTACGGGCCGAGACGCGGAGTGGGAAGTCGGCCGGGCCGACTTCCCACTCCTGAACGGCGCCGCCCTCGGCGCGTGTCGCCTCAGCGCGCCCGGTCTCAGCGCGCCCGGTCTCAGCGCGCCCGGTCTCAGCGCGCCCGGTCTCAGTGCGTCCGGCGGGTGACCAGCTCGGCGAGCGCCAGCAGTTCGTCGGCCGCGGACGGCTCCGGTACGGCGGAGGCCAGCTGCGCCATCGCCGCGGCCATCCGCTCACAGGACTGCCCCTGCGCCCAGCTGCGACCGCCGGCCCCTTCGACCGCCGCCGCACACTGCGCCAACTCCCCGGGGCTGAGCGGGCGTTCGAGCGCGTACAGCTCGGCGAGCCGCTCGCCCTCGACGGTGCCGGAGCCCAGCGCCGCGACCACCGGCAGCGACTTCTTCCGGGCGACCAGGTCCGCGCCGACCGGCTTGCCGGTCACCGCCGGATCCCCCCAGATGCCGATCAGGTCGTCGATCAGCTGGAACGCCAGGCCGATCTCCCTGCCGAAGCCGTCCATCGCCTGCGCCGCGTCCTCGGACGACCCGCCGTACAGGGCGCCCATCGCGCAGGCGGCGCCGAGCAGAGCGCCGGTCTTGGCCTCCGCCATCGCCAGGCACTCGGGCAGCGAGACGTCGTTGCGCTGCTCGAAGGCGCAGTCGATCTGCTGGCCCTCGCAGAGTTCGACCACGCAGTCGGCGAGCCGGCGGATCGAGCCGTGGGCGGCCGGGTGGGTGTCCTCGGCGAGCAGCCGCAGCGCGAGGGAGTGCATGGCGTCCCCGGCCAGGATGGCCTCGGTGGTGCCGAACACCCGCCAGGCGGTGGGCCGGTGGCGCCGGGTGTCGTCCCGGTCGATGACGTCGTCGTGGAGCAGGGTGAAGTTGTGCACCAGCTCCACCGCTGCGGCCGCGGCGGCGGCCTGGCCGGGCTTGCCGCCCAGGGCCTGGGTGGCGGCGAGGACCATGGCAGGCCGGATCGCCTTGCCGGCGGAGGCCGTGGCCGGTGTGCCGTCCGCCTCCCACCAGCCGAAGTGGTAGCCGGCGACCTTGCGCATCGTGCCGGGCAGCGAGTCGACGGCGGCCCGCAGGACCGGGTCGACCAGCGCGCGGGCACGGGCGAGGATGTCCGCCGCCTCGTGCCCCTCTTTGTGGTCCCGCTCCAGCGTGGGACTCGTCATGGGTCTCTCCCCCTTGTCGGCGCCTGTCCTGGGACGGCCCGGCGTGGGCGTTGCCGGGATTGCGCTGTGGGTGTCGGGCGGTGTTTCGGGAGGTGTTGCGGGCGATGCTGCGGCAGGTGTCCCGGGAGGCGTTGCGGGCGCGGGTCCCGGGTGCTCGCGGGAGGCAGCGGCCCCGCCCGTACGCGCCGGGACGCACCGGGACGCGCCGTCCGGCCGGGGTGCGGTGAGCACCTCCGGCCGGACGGCGCGGATCTCCGGTCGGCCCCGCCGGGCCGTCAGCGCTGCGCGATGTCCACGTTCTCCAGGACGCCGACGGCGTCCGGCACCAGGATCGCGGCGGAGTAGTAGGCGCTCACCAGGTAGGAAATGATGGCCTTGTCGTCGATTCCCATGAACCGCACCGAAAGGCTCGGCTGGTATTCGTCCGGAATTCCGGTCTGGTGCAGCCCGATGACACCCTGGTTGTCCTCGCCGATTCGCATCGCGATGATCGAGCTGGTGTGCCCGCCGACGATCGGGATCTTGTTGCACGGGAAGACCGGCACCCCGCGCCAGGACATGACGTGCCGGCCCTCGACCTCGACCGTGCCCGGGTTGATGCCGCGCTTGTTGAGCTCCCGACCGAAGGCAGCGATGGCCTTGGGGTGGGCCAGGAACAGCTTGGTGCTGCGGCGGCGGCTGAGCAGCTCGTCCATGTCGTCCGGGGTGGGCGGGCCGGAGTGGGTCTGGATCCGCTGGTCGTACGCGGCGTTCTCCAACAGGCCGAACTCGGGGTTGTTGATGAGCTCGTGCTCCTGGCGCTCGCGCAGGGCCTCGATGGTCAGCCGGAGCTGGTGCTCGGTCTGGTTCATCGGCTGGTTGTAGAGGTCGGCGACGCGGGTGTGGATCTTGAGGATGGTCTGCGCGACGCTCAGCTCGTACTCGCGGGGCCTGAGCTCGTAGTCCACGAAGGCGCCGGGCAGCTCGTACTCGCCCTGGTGGCCGGAGGAGAGGTCGATCGCGGCCTCGCCGTGCTTGTTCTGCGCCTGCTGGAAGCCGTTCAGGTACTCGATGACCTGCAGTTGCAGCGCCTCGGAGCGGTCGTGGAGCTCCTGGAAGGAGGGCCAGGCAAGCGCCATCACGGTGCCGGAGGTCGCGGCGCGGACGGTGTACGGCCAGGTGCCGTCCGCCTGCTGGAGCGCCTCGTCGCCGAGGTGGTCGCCGTCGGCGAGGGTGCCGACGACCGTCTCCTCGCCGTACTTGCCGGTGCCCATGCGGTCGAGCTTGCCGTGCGCGATCAGGAAGACCTCGCTGATCGGCGTGCCCGCCTCGACCAGGACGTCCCCGGGGTTGAACTCCCGCTGCACGAAGCGCGAGGCCAGCTCCTCGAGCACCGCCTCGTCCTGGAAACCGCGCAGCATCGGCACCTCGGCGAGCGTCGGCGGGACGATCCGCACCTCGGTACCGGTCTTGACGAAGCTCACCCGGCCACGGCCGACCGCGTAGCGCAGGCGGCGGTTGACCCGGTAGGTGCCGCCGGACACCTGCACCCAGGGCAGCTTCCTGAGCAGCCAGCGCGGGCTGATGCCCTGCATCTGCGGTGCCGACTTGGTGGTCGTCGCGAGGTTGCGCGCGCCGGCCGTGCTCAGACTCTGCTGCTGCCGGACATCCGTCTGCGCGCCGGGCGCAGGAATACCGGCATTGGTTTCGGTCGACATGAGGGGAGCCCTTCGCATACCCGATACCCGATGAAGTCACCTTGCACATTCGTGTTGCAGCTTCATGGTGGGCCCATTCGAGGACTGTCCGCAATCACTCGTTCGAGTGGTTCGGAATAGCCGAATTAATAGTACGACTAGATCGCCTGATCGATATTCGTTCGACCATCTATTCGAACATATCGGAATCCCGCACCCATCTTCCCCCATCACCCCGCGCGCCCGCGCCACCCCTTGACACGGCCCGCGCCCACCCCCTGCCTACAGCGGCCCGTCCCAGTCGAGCGTCGGCTCCAGCACCCCCTCCAGGGTGAGCAGCCAGCGCTTCACCTCGATCCCGACCCGACCGCCGCCGAAGCCGCCGATCCCGTCCGCCGCCACCACCCGGTGGCAGGGCACCAGCAGCGCGACGGGGTTGGCGGCCATCATCTGCCCGACCGTCCGGGCCGCCAGGCCGGGCTCCGCGACCTCCTCGAACACCCCGCTGCGGGCGGCGAGTTCGCCGTACGTGACGGTCCGGCCGTACGGCACCTCGCGCCAGAGCGTCTGCAGCACGGCGCGGTGCGGTCCCGAGCTCAGACTCCAGTCGATCGGCAGGCCCAACTCGCGGGTGCGGCCCGCCAGGTAGGCGCCGATCCGCTCGGTGACGGCGGTGATCTTCGACTCGTCGGTGCACGGGGGCGCCTCGCCGTCGCGCCCGCCGTAGCCGGCCGCGGCGACGCCGAGCGGGGTCACCGCGATGTGCATCGGACCGCTGGGCAGCGGCGTCGGCACGGTCAGCCAGGACATCGACCGGGACTGCGGCACGCTCGGGCCCCCACCCTCCGCCGGACCGGCAGCCGGCCATCCCGGCACCCGGAGGGCGTCCCCGCCCCGCGCGCCATCGTACGGCGGCCGGTCGGGGACGGTGTCGGCGCTCCGCCGAGCGCGGTCGGCCTCGGTCAGAGCTGCCCCTTCAGCTGGCGGGCGAGCGACGCGCACCAGTGCGACAGGTCGGCGCGGTCCGGCGTGCGGCCCTCGCACAGGAGGGCGAGCTGCGCCTCGTTGATCCGGTTCGGGCCCGGGATCTCCAGCAGGTACGCCAGCTCGGCCAGCACCGTGGCGAGCCGCTCGGCGTCCGCGTGGTCCAGCATGGCCGCGGACTCGTGGTGGCTGATGGTGAGCGAACCGGGCATTGGTCAACCTCCTCCGTCACCCCCGCACCCTCCACGGTACGACCGGGTCGGCCGCCCCGCCCGCCGCGGAGGCGCGCTTGCGCGGGTGGGGCAGCCGGTCGCACTCCGGGGCCGGCCGGGCGCGGTGCGCGGTGGGCCGCACCGGGGGCCGGGGGTGCGCCCCGAAGCCGTCCGCGGGGTCGGTCAGTCCTCCGGATCCTCCCCCCAGCGGCGACCCCGTACCGCAGGTATGCCCAACACTACGGCCCCGGCGGCCAGTTGCCAGACCGACCCGAGCAGCAGCACGGCGTCCGTCCCGAACCGGCCGGCCAGCGGACCGGCCGCCGCCAACCCGAGCGGGCCGAGGACGAAGGAGCCGAGCGCTCCGAACGAGGTCAGCCGCCCGAGCAGCGCCACCGGGACCCACTCCTGCATCGTCGTGTTGTACAGCGTCCCGCAGACCGCCGAGCCGGCCCCCGCGACCAGCGCACCGGCGACCACCCACGGCAGTGCCGCCCCCGCCGCGAGCGCCCCCGAGGGCAGCGCCCAGCCCAGACCGGCCACGGTCGCCACCGCGAGCGGGTGCGCGGGCCTCCGGCCGAGCATCAGCAGCCCGCCGAGCACCGCACCCGCGCCGTACACGCCCATCACCAGGCCCCAGGCACGCGCACCGCCGAGGTCCCGCTGCGCGGTGAGCGGGCCGAGCACCAGGAACGGCGCCCAGACCAGCAGGTTGAACAGGCCCATCTGCGCGGTGGTGATCAACAGCCACGGGCGGGAGGCGAACTGCGACCAGCCGGCCCGCAGGTCGCCGAGCGTCGAATTCCCGCCGGATGCCGGATCCGCGCCACCGTCCGCAGACCGGTGGTCCGGCAGCCGCAGCCCGGCCAGCGCGAAGGCCCCGACGCCGTACGTCACCGCGTCGGCCAGCAGGACCGCGGCCGGGCCCTGCGCCGCCGTCACCAGGCCGGCCGCGGCCGGTCCGACCACCGTGGACACCGAGCGGGACAGCCCCAGCAGGGTGTTGGCGTCCGCCGTCAGCTCCTTGCGGCGCACCAGAGCGGGCACGATCGCACCGAAGGCCGGCATGAACAGCCCCTCGCCGATCCCCCACACCGCCACCAGGGCCACCATCGCCCAGACCGGCGCGTTCCCGACCACCAGCAGTCCGGCGAACAGCGCCTGCACCGAGCCGCGCAGGATGTCCGAGCCCAGCATCACCCGGCGGCTGCCGAGCCGGTCGGCAATCACCCCGCCGGCCAGCAGCACCAGCACCACCGGCAGGATCCGGGCCGCCATCACCCCGCCCAGCTCGGTGCCGCTGCCGCCGCCGTCGAGCACCGCGAACGCCACCGCCACCGGCGCCATCGAGGAGCCGAGGAGGGAGGTGGTGTACCCGGTGAAGAACCACATGAATTCGCGCTCGCCCAGCACGGCGAGACGGTCTCCCAGACGCCTTCGGCGCACCGGGATCCGTTCGGTGTCCACTGCCATGTGCAGAAAGTCTGGGGTCCCGGAGAGGTGGGATTCAAGGGTTTACCGGAAAAACTTGAGCCTCTTGCCATCAATTCCGAGAAATCTCCGCCTTGCCGCAGTAAATCACCCCCGATATGTGCCCCCACCTGCCATTTACTGCGCCGTACCGGTACTCTCCGATTGTCTTGAGTGAAGCCGTTTACTGCGGAAGAAGGCTCGCGTGACAGAGCTGCCCCCGGTCGAGTACGCCGTCGCCGTCGAGCGCTACCTGGCCGCCTCCGGGCTCGCCGAAGGCTCCCGGCGGATCTACCGGATCGCACTGCACACCTGGGCCTGGGCGCTCGCCGACCGGGCCGCCCCCACCGGCCCCGAACGGCGGCGTGCCCGGCCGCCCGTCCTGCCCCTGGCACTGCTCGACCACCCGGCCGCCGCCGACCGGCTGCGCGCCGCCGTCGCCCACCGCGGAGCCGACACCGACCCGCGCACACTCAACCGGGAGCTCTCCACCCTGCGCGCGGCCGCGGCCTGGTGGCGGGCCCGCGGCTGGATCGACGGCGACCCGACCACCGACCTGCGCCCCCTCCCGCTGCCCCGGCCCACCGCGCACACGGGCCCGTTGACCCCCGAGGAACTGCAGGCCCTGTTCACCCTCCGCGCGCCGCTGCGCGAGCAGACGCTCTGGCACCTGCTGCACGAGTCCGGCGCCGCGATCGAGACCGTCCTCGCCCTGGACGCCGACCACCTCGACCTCCCCCGCCGCCGCACCCGCCCCGGGACCACGCCCCTCCACTGGCAGTCCGGCACCGCCCGCCTCCTCCCCCTCCTGATCGCCGGCCGCGGCACGGGCCCGCTCTTCCTCACCGACCGCCGTGCCCCCGCCGGCACCCCCACCCCCGACCGCTGCCCCTACACCGGCCGCGCCCGTCTCTCCTACCGCCGCGCCGCCGAGCTGTTCGCCACCCACACCGCCCCCCTCGCCCCCGGCTGGACCCTCCGCCAACTCCGGGCGGCACGGTAGCGGGGAGGGGCCTGGGTGCGGCGCGGCAGCGGAGAGGCACCGGGGGGCGGCGGCCCGACCGAGGTGCGGCGCGGGTCGGTCATCCCTCCGGTGGCGGCGGCGCGCGGCGACTCCGGGAGAGCAGCTGGTCGAGGGTTTCGGTCAGTCGGGGCAGGGTGGGACGGTCGGTGGGGGTGGGGCGGAGGCAGGCGTCGATGGCGGTGGCGAGCGGGCGCGGGAGGCGGCGTTTGCGGGCGACCGGGGGGATCGCGCTGAACGGCTCGCCGTCGAAGGGGAGTTCGCCGGTGGCGGCCTCGTAGAGGGTGACGCCGATGCCCCAGACGTCGGTGGCTGCCGTCAGTGGGCCGCCGGATGCCTGTTCGGGAGCGAGGTAGCCGTCCGTACCGATGCCGGGGGTGCCCGGGCCCGGCGGGCGGGCGATGCTGAGGTCGAGCACCTTGGCGCGGCGGCAGTCGATCACGACGTTGGAGGGTTTGAGGTCGAGGTGGAGCAGACCGCGCCCGTGCAGGTAGTGGATCGCCGAGCAGAGGTGCAGGCCGAGCAGGGCGAGGTCGGTGGCGGCCGGGCGGCGCGGGCGGGTGTCCAGCAGGTGGGCGAGGGTTTCGCCGGTGAGGGTCTCCAACACCGCGTACGGCTGCGGGCGTTCGCCGGTGCCGTAGCCGCGCACCAGGTGCGGGTGGGTGAACTCGGTCAGCCAGCGGCCCTCCCGGAGCAGACGCTCGCGCAGCCGGCGTTCGCGGCGGCGGTCGGGCCGGAGCACCTTGACCACGCAGCGGCAGTCGCGCTCCTCGCTCCAGCAGTCGTAGACGTCCAGCCAGCCGGTTCGGCACAGATGCGCCAGGACCTGGTAGCCGGGAGCGATGAACTCGGCTGCGGGGAGCGGTGCTTGGGGGCTCATCGTCGGACCGCCCCTCGGTTCGCCTCCCACAGCGGCGGCATCAGCGCCTCCCGGACCGGCTCCCGCAGTGGCGGCCGGTGCAGTCGGTCGAGCCGTGCGTAGCCGTCGTCGCGGGCCAGCAGGTCCTCATGGGTGCCGCAGGCGGCGACGCATCCGCCGCGGAGCAGCACGATCCGGTCCGCGCTCCGTACGGTCAGCAGGTTGTGCGAGATGATGATCGTCGTCCGGCCGCTCATCAGCCGCCGCAGCGGCTCCAGGATCCGCCGCCCGGACTCCGCGTCCAGGCCGGTGGTCGGCTCGTCCAGCAGCAGGACGGGCGCGTCCCGGACCATCGCCCGGGCGATCGCGATCCGCTGCCGCTGCCCGCCGGAGAGCAGGCTGCCCTGGCGTCCGACCACCGTGTCGTAGCCGTCCGGCAGCCGGCTGACGAACTCGTGCGCGTCGGCGGCCTTCGCCGCCGCGACCACCTGGGCGTCGGTCGCGCCCGGTCGCCCGTAGGCGATGTTCTCCCGGACGGTGCCGTGGATCACCAGGGTCTCCTGCAGCAGCACCGCGATCCGCTCCCGCAGGTCGGCCAAGGCGAGTTCGCGCAGGTCGATGCCGTCGAGCCGGATGGCGCCGCGCTCCGGGTCGTAGAAGCGCAGCATCAGCTTGGCGGCCGTCGACTTGCCCGCCCCGCTCGCCCCCACCAGCGCCACCGTCTCGCCCGGCTCGGCGCGGAAGGACACGTCGAACAGCGCCACCCTGGTCGTGCCGGGGTAGCGGAACCACACCCGGTCGAAGGCCACCGCCCCGCGGACCGGGGCCGGGCGCAGCGGGACCGGCGGGTCGGCCACCTGCGGCCGCTGGTCGAGCAGTTCGATGATCCGCTCGGCGGCGGCCGAGGCGGAGTAGAAGCCGTTGCTGAGCCGCGAGATCCCCCGGATCGGACCGTACAGCCGGCTCAACAGAGCGACGAAGACGAGGAGTTCGCCGAGCGTCAGGCGGCCGTGGGCGAGCTCCCAGGCGCCCAGTCCCAGCACGATCAATGCGCCGAACAGCTCCAGCAGCTCCACGATCGGCGCGAACAGCGCCCGCAACCGGGTCGCCGCCATGGTCGCCCGGAACCGCGCCAAGCTCTCCCGGTAGAACCGTTCCCGCTCCCAGTCCTGCCGGTTGTACGCCTGCACCAGCGCGATGTTGGTCATGGTCTCCTCGGCGAGCGCGCTGACCGAGCCGCTGCGCCGCCGTCGCTCCCGCGACGCGGCCTTCACCAGCACGGAGAAGCGCCGCGCGGTGAACCAGAACACCGGCACGACGACGAGGGCCACCGCGGCGAGGTCCCAGCGCAGGTAGAACAGCACGCCGAGGAAGACGGCCAGCTCGGCGACGTACGCGACCGCGTCGAGGACGCCCGAGAGGAGGAAGGTCTCGACCGCCTCGACATCCGCGGTCAGCCGCGACAGTACGTCGCCGAGCCGCCGCCGCTCGAAGAAGCCCAGCGAGAGGCCCTGCAGGTGCCGGAACACGTCCGTGCGCAGCGCGAGCAGGAAGCGCTCGCTGACCCAGGCCGAGGTCGTCTCGTCGGCGAAGCGCAGGCTCCCTGCCACCAGCGTCAGCCCGGCGTAGCCGAGCGCGACCGGCAGGAACAGCCCGAGCCTGCGCGGCACCAGCACCTCGTCGACGACGACCTTGAACAGCCAGATCGCGGCCGCGTCGACCACCGGCCCGAGCAGGACGAACCCCAGCAGCAGGGCCAGCCAGCGCCGACCCCCGCGGGTGTAGGGCCAGAACCGCCCGAACGTCCGCCGCAGCGGGACGGCCGGGGCCGGGGCGACGACCGGGTCCACCCGGCCGTCGCCGTCACCCGCGTCGACGGCCGTCAGCCGCCGCAGCGACCACACGGTACGAGTCCAGCCCAAGGGACGTGGCCGGGCCGGTGACGGCCCGGCCCTGACAGGACGGCAGAGCCGTCAGTGCCGCGAGTTGCTTCCACGACGGCGGCGACGACGGTCCTTCGTCTTCGAGGTCCTGGAATCCGTGCCGGTCCGGGTCCGCTTGTGCGGATGCCGCAACGCCGGCACCAGGTTGGCCAGCATGCTCATCGCTGCCACCTCTCAGTCGGTCCTCTCGGTCCCCCATTCATGGGTACGCGCCGGGGGGCGGGGTCGCTCACCGGGCGCGGGGCGAATTCGGGGTGCGGGGCCGATTCGGGGTGCAGGGCGGATTCGGGGTGCGGGGCCATCGGGACGCGGGGCCGACTCGGGATGCGGCGGCGGTGACGGCGTCGAGAAGCGGACGGCGGCGTTGTGGGCGGCGGGGTCGTTACGCAGCCGATGGGCGGCCGTGACACGACCGGCCGAGGACCGCGACACGGCCCTCCTACCGTCACTGTCGGCGCCCCGGCCCGCAGCGGTCGAAGGGCGTCCACAACGAGGACGTACGCGTCCGGCGCCGACGACGGACGTCCGCGATCGGTCCCCACCGAGGACCGACCTCACACCCACGTGCCCCACCGATGCAGATGGAGAACACCGCATGAGCAGGAGCCGTACCGACCGCACGCCCGCCCGCCGCGTCCTGGCGGCCTGCGCCCTGACCGGCGCCGCGCTGCTGACCGCCGTCACCGGCGGGCAGGCCTGGGCCGACGGCGCGCCGAAGCCCGTCGCGACCGCCCCGGGCGCCGTCGCCTCGCCGGGCTCGGGTGCCGCTCCGGCCGCCTCCCCGGCCCCGGCCGACCCGAAGGCTCCGGCCAGCGCCGCGGAGTCCCCGAGGGCCGTGCCCGCTCCGCCGGCCCCGAACGGCACCCAGCCGCAGGTCCGCGAGGTGCCGAAGGGCGCCGCGCAGGCCGGTGACGGCTCCGGCGCCACCGACGGCTCCGGCCTGATGCTCGCGGGCGGCGGCGCCGTCGCGGCCGTCGGCGCCGGAGTGCTGGGCTTCGCCGTCCTGCGCCGCCGCTCCGGTGCGCGCGGCTGACACCGGTCCCGAGTCCGCCGGGCACCCCGGCGCCGTCTCCCCGCACCTGGCCAGTCGGGGAAGTGGCGCCGGGGCGGCCCCGGCGGCGGGGACCGGCCGCCGCAGGCAGGCGCGCGGACACATCGGGCACGGCCGCGGTGAAAACGGACGCGGTGAAAACGGACGCGGTCGCGGCCGTCGGGGACGGCGCCGCGCTGCCCGGCCCGGCCCGAGCGCCCTGCGCCGTACGGCCTTCGGCACGGCGGGCCTGCTCTGCCTGGTGCTCGGCACCTCGCTGGCGCTGTCCGGCCAGGAGAGCCCGGTGGTGCGGATCGAGTCCTCCGGCCACGGCAGCACCGCGAACACCCCGGCGGCGGCACCGGCCACCGGAACCGCCTCCGCCCCCGGGACCACCGCAGCCACCGCCCCGAAGCCCTTCGCGCCCTCGCCGCCGACCCGGCTGCTGGTCCCCTCGGCCGGGGTGGACGCACCGGTGGCCGACCTCGGACTGAACACCGACGGCACGGTCCAGGTGCCGCCGGCCGACCGCGGCAACGAGGTCGGCTGGTACCGCAACGGCCCCTCCCCGGGCGAGACCGGCCCCGCCGTCCTGATCGGGCACTACGACACCGTGCACGGCCCGGCGGTCTTCCGGCAGCTGCCGAAGCTGCGGCCCGGCGAGCTGATCCGGGTGCGGCGGGCGGACGGCAGCACCGTGGACTTCAAGGTCCGTACGCTGCTCCAGGCCGCCAAGGACAGCTTCCCCACCGAGCAGGTCTACGGCGGCACGCCCGCGCCCGCCCTGCGGCTGATCACCTGCGGCGGGCGGATCGGCTCGGACGGCCACTGGACCGACAACATCATCGTGCTGGCGGACCTGGCCTGACCTGCGCCCGGCCCACGCCCGACGGCGAGCAGCAACCGGCACCCGACCGGGACGCGACCGGCACCCGGCGGTGCTCCGGAACCGCCGTCCGCCGTCCGGGCGACCTAAGGCGTGCGGCGGTACGACGACGAACCGACGAACCGACTCATCGCCGCAGCCGCATCGCCGAACGGCCGGATGGCCGAACCGCCGAACCGCCGCAGACCAGGAGGACGAGCACCGACCGTGGCAGCAACGGCAGCAACACCCCCACCCCGCCGCCGGCCCGGCGCCGTCCCCGTGGCGGCCCTGGCCGGTCTGGTCGTCCTGCTCGCCCTCGCCGCCCTGGCCTTCGGCCGGCCCGCCCCCGGCGACCTGCGGGACCAGGGCCCGGCCCGGGCCGTCACACCACCGCCCGTCCCCCGGCCGCTCTGGCCCGACCTGGCCACCTCGCCGCCGCTGCCGAGCCCGTCGCCCACCGCCACCGGCGGCGCCACCCAGGCGCCGCAGCCCGTACCGGACCTGACCGTCCCCGGGCGCGACCTCACCGCGGTCGACGTCCGCACCGTCCTCGCCAAGGACCCGGCGGTGACCCAGGAGGAGCGGAAGGCGCTCGACCCGTGCGCCGGGTGCGAGGTCCGCAGCCCCGAGTTCCGTGACCTCACCGGGGACGGGCGGCTCTCGCTGATCACCACCGTCATCACCCCCGGGCCGGTGGTGCTGCACGTCTACACCCTCGCCCTCACCGAGGACCGCCTCCTGCCCGTCCTGCGGGTGCAGGTCCAACGGACCTTCAGCGCCGAGACGATCGGCTCCGACCTGTGGCTGTACGAGTCGACCGGTGTCTACGTCCGGACCAGCAGCCACTACCACTGGGACGGGGTCAGGCTCGTCCTGCTGGAGCGGAAGGACGAGGGCCTCGGCGTGCTGCCGCCCACCGGCGCGGACGCCGCGGCGCCGCCCGGCACCGTCCCCAAGTCCCCGCCGACCGGTGCCCCCGTCGCCGGCTCGGGCGCCGGATCCGCCGTCGGATCACCGGCACCGGCCCCCGGCGCGGCCGTCCCCTCGCCGCGGGCGCCCCGGCCCACCCCGCAGCCCTCCGCCCCCGCCGTGTTCCCGGAGCCGAAGCGATGACCCCCGCGACCCCTGCCGCACCTGCCGCCCCCGCCCACCCGCACATCCTCCTGGTCGAGGACGACGAGGTGATCCGCGAGGCCACCCGGATGGCCCTGGAACGCTACGGCTTCCCGGTCACCACGGCCGCCGACGGTCTGGAGGGGCTGGAGGCCTTCCACGCCGTCCGGCCCGACCTGCTCCTGCTGGACGTCATGCTGCCGCTGCTCGACGGGGTCGGCCTGTGCCGCCGGATCCGCGAGGAGAGCCAGCTGCCGATCCTGATGATGTCGGCGCGCACCGACCCGGTGGACGTGGTCTCCGGTCTGGAGGCCGGCGCGGACGACTACGTCGTCAAGCCCTTCGAGAGCGCCGTCCTGGTCGCCCGGATCCGTACGGTGCTGCGCCGCGTCCGCGTCGTCCCGCCGCCGCCCGACTCCCCGCCGCTTCCGGAGGCCGCGCAGCTACCGGCGGCCCCACCGCTTCCGCAGCCCGCTCCCACCCCCGCCGTGCGCAGCTTCGACGGCCTGCGGGTGGACACCGACAGCATGGAGGTACGGGTGGACGGCCGCCTCGTCCCGCTCACCCCCACCGAACTGCGGCTGCTGCTGGAGTTCACCGCCGCGCCCGGCATCGTCCTGGAGCGCTCCACCCTGCTCGAACGGGTCTGGGACTACGAGTGGGGCGCCGACACCCGGGTCGTGGACGTCCACGTCCAGCGGCTGCGCGCCAAGATCGGCTCCGGCCGGATCGAGACCGTCCGCGGGTTCGGCTACAAGCTGCGGCGACCGGCATGACCCTGCGCCGCCAGATCGCCACCGCCGTCGCCGCCATCTCCGTACTGGTCGCGGTGGCCGTCGGGCTGCTGGTCCACCAGGCGATGATCCGTCAGCACGTCGACCAGGCCCGCGCCGCCGCGCTCACCGCCCTCGACTCGACCCTGACCGGTTACGGCGTCAACCGCGAGGTGGCCGGCCGGGGCGCCGCGCTGGACGACCCCGCCCTCCCCGACCGGCTGCGCGCCCTCGCCCGGAGCGGCCGACAGGGCTCGCTGCTCGCGACCGACGGGAACGGCGAGTGGATGTGGGCGGCCTGCCCGGTCCAGGACGGGGTGCTCTCCGTCCGGGTCGACTTCGGCCAGGACCGGCAGGCCATCGCCGACCTGGACCGGATCATCCTGCTCACCGTCGTCGCCGCGGTCTTCACCACCGTGCTGGCCGGCGTACTCGTCGCGGACCGGATCAGCCGCCGCCTGCGCACCGCCGCCACCGCCGCCCGGGGCATCGCCGCCGGCGGGACGGACACCCGGATCGGCGAACTCGTCGACGGCAAGGACGAGGTCGCCGAGCTCGCCGCCGCCGTCGACCTGATGTCCCGTACCCTGCACCGCCGCCTGGCCGACGAGCAGCGCTTCACCGCGGACGTCGCCCACGAGCTGCGCACCCCGCTCACCGGCCTGGTCACCGCCGCCGAACTGCTGCCGCCCGGGCGCCCCACCCAACTGGTCCGGAACCGGGTCCAAGCCCTGCGCGGCCTGGTCGAGGACCTCCTGGAGGTCTCCCGCCTCGACGCCGACGCCGAGTCCCCCGACCTCTCCGCCGTCCCCCTGGAACGCGCGGTGCGCCGCACCGTCTCCCTCACCGGCCTGGACGTCACCGTCGAGGTCACCGAGGACCGGCAGGTCCGCACCGACCTGCGCCGACTGGACCGCATCCTCGGCAACCTGATCCTCAACGCCCACCGCCACGGCGCCGCCCCGGTCCACCTCCACGTCGACGGCCACCGCATCACCGTCCGCGACCACGGCCCCGGCTACCCCGACGACCTCCTCCACCACGGCCCCCAGCGCTTCCGCACCAACATCCCCGAACGCGGCCGCGGCCACGGCCTCGGCCTCACCATCGCCACCGGCCACACCCGCGTCATCGGCGCCACCCTCACCTTCACCAACCACCCCACCGGCGGCGCCCTCGCCACCCTCACCCTCCCACCCGACTGACCCCCCAACCCACCCCCACCAACGCCGAAGGGCCGGCCCGACACCACGTCGGACCGGCCCTTAGACACCGGAGCCCCCTGTCGGGTTCGAACCGACGACCCCCGCTTTACAAGAGCGGTGCTCTGGCCAGCTGAGCTAAGGAGGCACGGTGGCCGTCCGCGACGGATCACGGCGGCACCGGGGGCAGTCTACCGGGCCCGGGTGGCGGGGTGGTGGGATATCCGGGGGTTGGGGGGCGGGTGGGCGTGATGGAACCGATGCCGAAATCGAGTCGGTGGGGGGCTGACAAGCCGCGGGAGCGGAGGTAGCGTCGCCGGGAGTCGGTTCGTTTAGTGGTTCAGACCATTGACGGGGCGACGGAGCAAGCAACACACCCCCTTTACTCGGATCGTCCGGCACGTTCCTGCCGGTGAAGGAGAGCAACAACCATGGCTTCTGTCACGTACGACAAGGCGACCCGCATCTACCCCGGGGCGGACAAGCCCTCGGTGAACGCCCTGGACCTGGAGATCGCGGACGGCGAGTTCCTGGTGCTGGTCGGCCCCTCGGGCTGCGGCAAGTCGACCAGCCTGCGCATGCTGGCCGGCCTGGAGGACGTCAACACCGGCGCGATCCGCATCGGTGACCGGGACGTCACCCACCTGCCGCCGAAGGACCGGGACATCGCCATGGTGTTCCAGAACTACGCGCTCTACCCGCACATGACCGTCGCCGAGAACATGGGCTTCGCGCTCAAGATCGCCGGCGTGAACAAGTCGGAGATCCGCACCAAGGTCGAAGAGGCCGCGAAGATCCTCGACCTCACCGAGTACCTGGACCGCAAGCCCAAGGCGCTCTCCGGCGGTCAGCGCCAGCGCGTCGCGATGGGCCGCGCGATCGTCCGCCAGCCGCAGGTCTTCCTGATGGACGAGCCGCTGTCGAACCTGGACGCCAAGCTCCGCGTCTCGACCCGTACCCAGATCGCCGGCCTGCAGCGCCGCCTGGGCATCACCACGGTGTACGTCACCCACGACCAGACCGAGGCGCTCACCATGGGCGACCGGGTCGCGGTGCTCAAGGACGGCGTCCTGCAGCAGGTCGACACCCCGCGCAACATGTACGACAAGCCCGCCAACCTGTTCGTGGCCGGCTTCATCGGCTCGCCGGCCATGAACCTGGTCGAGGTGCCGCTGGTGGACGGCGGCGTGAAGTTCGGCGGCTCGGTCGTCAACATCTCGCGCGAGAACCTGGTCGGCGCCGGCTCCGACAAGACGGTGACCGTCGGCGTCCGCCCCGAGCACTTCGAGATCGTCCCCACGGGCGGCATCGAGGGCGTCGCGGTGACCGTGAACGTGGTCGAGGAGCTCGGCTCGGACGGCTTCGTCTACGGCACCACCAAGATCGGCGGCGAGGACAAGGAGCTGGTCGTCCGCGTGCCCGGCCGCCAGATCCCGGCCCGCGGCGAGACCATCCACGTGGTGCCGATCGCCAACGAGACCCACGTCTTCGCGACCAGCAGCGGCAAGCGCCTGAGCGTCTGCGACTGACGCGGCTGACACGGCTGATACGGCCGACGCGACCGACCCGGCAGCCCACGCGGCTGACGAACACGACGGAGCCCGTCGGACCCTCCCCGGTCCGGCGGGCTCCGTCCGCACACCCCCGCGTCAACACGGCGCGGGGACAAACCCGGACACCCTGTCACTCGATGGTGTAACGGAGGGCGATCCGGTCCGCACCCACCGCTACTCTCCTGAGGGTGAAGCAGCTTGTGCGCCGTATCGGCCAGACCGTCGCCCTGACCCTGCCGGTCGTCCTGGTGACCACCGGCACCCTCGCCGTGACCCGGGTCCCGTGGGCCCCGCCGACCGGGCTCGACCAGCAGGTCGTGGCGGCGTCCAGCGGCGACGGCGCCGGGATCGGGCGCTCCGACACCGCGGCCAAGGCCGCCGACGGGCTCGCCCCGCAGGAGTCCCTGCGGGTGGCCCTGCTGGACGAGTTGCGGGCGAAGAACCCGTCCGCCGCGCTGGACCTGCTGGAGCGCTCGATGCGCGAGCAGCCGTCCCTGACGCCGTACTGCACCTCGCTGGCCACCGAGTTGGGCAAGGCCGCGGTGCGCAAGTACCAGGGCGACGTCCAGCGGGCCCGCTCTTTCGCCCGCCCGGTCTGCGACGGGGCGTTCGCGGCGGGCGTGGTGGGCTGACGCAAGCCCGGGTCACGGCCGGGTCGGCGGGCCTATTGTTCAGGCATGACCGCTGACTCCGGCCCCACTGCCGACCTCGCGTCCCCCAACTCCCAGCAGTCCCCCGGCTTCTCGCAGCCCCAGAGCGCCACGCAGCCCCAGAGCGCAGCGAAGCCCCGGCCGACCTCGACGCCCGTCACCCAGGCCGTGATCCTGGCCGGCGGCCAGGGCTCCCGGCTGCGCCCCTACACGGACGACCGCCCGAAGCCGCTGGTCGAGATCCCGGGGACGGGCACGCCGATCCTCGGCCACCAGCTGGCCTGGCTCGCCTCCGAGGGCGTCACCGACGTCGTCGTCTCCTGCGGGCACCTCGCCGACGTGCTGGAGGAGTGGCTGGACAAGGCGGACCTGCCGCTGCGGGTGCGCACGGTGGTCGAGGCGGAGCCGCTCGGCCGCGGCGGCGGGCTCAAGTACGCGGCCAAGGCGCTGCCCCGCCCGGACGAGCCGTGGTACGCCACCAACGGGGACATCTGGACCCGCTTCAGCCTGCGCGACATGGCCGCCTTCCACCACGAGCGGGACGCCGTCGCGACGCTCGCGCTGGCCCGGCCGCGGATCCCGTGGGGAGCCGTCGAGACCGACCAGTTCGGCAACGTGCTGGACTTCATCGAGGCGCCGCCCTCGCCGTTCCTGATCAACGCCGGCCTGTACGTGTTCAGCCCGGAGTTCGCCGACCTGCTGCCGGACGTGGGCGACCACGAGCGCACCACCTTCCCCCAACTCGCCCGCGGCAAGCGGCTGGCGGGCTACCAGCTGCCGCAGGGCGTGTACTGGCGCGCGATCGACACCGCCAAGGACCTCACCGAGGCCGCCAAGGAACTCGCCGCCGCCACGGGCCGCGCACCGCAGTAGAACGCACCGCAGAACGCACCGCAGTGGACCGCACCCCGGCAGCCACCGCGACAACCGGAACGCCGGTCGGCCGGGTGCTCCCCCACGGAGCACCCGGCCGACCGGTGTGTCAGCGCCCTGAGGCCGTTCCCTGAGCCCTGAGGCCGCCCTCGGGCCGCCCTCAGGTCGCCGTCGGGGCCCCCGGCCGGGAGGAGGAGCGCCCGCCGGACAGGTCGGCCAGCGGCGCGCTGCCCAGCACCCCGCCGAGCAGCCCGGAGCCGGAGGGCGGGCTGGGCTTGGGCGCCGAGCCCGAGCCGCCGGGGCCCGGGGTGCCGCGCTGGGCGGGCGCGGAGCCGCCCGAGCCGGCGGACGGGGCGGCGGGGGCCGGGGAGGCACCCGCCCCGGTCTCCGACTTGCCGGAGTGCTTGCCGCTCGGGGTCGGGGTGGCCGGCTTGGAGGCCGGTGTGGTGGCGCCCGGCGTCGGGGTGGTCGGACGCGGGGCGGCGGGCGAGGGCGAGGTGGACGGGCCCTTGCCCCCCGGGGCGCCGGACGGGCTGCCGGACGGCCAGACCGGGGTGCCGAAGTCGGTGGCCGGACGGGTCGGCGCCTGGTGTGCGCGGGCGCCGGTGCGGACGGCGGCGCCGAGCATCGAGCCGAGCAGCAGGGTCAGGCCGACGACGACCGTGGTGACCACGGCGCCCCGGCGCAGCACCCGGCGGCGCAGCGCTCCGGAGGCGTCGGCGCCGAACCGCCGCCAGGCCTCCAGGTTGAGCCGCCCGTCCAGGGAGGCGAACGGCGCCCCGGCGATCAGCAGCGGGCTCCAGGCCGCGAGGAAGATCAGGTCGGGCGTGTCGTAGACCGGTACGGCCCGCCAGCTGACGGTGAACAGCAGGGCGGCGGAGAGCGCCATCGCCGCCCCGGCCGCGAGCCGCTGCCAGAGGCCGAGGACGGTCAGCACGCCGACCACGATCTCGGTGAAGGACACCACCAGACCGGCGCCCACCGGGTGCGCCATGGCGAAGGCCAGCAGCGGCTCGGCGACCTTCCAGGGGTGCAGCGAGGAGAGCCAGCGCATCATCGAGCCGCGCTCGCCGCCGTCGAAGTACACCGGGTCGCAGAGCTTGCTGAACCCGGCGTAGACCGAGAGCGAGCCGAGGACGGCGCGCAGCGGCAGCAGCACCAGGCCGAGGTCGACGCGGCGGCCGGGGTACCAGGGCTGCTTGCCCTCGGCGTCGACGGCGGAGACCTCGGGCAGCTCGCCGCTCGGGGTCCAGCCGTGCGGCTCGCCGACCGGACCGACGCCCGCGTCGGTGGCGGTGCCGCTGCCCTCGCGGGGCTGGCGCGGGACGGTCCGGGCGCCCGCGAGCGGCGGGATCACCTGGGTCTCCGCCTCGGCCAGGCCGATGCCACCGCGCCCCGGGGCGCCGCCCTGGCGGACCGCCTCCAGCAGCTGGGTGGCCGCGAGGTCCCCGGGGGGTGCCTGGCCGGTCCAGGTGACGGTGGTGACCCGGCCCTTGCGGCGCGGCCCGCCACCGGCCCCGGCACCCGCGAGCGCCGGGACGGCGGAGGCCGGGACAACGACCTGCGGGGTGACCAGCGGACGACGGATCAGGCCCTGGTTGGCGTACGGGTCGCCGAACGCGGCTCCGGTGGACAGCAGTCCGGCCGGGGCCTCGATCAGCGGCGCCACCGGCGCGCCGAGCCGGAGCCGGAAGCTCGCCTGGGTGCTGCTGAGCCGCGCGGGGTCCGACTCCACCTTGACGGTGTTGAGACCGGGGCCCGCGTCTATCCCGGTGCTGCCGCCGCCGAACAGGGGGCGCCGAGGTGTTCTGGTGTCCACGCCCGTCTAACCGGGTGACGGGCGCTTAGGACACTCTCCCGGGTGGATGTCCGGCGCACACTTGAAGTGATCATGAAAAAAGCGATCGGACCCGGTCGGGCCCGATCGCCTTTCACTCGGACTGCGGACAATTCGGAAGACCGCCTGCGCCCCGCCCGTCGGACGTGCTCAGCGCTCGGCGGACGTCACCGCGCCGCAGCCGCCTCAGCGCTTGGCGCGCAGCCGGGCGGCCTCGTACAGCACGATGCCCGCCGCGACACCGGCGTTCAGCGACTCGGTCAGGCCGGACATCGGGATCCGCACCCGCATGTCGCAGGTCTCCGAGACCAGCCGGGACAGGCCCTTGCCCTCGCTGCCCGCGACGACCACGACCGGGCCGGTCAGCAGCTCCAGGTCGCCCAGCTCGGCCTCGCCGTCGGCGGCCAGGCCGACCACCATCAGGCCGGCCTTCTGGTACGCCTCCAGGGCGCGGGTCAGGTTGGTGGCCCGGGCGACGGGCAGTCGGGCCGCGGCGCCGGAGGAGGTCTTCCAGGCACCGGCGGTCATGCCGGCCGCGCGACGCTCGGGGATGACCACGCCGTGCGCGCCGAAGGCGGCGGCGGAGCGGACCACGGCGCCGAGGTTGCGCGAGTCGGTGACCCCGTCCAGCGCGATGATCAGCGCGTCCTGGCCCGCGTCGGCGGCGTCCGCCAGCAGGTCCTCGGGGTGCGCGTACTCGTACGGCGGCACCTGGAGCACCAGGCCCTGGTGGTTGAGCCCGCCGGTCATCTGGTCCAGCTGCGGGCGCGGGGCCTCCATCAGCGGGATGCCGCGGTCGTTGGCGGCCTGGAAGGCGTCGCGCACGCGGTCGTCGGTGTCGATGAACTGCTGGACGTACAGCGCGGTGGCCGGGACGTCGCCCTGCAGGGCCTCGACCACCGAGTTGCGGCCGAAGACCAGCTCGGCGCTGCCCGCGCCGCCGCGGCCGCCCCGACCGCCGCCGCCGGCCCGGCGCATGCCGGCCCGGGCCTTGGCGTCCCGCTCGCGCTTGAGCGCCGCGTTGGCGGCCCGCTGCTTGGGGTGGCCCTTGCGCTCCTCGCCGGGAGGGGTCGGGCCCTTGCCCTGGAGCGCCTTCCGGCTGTGCCCGCCGGTACCGACAGACGCACCCTTCTTCGATCCGGGGTTGCGGCGGTTCCTGCGCTGGCTGTTGCCGGCCATGGCTGTACTTCCTGTCTGTCCGGCACGCCCTGGCCGCCCCGGTCTCTGTCCGGCGGCGGCCGACGGCATGCGTACGTCATGCGGGAGGGCCGCACCGGTCCGGTACGGCCCACCCATCACCCCGATCGTCAGATGGGGTTACTGGCTGTTGATCGTCCAGCGGGGGCCGGACGGGGTGTCCTCGATCGCCAGCCCGGACAGTCCGAGCTGGTCGCGGATGGCATCCGCGGTGGCGAAGTCCTTGCGCTCGCGCGCTGCCTGCCGCTGGTCCAGGACCAGTCGGACGAGCGAGTCGACCACACCGTGGAGGTCCTCGCCGCGGTCCGTCCCGGCCCAGTGCGGGTCGAGCGGGTCGAGGCCCAGTACTCCGAGCATCGCACGGACCTCGGCCAGTCGCGCCACCACGCTCTCCTTGTCGTCCGCGTTCAGGGCGCTGTTGCCCTGGCGGACGGCGGTGTGCACGACGGCCAGCGCCTGCGGCACGCCGAAGTCGTCGTCCATCGCCTCGGCGAAGGCCGGCGGCACCTCGGGCGCCGCGTCGACCGTGCCGCAGCGCTCGACGGCGCGCTGGACGAAGCCCTCGATCCGGCCGAAGCCGGCCTCGGCCTCGCGCAGCGACTCCTCGCTGTACTCGATCATCGAGCGGTAGTGCGGGGCCGCCAGGTAGTACCGGAGCACGATCGGGCGCCAGGCCCGGACCATCTCGGAGACCAGCACCGAGTTGCCGAGCGACTTGCTCATCTTCTCGCCGGCCATGGTGACCCAGGCGTTGTGCACCCAGAAGTTGGCGAAGTCGTCGCCGTAGGCCTTGGACTGGGCGATCTCGTTCTCGTGGTGCGGGAAGATCAGGTCCAGCCCGCCGCCGTGGATGTCGAAGGCCGCGCCCAGGTACTTGTGGGCCATCGCCGAGCACTCCAGGTGCCAGCCCGGACGGCCGCGGCCCCACGGGGTCTCCCAGCTCGGCTCGCCGGGCTTGGTGGCCTTCCACATCGCGAAGTCGCGCTGGTCCCGCTTGCCGGTCTCGCCCTCGCCGCTCGGCTGGCGCAGGTCCTCGAGCTTCTGGTTGGAGAGCTCGAGGTAGTCCGGGTAGGACTTCACGTCGAAGTAGACGTTGCCGTCGGCGGCGTAGGCGTGGCCCTTCTCGATGAGCCTCTGCATCATCTCGATCATCTCGGGGATGTGCCCGGTGGCCCGCGGCTCGACGGTCGGCGCCAGGCAGCCGAGCGCGGTGTAGCCGTCGTTGAACGCGCGCTCGTTCTCGTAGGCGATCTGCCACCACGGCGTGCCGAGCTCGCGCTCCTTGGCGATGATCTTGTCGTCGATGTCGGTGACGTTCCGGGCGAAGGTCACCTGGTAGCCGCGGTAGGCGAACCACCGCTGCATGATGTCGAAGTTGAGCCCGGACCGGATGTGCCCGATGTGAGGCGCCGACTGGACGGTAGCGCCGCACAGGTAGATCGAGACACAACCCGGTACAAGCGGGACGAAGTCGCGTACCTGGCGGGTGCTGGTGTCGTACAGACGAATGCTCACAGCGTCAAGCGTAGTGGGCGGCGGGGGGTGCCCCGCCACATTCCCCGGGACAACGCTGTTGTGATCCCGGGGAACGGCAGGTCACGGGCGGATGGATCCTGAGGCTGCCGACCACCTTGCGCGGGCGGACTCAGATGCTGCCGACCACCTTGCGCGGGCTGAGCCGCACGATCACCCGGACGTCCTCCGGGCCGTCCCAGGTGTACTTGTCCACCCCGCGGTACTTGGCGGCCAGCTCGTCGATCAGCGCCCGGCCGCCCTCGGTGGTCATGGTGACCTCCCCGCGCGCCTCCAGGTACTCGTACGGGCTGTCCGCCGGGTTGAGCAGGATCGAGACGCGCGGGTCCCGCACCAGGTTGAGGTGCTTGCGGCGGCCCTCGACGGTGGAGAACAGGATGTCGTCGCCGTCCCGCTTGACCCAGACCACCGAGGACTGGGGGCTGCCGTCGGGCTGGATCGTGGAGACCACGGCGAAGCTCTTGCCGTCGATCAACGCCTTGGCACGGTCGGAGAGTTGGGCGGTCATCTGGCGAACCTCATCTCGTCGGCGGCGGTAACGGCCCGAGCGGGAGCCCCCGGCGCGGGCCCGAAGCCGAACAGTAACGACCCGGGCCCTCGCACCACCCGATGAACACCCGTCAGGCGCGGATTCTTCCCGGCCCGCTCACCTCACCGGCCCACCGGCCCGACGCCGCCCCCGGGCTCAACGCCGCTCGTACACCAGGGCGGTGGCGATCGCGGCCAGGCCCTCCGCCCGGCCGGTCAGGCCCAGCCCGTCGGTGGTGGTGCCGGAGACGGACACCGGGGCGCCGGCCGCCTCCGAGAGCGCGGCCTGCGCCTCGGCCCGCCGCTTGCCGATCTTCGGCCGGACGCCGATGACCTGGACGGCGATGTTGCCGATCTCGAAGCCGGCCTCGCGGACCAGCCGGGCCGCCTCGCCGAGCAGCTTCACCCCGGAGGCGCCGGCCCACTCCGGGCGGTCGGTGCCGAAGTGCGCGCCCAGGTCGCCGATCCCGGCGGCCGAGAACAGCGCGTCGCAGGCGGCGTGCGCGGCCACGTCGGCGTCCGAGTGCCCGGAGAGCCCGACCCCGGCGTCCGGCCACTCCAGCCCGGCCACCCAGAGCGGGCGGCCGGCCTCGAAGGCGTGCACGTCGGTGCCGATCCCGACCCGGGGGATCACGGGGATCGACGGGTCGGCGGGAATCTGCGGGTCAGTAGGCATCGGCGGCCCTCCGGCGGGCGAGTACGGCCTCGGCGAGCACGAGGTCCAGCGGACGGGTGACCTTGAACGCCTCCTCGTGGCCGGGAACCACGACGACCCGGCCGCCGTAGCGCTCGACCAGCCCGGCGTCGTCGGTGACCGGCGGCGCGTCGGCGGTGCCGGCGCTCTCCTCGGCCAGCGCCTTGGCGTGCACCTCGACCAGGGCGGCCCGGTCGAAGCCCTGCGGGGTCTGCACCGCGCGCAGGGTGGACCGCTCGGGCGTGTCGAGCACCGGCTCGGGGCCGCCCGGGTTCGGCTCGACCCGCTTCACGGTGTCGGCCAGCGGCACCGCGGGCACCACGGCGCGCGCCCCGGCCCGGACGGCGGCCGCGACGGCGTCCACCACCTCCACCGGGACGAGCGGGCGGGCCGCGTCGTGCACCAGGACGATCTCCACGTCCTCCGGGATCGCGGCCAGGCCCAGCCGCACCGACTCCTGGCGGGTCGCGCCGCCGGCCACCACGCGGACGTCCTTGCCGTCCAGCCCGTGGCTGTCCAGCAGGGCGGCCACCTCGGCCACCCCGTCGGCGGGTGCGGCGACCACGACCAGGCCCACGGCTCGACTGCGGGCGAGGGCCCGGACGGCGTGCACCAGGAGCGGCACACCGCCCAGCTCCCGCAGGGCCTTCGGGGCTCCGGGCCCCAGGCGCTCACCGCGTCCGGCGGCGGGCACCACTGCTGCTGCGACTGCTCCTGACGCGTTCAGGTTTCACTCCTTCGGCGAAGTGGGTATGGCCATGGCGTGCCCGGCGGGCGCACCGGGCCCCTTCCGAAGAACCACGGTCCACTGCCCGCCGCACAGCTCCGCGAAGCCCGCAGAACATGCGGGTGCGGAAACGGTCTGGCAGGCTCGGACCGGCTCGGGTGGGGGCGTCGTCCGGACACGCCTCAGCGCCCGAAGTGCCACTGCACCACTCCCGGACGGTTCGTCCGAGGAGCGGCGCGCCGGCACCGGGCGCTGTGAGCGTTGGGCGGCAGCCCGACCGCATGCGGTGACGCGTGCGTTACGAGGCGAGGACCTCGTCGAGCAGCGTTTCCGCCTTGTCCTCGTTGGTGTTCTCCGCCAGCGCGAGCTCGCTGACGAGGATCTGGCGCGCCTTCGCGAGCATCCGCTTCTCGCCGGCCGAGAGGCCGCGCTCGCGCTCGCGACGCCAGAGGTCGCGCACAACCTCGGCGACCTTGATAACGTCGCCCGAGGCGAGCTTCTCCAGGTTCGCCTTGTAGCGACGGGACCAGTTGGTCGGCTCTTCCGTGTACGGTGCGCGCAGCACCTCGAAGACCCGGTCCAGACCCTCCTGGCCGACTACATCGCGCACGCCGACGAACTCCGCGTTCTCGGCGGGCACGCGGAGCGTCAGGTCTCCCTGCTGCACCTTGAGCACCAGGTAGGTCTTGTCCACACCTTTGATCTGGCGAGTTTCGATGGCCTCGATCAGCGCGGCCCCGTGATGGGGGTAGACCACCGTGTCGCCAACCTTGAACGTCATGTGACAGGACCCCTTCCGTGGCTTTCCAGAATAACATGCTTCTCGGCGCACCCGAAGGGCGTTTTCGCAGGTCAGGGCAGGTCTCGGGGCTTGACAAGCACCCCCATCACGTGCTGCGACCGGTGTTCGAGAGGGGCTTCCCGCAGGTCGGAGGCGGTTCCGGGGTTCGACGAAACCCTTGCGCAACACCCCGGCAGCCATGATTGGATCTTGAGCTTTCACCCCTTTTCCGGTCGCGACCCAATCGTTATTCGATCTTGGTCGAAGCTTGTCCGCGCTGTGACCGGGACATGGCGGGTGTACCGCCGGACGGCCCCCGGCGGCCCTCGGGAGTGCGACACGGGGACCACCCCGTGAGGAGCGCATAAGTGAGGTCGATAATCTGAGACCTGACCTACCGACACGTGACCTAGGAGAAGCCGCCGCCGTGAGCCGCAGCCTTCGACGCGGCAGCATCGCCGCCATCGCCGCCATCGCCATCGCCTCGCTGTCCTCCTGCGCCGCCGGCAACACGCCGGACACCCTGCAGATCAAGCCGGACAACGCGGCGGCAACCCTCGGGACGAACCTTCGGCTCAACAACATCGTGATCGTCACCGGAGAGGGCACCTCCGGCGACTACAAGGGCCCCGCCAACGTGGTCGTGAACATCGCGAACACCGCGGACATCCCGGCGGAGCTCCAGTCCGTCACCGTCGACACCTCCGCCGCCACCTTCGCGGACGCCGCGGGCGCCCCGCTGGCGAGCATCGTCATCCCGGCCGGCGGCTCGGTCGCGATCGGTGGCCAGGGCAACCCGACCGCGAGCGTCGCCAACGCCTCCGTCCACGTCGGCGGCTTCGCGCCCACCACCTTCACCTTCAAGGACGGCCAGAAGGTCGAGGCCCAGGCCGGCGTGAGCCCGGACGGCAAGGGCCTGTACAAGGGCTTCGGCCCGACCCCGTCGGCGAGCACCACGCCCGCCAAGAGCTCCTCCCCCACCCCGGCCGCCCCGACCGCGGGTGCCACCACCCCCGGTGCCACCCCCACCCCGGGCGTCCCGGCCACCGGCACCACCGTCCCGGTCGGCGGCACCACCGCCCCGGCCACCCCGGCCGCGCACTGACGCCGCACCCCGCCGTACCCCGCCTCCGGCGGGCCTCCGGGCCCGCCGGGAGCAACGCGAAGGCCCCCTCCGGCTGCTGCCGGCGGGGGCCTTCCGCGCACCCGGGGTGCCCGCGGTCTACGGCTCGAACTTGTAGCCCAGGCCGCGGACGGTGACCAGGTAGCGCGGCGCGCCCGGGTCCGGCTCGATCTTGGCCCGCAGGCGCTTCACGTGGACGTCCAGGGTCTTGGTGTCGCCGACGTAGTCCGCGCCCCAGACCCGGTCGATCAGCTGCATGCGGGTGAGCACCCGGCCGGCGTTGCGCAGCAGCATCTCCAGCAGGTCGAACTCCTTGAGCGGCAGGTCGACCTTGGCGCCGTCCACCGTCACCACGTGGCGGTCCACGTCCATCCGGACCGGTCCCGCCTCGAGGGCGCCCGGGCCGTTGCCGTTCTCGCCCGCGCCGCCGTCCTCGCCGCGGCGGCGCAGCACCGCGCGGATCCGGGCGACCAACTCGCGGGTGGAGTACGGCTTGGTCACGTAGTCGTCAGCGCCTATCTCCAGCCCGACGACCTTGTCGATCTCGCTGTCCTTGGCGGTCACCATGATCACCGGGACGTTGGACCGCACCCGGAGCTGGCGGCAGACCTCGGTGCCGGGCAGGCCCGGCAGCATCAGGTCGAGCAGGACGAGGTCCGCGCCGTTGCGTTCGAACTGCTCCAGCGCGTCGGGGCCGGTGGCGGCGACGGCCACCTCGAAGCCCTCCTTGCGGAGCATGTACGAGAGGGCGTCGCTGAACGACTCCTCGTCCTCGACCACCAGTACTCGGGTCACGATCAGGCCTCCGGGGCAAGCTGAGAAGTTGTGTCTGACAGGTGTTGTTCCCGCTCCCCGGCGGGGAGCGAACGGTCGGTACGGTCCCTGCGGTCCGTGCGGTCCGTGGTGAGGGTTCGGGGTGCCGCGGCGGGGCCGGCGGCGTCCGGCACGTGGTCCGGCTCGTCGTAGGTCCCGTCGACGTCGTCGTCGGCGTCGTCGTCGGCGGGCGCCTGTCCCGCGGGCAGGCGGAGGGTGAAGGTCGAACCCTGCCCCTCGACGCTCCACACCGAGACGGTGCCGCCGTGCGAGGCGGCGACGTGCTTGACGATGGAGAGGCCGAGGCCGGTGCCGCCGGTGGCCCGGGAGCGGGCCGGGTCGACGCGGTAGAAGCGTTCGAAGACCCGCTCGCGGTCCTTCTCGGAGATGCCGATGCCCTGGTCGGTGACCGAGATCTCGATGAGCTCGCCGTCCGCCTCGCCGAGCGCGGCGGCGCTGGAGATCCGGCGGGTGGCGATCGCCACCCGGGTGCGGGGCGGGCTGTAGTTGACGGCGTTCTCGACCAGGTTGCCGAGCGCGGCGGCGAGCTGGCCGCGGTTGCCGTGCAGGTAGAGGCCGGCGATGCCGCCCGCCGCGATGAGGATCTGCTTGGCGGCGGCCTGCTGGCGGCAGCGGTCGATCGCCTCGGCGATCAGCTCGTCCACCGCGACCGGCTCCGGATCGACCATCAGGCGGTCGTCCTGGACCCGGGAGAGGTCGATGATCTCCTGGACGAGGCTGGCCAGCCGGGCGGCCTCGACCTGCATCCGGCCGGCGAAGCGCTGCACCGCCTCCGGGTCGTCGGACGCGTCGACGACCGCCTCGGAGAGCAGTGACAGGGCGCCGACCGGGGTCTTGAGCTCATGGCTCACGTTGGCCACGAAGTCCCGGCGGACGGCTTCCACGCGGCGCCGCTCGGTCTGGTCCTCGACCAGCACCAGCACCAGCCGGGAGCCCAGCGGGGCGACCCGTACGGAGACCGCGAGCGGCTCGGCCGCGCGGGCCGCGCCCGGTCGGGGCACCTCCAGCTCGACCTGGCGGATCTCGCCGTCCCGGCGGGTGGCGCGGGCCAGCGCGAGCATCTGGTCCACCGCGACCGCACCGCCGCGCACCAGGCCCATCGCGTACGCCGCCGAGCTGGCCTTGACCACCTCGTCGCCCTCGCCCAGCACGATCGCGCAGGAGCGCAGCACGGAGAGCACGGTGTCGACCCCGGGCGGCAGCGGGGGCTCGGGGTTGCCGGTGGCCGGTGCCTGGTACCGGCCGTGGTTCCTGCCGCCGGTGCCGCTGTACCTGCCCCTGGCCTGCTCGCGCTCGCTCCAGCGGAAGGCGATGGAGGCGGTGAGGCCGACGCCGAGCCCGGCAATGGCGCAGGCAGCGGCGGCGGCCACGTTCACGTCCATGTGGCCAGCGTAAGCGCATGGCCAGGCCACTCCCCAAGGGCTGGATCAAGGCATCGACCGCGCGTTGCCGAGAATTCACCTTCACGTGGCTGCCGATTCACCGTAGCGGCCGTGCACCGTCGCCCTGACGGCGGAGAGTTGGCCGAGCAGCCCGTGTGGGAGAGACCGGTGTGCCGAAACGCGGCCACCGGGCTCGGGTGTGCGCGTACGATGCGCGCCACCAGCAGCGGTCACCCGGACACCGGAACGACGGTCGTACGGGCTGACCGGTCGGCACCGCCACCGACACAGCTACTGAGGAGAGAACATGCGCGACGCGTACCACGAGGAACTCGATTCGATCGGCGACAGCCTGGTCGAGATGGCCCGGCTGGTCGGCTCCGCCCTCGGCCGCGCCACCACCGCCCTCCTCGACGCGGACCTGGCACTGGCGGAGAGCGTGATCGCCGCCGACGAGAAGATCAACGAGCTGCACCACGAGCTGGAGAACCGGGCGATCGACCTGCTGGCCCGGCAGCAGCCGGTCGCCACCGACCTGCGCATCGTCGTCACCTCGCTGCGGATGAGCGCCGACCTCGAGCGCTGCGGCGACCTCGCCCGGCACGTCGCCAAGGTCGCGCGGATGCGCTACCCGGACACCGCCGTGCCGCGCGACCTGCACTCCACCGTCCTGGAGATGGGCCAGCTCGCCCAGCGCCTGGTGGCCAAGGCCGGCCTGGTCATCGCCACCAAGGACGTCGACAAGGCCCTGGAGCTGGAGCAGGACGACGACGCCATCGACACCCTCCACCGCGAGCTGCTGTCGCACCTGATCGACGACCGCTGGCACCACGGCATCGAGACCGCCGTCGACATCACGCTGGTCGGCCGCTACTACGAGCGCTTCGCGGACCACGCGGTGTCGGTCGCCAAGCGCGTGGTGTACCTGGTGACGGGCGAGCACGTGGCCGAGTTCGTCGCCTCCACCGAGGGCACGGAGGCCACGGAGGCCGGCGCGGCGGAGTGAGCTCCGCTCCGACGGCCGCTCACCCCGAGGGGTGAGTAAACCTGTGGCGAGGGTGGTGCGGGCGCACGGTTCTCCGGATGTCCCACCACTGCGCGCCCGTTGACGCTCCCTCCGTTCGGCGGTTTCACTCGAAGTATCGGGCGCCGGAGTGTGCCCGCTTCACGGAGGGAACAGCTCGATGAAGGCCAACCCGACCCGCCCGGCCCCCGCCCGCGACACCGTCGAGCCGCCCGCCCCGAAGCTACTGCCCGTCCTCGCGGCCGGCTGCGGCTGCGGCCCGGGCTGCGGCTGCGGCTGCCAGTCCGGCGCGCCCTGCCAGTGCGGCGGCGCGGACGGCGGCTGCTGCGGCGGGCACTGAAGGTCCTCGGGCGAGGGCGCACGACGGGCAGTCGTGCGCCCTCGCCGACGCCGTCCTCCTCGTCCTCGCCCTCGTCCTCGCCGAGGCCGTGCCGGGCGTTCAGGCGTCAGAACCTGACGTCGGTGCAGGAGTAGAAGGCGTTCCCGGTGTCGGCGATCTCCCAGACGGCGACGACCACCTGGTGGCCGGTGCGCCCGCTCGGGACGGTCGCGGTGTGGCTGAGCGTGCTCGGCACCTGCTTCCCGCCGTACGGGACGGTCAGGAAGGGCGTCAGTTCCAGGGCGGCCCGGGTGACCGGCCGGCTCGCGTCGTAGCCCGGCTTGGTCAGGTAGTACCTGAAGTTCGTGGTCGCGTGCCGGGCGGTGAACCGCCAGGTGAAGGTGAGCTGCCCGACCGCCGTGACCGCTGTGGTCGGCCAGGCGCCGCTGTGCGGGTCGTCCAGCTCGGCGAAGCGCGCGTTGCCTCCGGCGCAGATGGTGCCGTCGGCCGGGCCCCGGGTCGGGAAGCCCTTCGGGCCCTCGACGCTCTGCGGCTCCCACCGGATCCCACCGCAGTCCCAGGCGACGGCGCCCGCGGCGCAGAGCGCGGCCCGGCTGGGCGGGGTCGTGATGTACCCGTGCGAGGACGCCGGGAAGGCGAGCGTGAGCGGTACCGCCAGCGCGGCGACCACCGCCCCGACGATGTGACGTGTGCGCATGGTGCTCCTCCGTGGGGGTGGATGGAGAGTGCACCGGGGCGCAGACGCGCGCACGTGGGGGTGCGGCCCGGACGGGGAGATCCTGGCATGCCTGCGCCGGCCCGGTGCCCTCACGGTAGGAGTCGCCACACTACCCGTCAATGGTCTGAACCACTTTCAGTTCAGTCCAACTCGCCGACCCCGCAAGCTGGTTGGGACGCGAAGAGGCCCCGCCCCCGGCGAACCGGGCGGCGGGGCCTCCGTGGCTGTCGGGCTTATTTCTTGCCCTGGTTCTTGACCGCCTCGATGGCCGCGGCGGCGGCTTCCGCGTCGAGGTAGCGGCCGCCCGCGGCGACCGGCTTGAAGTCGGCGTCCAGCTCGTACACCAGCGGGATGCCGGTCGGGATGTTCAGGCCGGCGATGGCCTCGTCGGAGATGCCGTCGAGGTGCTTGACCAGCGCGCGCAGGCTGTTGCCGTGGGCGGTGACCAGGACGGTCTTGCCGGAGGCGAGGTCCGGGACGATGGCGTCGTACCAGTACGGGAGCATCCGCTCGACGACGTCCTTCAGGCACTCGGTGCGCGGACGCAGCTCGCTCGGGATCTCGGCGTAGCGGGCGTCACCGGCCTGCGAGTACTCGTTGTCGTCGGCCAGCACCGGCGGCGGGGTGTCGTAGGAGCGGCGCCACAGCTGGAACTGCTCCTCGCCGAACTCGGCCAGGGTCTGGGCCTTGTCCTTGCCCTGCAGCGCGCCGTAGTGCCGCTCGTTCAGGCGCCAGCTGCGGCTGACCGGGATCCAGTGGCGGTCGGCCTTGTCCAGGGCGATCTGCGAGGTACGGATGGCACGGCGAAGCAGCGAGGTGTGCACCACGTCGGGGAGCAGGCCCTCGGCGGCCAGGAGCTCGCCACCGCGGGCGGCCTCCTTCTCGCCCTTCTCGTTGAGGTCGACGTCGACCCAACCGGTGAACAGGTTCTTCTGGTTCCACTGGCTCTCGCCGTGGCGGAGCAGGATGAGTCGGTACGTCGTGTCAGCCATGGGCCCCAGCTTAGTGGAGGGCCCGAAAACCCCTGGTGGGGACCTCAGGGCGACAGGTAGCGTGTGCGCCGCGCATCTGACACTTACATGCGTCGGCTGACCGGGCCTGCCCGCGCCGCTCAGCGGACGCTCCTGCCCTCGGGAGCCCCCCACATGCTCGACGCCGCCCGGTTCCGAAGAATGGTGCACGAGACGGCGGGCGGACTGCCGCGCCAGTTCTGGTGGCTCTGGGTCTCGACCCTGGTCAACCGGCTCGGCGCCTTCGTGGTCACCTTCCTGGCGCTCTACCTCACCGGCAGCCGGGGGTACTCGGCCTCCTACGCGGGCCTGGTCGCGGCCCTGTTCGGCCTCGGCTCGGCGGCCTCCTCGATCGTCGCCGGGGTGCTCACCGACCGGATCGGGCGCCGTCCGACCCTGCTCGCCGCCCAGCTCGGCACCGCGCTGTTCACCGCCGTGCTCGGCTTCGCGGACGGCCAGGTGGCGATCGCGGTGGTGGCCTTCCTGGTGGGCTTCTGCAACAACGCCACCCGGCCGGCTATCTCGGCGATCATCGCGGACATCGTCCCGGTCGCCGACCGGGTCCGGGCCTACTCGCTGAACTTCTGGGCGATCAACCTGGGCTTCGGCCTCTCCTCGGCGGCCGCCGGCCTGATCGCCACCCACGGCTACCTCACGCTCTTCCTGCTGGACGCGCTGTCCACGGTGCTCTGCGCGGTGGTGATCTTCGCCAGGATCCCGGAGACCAAGCCCGACGCCCCGGCGGCGAAGGCCGACGAGCCGACGGTCGGCCTCGGCACGGTGTTCCGCGACAGCCGCTTCATGGCGGTGGTCGGGCTCACCCTGCTGCTCGCCCTGGTGCTCCAGCAGGGGGCGACCACCCTCGCGGTGGACATGGGCCGGCAGGGGATCACCTCCACCGAGTACGGCCTGGTCATCGGCCTGAACGGGCTGCTGATCGTGGTGCTGCAGATCCCGCTCACCCGGTGGGTCGAGAACCGCAGTCGGTCGGCCATGCTGGTCGCGGCCGCGCTGCTGATCGGCTGGGGGTTCGGGATGACGGCCCTGGCCGGGTCGTCCGCCTGGTTCTACGCCCTCACCGTGGCGGTGTGGACGGTCGGGGAGATCTTCTACACGCCGACCCTGATGGGCCTGGTCGCCGAGCTGTCGCCGACCCATGCCCGCGGGCGCTACCAGGGCGTCTACGGGCTCTCCTGGTCACTCGCCTCGTTCGTCGGCCCGGCCGTCGGCGGCGTGCTCCTGGAGCAGGCCGGCAGCGGGGTCCTGTGGAGCGCGTGCGGGGTCTGCGGCACGGTCGCCGCGGTCGGGTACGCGCTGCTGGGCAAGCGGACCCACGCCGCGACGGGCGGCGGGGTGGCCGGCACCGCCGCAGAGGCGGCGGAGGCGGCGATACCCGCGGCTCGGGTTGCCGGCACCGCCGCGGCGGAGGTCGCGGTGGAGTCCGAGAAGGCTCCGGCGGGCGCCTGAGCGGCTGCGGTCAGTCGGCGCCCGGGGCGTCGTCCCGGGCGGCGGCCGGGCCCGCCAGATGGGCGAAGGCGGCCAGGTTGCGGGTGGACTCCCCGCGCTTGGTCCGCCACTCCCATTCGCGCCGGATCGCCGAGGCGAAGCCCAGCTCCAGCAGGGTGTTGAACGGTGCGTCCGCGTTCTCCAGCACCGTCCCGAGCAGCCGGTCCACGACCTCCGGGGTGAGCGCCTCCAGCGGCAGCCGGCCGGCCAGGTAGACGTCGCCGAGCGCGTCGACCGCGTACGCCACGCCGTACAGCCTGGTGTTGCGCTCCAGCAGCCAGCGGTAGACGGCCTCGTGGTTCTCGTCCGGGCGACGGATCACGAAGGCGTTCAGCGACAGGGTGTGGTCGCCGACCCGCAGGGCGCAGGTGGTGCTCAGCTTCCGGGTGCCCGGGAGGGTCGCCACCAGCGTGTGCGGGTCGGTGGTGGCCGGCTCCCAGGCCACCCCGGCGTCGTCCAGGGCGGTGCGCAGGAGGGTCAGGGCCTCGTCCTTGGTGCGGATTGCCATGGAGGTGACGTTACTCGCCGGTACCCGCACCGCGCACGGGAGCCGGACCGCCGGGCACCTGGCTAGGTGAGCCGGCGGCGGGCGGTGGCCAGCCGACCGGCCGGGCGGGCCAGGCTGCCGGCGTACACCTCGGCGGTGGTCGCCGCCGCGGTGTCCCAGCCGAAACCGGCCGCGTGCCGGGCCGCCGCCGCACCGCGCCGGGCCACCAGCGCCCGGTCGGTCACGTACGGCTCCAACGCGTGCGACCACTCCAAGGGGTCGTGACCGCGTACCAGGGTGCCGGTCTCGCCGTCCCGCACCGCGACCGGCAGGCCGCCGACCGCGGCCGCCACCACCGGGGTGCCGCAGGCCTGCGCCTCCAGCGCGACCAGGCCGAAGGACTCGCTGTACGAGGGCATCACCAGGGCCGTGGCCGCGCGGTACCACTCGGCGAGCCGCTCCTGGCCGACCGGCGGGTGGAAGCGCACCACGTCGGAGATGCCGAGCTGGGCGGCGAGCTTGTGCAGGCTCTCCGGCCGGGCCAGGCCGGTACCGGACGGGCCGCCGACGACCGGCACCACCAGGCGCTCGCGCAGCTCGGGGCGGCGGGCCAGCAGCGCGGCGACCGCCGCCAGCAGCACGTCCGGGGCCTTGAGCGGCTGGATCCGCCCGGCGAAGAGCAGCACCGCGGCGTCCTGCGGCAGGCCGAGCCGGGCCCGGGCGGCGGACGAGGCCTGCGCGCCGTCGGGACGGAAGACGTCCAGGTTCACCCCGGGGTGGACGACGGCCAGCTGGTCCGGCCGGGCGGAGTAGTGCAGCGCCAGCTCGGCGGCCTCCTCGGTGGTGTTGGCGATCAGCCGGTCGGCCGCCTCCACCACCTGGGTCTCGCCGATCACCCGGGCCGCGGGCTCGGGCGTGTCGCCCTCGGCCAGCGCGGCGTTCTTGACCTTCGCCATGGTGTGCATGGTGTGCACCAGCGGCACCCCCCAGCGCTGCGCGGCCAGCCAGCCGACCTGCCCGGAGAGCCAGTAGTGCGAGTGCACCAGGTCGTAGTGGCCGGGTCGGTGGCCCGCCTCCGTCCGCAGCACCCCGTGGGTGAAGGCGCACAGCTGGGCCGGCAGGTCCTCCTTGACCAGGCCCTCGTACGGCCCGGCGGTGACGTGGCGGACCAGCACGCCCGGGGCCAGCTCCACGGTCGGGGCGTCGTCCGAGCAGATCGCCCGGGTGAACACCTCGACCTCGATGTTGAGGTCGGCCAGGCGCTTGGCCAGCTCGACGATGTAGACGTTCATCCCGCCGGCGTCCCCGGTGCCGGGCTGGTGCAGCGGCGAGGTGTGGACGCTCAGCATGGCTATCCGGCGCGGGCGGCGGCGGCCCGGGACGAGCGACTGGAGCCGGCCGCGCGCGGGACCGGCGGGCTGGGCACGGCGTACCGAACGGACGGGGTGCTGGATCACCTGGCTGAAGCCTCCTCTGTGGGCCCGTCTAGGCGGTCCGCGCCGGGCCGCCCCTAGTCCGGTGTGCGCTGCCCCGTCCGGGCACACATCACCACCAGTGTGCCAACCACGCGGGCGGCGTCCGGCATTCCCGGTCCGGCGCACGAGCATCGCCGACCGTGCCCATCTGTCGGACCGTCCGGCATCGCCCCAGGTCAGCACGGTGCCGCCGACGCCCCGACTACCCTTCTGGGCATGGCTGCCTCCTTCGACCCCACCACCGCCGCGCCCTCCCGTGGGCGGACCGGGCGCCCGGTGGGGACCGTCACCCGGGGCACCACCAACACCAACCGGCTGCGCCGGATGGACCGCTGGATCGCCCACACCCTCGGCCGTGCGCTCCGTGCCGCCGGGCGACCGCCGGTGGCGGTGGACCTCGGCTACGGCGCGGCGCCCTGGACCGCCGTCGAGCTGGCCGCTCGGCTGCGCGCGGTGCGCCCGGACGTCCGGGTGGTCGGGATCGAGATCGAGCCGGAGCGGGTCGCGGCGGCGCTGCCGTACGCCGAGCCGCCGCTGCTCACCTTCCGGCGCGGCGGCTTCGAGGTGCCGCTGGACGGCGGCGCGCCGGCCCAGCTGATCCGGGCGGCCAACGTGCTGCGGCAGTACGACGAGGCGGCGGTGGCCGGGGTGTGGGAGCGGCTGTGCGCGCGGCTCGCCCCGGACGGGCTGCTGGTCGAGGGCACCTGCGACGAGATCGGCCGGCGGCACGTCTGGGTCGCGCTCGGCCCGGAGGGGCCCCGGACGGTGACCTTCGCGGCCCGGCTCGGCGGCCTGGAGCAGCCCTCCGACCTGGCCGAGCGGCTGCCCAAGGCACTGATCCACCACAACGTGCCGGGCCGACCGGTGCACGCCTTCCTCACCGACTTCGACCGGGCCTGGGCGGCGGCCGCGCCGTACGGGGCGTTCGGGGCGCGGCAGCGCTGGGTGGCGGCCTGTACGGCGCTGGCCGGCAGCTGGCCGCTGGTGGACGCGCGCGGGCGGTGGCGGCAGGGCGAGGTCACGGTGCCCTGGTCGGCACTCGCGCCGTAGCCGCCGTCCGGGCGGGCACGGCCGGTTCGGGCGGGCACGGCCGGTTCGGGCAGGCGCGGGCGGGAGCTGGTGAGCGAGCCGACGCATTCACTCGAACGAGTTATCGAATATCTCTGGCGCGTTGACGCCTCGTCACGTCACGATTGGACGCGACCGAGCGGCGACACCACACGCCGCTCGGTACGCACCATGTCGCGCCCGACCGTCAGCTCCAGGCTGTCGTCAGAGCCGTCAGCCGTCCTGCCCGAGCAGCTCCCGTCGGGCCCGTTCGAACACTCCGTACATCTCCGACCCGAACAGCACGAACCGCACCTCCGTCGGCTCCGTGCCCGCCTCCGCCTCACCGCCGCCCAGCACCTCCGCGACGGTGGCCAGCGCGATCCGGGCCGCGTCGGCCGGCGGCCAGCCGTAGATCCCGGCCGACACGGCCGGGAAGGCCACCGTGCGCGCGCCCAGCTCCGCCGCGACGCGCAACGACTCCCGATAGCAGGAGGCCAGCAGCTCCGCCCGCTCCTCGTACTCCTCCGCCCGGTACACCGGCCCGACGGTGTGCACCACCCACCGGGCCGGCAGCCGTCCGGCCGTCGTCGCCACCGCGCGCCCCGTGGGCAGCCCCTTGCCCCAGTGCGAGGCCCGCAGCCGCCGGCACTCCTCCAGGATCTGCGGCCCGCCCTTGCGGTGGATCGCACCGTCCACCCCGCCACCGCCCAGGAGGGACGAGTTCGCGGCGTTCACCACCGCGTCCACCCGCTGTTCCGTGATGTCACCCTCGACCAGGGTGATCCGCGTCACCATCACCTGCCCCCTTCTTCGCCCCGCGCGGCAGCCGCCGGGGCGGGCATCCGAGCCCTCGTCCGAATCCGATCACCACACCGCCACCGGCGTGGCAATAACCACAACGGCGCCGGTCGGCCAGAGAAATCCCCGGAGATCACGTTATGGTCGCGAGAAGTTCCCCGACGCACGGTGCCAGGAGGGCACTGCGGACGGACGTCGACCGTTACGCAGTCGGGGAAAGGGAGGAACCACCGATGCCCGCAACGGGAGACGGGCGGGCACATGGTGCCGCGGACCTGCCGGGCGCCCACGACGGCGCCCTCGTCGGCCATGCCCGCAACCGCCCGGTCGCGTCCGGCTCGACGACGGCAGCTCCCCCGATACCCCACCCCCGCTCGCAGGCCGTACGGGCGGCGCACGCCGCGCACCCCTCCCACGTCTCCGAGGTGTCGCCGGGCCCCGGGCCGGACGGTCCCGCCGACGGCGCCGCGCCGCTGCGGCTGCTGGTCGTCGAGGACGACGTCTCGGACGCCCAGCTGATCAAGGCGGCGGTCGCCGACAGCGGCACCTCGATCGAGATCCAC
This sequence comes from Kitasatospora sp. NPDC023120, assembly GCF_055560835.1. Lineage (NCBI taxonomy): Bacteria > Bacillati > Actinomycetota > Actinomycetes > Kitasatosporales > Streptomycetaceae > Kitasatospora > Kitasatospora sp. NPDC023120. The sequence continues at coordinate 109,081 of NZ_JBVHHY010000001.1, read as the reverse complement.
TGGGCCCGCGGCCTCGCCCAGGCCACCGCGCTGCTGGCCCCGCCCGCGTTCCCGGCCCGCCGCGGACGCTCCCGCGGCCCCGAGTTCGGCTGCGTGCTGCTCGACCTCGCCGCGCTCGCCGGCCCGGCGTCCGACTCCGGCCCGTCCGGTTCCTCCGACGGGCTGGAGGGCCTGCACGAACTGCTCCGCCGGGCCCCGCACATCCCCGTCGTGGTGCTCACCGACGCCGCCGGGGCCGAACTCGGCGCGGCCGCGGTCGCCGCCGGAGCGCAGGACTTCCTGATCAAGCACGAGACGGACGGCCCGCTGCTCGCCCGCGCCCTGCGCTACGCCGTCGAGCGCAAGCGCGCCGACGAGTCGCAGCGCCGCCTGGTCGAGGCCGAGCTGCGCGGCCAGGAGAACGCCCGCCTCCAGCGCCACCTGCTGCCCACCCCGCTGCTGGACGGCGCCGGGCTCTCCTTCACCCGGCGCTACCGCCCCGGCCGCCGCCGCGCCCTGCTCGGCGGCGACTTCTACGACGCCGTCCGCACCGACGACGGCACCGTCCACGTCGTCATCGGCGACGTCTGCGGCCACGGCCCGGACGAGGCCGCGCTCGGCGTCGCGCTCCGGATAGCGTGGCGCACCCTCGTCTTCGCGGGCCTCACCGGCGAGGCGCTGCTCACCACGCTCCAGCACGTACTGGAGCACGAGCGGCGCAGCGACGAGATCTTCGCGACGCTCTGCATGCTCGTCATCGACCCTGGCGGCACCGACAGCGAGCTCGACTCGCTCGGGGCGGGCGAGAAGGCCCGGCTCTACCTGGCCGGACACCCGGCCCCGCTGCTGCTCGGCCGCGACCACGAGCCGGTCACCCTGCCCTCCGACCTCGCCGGGCCCGCACTCGGGCTGCTGCCGTGCCACGACGGGCAGGCCGCCTGGCCCGCCCACGAGGTCGAACTCCCGCCCGGCTGGCGGCTGTTGCTCTACACCGACGGGCTGATCGAGGGCCGGGTCGGGGCCGGCTCCCGCCGCCTGGGCCAGGACGGGCTCGCCGGGCTGATCGGCGACCACCAGGCCGCCGGGCTGACCCGGGGGCGGCTGGTCGACAGCGCCATCGCCGAGGTCGAGGAGCTGAACGGCGGCGCGCTGACCGACGACGTCGCGGTGCTGCTGCTGGAGCGCAACCCGGTGCAGTTGATCCTGGGCTGACGCCCCGGAACCGGAGAATGGAACGGCCCCGGGCCGGCGGGCAAGGCGACGGCCCGGACGGGTGAACTCCCCGTCCGGGCCGTCGTGTTGCCCGCTGTCGGGCCTACCAGGACCCGTACGGGCCGCTGTTGCTCCGGCCGCCCCGGCCGCCGCCTCCGGTCAGCGCCCGGATCGCCGGGCGGACGTCCACCACGTAGACGATCGAGGCGACGAGGCCGGCCAGGGTGCCGATGCCGGTGAAGAAGTTCACCCCGAACAGGAAGTCCCAGCCGAAGGAGATCCCGAGGATCGCGACCCAGAAACCCTTGGTCTTCTTGTCCGCCGCCCGGTAGGCGTCCTCCCGGCGGGTGGCCGCGTCGACCAGGGCGAACAGCTTGTAGGCCAGGATGGCGATCGTCGCCCACCAGATCGGGTTCAGGTAGGAAAACGCCAGGATCTGGAGCACTCCGACGACCATCGCGATCTCCTCTGTCTCTCGATTCCGGCGCTTTCGGCCGCCGCCCATCCTGGCACGACGACCGTACGCACCGGTGTCAACGTTCCGTGGTCACCGGATGTGCCCCCGGTGGAGGACCACCGCTCACTGCGCGTCGGCGGAGCCGGCCTTCCGGGCCCGGGCGGACTTCTTCGGCGCCGGCGCGGCGTCGGCCTCGGCGCCCTCGGCCGGCCCAGCCTCGACCGGCACGGACTCGGCCTTCCCGGACTCGGCCGGTGCGTCCGCCAGTTCGGCGGTCCCGGCCGGCGTGCCCGGACGGGCCTTCTCCACCACGACCTTGCCGCGCTCGGCCAGCTCGTCGTACGTCTCCTTGGCCTTCACCGCCAGCTCGACCGCACGGCCCACCTGCTGCAGCGCGAAGCCCTGGGCCCGCTCCTGCAGGGCCTTGAGGTCGACGGGCAGCCCGGTGACGGCCTCGCCGACCTTGGCCGGCGCCCCGACCAGCAGCGACTGCGCCTCCTGAAGCCTGGCGGTGGCCTTCTCCTGCGCGCCCTTGCGGTCCGCCGCAAGCGCCTCGACCATGCCCGGCACCTCGCGCAGCTTCTCGTACGCGAGGTCCCCGGCGCCGGCCAGGGCGTACAGCGGGGTCGGGTCGCTGAGGGTCTTCTTGATCTCGTCGGTGATGGGCATGCTTACCGGTCCTCCCGGTGGGTGTTCTGGGTGGCTGAGCCGTCGGTCGTCGCACCGGGGGCCGGAGCGGCGTTCTCCTTGAGGAAGGCGTCGTAGACCGCGAGCAGCGCCTGCTTCTGCTGCTCGTTGATCAGCGGATCGGCCAGGATCGAGGCCCGCAACTCCAGGCCCTCGCCCCGCCGCTCCTCCAGGATCCCGGCCTGGACGTACAGCGTCTCCGCCGAGATCCGCAGCGCCTTGGCGATCTGCTGCAGGATCTCCGCGCTCGGCTTGCGCAGCCCGCGCTCGATCTGGCTGAGGTACGGGTTGGACACGCCGGCGGCCTCCGCCAGCTGCCGCAGCGAGTACTGCGCGTTGCGGCGCTGCTCCCGGATGTACTCGCCGAGCGAGCCGACGTTGAGTGAGGCCATGCGGACAGCCTGCAGCACCCCGCTTGCAAATGCAAGCAGGGCGCTAGCGGCAGCAAACGTGGCGCGCGGGCAGTGACCGCCGGTCAGGCCGGTCAGGCCGGCCGGGATGCCAGGTGACCGAGCAGCAGTTCGGTGAGCCGTTCGGGGGTGCGCAGCGGGAGGTAGTGGTCGGCGGCCGGGACGCGGTGGGCGCGGGCGCCGGGGATGTCGGCGGCGAGCCGCTCCGCGATCGCGGTGATCTCCGGGTGGTCGCGGTCGCCGTGGACGACCAGGGTGGGGGCGGTGACCTCGCCGAGGCGGGGTTCGGCGGGCTGCGCGGCGGCGCCGGTGAGGAAGCGCTCGCTGACGATGCGGCGGGCCGCGTTCTGCTCGACCATCGCCGCGATCAGCTCGCCGCCCGGTGCCGTCGGGCCCATCGCGGCCCAGACGGACAGCTCCAGCTCGGCCAGGGCGGACGCGTCGCCCCGTCGGCGGGCCTCGGCGTAGGCGGCGGTCTCCGGGGCGGGCGGCCAGTCGTGGCCGCTGACCGAGGCGCCGACCAGGGCGAGGGCGGTGACCCGCTCCGGGTGGGCGAGGGCGAAGTCCAGCGCGGTCTCCCCGCCCATGCTGAGGCCGACCAGGGCGGCGCTCGCCAGTCCGAAGTGGTCCAGGACGGCACGCAGGTCCTCGACGTCGTCGAACGGCCGCTGCGGCTCGGCGGACCGGCCGAGGCCCCGGGCGTCGTAGCGGATCACGTCGTGGTGGCGGGAGAGCTCCGGGAGGACGGCGTCCCAGAGCCGGGAGTCCATGCCGGAGCCGTGGAGCAGCACCACCGGGCTGCCGGAGCCACCGCGCTCCGCCCAGAGCCGGCCGCCACCGGGGGCGGGAACGTGGACCTCGGACACGGGGCGACCGGTGTGCTGGCTCATGCGGCGATCCTCCCAGAGGCCCCGCCGGGGGCCTGGGGTTCGTCTTCAGATCCCCGTCGTCCGCCCGGAGCGCGGGCGGGGGTTTGAAGACGGACCCTAGGGCAGGCGGATGGGCATCAGGACGGAGAAGGTGCCCGCGCGGCCGGGGGTGCGGATGGCCAGGGGGGCGATGGGGCCGCCGAGTTCGAGGACGAGCTGCTCGGGCTGCCCGGCGTCGAGGGCGTCCAGCAGGAAGTCCCGGTTGACGGCCAGTCGGAGGCCGTCGGTGGCCGCCGGGTCGGCGGCCACGGCCAGTCCGCCGTCCCCGGTCAGGGTGAGGACGGTGACCTCGCAGTCGGCGCCGTGCGGGCCGGAGGGCAGGGTGCGGGTCGCGCCGGTCTCGACGGCGGCGCGCAGTTCGGCGGCGGGGAGGGCGATCCGGTGCTCCGGTTCGAGCCTGGTGAGGGCCCGGTGGTCGGGGTAGTCGAAGTCGAGGGCGGCGCCCTCGATCCGGTGCCCGCCCGCCTCGGCACGGACCAGGCCGCCGCCGAGGGTGACGGCGACCTCGGCGGCCGTGGAGCCGAGCAGCGCGCGCAGCGCGTCCACCAGCGGGGTCGGGACGATCGTGCCGGTCCCCGGCCCGCCGGGCGTGTCTCCGGTGGCGGGCACCTCGGCGAAGGCCATCCGGTAGCGGTCGGTGGCGACCAGGCGCAGCACCGGGCCGTCCGGTTCGAACAGCACCCCGGCGAGGGAGGGCACCTCCGGGTCTCCGCAGACGGCGAAGCGGACCGCGTCCAGCGCGGCGGCCAGGCCCTCGGCCGGGACGGTGAGGCGCAGGTCGGCGGAGTCGGTGGTCATCGGTTTCTCCCTCTGGTCGATCATCGCGCGGATCAGGGAGAGCTCGCGGCGGGCGTCGGCGAGGCCGTCCTCCAGCCGCCGCAGGTGCGCGTCGAGCACCCGGCGGGCCTCGCCGCCGCCGGGCGCGGCGCCGAGCACGGCGCGGATGTCGGCCAGCGGCAGGCCGACCCGGCGCAGCCGGGCCAGCAGACGGGCGTCGGCGAGCTGGCCGGGCCGGTACCAGCGGTAGCCGGTCTGCGGGTCGACCCAGGCGGGGGTGAGCACCTCGGCGCCGTCGTAGTAGCGCAGGGTGCCGACGCCGAGGCCGCTGGCGCGGGCCAGCTCGCCGATGCTGTGCAGCTCGCTCTCCATGCCGGTGACTCTGCGGGCTCGACCTGGTCGAGGGTCAAGCCCTGTCGGACACGCCCTGGGACCCGGCACCGGGGTCGGGGGCGAGGTGGGCGAGCTTCTGCGGGTTGCGGACGGCGCGGATCGCGGAGATCAGGAGCGTGCCGTCCGGCCCCTCGACGAAGTCGAGCACCGAGACGGAGTCGACCGCGCCGTCCACGGTGACCAGCAGGCCGGGCTCGCCGTTGACCAGGACCGGGTGGGCGGCGGCGCCCTCACCCAGCTGCCGCAGCACGCCGAGGGTGAAGCGGGCCACGTTCTCGGCGCCGGTGACCGGCCGCAGCGCGGCGCGGATCACCCCGCCGCCGTCGCTCCAGGTGGCGACGTCGGGGGCGAGCAGTTCGAGCATCCGGTTGAGGTCCCCGCCGACGCTGGCCGCGAGGAACTCGTCGGTGGCGCGGCGGCGCAGCTCAGGCGGGGCGTCGTAGCGGGGCCGGCGGGCGCGGACGTGCGCCCGGGCCCGGCTGCCGACCTGGCGGCAGGCGGCCTCGGTGCGGTCCAGGGCCTCGGCGATCTCCAGGTAGGAGAAGCCGAAGGCCTCCTTGAGCACGAACACCGCCCGCTCCAGCGGGGACAGGCTCTCCAGCACCACCAGCAGGGCGAGCGAGACGGTCTCGGCGCGTTCGACGCCGTCGGTCGCGTCCGGCTCGGTGACCAGCGGCTCGGGCAGCCACGGGCCGACGTAGGACTCGCGGCGGACGACGGCGGAGCCCAGCCGGTTGAGCGCGAGGTTGGTGACCGTACGGGCGAGGAAGCCGCCGGGGCTGGCGACCGGGCCGGTGACCTGGCTCCAGCGCAGCCAGGTGTCCTGGACCAGGTCCTCGGCGTCGGCGACGCTGCCGAGCATCCGGTAGGCGATGCCGAAGACCATCCGCCGGTGCTGCTCGAAGTCGACCAGCCGGGTGTCGGCCGGTCGGTCGCCGGTGGCCCGGGTGTCGTGGGTGTCGGTCACCCTCGGGACGTTACCGCACGGTAGGGCGGGCCCTCAGTCGCGGAAGGCCTCGTACGCGGGGGCGAGCAGGGCGGCGAGGTCGCGGCCGTGGACGGTGATGCCGGAGCTGCCGAGGCGGCGCAGCGAGGGCTCGTCCGGCTCGTCGGGGTCCTGCCCGGGCGGGGTAGGGCGCAGGGTGAAGTCGCCGCGCCAGTAGGCGGCGACGTTGACCATCGGGGCCGGCTGGTCGCTCATGCATCCTCCTCGGCGACGGCGTCCTCCCGGGTGAGCGCGACCAGTTCGCGCAGGGCGTCGAGCGGCAGGTCGGTGAGCCAGTGCTCCCCCTCCCCCACCACCGTCTCGGCCAACGAGCGCTTGGCGGCGAGGAGTTCGTCGATCCGCTCCTCGACGGTACCCACGCAGGCCAGCCGCCGGACCTGGACGTCCCGGCGCTGGCCGATCCGGAAGGCGCGGTCGGTGGCCTGCTCCTCGACCGCCGGGTTCCACCAGCGGTCCAGGTGGATCACCTGGTTGGCGGCGGTCAGGTTGAGGCCGGTGCCGCCGGCCCGCAGGGAGAGCAGGAACACCCGTGGCCCGTCCGGGGATTGGAAGCGCTCGACCAGCTCCTCGCGGCGCGCCCGGGACAGTCCGCCGTGCAGGTAGAGCACCTCCTCGCCGAGTCGGCGCTCCAGGTACGGGCGGAGCATCGCGCCGAACTCGGCGTACTGGGTGAAGACCAGCGTCCGGTCGCCCTCGGCCAGCGCCTCCTCCAACAGCTCGGCGAGCCGGGCGACCTTTCCCGAGCGCTCGCCCAACGCCGATCCGTCGTGCAGCAGTTGGGCCGGGTGGTTGCAGACCTGCTTGAGCTTGCCGATCGCCGCCAGCACCGTGCCGCGCCGCTCCACGCCCCGGATCCCGTCGACCCGCCGCAGCAGGTCGGCGACCACCGCCTGGTAGAGGCCCGCCTGTTCGGCGGTGAGGTTGCACCAGACGGTCATCTCCTGCTTGGCGGGCAGCTCGGCCGCCACCACCGGATCGGACTTGAGCCGACGCAGCACGAACGGGGCGGTGCGGCGGCGGAGTTCGGCGGTGCGCTCGGGGCTGCGGTGCAGCTCGACCGGGATCGCGTAGCGCTCCTTGAAGCGCTCGGCCGGGCCGAGCAGGCCGGGGTTGGCGAAGTCCAGCACGGCGTGCAGTTCGGCGAGCCGGTTCTCCACCGGGGTGCCGGTCAGCGCGATCCGGTGGCGGGTGACGGGCAGGGCGCGGATCGCCCGGGACTGCGCGGTGCCGGCGTTCTTGATGTGCTGGGCTTCGTCGGCGACCACCCGGCGCCAGCGGATCGCGCGCAGGGCGGCGAGGTCGCGCTGGACCAGCCCGTAGGTGGTGATGACGAGGTCCGCGCCCCGGACGGCTTCGGCGAGTCGGTCGGCGCCTAGGCGGCCGGAGCCGTGGTGGACGTACCGCCGCAGGGCGGGGGCGAAGCGCTCGGCCTCGCGCTGCCAGTTGCCGACCAGGGACATCGGGCAGACCAGCAGGGTCGGGCCGGTGCTCTCCGCCTCTCCCGGGCCGGCCTGTTCGGCGTTCTCGGCGGCCAGCAGGGCGAGGGTCTGGACGGTCTTGCCGAGGCCCATGTCGTCGGCCAGGACGGCGCCGAGGCCGAGCCGGGACATCGTCCGCAGCCAGGCCAGTCCGCGCTCCTGGTACGGGCGCAGCACGGCCCGGAAGTCCGGCGGCAGCACCGGGGCGGCGTCGGATGCAGGGCCGTCGGGGGCGGTGGTGCGCCCGGCGAGCAGGTCGCCGAGCGGGCCGTCCACCCGGACGGAGGTGACGGGCAGCCCGGCGACCGAGGCCTGCGGGTCGAGGGCGAGCCGCAGCAGGTCGGCGGCGGCCAGCACGCCCTCGCGCCGGTCGGCGAGGAAGGCGAGCGCGGCGGCGATCTGCGCCGGATCGGCCTCCAGCCAGGTGCCGCGCACCCGGACCAAGCCCTCTTTGGCGGCGGCGAGTTCGGCCAGCTCCTGCTCGGTGAGCGGGGTGCCGTCCGGGCCGAGGGCGGCCTGCCAGCGGAAGGCGACCACGGCGTCCCGGTCCACCTGGCTGGTGACGGCGAGCGTGCCGGGCGCGGGCGGGGTGGTGGCGCGCAGGGCGAGCCCGAGCCGGGGGCGGCGGCGCCACCAGGCGGGCAGCAGGACGCCGAAGCCGCCCTCGGCGAGCGCGGGCGCGGCGGTGCGCAGGAAGTCCAGCGCGCCCGCCCGGTCGAGCGGCAGGACGGACGGACGGGCGCGGTGACGCAGTCCGTCCAGGGCGGGCCAGCGGTGGGCGGCGCGGGCGAGTTCGGTGACCAGGACGTCGGTCGGGTCGGCGGCCTTGCGGGCGAGGGCGGCGTGCGCGGCACCGCCCTCGTGCAGGTCGGCGGCGCGGATCAGCAGGGACGGCTCGTCCACGGCCTGGAGCAGGAACTCCAGCTGCCAGGCGTCGTCGGAGGGGCTGCCCTCGGGGTCGTCGGGGTCGGGACCGAGCGGCTCGACCAGACGGAAGCAGAGCCGCAGCGCGGGGTCGGTGGGTTCGGACGCGGCGTACCAGGCGGCGACCCGGCGGCGCAGCTCGACGAAGTCCTCGGGCGGGACGTCGCCGAGGCGGCCGTCAGGGGTGGTGAGGGCGTGCAGCCACTGCTCGGCAGCGGACCGCCCGGGCGCCGGGAAGAGGGTGTCGGGCAGGGCCGCCCGGGCCTCGGCGTCCACCAGCGCGCCCAGTGCGGCGCCCAGCAGCGCCTCCCCACTGTCGGCGCCGTGCGGCCACTCCCCCAGCAGGACGGGCGGGCAGCCCGCCGCCAGTGCGGCGGCCTCGCGGCGCCCGGCCGGGGTGGGGTCCGGCTGCCAGCGGGCCTGCGGGCGGCCGTCGGCCGGTACGGGCAGTGGCAGCACCCGACCCCGGCCGACCGTTCGCCAGGCGAGGTCGTGCACCCCGGTGAGCCAGCGCAGCGAGGCGCCGTGGACGACCTCGACGCGCCCGGTGCCGGGCAGGTCGGCGCCGGTGACGGCCCAGTGCGGGTCGAAGACCTCGCCGAGCAGCTGGGCGGCGGCCGGGGCGTCGAAGAGCAGGGCCGGCACCCGCCAGGGGGTAAGCACCGCGCCGCCGCGCGGCGGGGTGACCGGCAGGTCGGGCGAAGGTGCGGGGGCGGCGCCGACGGTGGGCAGCAGCAGGGTGGCCCAGCGCTCGGGGGCCTGCCCGGCGAGCCAGCCGAGGCCCGGGCCGATGCCGCCGAGCAGGGCGGCGAGCTCGCCGGCCGGGCAGGCGTAGGGGTGGGCACGCGGGGCGGGTCGCCCGGGCTGCGGCTCGGCGGCGCCAGGGTGGGCGCGGGCGTCCTCGGCCCAGAGCGCCAGCTGCCCGTCCGTCCGCCAGAGCGCGTGCAGGACGAACATCGGGGGCCTTCCGGGCGGGTGGGAACCGTCCTTCGCAGCCTAGCCGGGAGGACTGACAGCGGCGGTCGGGCCGGATTCCGAGCCGACCGGGCCGGGTTGCGGGGCGGTCGGGCCGGATTCCGACCAGGCCGGGTTGTGGGCCGATCGGGCGAATCGAGCGGAAGCCCACGAAAGGCATGGTTGAAATTTGAACGACAGCGGCGTACGGTGGAGCCTGAGAAGTTGAAGCCTAAACAAACGGCTTCGAACCCGAGGAGAAGCCATGGGCCTGTTCAACCGCACCAAGACCACCGCCGCCGCGCCCGTCGCCGTCCAGACCCCGGCCGGCCCGGACCTGTCGCACCTGACCGGCGACTGGACGATCGACGCCATGCACAGCGAGATCGGGTTCTCGGTCCGCCACGCGATGGTCACCAACGTCAAGGGCCGCTTCACCGAGTACGACGGCAAGCTGCACCTGGACGGCGCGACGCCGCACAACTCCTCGGCCGACCTGGTGATCAAGGTCGCCAGCATCGACACCAACCAGGCCCAGCGCGACGAGCACCTGCGCACCGGCGACTTCTTCGCCGCGGAGACCTTCCCGGAGATCCGCTTCCGCAGCACCTCCACCGAGCGGCTCGGCGAGGACACCTACCGGATGACCGGCGAGCTGACCATCAAGGACGCCACCCGCCCGGCGGTCCTGGACCTCGAGTACACCGGCAGCGCCACCGACGCCTACGGCGCCGAGCGGGTCGGCTTCGAGGGCAGGACGGTCGTGGACCGCACCGAGTTCGGGCTGACCTACAACGCCGCCCTGGAGACCGGCGGCGTGCTGATCGGCGAGAAGGTCAAGCTCAGCTTCGACATCTCCGCCGTCAAGGCCGCCTGACCCGGGCACTCCCCGAGGCGGGCCCGCACCCGCCCCCACGAGCACCGCCCCTGCCCATCCCCCCTGGGCAGGGGCGGCTTCGTCCCACCCGCCCCGGTCCGACCGCCCGGCCGGTCCCTCATCCGGTGGGGAGCAGCGCCGCGTCGGCCTCCGGCAGCCAGCTGCCCGGCGGGCGGCGCAGCCAGCCCTCGGCCGCGCCGAGTCCGCGCGCCGCGTCGGCCAGCGCCCGCAGTCCGGGATGGCTCTCGCCGGGCCGGTGCACCAGGCTGACCAGGCTCAGCGGCACCGGGTCCACCAGTGGCACGTTCACCGTCCCGGGGATCCTCGGCCCGCCGACCGTGGTCAGCATCGGATCGCCGTGCCGGGCGAGGTAGCGGGCGGTCTCGTCCACGCCCACCGGCGGCACGTACGGGTCGGCCGCGGTCAGGCCGTGCCCGCGCAGCAGCCGGGTGCCGAGGTCGGCCCACTCCGTGGTGGCCGGGTTGCCCGCGCAGATGTCGACGGGGTGCCCGGCCAGCTCGGCCAGGCGCAGCGCCGGGCGGCCGGCCAGTGGGTGGGTGTCCGCCATCATCACCGAGATCCGCTCCAACCGGACCGGCAGCTGGACGAGTTGGCCGCGCACCGGGGCGGGCAGTCCGGCGAAGCGGCCGAACGAGGCGTCCAGCCGGTGGGCCAGCAGCTCGGCGGCGGCCGCGGCCAGGCCGCCGTGGAAGCGGGCCAGCAGCTCGCCCTCGGGCCAGGCGGCGCGGGCCCGTTCGAGCACCCGGTCGCCGGTGAGGTCCGGGCCGGTGACGTCGCTGTTGAGGTCGAGCAGCAACGGCCGGGCGGAGGCGCCCGATCCGGCCTCGGCGAGGATCTCGTCGTGCAGGGCGAGGAGTCGGCGGACCCCGGGCAGCATCCGCTGCCCGGCCGGGGTGAGTTCGACGCTGCGGGTGGTACGGGTGAACAGCGCCTCGCCGAGCACCCCCTCCAGGGTCCGGATGTCCCGGCTGAGCGCCTGCTGGGCGATGTGCAGCCGCTCGGCGGCCCGGCCGAAGTGCAGGGTCTCGGCGGTCGCGACGAAGCCGCGGAGCAGGCGGGGGTGCAGGTCACGGGGCATGGGCGGCAGATTAACAACGCGGATTGACAACAGTGTGTTGTCAATCCGGCGGAACAGGTGTTGGACGGCGGCCCGCCACCGCGGCGAGGCTAGGGGACGTCCCGCTCTTTCCTGCCGGGACGTCCCCCTTCTTCCTGCTCAGGAGCCCGCTTGCCCTCGCGCGCCTTCCTCGCCTCCTACCGGCGGCTGTTCAGCGCCCCCGGCGCCGTCGCCTTCACCCTGGCCGGGCTGCTCGGCCGGCTCGCGCTGTCGATGACGGGCGTCTCGCTGGTGGTGCTGCTCTCCGAGCGGCGCGGCTCGTACGGGCTGGCCGGGACGGTCTCGGCGGCCGGGCTGGTCACCGGCGCGATCGGGATGCCGCTGGTCGGACGGCTGGTGGACCGGTACGGGCAGGCACGGGTGACGGTGCCGGCCGCGCTGTACAACGTCGTCCCGCTCACCGGGCTGCTGCTCTGCGTCCGCTTCGGCGCGCCGGACTGGACGCTGTACCTCTGCTCCGCGGCCTGCTCCGCCGCACCCAACCTCGGCGGCATGGCGCGCTCCCGCTGGGCGCACCTGTACCGGGACGACCCGGCCGCCCGGCACCTGGCCAACTCCTTCGAGCAGGCGCTGGACGAGCTCTGCTTCATGACCGCGCCGGTGCTCGCGATGCTGCTCTGCACGACGCTCGCCCCGGAGGCCGGACTGATCACCGCGGGCACGCTCGGCACCACCGGCGCCCTGCTGTTCGCCGCCCAGCGGCGCACCGAACCGCCGCTGTCGGCGGCCCCGGCAGCGGCGGCGACAGCGGCCACGGGCCGGACGCACGGCTCGCCGCTGCGGGTGCCCGGGCTGCGGGTGCTGGTGCTGACCTTCCTGGCGACCGGCGTGGTCTTCGGCTCGACCGAGATCACCACCGTGGCGTACGCCGACGCGCTCGGGCACAAGGCGGCGGCCGGCGCACTGCTGGGCCTGGTCGCGGCCGGATCCTGCGTGGCGGGGCTGCTGTTCGGGCTGCTGACGCCGCGCCGGGCACCGGGCGCGCGGTTCCTGATCGGGGCGTCGGCGATGGCCGGGGTGCTGCTGCTGCCGCTCGCCGCCGGGCTGGGCGGGGCCGGTCTCTGGGTGCTCGGCGCGGTGCTCTTCACGGCCGGGACCGCCACCGCACCGACCATGGTGACCGGGATGACGCTGGTCCAGGAACTGCTGCCGCAGCGGCAGTTCAACGAGGGGATGGCGATGGCGGTGTCCGGCATCGTGGTCGGCATCTCGGCCGGGGCGGCGCTCGCCGGGACGGTCGCCGAGCACACCGCGCCCGGCACCGGCTACGCCCTGCCGGCCTCGGCCGCCGCGCTCGCGCTGCTGATCGCGCTGGCCGGGCGGCGGCACCTGCGGGCGCCGAAGCGGTCCGCGGTGGACCCGTCCGCGGTGGAGGCGGCGGCCGAAAATTCCGAGCGGGTTGTCAGTGCCTCCGTCTAACTTCGAGTCATGGCGGAAATCACCTACGTCCGAGGCGATGCCACCACGCCCCTCGGCAAGGGCGTGAAGGTGATCGCGCACGTCTGCAACGACCTCGGCGGCTGGGGCAAGGGCTTCGTGCTCGCGCTCTCCAGACGCTGGCCCGAGCCCGAGGCCGCGTACCGACGCTGGCACCGGGAGCGGGCGAAGAACGACTTCGGGCTCGGCGCACTGCAGTTGGTGCAGGTCGAGCCGTACGTCTGGGTGGCCAACCTGGTCGGCCAGCGCGGCATCCGGACGGGGCGCTCCTCCGGGGTGCCGGTCCGGTACGAGGCGATCGACGCCGGGCTGGCCGCGCTGGGCGACCGCGTGCTCGACCTCGGCGCCTCCGTCCACATGCCGCGGATCGGCTGCGGACTCGCGGGCGGGCGCTGGCAGAAGGTCGAGCCGCTGGTCACCGCCCGGCTGACGGCGCGCGGCGTGCCGGTGACCGTCTACGACATCGACTGACCCACGACTCCGACCGACCCACGACCCCGACCGATCTACGACTCCGACCGACCCGGCCACGCGTACACGTACTCGGGCAGCAGGAACCCGCCCGGGAAGACGCCCTCCTGCGCCCGGACCCGCACGGCGCCCTCGCGCTCGTAGAAGGCGACCGCGCGGGTGTTGTCGCGCAGCACCTCCAGGAAGAGCTCGGCCCCGGGGTGCCGCTCGGCGACGAAGGCGCGGGCCTCGGCCAGCAGCGCGCGGCCGATGCCGCCGCCGGTCAGGCCGGGGCGCACGTGCAGGTTGTCGATCAGCACCCGGCCGTCCGGCTGCGGGACGAGGTAGACGAACCCGGCCGTCTCCCCGTCCTGTTCGGCGACCAGCAGCTCGGGCGTGTTCTCCGGCTCGCCGTAGTCCGCGTCCAGGCGGATCTCCCACAGTTCACGCCGCTGAGCGGCCATCCCGTCGCCGAGCCCCTCCTCCGGGACGATCCCCCGGTAGGTGGTGCGCCAGCTGAGCGCGTGCAGCTCGGCAATGGACCCGGCGTCCCGCGCCCCGCCGCGCCGAATGACGACCCGCCCTGAACTGATCATGTGACCAGCCTCCCACAGAGATGGAGTTGAACATGTTCAACCGAAACGTCTACAGTTCTGCCGGGATTTTGAACGTGTTCGAATCACGGGGGGTGCGGTTCGTGGCACCGGGTGCGGAGGGGGCAGCCGGTGCCACGAACACCGACACCGGGTGGAACCTCGTCTCCGGCTAGGCTCATTCCCGTGGACGACCTTGCAGCGACGAACCGAACGGACGGCGAGCACGGTACGGCCGAGGATCCGGCCGCACCCGGCGCGGAGGCCGGGCCCCTGCCCGGCGGCCGTGCACAGCCGAAGACCGACAAGAGTGAGGCGACCCGGGCGCTGATCCTGGAGACGGCCATGCGGCTGTTCCAGGAACGGGGCTACGAGAAGACCACCATGCGCGCGATCGCCACCGAGGCGGGCGTCTCGGTGGGCAACGCCTACTACTACTTCTCGGCGAAGGAATTCCTGATCCAGGGGTTCTACGACCGGATGACCTACGACCACGCGGCCGACGCCAGGCGCCGCATGGCCCACACCCGGGACTTCTCCGAGCGGCTGGAGATCGCGCTGAACTCCTGGCTGGACACGGCCGCGCCGTACCACGAGTTCGCCGCGCAGTTCTTCCGGACGGCCGCCGACCCCACCAGTTCGCTGAGCCCGTTCTCCAACGAGTCCCACCCGGCCCGGGCGACGGCGGTCGAGCTGTTCCGCGAGGTCCTGCAGGGCTCCGAGCTGGCGCCCAAGCTGGACGCCGAACTGGTCGAGCTGCTGCCGGACGTGCTCTGGCTGAACCTCATGGTCGTCGTCCTCTACTGGGTCTTCGACCGGACCGAGGACACCGAACGCACCCGGGAGTTCGTCCGACGGTCGACCCCGATGGCGGCGCGGGTGATCAACCTCTCGCGTTACCGGGTCTTCCGCCCGATCGTCCGCGACGCCAAGGGCCTGATCCAGGACTTCATCCTGCCGACCATCGGCAAGACGGCGGTCAAGTAGCGCCCGGCGGAAGCGATTCGGACGTGCCGGAGGCCGGCCCCACCGCGGGGGCCGGCCTCCGGCACGTCCGTACGGATCCCCGCGGATCCGGCCGGTTCAGAACATGTCCGGGTTCCAGGCCTGCAGCGGGGTGCGCAGCAGCAGGTCCGCGGCGGCGGCCGCACCCGGGCGCAGCTCGGTGACCAGTCCGGCCGCGGCCAGCCTCGGGACCGTCTCCCCGCCGAGGTAGAGCGAGCCCAACTCCGAGGCCCCGAGGGCGAGGTCGGCGTCGTCCGTGGTGCGGACGCAGCGGCCGGTGCCGTCCGCGGCGACCTCGAGCGCCCAACGGCCGGACGCGAAGCCGAGCTTGTCGTCGACCTCCAGCACCACCCGGCCGGGGGCGCCGTACGTCCGAGCGCCGAACGCCGCCTCGACGTCCAGCACCCGCAGCCACATGAAGTCGGAGCTCTCCTCGTGCGGCGTGGCCGCACGGGGCTCCTGCAGCAGCAGCGGCAGCGGGTCGTCCGGGGAGGCGTTGCCCACCGCGATCCTCGCCACCCAGTCGACGGACAGCAGGAAGCGCCAGAGCTCGACCGTGGTGGGCAGGTCGAGGGCGGTGAACTCCTCGACGGTGAGCGTGCAGTCGGGGTAGTTGCCGTCCCACTTGTCGTCGACGCGGTAGACCACCAGACCGGTGACCGTGCCGTCGGCGTCGCGGTGGACGGCCGCGAAGGGCTCCTTGAAGTCGGAGCCCGGCATCTGGACCTCGCCGGTGGTGCGCTGCCACCACAGCTCGTCGCGGTCGATCGCGCCCGGCTGGGTCCGCCGCCAGCGCTCGTGCAGGGCGGGCCCGAGCTCGCGCACCTCGGCCATCGTCACGAAGTCGATCCGGCCGCCGGGCACGCCCGGCAGGCCCTCGCGCAGACCCCGGGTGCGACGCAGGTCGACGCGCCAGCCGGCGCCCCGGGTGGCCGGGCCGAAGCCGAACCGGCCGTAGATGTTGTACTCGGCGGCGATCAGGATGGCGACCGCCGTACCGCGCTCGACGGCGGCCGCGAGGTCCTGGCGCATCATCGTGCTGAGCACGCCCCGGCGGCGGTGGGTGGCGCCGACCGTGACATTGGTGATGGCGTCGGCCGTGATGACGGCCCCGCCGGGGACGGTCAGTTCGGCGTCGTAGCTGCGGAAGGTGGCGATCTGGCGGTCGCCGTCGAAGCCGGCCAGCATCCGGCCGGACTCCCACTGCCGGCGGCGCACGTCCTCCGCGGCGCCCACGTGCGGGCGCAGGAAGCCGAGGGCCAGGGCGCGGTCCCAGGCCGCCACCTCGTCCTCGGAGACCGCCCGCACTACGAGCCCGTTCACGGTGTCGACGGACGTGTGATCGCTACTGTTGCCCATGGGGCCACGGTACGGCGGCCCCCTGGCGGCGGCACCTGATTTATTCCGTGCCCGACCCGATGTGCTCGCCCGGCACCACCACCCAGTGGTTGGTGTGCAGGCTCCGGTCCGCGAAGTCCACGTCCCGCTCGCCGAGCAGGCGGAAGCCGAGTGCCCGGCAGATCCCGTTGGACGGGCCGTTGGTCGTCGCCGGGTTGGCGTGCACCTCGCCCCAGCGGCCGTCCGCGGCGGCGTCGTCCAGCACCAGGCGGACGGCCGCCTTGGCGAGGCCCAGCCCCTGGTACTCGGGCAGCACCATCCAGCCGATCTCGGAGACCGCCTCGCCGTCCTCCTCGGCCGACCAGAGGTTGACCGTGCCGGCGACCTCGCCGTCCTCGGTGCCGTCCGGGACGATCATCCTGATCCAGCAGCGGTCCGCCGCCGCCTCCACGACGTCCTTGCGCAGCCGCTCCTCCACCTTCTCCCGGGGCAGCGGACCGCCCAACTCGGCCATCATCACCGGGTCGCAGCGCATCCGGCGATACGCCTCGACATCCCCCGCCCGCACATCCCGCAGCCTCATGACGCCTCCTCGGCACGACCGGGCGACCGAACGGACCCGAGCCCGCGCGGCCCGGACCCGGACGGCCCGGGCCCGAACGGCCACGCTAGCGCCGGGCACCGACAGTGGCGCCCAGGTGGCCGGTCCTGCCATCCTCGTGCCGGTTCAGGTACGGACGATCTCCCCGGGGGAGCCATGGATGACGAATACCTCCGCAGGCTGAAGGAGTACGAGGGGCGGAGCAACACCGTGAAGGCCCTGGGCACGCTGACCGTGCTCGGCTGGATCTGGGCGGCCTGGCTGGTCCTCTCCCCGGTCGGCGGGGACTGCGGCTCGCCCGCCTTCTACGAGCCGCTCGGCTTCCACCTCCAGGAGGTCTGCGACTCCCAGGTGATCGGCCGGATCGGCGGGGCGGTCGCGGTCGCCGTCCTGACGCTCCCGCTCTGCGCCGCCTGGGTCTGGACCGGTACCGGGCTGCGCGCCCGCAGGGAGGAGCTGGGCGCCCTGCTCGGGACTCAGGGCCGGGCGTAGAAGTCCGGGGTCCCCATGATCCAGAGGCTGGCCTGCTTGATCGGCATGCCCGCGCGCGGGGCCTCGATCATCTGGTCGTCGCCGATGTAGAGCCCGACGTGGTGGATGTCGGCGGCGCGACCGGTCTCCGTCCAGAACACCAGGTCCCCCGGGCGCAGTTGGTGGTAGCCGATCCGGCTGCTCTGGGCGTACTGGTCGGCGGCGAAGTGGTTGAGCTGCCGGCCTCCCTCGCGCCAGGCCATCATGGTCAGCCCCGAGCAGTCGTAGCCGTCCGGGCCCTCGCCGCCCCAGACGTAGGGCAGGCCGATCTTGGACTTGGCGAAGGCGACGGCGGCGGCCGCGCCCTCGGCGGACCACGGGCGGGCCGACGGCGGCGCGGCGTCGGCCCTGGCGGCGGCTGCCGCGGCTTCGGCGGCCTCGGCCTCCCGGGCGGCCTGCTCGGCGGCGGCCCGGGCCGCCGCCTCGGCCTCGCGGGCGGCGATCGCCTCCAACGCCTCGCGGCGCAGGCGCTCCAGCCCGACGGTGGTGTTCCGGGCGGCGGCCAGCTCGGTGAGCAGCTGCTCGCGGCGCCGGCCGGCGGCCGCGACCTCGTCCTGCTGCGCGGCCAGCCGCCGCTCCGCCCGCGCCCTGGCCGCGCCGACCTCGACGGCGGCCTTCCCGGCGGCCTCGGTGGCGGCACGGGCGGCGGCGGAGGCGCTCCGGGCGGCGGCGGCCGTGGCGGTGGCGGCGTCCAGGATCTGCCGGGCGCGCCCGCTGACCTGGCCGACCGCGGCGGCGCGGTCGGCCGCCTCGCGCGGGCCGTGGGCGCCGAGCAGCGCGTTGAGCGCGGACAGTTCGGCGCCCGCGCCCTGACGGTACGTCTCGGCGGCGAACCGGGCCGCGTCCTCGGCGGCCGCCGACCGCTCGGCCTCGGCCTCGGCGGCCCGCTGCGCGGCGGCGCCCTCCTCGGCGCGGGCCCTGGTGAGGGCGAGCTGGGCACCGTTGTAGGCCTCGACGGCCTGTTCGGCACCGCGCCCGGCCCGGTCCAGCTCGGCCCGGGCGGCGGTGAGCGCGGCCTCCAGGGCGGCGACCGCGGAGGCCTTGTCCTCGGCCTCGGCACGGGCGCGGTCGATCTCCTCGGTGCTCGGGTACGGTTCCTCGCCCCGGGCCTGACCGGCCGCCGGTCCGCCGGGGACCGGATCGCCGGCGGCCCGGGCCGTCTGGGCCGCGGGGAGCAGCCCGAACAGGGCGGTGAGCGACAGCAGGAGGGTCGGCAGGAGCCTGCGCGCCACGGGACATCCCTTCTCACGGGTCCGGAGGGGACGGCGGCGGAGGGCACGCGGCACACGGGCAGACGGCGGCCGGGCGGCAGGGAATCCGACGAATCATCCCATCACATGACAGAACGGTCATATGACTCCCATGTTCTCAATTCGGACGGGCTTCACGCCCGAAGAGCGCTCCGCCGGTCGAGTGACCATCGGATGATCCGATCGGGACTCAACTCCGCCCGGACGCACAAGGCACACGAACTACCGGCGGATCCGGCGGGTGTGCGTCCGCAGCCGGGGGTGTCGCTCCGGGAGGCGCTCCAGCCCGGTCGGGCCGACGGCGTAGGTCCGGCTGCGCCCGGCCCGGACCGTGCGGCGACGCTGCTGCGCCCGGTGGGAGCGGCCCGGGCCGGCGGCGGCCCCGTACGCCGGGCCGTCGCCGGTCGGGGGCTTCGCCTCCCCGACGGCGGCCGCCGAGCGGCGGTCGGCCAGCCGGGCCCGGCGGCGGGCCAGCGCCCGGGCGGCGTGCGCGTCGAGGTGGGCGGTGGCCCGGGCGGCCATCCGCTCGGCCACCCGGTGGGCGGCGGGGTGGTTGGCGGGCACTTTGTCGGGGGCGCCGGCGATCAGGTCGAAGAACCAGGTGCGGGCCCGGTCGGCGCGCCGGTGCAGCAGGCGCTCGCGCCGCAGCGCACGCGCCCGGCGCCGGGGGCGCGTGCTGTACAGCCAGCGCGCCCAGGGGCTGCTCGAGCGGGCCAGCCGGATCGCGCCGATCCAGGACAGGCCGGGGACCATGATCCCGAGCAGGCCGGTCCACACCTTGCCCTTCAGCAGGGTGATCACCGAGGCCAGCGCGTTCACCGAGATCACCGTGACCAGGCCCCACCTGGTCTCCTCGCCGGGCACCACGCCGAGCGGCACGTACCCGACCAGCAGCAGGGCGGTGAAGAGGATCCCGAAGATCACCGCGTCCACCGACTTGCGGCCCTGCTCGCTCCAGTACACGTCGTCCAGGTGCAGGATCAGCGCGAACTCGTCCAGCACCAGGCCGCAGCCGATCCCGAAGAGCAGCCCGAACCAGTCGATCCACGGGTGCCCGCCGTAGGTGGCGAACACCCCGATGCCGCCGAGCAGCAGGAAGCCCAGGCCGAACACCATGTGGTGGATGTGCAGGCCGCCGGGGGTCACGTTGCCGGGCCACCAGCGCACCTGGGCGCGGATCATCCGGACGCTGAACCGGATGAAGACGAAGGAGGTGATGAAGCCGACCAGCAGCAGGAACAGCGGTTGCTTGTGCGCGTTGACGATGTGCTCGCGGTAGCCGTCCAGCAGTGTGGTCATGGGTCTTACCTTCGTTCCTGGTCCTGCGTCCTGCCTGCCCCGACATGGCCCGGGAGCCGACGGGGCTCCGACACGGGTCAACGCGCGGTCAGAACCCCCGGGTGCGCTTGGCCGCCCGGCGCGGCACCGCCGGGTAGAGCGACGGGAGCTCGGCGCCGACCGGCAGCTTCAGGAAGAGCCGGGCGATCTCCCCGCCGAGGTTCACCCCGACCGCCAGCGCCATCGCGATCGCCGCCGCCCGGAAGACCGACACCAGCCCGGCGCTGGAGTGCCCCTGGGCGAAGGCGAGCATGCCGAGGTAGAGCGCCGAACCCGGCATCAGCGGGCCGATCGCGGCGGTCACGTACGGCAGTGCCGAGCCGTTGCGGTAGCGCGCCATCAGCTGACCGAACAGGCCGACCAGGCCTGCCGCCACGCCCGTCGCCGCGATCGGGTTGACGCCCGCGTTGTAGACCAGCGCGCCGTAGCTGGCCCAGCCGATGCCGCTGTTGGCCGTGACCAGGGCGAGCGTGCGCCGGTCGGTCTGCAGCAGCATCGCGAAGGCCAGGGTCAGCAGCATCGCGGCGACCATCTGGACCGGCGGGGAGCTGACCCCGACCAGGCTCTCGTCCGGCCGCAGCTTCGCCTCGTAGCCGACGCCGAGGTAGAGGATCACCATGACGCCTATCACGATGCCCGCGACCAGGTAGATCACTTCCAGCAGTCGGGCCGCGGCGGTGATGTAGAAGCCGGTCAGGCCGTCCTGGACGGCGGCCACCAGCGCGCGCCCGGGCAAGAGGGCGAACAGACCGCCGGTGATCACGACCGAGCCGCGCAGGCCCCAGTCGTTGAAGGACAGGATGATCCCGGAGGCGGCGGCCGGCATCGCCGCCGCCACGAACTGGTAGAACTCCGGCAGCCGGCGCCGGGCCAGCGCGGAGGCCAGCCGGTCGCCGAGGACGGCCGCGATGAAGGCGCTGGCGAAGACCAGCCAGGCCTTGTCGTCGATCCGTCCGCCGACCAGGAAGGTCGCCGCGCCGGCCAGCAGACCGGTGGTCAGGGCGAGCAGCCAGGCCGGGTACGGGTGCCGGTTACGGCGGATCAGGGCGAGCCGGCGGTAGGCGTCGTTGATCGTCACCTTCTCCGCGGTGATGTCCGCGACCAGCTCGTACACCGCGTTCAGCCGGGTGTAGTCGGAGGTGCGGCGCCGCACCACGCGGTCGGCGGTGACCGGCGGCTCGACCAGCGAGGGCTGGTGCGAGATGCCGATCAGTGTGAAGGTCACCTGGGGCTCGCAGTGGTCCAGCCGGTAGGCGTGCGCGATGCCCAGCATCGCCGCCTCGACGTCCTCGGCGGCCTCGCCGCTGGCCAGCAGCAGCTCGCCGATGCGCAGGGTCAGGTCGAGGATGCGCGGGACGTTGCGGGCGGCACCGGCGGAGGGGTGCATCTCGCGGGCGGTCCGCTCGAAGGCCGGGCGCTCGGACATCGGGGTGCGCAGCAGCGTGCGCATCCGGTCCGGCCAGGGTGCCTCACCGGGGGCGCCGGCGGTCAGGTCGGGGATCGGGATGCCGGTGGGCGGGGTGTAGCCGGCCGCCCGCCACTCCTCGGGGGTGAGGGTGTCCTCGGCGACCGAGCGGCGGCGGGCCGGGCGGACGCTCCCGGGGGCCGTGTCCCGGGGGCTGGCGTCCCGGGGGCGCACCTCGATGGTGAGCTCGGGGTGCGGCTCAGGCGTCGGCTCGGGTCCGGGCGTCGGCTCTGGCCCGGGGAGCGGCTCGGGCGCCAGCAGGCCCTTGGTCTCCGGGACCGGCGGCGCGAGCGGGACCACGATGGTGGGCTCGACGGGCGGGGCGGGGTGGCCGAGCAGGCCCTCGGTGGGCGGGGCCTCGGCGGGGTGCACCGGCTTCGGGGGTGCCTGCCGCGTCTGACGGACCGCCCGGCCTCCCCTCGCCCGCTTGCCCGCACTCGGTCGGCCCCGCTTAGGCACTTCCGCTCCTCGCCACCCCTGGTGGCCGCCGGCCACCGCTCGATCTCGGGTTACACCTTGCCTGATCGAACAGCCGGACGCACATGTACGCGACGTCCCGCGGCCTGGGCGGTGGGCGCCTTCCCGGCGCGGTGGCGGACGTCGGCGGCCGCGCCGGACCGGCGGGCCCGCCGCAGTTCGATCGCCACCGGGATCACCGAGACCAGCACGATGCCGACCAGGATGGCCTCGATGTTGTCCCGGAGGAACGGGATCCGCCCCCGGAAGTAGCCGAGCACGGTGACCCCGCCGCCCCACAGCACGCCGCCGACCAGCCGCCGCCCGGGCGGCCGGAAGGACCGCCGGTCCGATGGCGCCGGCCTGCTCACCCCGGGCACCGGTCCGGCCCCCCGGTGCACCAGTGCGACAACTCGGAATTGACCGGCCCTCCACCATCGGAGGAATTGCCGTTCGTTCGGTGGAGTTGCCCGCGCCGTGTCAGGAGGGAACCGACGGGAGCTCCTCAGGCGACGCCCAGCACGGCCCGGCCGAGCCGCAGCAGGCAGTCCGCGAGGTCCGCCCTGTGGCTGTGCGGGCGGTTCCGCACCCCGTCGTTGACCAGCGCGAACAGCGCGTGCACCCGGATCCGGGCGGTCGCCGCGTCGTACTCCGGACGCACCTGCCGCAGCAGGCCGACCCAGGTGCGCAGGAAGTCCCGCCGGAAGTCCACCGCGGCCCGGCGGTCGGGCGGGGCCAGCCGCTCCGTCTCGC
Source organism: Kitasatospora sp. NPDC023120 (assembly GCF_055560835.1). Classification (NCBI taxonomy): domain Bacteria; kingdom Bacillati; phylum Actinomycetota; class Actinomycetes; order Kitasatosporales; family Streptomycetaceae; genus Kitasatospora; species Kitasatospora sp. NPDC023120. Next base: position 86,643 of record NZ_JBVHHY010000001.1, on the reverse strand, counting down.
TGAGCATCGCGCCGAGGTAGTCGCCGTTGCGCAGCGCGAAGCCGACGTACGCGCCCAGCCCGGCCTCGAGCGCCGCCCCGGGCCCGTCGGCGGCCGCGATCGCGCCGTCCACCTCGTGCCAGAGCCGCTCGCGGCTGCGCACCAGCGAGGCGGCGAGCAGGTGGGCCTTGCTGTCGAAGTGCCGGTACACGCTGGGGCCGGAGATGCCGACGGCGGCGCCGAGCTGGTCGGTGCTGACGTTGTCGAAGCCGCGCTGGTGGAACAGCCGGACGGCTGCCGCGAGCAGTTCCTCCCGGCGCGCCTGCGGCCTGGCGTCCGGCGCCGGTCCGGGCGCCGCGGGACCGGCGGCCGTGCCGTCCAGCGGGACCGCGAGGACGGCCGCCACCAGCTCGCGCAGCAGCGCCTCGGCGCGGCGGGGCTGCGGCGCGGCCGACTGGTAGGAGAGCCCGGCGCAGGCAGAGAGCGCCGACCAGCAGAGCAACTCGGCGTCCGCGGCGGGGAGTTCCGGGCGCTCGGCGCGCAGCACGGCGGTCATCAGGGCGACGTCCGCGCGCAGTTCGCGGCGCAGCGCGGCCCGCCGGGCCGGCGGCAGCAGCCGGGCGTCGCGCTGCACCAGGGTGCCGAGCGAGCGGTGGCCGACCGCGACGGCGGTCAGCGCGGCGCCGACCTCCTCGGTGGTACGGGCCGCGCGCAGGCCGTCGGCGAGGGCGTCCAGGCCCAGCCGGACGGCGCGGTCGAGCAGTTCGGGCTTGCCGCGGAAGTGCCGGTAGAGCGCGGGGGCGGTGATGCCGACCCCGGCGGCGACCTCGGTCATCGAGACCTGGTGGTAGCCGTTGCGGTGGAAGCGGTCGGCGGCCACGGCGAGGATCTGGGCACGCCGCCCGGGCGGCCGTCGGACCACCATGGCGAGCCTCCCCACTGTCCTGCCGGACACCGCTGACCGGATACCGCTGGCCGGATCCGCCAAGAGGCTAGCAAGGATTCACTTGACACCCCCGCCGACCGTGACTCGCCCGCCTGCCGACTCTGGACAGTCCAAGCTACCCGGGATTAACTTGTGGGGCCATCACCTGGCACGTTCCGCCCCGTCGGCCGCTCCGGCCGGCACCGTCGAAGGGAGCGCCGCCGTGCGCCGCACCGTGTTCAACGAGGACCACGAGGCCTTCCGGGAGACCATCCGGGACTTCATCGCCAACGAGGTCGTGCCGGTCTACGAGAGCTGGGAGGCCGAAGGCCACCCGCCGCGCGACTTCTACCGTCAACTCGGTGCGCTCGGCGTCTACGGCATCGAGGTGCCGGAGGAGTACGGCGGCGCGGGCGAGAGCGGCTTCAAGTACCAGGCGGTGGTCGCCGAGGAGACCGCCCGGGCGGGCGTGAGCTTCGGCTCCTCGGGCGTGCACACCGGGCTGGTGCTGCCGTACCTGCTGGAGTACGCGAACGAGGAGCAGAAGCGGCGCTGGCTGCCCGGCTTCGTCTCCGGCGACATCATGACCGCGATCGCGATGACCGAGCCGGGCGCCGGTTCCGACCTCGCGGGCATCACCACCACCGCGCGGCTCTCCGAGGACGGCACCCACTACGTCCTGAACGGCGCGAAGACCTTCATCACCGGCGGCGTGCTGGCCGACCTCGTCCTGGTGGTCTGCCGCACCGCCCCGCACGACCCGGAGAACCGCCGGGCCGGCCTGTCCATCCTCTGTGTGGACACCACGTCGCCGGGCTACAGCGTCGGCCGCAAGCTGCAGAAGATCGGCCTGCGCACCTCGGACACCGCCGAGCTGGCGTTCAGCGACGTCAGGGTGCCGGTGGAGAACCTGCTCGGCGAGGAGGGCAAGGCCTTCTCGTACCTGACCCACAACCTGGTGCAGGAGCGGCTGGCGATCGCCGTCGGGGCGTACGCGGCGGCCGCGGCTGCGGTGCGGTTCGCGGTGCAGTACGTCAAGGACCGCAAGGTGTTCGGCAAGGCGGTGGCCGAGTTCCAGAACACCAAGTTCACCCTGGCCGACTGCGAGTCGCAGGTGATGGCGCAGCAGTCGATGGTGGACCGCGCGCTGGAGCTGTACCAGAACGGCGAGCTGACCGTGGCCGACGCGGCCGCGGCGAAGCTGTTCTGCACCGAGTCGGCCTCCACCGTGATCGACAAGTGCCTGCAGCTGCACGGTGGTTACGGCTACATCCTGGAGTACCCGATCGCCCGGCTCTACACCGACAACCGGGTGTTCCGGATCTACGGCGGCACCAGCGAGGTCATGCGCAGCATCATCGCCAAGTCCATGGGGCTGTAGCCGGGTTCAAGACCACGGCGGGCCGCACCCCCACGGCGGCCCGCCGTACCCTTGCGGGCCCGGTCAGTTGGGCGAGGCCTGCTCGGCACGCCAGGCCTCCCAGCCCGCGGCGGACGCCACCTTCGCGCCGTGCAGCGCCCGGTGGGCGATCGCGGTCGGTGGGGCATCCATGTTCCGCACCCAGTTGCGGCCGGCCGTGGCCAGCGCCGCACACACCATCACGGTCCCGGCCGCGCCGAGCGCGGCACCGATGCCGGTCAGCACAACGCCACCGGCCAGCAGCGAGCGGTTGACCCGGAACCCGCTGAAGAAATTCTCGTTGGTCGCCATGCCTCCACGATGAGCGCTGTCGGCGCGGGCTGCACCTCGGATGCCTCCGGGTGCGCGACCCGGGGTCGTCCGCGACCCTGGCAGCAAAGGTCAGGAGGACGCCCGATGCCCGATCTCGAACAGCTCGCCGTGGAGCACGCCGCGCTGGCGGCCGAGAGCCCGCACGGGCGCAGCGCCCACCTGGTGCTGCACGACGGCGTCCTGCGCCAGACCGTGATCGCGCTGACCGCCGGGACCACGCTGGACGAGCACAACCCGCCCACCGCCGGGAGCGTCCAGGTGCTGCGCGGCCGGGTCTCGCTGACCATCGCCGGCCGGCTGCTGGAGCTGCCGGCCGGTCGGCTGGAGCCCGTCCCGCAGGAGCGGCACGGGCTGCTGGCGCACGTCGACTCGGTGGTGCTGCTGACCGCCGTCACCACCTGACGCCCCGCCCGGGCCCCGGGCCAGGGCGGCTCAGCCGGGGTTGAGCACGCTGCCGCTGACCAGCCGCAGCCCGCGTAGGAAGTCCTGCCCGCCGGGCGCGAGTTCGGGCGCGGCCAGCCACTGGGCGGCATACCCGGCCAGCAGGGTCTGGTAGAAGGCGCCGAGGGCGAGCTGCTCCTCGCTGTCCGCCACCTCCGGCAGCCCCTGGAACAGCGCGGCGAGCCCCAGTCGGCCCTCCTTCTGCGCCCCCGCGAAGGCCTGCGCCAGTTCGGGGGCGTGCGCGGCCTGCGCGAGCGCCTCGAACTGGGCCGCCCAGAGCCCGCGGTGCTCGACGAAGACGTCCCGCAGGCCGTCCCAGACGGCGGCGAAGCGCTGCTCCGGATTGTCCGACACCTGGTTGGCGGCGGTCACCACCGCGCCCAGGGCGGCGCCCATCTCGCCGATGGCGTCGATCATCGCCGCGTTGAGCAGCGCGTCCTTCGAGCCGAAGTGGTAGCCGATCGCGGCCAGGCTGACACCGGAGGCGGTGGCGATGTCGCGGGCGGTGGTGCGCCCGTAGCCCTTCTCGTACAGGCAGCGCTTGGCGCCGGCCATCAGGTCTTCGCGGTTTCCCATGCCCTTGATCCTACGGCGGGACTGCACAGATGTCTTGCACGAACGTCTCGCACGATCGATTTACACATACGTACTAGACAAGCGTCTGACACGCCCGTACTGTCTTCCCCATGACCGCAACCACCGGCCGCGCAGGCCGCCGCGAATGGATCGGCCTGGCCGTCCTCCTGCTCCCGACCCTCGTCCTCGCCATGGACATGGGCGTGCTCTTCTTCGCCGTCCCGTACATCTCCACCACGCTGGCGCCCAGCGGCACCCAACAGCTGTGGATCATGGACATGTACTCGTTCCTGCTGGCCGGACTGCTCATCACGATGGGCTCGCTGGGCGACCGGATCGGCCGCCGCCGGCTGCTGATGATCGGTGCCGCCGGCTTCATCGGCGCCTCGCTGCTGGCCGCCTGGTCGAACGACGCGAACCAGCTGATCGCGGCCCGGGCCCTGCTCGGCGCCGCCGGGGCCACCGTGATGCCCTCGACCCTCGCGCTGATCCGCAACACGTTCCACGACCCCAAGCAGCGGCAGATCGCCCTCGGCGCCTGGGGCGGCATCCTCACCGCCGGGGCCACCCTCGGCCCGGTCGCCGGCGGCCTGCTGCTCGACCACTACTGGTGGGGCTCGGCCTTCCTGCCCGCCGTCCCGGTGATGGCCCTGGTGCTGCTGACCGCGCCCGCCCTGCTCCCCGAGTACCGCTCCACCGCCCGCACCGGCCGCTTCGACCTGCTCGGCGCCGCGCTCTCGCTGGCGGCGGTCCTGCCGCTCGTCTACGGGATCAAGACCGTCGCCGTCGAGGGCTGGAGCCCGCTCCCCGCGCTCGCCGTCGCGGCCGGCCTGCTGCTCACCGCCGCCTTCGTGTGGCGCCAGCGCACCGCCGCGAACCCGCTGCTCGACCTGAGCCTGTTCCGGATCCGCACGTTCAGCGGCGCGATCAGCGTCAACACCATCGCGATGTTCGCGATGATGGGCTTCTCCCTCTTCACCTCGCAGTACCTGCAGCTGGTCAAGGGCATGAGCCCGCTGACCGCCTCGCTCTGGTCGCTGGTGCCGAGCGTGGGCGTCGGCGCGGCGGTCGGGACCAGCTCGGCGCTGGCCGGCAAGGTCCGCCCGGCGGTGCTGATGGGCGGCGGCTTCCTGGTCGGCGCGGCGGGCTTCGCGATGATGACGCAGGTCGGCGCGCACTCCCCGCTGGCGCTCATCCTCGTCGCGGCGGGCGTGCTGGCCGCCGGGACCGTCGGCACCATGACCATGACCGCCGAGATGGTCGTCTCCGCCGCCCCGGCCGAGCAGGCCGGCGCCGCCTCCGCCACCTCGGAGACCGCGGTCGAACTCGGCAGCTCGCTCGGCATCGCCCTGCTCGGCGCGGCCGGCGCCGCGGTCTACCGCGACCGGCTGGACGGCGCCCTCCCGGCGGGCCTCGACGGCGAGGCCGCCCGGACCGCCCAGGACACCCTCGGCGGAGCGGTCACCGTCGCCGCCCACCTGCCCGGCCGACTCGGCACCGACCTGCTGGAGACCGCCCGCACCGCCTTCACCGACGGCCTGCACGTCGCCGCCGTGGTCGGCGCGGTCCTCGCCCTCGGCGCCGCCCTCCTGGCCTACCGCCTGATGCGCCACCTCCCGGCCGCCACCCCGGCCCCCGCCCCCGAGCCCGAGCCCGCCACCGTCTGACCCACCCCGGCCCGATCCACGCGAGTCATCGAGAGCCCCCGCCCACCCCAGGGCGGGGGCTCTCCGCCGTCCCCGGCGGGAAGGATCCGAAGGTGCCGGTCGATCTCACGACGGTGGCCCGCCGACAGGACCCACACGGTCAGCACCCCGTCCTCGACGGTGTAGACCACCCGGTAGTCCCCCACCCTCAGCCGGCGCCGGGCGTGGTGGCCTTGAAGGGCCTTGATGTCGAACCCGGAAGCGTCGCCGCCGTCCAGTGCCTTCTGCAGGTCGGCGAGCCGGTGGAGGATCCGGACGGCGTCCGGCCGGGGCACCTTGAGGAGCTCCCGCTGTGCGCGCGGGCCGAACCGCGTGACGTGCCCCATCGCGCCAGCCGTGGTGCTCGCGGAGCGGCCGGAGCGCGAGAGGCGGACGGTTGCCGATGTGACGGAGGATGGAGCGGGTGGCTCGTCGTCCACCGGGCGGCGCCGGGGCGGCACCTGGTTTTTGGCCAGCGTTTCCCGGCCGGTGTATCCGTTCGCCGTGGGGGCCAGGCATACTGGCCAGCACGGGCGCTAGCGCCCGCCATGACTCTAGACAAGAAGGGACCGGTGGCCAGGGATGCTGCGGAACGGTCTTGAGCCCTGGCACATCTTCGTGGTGCTGGCGGTCGTAATCCTGCTGTTCGGATCGAAGAAGCTGCCGGAGATGGCCCGCGGCCTGGGCAAGTCGATGCGCATCCTGAAGGCCGAGACGAAGGCCATGCGCGAGGACGAGACCCCGGCGGACGCCGGCACCGCGCAGAGCACCGCCGCTCCCCAGCAGGGCGCGGACCGTCCGGCCGTCACGCCGACCAACGTGACCAAGGCCCAGGAGACGAAGCGGCCCGAGACGACCGCCTGAGCCTCCCCCTTCTTGTCGAAAGCCCCCGGTGAGCCACCGGGGGCTTTCTGCTGTCCGGGAGCGGCGGTTGCGCCGCGATCTTTGACGGGCGGTCCGGCGGGGGCTCGCCCGACCGGAGCAACCGGGCGGGCGCCGGGGGGTGCGGTGGACGAGGCTGGGCGCGATGTCCGAGAACTCGCCACCCCCCGCCGACCTGAGGGCCTGGTTCTGGCTCCTGGTCGCGTTCACGCTGCTAATGGTCGGGTACTTCACGCTACCGCTGGGGTGGCTGGGTCACCGTCGGCCGGTCCTGAGCTGGTTCATGTTCGCGACGGCGCTGGCCGGGCTGAGCTGGCTGATGCTGGCCAAGATCGCCGGGGTGCTGCGGGGGACGGCGAAGCGGCCGGTGGTCTGGCTGATCTTTCTGATCGCGCTCGCGATGACCATCTTCGCGACGACGTACTACGCGATGGGCGCCCACAACACGGAGTTCGCCGGGCTGGAGACGCGGCTGGACGCGCTGTACTTCACGGTCGTGACGCTGGCGACGGTGGGGTACGGGGACATCACGCCGTCGGGGCAGGTGGCGCGGCTCGTGGTGGTGCTGCAGATCGGGTACAACTTCGTGTTCCTGGCGGCGGCCGCCGGGACGGCGTCCAGGGCGCTCCGGGGAAACGTGGAGAAGCGGATCCGGTCGAAGGGCTGAGGTCGGGTCGGCTCCGGCACGACGGGCCTCTGCAGGCGACCCGCCGCGCATCCGGTCGGTTCAGGCGTCCTCCTCGGGCGGGGCCGGGCGGAGGGCGGTGACGACGCCCCGGGCGACGATCCCGAACGCGAGGGCTAGGAGGACGGCGAGGGCGGTGGCGATCAGGAACCGCACGGGTCGTCCCGGTCGCGGTCGTGTCCGCGTTCGCGCTCGGCGTCGAGGAGGAGGGAGAGGAGGTTGAGGACGGTCGAGGCCGGGGCCGTGTTGAAGCGGACGAGGACGCGGCCGTCGATGGTCTTGTCGGTGGAGGCCGAGGGCCAGATCAGACCGAACTTCCGGCCGCGCTCGTGGAGTTCGGCGAGGAGCGTGCGGATGTGGTCGTCGGTGTAGTGCCGGATCCGGGGGTCGGAGGGCAGCATCGGTCGGCGGTACGAGCATGGCGTCGGCACGCGGTATCGGCGATTCCTTGCCGAGATGGGCGGGGCCGACGCGGATGTGCTGCACGGGTTCATCCTCGCGGCGGTGATCAACGGCGATCTGTCCTGCCTGACGAGGTGGCTCGATCAGCGGCATGGGCCAGAGGCTTTCCGCCGTACCTTCCGCTCGCCCGCCCACAAGGGGCCTGACCCTCGCCCTGGCGAGTAGTCGTTCTTTGGTGGCGCAGGAAGTCGGCCTGGCCGACGTCCTGCGCAGCCCCCCGGCACACACAGGGATGTCCACAGGCTGTGGACAACTCCGTGGATTCAGGAGCGGCTGGTGTCGATGACGCAGAAGAGGTTGCGCTCGGTGTCGGCGAGGACGACGAAGTCCGGGTCCTCCGGATAGAGGTCCCAGTCGACTTTCCGCGCGCCGAGGGCGACCAGCCGTTCCACCTCGGCGGCCTGGTCGGCGGCATCACCGGCGTAGAGGTCGAGGTGGACGCGCGGGTGCTCCTGGACGGGGGACTCGCTGAGGCCGAGGGCGAGCTGCACACCACCGCCGCCTTCGGCGGGCACCAGGACCGTCCAGTCGTCCTCGACCAGACCACCCCTCGGCGTATAGCCAAGGGCGGCCGTCCAGAAGGCGACGGCGCGGGACATGTCGGAGACACCGAGGACGAGGGAGCCGATCGTCAGCATGCCGCCATTGTGGCGGAGCGTCAGTCCTCCTGGTTGTCCGCCGTCGCGTGGAGGGTGGTGAACAGGGCCGAGAGGCGGGCGTTCCAGTTGGCGTTGGTCAGCGGGTCGATGGCGTGCTTCTTGGCCATGTCCTTGATCACCTTCTGGGCGCCCTTGAGCTCCTGCGCCGCCGCGTCCGGATCACCCTCGTTGAGGTGGGCGGCGGCGGTGTCGAGGATCCTCAGCAGCTCCAGCTGCTTGTCGCGGTCCTTGGGAACCTGGGCCTGGGCCACCGCCTGGCGGAAGGACTGGAGCTGCAGCGCGGCCGGCTGGTTGCGCGGGACGGCCTGGGTGGGTGTCGGGGCCGCCGACGGGGTCGCAGGGGTGGCGGAGGTCGGGGTCGGGGTCGGGGTGGGCGTCGCGGCTGGGGCGGTGGCGACCGGAGGTGCCTTGGGGGCGGCGGCGTTGCCGGTCTTTTCGTCGAAGGCGGTGAGGGCCAGGGCCACGACCCCGGCGAGGCCCGCCACGCCCAGCGCGCCGAGGACCAGCGGCTTGTTACGGCGGTTCCGGGCCGACGCGGGTGCGGGAGCGGGCAGGGGCGCCGCCGGGACGGGTGCCATCACGGAGGTGGCCGCCGGGGCCTGCGGCGGGAGGAGGGTGGTGTGCTGCTGGTTCGGCGAAACGGGCACCGGCGGGGCGGGCACCGGCGGGAGCACCTGGGTGGCGGCCGCGGTGGTCGCGAGCAGCTCGGCCGTCGGGTCGCCGACGACCAGCCCGGGTACGGTGGCGAGCAGCTCCGCCCGGGCGGCGGAGGCGTCGGCCGGACGCCCGGCCGGGTCCTTGGCGAGTAGGCGCAGCACCGCCGCGTCCACGGCGGGCGGCAGGCCGGGGCGCCGCGCGGACGGCGGCAGCGGCTGCTCGCTGACGTGCTTGAAGGCGATCGCCACCGGGCTCTCGGCGGTGAACGGGGTCGCGCCGGTGAGCATCTCGGTCAGTACGCAGCCGACCGCGTACAGGTCGGTCCGCCCGTCCAGCGCCGAGGCGGTGGCCTGCTCGGGCGAGAGGTAGGCGGCCGTACCGAGCACGCTCGCGGTCTGGGTCAGGTTGTTGGAGGAGCCGGCCCGGGCGATGCCGAAGTCGACGACCTTCACCCCGCCGTCGTCGGTGATCATGATGTTCCCGGGCTTGATGTCCCGGTGCACCAGCCCGGCCGCGTGCGCGACCGCCAGCGCCTCGCAGACCGCCGCCGCGATGCCGACGGCGCGCTCCACCGGCAGGTTGGGCTGCTGGGCCAGCAGGGCGGCCAGCGATCGGCCGCTGACCAGCTCCATGACGATGAACGGGGTGCCCTGGTCCACGCCCGAGTCGAAGACCATGACGATCCTCGGGTGCACCAGCATGGCGGCGTGCTGCGCCTCGCGGCTGAAGCGCTCGGCGAAGCGGGGGTCGTCGGCGAGGCCTCCGTTGAGGACCTTCACGGCGACCTGGCGGCCGAGCACGCGGTCCACGCCGCGCCAGACGGTGGCCATGCCTCCGACGCCGAGCATCTCGACGAGTTCGTAACGCCCGTTCAGCGCCCGTCCGATCACCTGGAGCTCCCCTCACGTGCCGTGCCCGGGGTCCCGGGCCGCCTCGTGCACCTGTGCACGATAGCCGTACGGCCTTGCGACCCGGCCGGGGGCGGAGGGTGGCGGTCGGGGGACCGGGCAGCGGTCCCCCGGCCGCCGGCGCGGGGGTGCGGCCCGCCCTGACTGCGGGAGGGCGGGCCGCACGTTTCCGGGCCCGCCGGACCGGTGGCGCGTCCGGGGTGACGCTGCCGGTCCGGCCGGGGCCGGGACCGGGTGGACGGCGGGCACGGGGGAGCCGACCGGCCACCCGGAGTCTTCGGGTGGTACTGCTTCCTTCGGGTACCGCGGGCGGTACCGGGTGGTGCAGGTACGTGGTGCTGGTGGTGCGGTCCGGGTGGGCGGCGAGCCCGGGGGGAGTCGCTCGCCGCCCACCCGGAGTTCTGGGGTTACCTCTCGGCGGCGGTGCCGTCGGAGCGGTCGGACTTGCTCGGCCGTGCCGCGGGCGGCGACGACGCGACTTCCGGGCTCGGGACCGTCACACCGGGCTTGCCGGGCTTGACACCGCCGTTGGCGTTGCCGCCGGTGCCCTTGCTGTCGTCCCCGCTGCCCTTGCCGGTGCCGGCAGCGGGGCTGCCGGTGGACCGGTCGGGTCCGTGCGACTGCGCACCGGTGCCCGGATGGCCGTCGCCGGCCGCGGCGCCGAGCGCCGCGACGCAGAACTCCGCCACCTTCTCGGCGCCACCGGCCTTGGCGACCAGCGGGCCGAACTGCGGGTCGGCGGCCACCTGGCCCGACCGTTCGCCCTTGCCCGTCCGATCGGCGAAGGCCCGGCAGAGGGCGGCCGGCTCGGGCGCGATCGGCTGGTCGCCGTGTCCGAGCGTCGAGGGGGCGCCCGACGTCGGCGCGGTGGACGGTCCGACCTGCTGCGATCCGGTGCCGAACGGCTGCGCCGGGCCGGTCGCCGTGCCGCCGGTCCCGGCCGAAGCAGTGCCGGACCGGTCGCCCGCGACTCCGGCCGTGCTGAGCGTGCGCTCCGGCTCGGCGGAGCCGCCGCTCAACGGGGACGGCAGGTTGCCGGTGCCGGCCGCGACCGCGACACCGCACAGCGCGGTGGCGCCGAGCACGGCGGCGGCAGCCTTCGTGCTGAAGGCCCTGGCCAGCGCTGCGGTTGCCATGGATCGTCTCCGGACGGGGGTCACTACGGGGTCGGGCATGAGACTCGCCTCCCGGAACGCGGCCAGGGCCGCCTCCTCCCCGGCCAGTTCCTCGGCCGTCGCGGGAGCGGCGGCCGAGGCGAGCACCCGGGCGAGCTGCCCGGGACCGCCGTCCGGTCCGGTGAGCGAGGCGTCCTGCCCGGCCGACGGGGCGGCCACGGCACCGCCGAGCAGCTGCTCGGCGGTATCACGGTCGATCCGACGGGATCGGTTGGTGCTCATCTCATGTCCTTCAGCGTCGCGGCCCGGCGTTCTGTCACACCCTGCGGAGAACTTTTTTTCGCGGGTTTCCCCGCGGGTCGCCCGGAGGCCTCGCCCCCGCTCGTTCCGGCGGCCTTCCCGGTGGGGCCGCCGGGCGCCTCGGCCGTCCCGCCGCCCGTCCGCGCGGCGGGGATCCCGCCGCCGGAGGCGAGGGGCTGCTCCAGCAGCTTGGCCAGCCGCCGCAACCCCCGGTGGGCGGCCATCCGGACGCTGCCGGCCCGCTTGCCGAGCACCTGGGCGGCGCTCTCCGCGTCCAGCTCCATGACCACCCGCAGCAGCACCGCCTCGGCCTGGTCGCGCGGCAGTCTGGAGATCAGCGCCAGCGCGTCGGCGGTGCCGACCGTGGTCAGCGCGGCGCGCGCGGTGTCGTCCCCGGCCGCGATCTCGACGAGGTACTCGAACGGCAGGTCGGCGACCGGACGGCGGCGGCGGGCGCGCAGGTGGTCGAGCGCCCGATGGCGGGCGATGGTGGCGGCCCAGCCGCGGAAGCCGTCCCCGTCGCCGGTGAAGCCGCGCAGGTCGCGGGCGATCTGCAGCCAGGTCTCCGAGGCGATGTCCTCGGCGTCCTGCATGTCCTCGGGCCGGCCGCCGACCAGCACCCGCAGGTAGCGCAGCAGACCCGGCTGGACGGTCCGGAACAGCAACCGGAACGCCTCCTGGTCACCGCCCTGCGCGGCCTGGACCGCCTCCGTCAGATCGGGGTGAGCGGGGGCCGGGCCCGGTGGCGGGGCGGCGGGGGGTACTGGTCCGGGCCTTCCGACGGGGCTGCCGGTGCCCGCTGCGGGGCGCTCTGCACTCTGCACCCGCCACATGATGCGCCATTCGGGCGACGGTATCCGCCCCGGCCGAAGACCCGGGGCCGACCGGGGCCGCGAGCCGTGAACCCCTCTCCGCGCGGGACCGACCCGCAGCGCTCAGGAAACCGCAGGTCAGGGGCGGTGTCACGACGCGCACCATGACAACTGTCACGCGGATCCCGCAACGGACGGCACTGCTCCGGCGGAGGGTCCGGCGGAAAGACTGGAGGCACGACGCGGGCAGCAGCCCGCGGCCACCAGCCGGGGAGGAACCCACCGTGAGCCAGACCGTCAGCGCCGCCGCCACCCTCGCCGCTCCCGTCTCCGCTCCCGGCGCCGCCCACGCCAAGGCCCCCAACCCGCTGGTCGCCGGCTTCCGCCCGCTCGCCCTCGACGTCGCCGCCCCGCTGGCCGGCTACTACCTGCTGCACTCGGCCTGCGGTCTGAGCGAGGTCGCCGCACTGGCCTGGAGCAGCGCGTTCCCGGCCGCCCGCACCGTCGTCGGCCTGCTGCGCGAGCGCAAGCTCAACCTGTGGGCCGCGCTGATGCTGACCGTCAACCTGGCGGGCCTGGCGCTGACCTTCGTCACCGGCGACGCCCGGCTGATGATCGCCAAGGACGGCGCGCTGAGCGGCACCGTGGCGCTCGCGATCCTGGTCTCCGCGCTGATCGGCCGACCGGTGATGAGCCCGATGCTGATGCCCTTCGTCACCAAGGGCAAGCGGGACCGCGCCGCCGCCTGGCAGCGGCTGGCCGAGGGCCGGGCGGCCGCGTCGCGCTCCTTCCGCCGCCACGAGCGCGTGTTCTCGGGCATCTGGGGCACCGCGCTGCTGACCGAGTGCGTGGCCCGGGTGGTCGGCGCCTTCACCCTGCCGGTGTCGACCATGGCCTGGCTGTCCACCGTGTTCCTGGTCGGCGCGATCGCGGCCGGTTCGGTGCTCGGCCAGACCGCCGCCGAGCCGCTGGCGAAGCTGGTCACCGTCGAGGCCGAGGCCCCGACCGCCGCCTGAGCACCGGCCCGGCAGGTCCGAGCACCGCCCGACCGGCGCCCGGCAGCCCGCACCGAGGGCTCGAACGGCCAGGAACCATACGGATCTCCCGGGAGTCCTTACATAACGAGGGGGTAACGGGACCCCCGACGAGGAAACGGGGAGCCCCATGAACGGGACGACGGACACGCCTGCCACCACCGAGGACCGCACCCTCGTCTGGGACGGCTGCCTGAACGTCCGCGACCTGGGGGGGCTGCCCACCGCCTCCGGCCGGCTCACCGCCCGCCGCGCGATAGTCCGGGCGGACAACCTGGACCGCCTCACCGCCGAGGGCTGGGACACCCTCCTCGACCACGGCGTCCGCACCGTGGTCGACCTGCGCAACACCGAGGAGTACAAGCCGCTCCTCCCGCTCCCCGAGGGCGTCGACCTGGTCCGCGTCCCGCTGGACGAGCTCGCCGGACCCGCCTGGTGGGATGCCCACGGCCGACTGGACGGCACCCCGCTCGCGCTCCGCCCGTACCTGGACCACTGCCCTCACGCCGCCGCCGCGCTGATCGCCGCGATCGCCGGCGCCCGACCGGGAGGCGTGGTCGTGCACTGCGGCGCCGGCCGTGACCGCACCGGCCTCGCCGCCCTGCTGCTGCTCGCCCTGGCCGGGGTCGACCGGGCCGCGATCGCCGAGGACTACCTGCTGAGCGGCCCCAACGTCCGCCCGCTGTACGGGATGCTGGGCCTGCCGGACCCGTATCACCGGATCGACGCGGTGCTCGCGGAGGCCGGGACCACTGCCGAGGCCGCCCTGGACACCGCGCTCGACGGCTTCGACCCGGCCGGCTACCTGCTCGCGGCGGGCGTCACACCCGACCGGATCGCCGCCGTCCGCAGCCGACTGCTGCCCGCGTCCTGACGGGTCACCACAGCCCCGCCGTAGATCGTCAACCGATAGTTGACGATAGCCGCATCGACAACCTACGGTTGACGCATGGAGAATCCCGTTGTTCCCAACAGCACTCCGCTGCGCCTCGACGACCTGATCGCCGCGATCAAGAAGGTCCACCCCGACGCGCTGGACCAGCTCTCCGACGCGGTCATCGCCGCCGACCACCTCGGAGACCTCGCCGACCACCTCATCGGCCACTTCGTCGACCAGGCCCGCCGCTCCGGCGCCTCCTGGACCGACATCGGCCGCAGCATGGGCGTCAGCAAGCAGGCCGCCCAGAAACGCTTCGTCCCCAAGGACCCGGCCACCCCGGCCGACCTCGACCCCAGCCAGGGCTTCAGCCGCTTCACCCCCCGGGCCCGCAAGGTCATGGTGGCCTCGCAGGAGGAGGCCCGGCAGGCGCGCAACGCCGAGATCTCCCCCGAGCACATCCTGCTCGGCCTGCTCGCCGAGCCCGAGGGCATCGGGGTCAAGGCGCTCACCGCCCAGGGCGTCACCCCGCAGGCCGTCCGGGAAGCGGTCACCGCCGTCCTGCCCGACGCCATGGAGCAGGCGCCGCCCGCGCTCATCCCGTACGACGCGCAGAGCAAGAAAGTGGTGGAGCTGACCTTCCGCGAGGCGCTCAAGCTCGGGCACAACTACGTCGGCACCGAACACATCCTGCTCGCGCTGCTGGAGTCGGAGAACGGCCAGGGCGTGCTCGCCGGGCTGAAGGTGGACAAGTCCGAGACGGAGACCTTCGTCTCGGAGGCCATCGCCGCCCTCATCGCGGCCCGGACCGCGGAGTCCGGACAGCAGTGAGACCGGCCCGGTCCGGCCCCGGGGCAACTCCCGCCCGGGGCCGGACCGTTGCGGTCAGAACCCGGAGACGTGGGTGGACGGTACACCCTTGCACCTCGAAGAGACACCCCCCACCCGCCAGCAAAAAAGGCCCCGCCCGGAATCGATCCGGACGGGGTTGGGAGGGTCTAGCGGGTGGCGGCCGGGGTGCAGGGGGTTCGGCATGCCCAGCGGACGTAGGACGGGCCGCTCACCCGGTCCGTGATGCCGATGGCCTTGCCGTCAGCCGTCTTCCTGCCGCAGAGGCAGCACGGGTGCGCCTTCGTCTCGTCCGCGTTCGCCACCATCAGGCCACCGCCCCGGTGAGAACGCGGTCGGCGTCCGTCGCATCGTCCAGCCAGTAAAGCGGGTCGGGCAGATCCATCCCCGCCGCGAAGGCTGCCGCGCGTCGCTGCCGCTGCGCCATCCTCTCCCACTGCTCCACCTGCTCCTGTGCCCGCCGCTTCAGAATCGCTTCCTGCTGCGCCACGGGGGCCCTCTCCCATGCTTCGACGTAGAGCGGAACCGTCTGTACGGGCTCCGGAAGGGGCATGGTGCGGATCAGCAGATGCACGGGGAAGGGGCGCCGCCACCCGCAGATGACGGGGGCTCCCTGGGGCGCCTGAGTGCTGGGGGCAGCACGGTGTTCTCCGCGCGCCGGCAGCAGCAAGCGCAGCACCCAAAGGGCAGCCAGAACGATAAGCTGGGTCATGTCGTCGCTCCTCGAAAGCGTCGGCCATTTCCCGGGACCGTTGGCGCGGTCGCCGGGATTACTTTTGAGCAGGCCTTACTAGGGGTCCCTACCCCTGTCTATTGGCCCCTATGGGCCCCGACTCCCGCTGGTGGTTGTCGACGGCTACCTTCATGGCATGGAGTTCGACCCAACCCGTCCCAAGTGGAAGCAGATCCGCGACGAGATCGCCCGCAAGATCGAAAATGGCGAGTACCCGCCCGGCTATCTGATTTCGGCGGTCCAGCTCGAACGGGACTTCGGCGTGGCTCGTGCGACC
Source organism: Kitasatospora sp. NPDC023120 (assembly GCF_055560835.1). Taxonomy (NCBI): domain Bacteria; kingdom Bacillati; phylum Actinomycetota; class Actinomycetes; order Kitasatosporales; family Streptomycetaceae; genus Kitasatospora; species Kitasatospora sp. NPDC023120. Next base: position 71,055 of record NZ_JBVHHY010000001.1, on the reverse strand, counting down.
GTCCAGAAGGTCACAACGGCACTTCGCAACGATGGGTTGATCCGGACCGAGACCGGCATGGGGAGCTTCGTCACGGACCGCACGAAGTAGCCCGCCTGTCAGCCCCGTGTGTCTGCCTGCCGTTCTTAGCTCTTACGGTGTCGCCCTGTGCCCTTTCGGAGCAGGGCAACAGGGGTGTCGGCTTGCGGCGGAACGGATTCGGCACCCCGCCGGACGATGACCGCGTACGCCTCCGAGTAGTTCGCGGCCACGCCAACCGGCTGCCACTCCGCCCCGTCCCACTCGACCACCAGGCGGGGCGTGTCCTGGAAGAGGAGACCATTCCGGACCTCAGGATCCAGGACCATGGCGTCCCGCGTACCCGGCGGCCGGTGTCGATCACTCCGAGCGGCGTACCACTCAGACACGGTTTCGTCGTCGGGTTCGAGCACGGCCCTCACCTCTCCCTCGCCGTACATCAGAGGCTAGCGGCCAACGTCGTTCGGCGGTAAGGGCCACCCGAGTAAGGCGAAGGGTGCCCGCTCCTCCAAGGCCTTGGCGTACTCATCCCCCTCGAACTCGATGTAGTCGGTGATGGGATCTTGCGCTGCGTACAGCATCGCAAGGGCACAGCCAAGGCAGAAGTCGCGCGCTGTGTCGAGGTCCCGCAGGTTGGCGTAGTTCTGGCACCCTCCCCATTGGCACATCCGCCGATGCCTGCCGCTGGTAGCCCGATCCACGCTCATCCCGACAGTGTTCCCCAGCACCCCTACTGCGGCGTCCCGTGGTAGATCGACATCCGTTGCGCGGATCGGAGCCGCATGACCAGTTCCTCCGCCGGCTGACCGAGCAGCCACTTCACCAGCGTCGAACGAAGGTGCTCCGAGAGGGCTTCGAAGTCGCTGCCCGCAAGGTCCGGCGGCAAGGCGCCGCGCAGTTCCACCGACTCCCGGCCAGCCTCCAACAGCTTCGTCAACGCCCAGTGCTCCGTGAGAAGTTGCACGCCGAACGTCATGTGGAGACTGTGTTGGTCACTAGTTCGACCCGCGTGGACCCATCCACGCGGAATGAAGAGAACTTGCCCCGCCGTCAGGTTGAACTCATAGTCCGGGTTCGTCGTCTCGAAGCGCACCTTGTCTTCCGGGTCGAACCCGATCCTGGACCAGTTGTGGTGCCGGTGTTCCAGCGGGTCCACGAACGTGGGCCGGAAGAGCCGCCACAGCTTGGCACCTTCCGTCTGGGCGAGGAAGACGTGATGGCAGTCCCAGTGCCAGCCGAATCCGCGCGCCTCCCCGGCAGGAGTGAGGTAGAGGTTCCCGGTGATCGGGTGCCCCAGCTGCGCGGCAAGTTCCCTGCAGAACGCCACGATCGGCGGGTAGCTCTGGTGCAACCCGTTGCAGACGAGCGTGTCCGTGGGATGGTCGGCCGACGCCCGTTCGGCGGTCAGAACGCCGTTCCGGACCATGCCGAAGGAGTAAGGGCGGATATCCGGGTTGGCCAGGATTTCCCGCGCCGCTTGGCGGGTGGCGAGGCGTTGAAGGTCTACAACGTCTCGGGCGTACACCGTAGGCGCCGAAGGCCACGCAACCCGGAAGGCATCCGGGTCGGTCACCAGCCTTGAAAGCGCAGTCTGCATGACAGCGCTCCCTTCTCGTAGGGTGGGAGGGGCGACCGCCCCATCTGATTGGGGCGGTCGCTCTCGCTTACTTGCTGGTGTGTCAGGCGCCGATGAGGTGGTCGTACTGGCCGGCGGCGAAGGCGTCGCGCAGCTTGCGCAGCTCACCGGGGGTACCGGTGATCACGGCGTTCTCGTTGTCGATGTTGGCGATGGCCACCAGGCCGTCACCGGCGTCGGCGACGGCGAAGCACTGGACCTGGTCGTCCAGCTGGCTCTGCATGGCCACCGACCAGTTCAGGCCGGGGTGCGACGCGGGGTTGAAGTTCAGGGACTCGCTCATGAATGTTCTCCTTCGGATGTTCGGTACGGCGAGTGCCGCACCCTTCGGGGGTGTTGCGACCCGTTCCGGCCAGCGAGCGCCAGGCGAGACGGGAGCCTGTAGGGGTTACTCGGCGGGCTTCTTTGGCAGCCGCAGCCGTTGCCGGTCAAGTTCCGCGCGAAGCGCAAGGCGTCGCACGTAGGCGCGTTCGTCGTGGACGATCTGCCATCGCCTTGGGCTGAACATCGTCACCGGCCACATGAACTGGACGTGCAGACCCCAGAGCATCTGAGCCGTGACTACCGGGTGCCTGATCCGATGGAGCCAGAGTCGACGCCGGGACCGACCGATCACGCGGTCACCGGCGTGGCGACGGTTCGGGTGCACTTCCGGCCGCAGACCTGAACGCAGGTCTCCTCCGGGTGTGCCATCAGGTAGTCCTCCGGCAGCAGGATGCCGAAGCGCCCGCACGCACACTTCCATGCGGCGATGCCCTCTGGTCCCGACGAGTCGGGGCGAATCAGCGCGCCGCACGGGCACTTGTTGGGCCACCTCTCCGGCCCTTGAGGCGGTTTGTGCTTCGCCATTGCCTCTCCTCTGCGTCCACGGAGGGCTTGATGGTGTCCTGGAAGGTCAGACCATTGCGACGCCGCTGAGGCGTCTCTCCGGTGTCCTGGCAAGGCGTCATTTCGGTGTCGTTCAGAGGATGCCCGCCCCTATGGTGGGGTTCATGACGACGCCGAACGAGACCCTGCGGGCCGTACGCCTTGGACTTCGCCTCAGCCAAGACGAGTTCGCGAAACGCCTGAGGGAAGTCGGGGTGAACCAGGGAGAACCCAATGACGCCAGTAAGCGTCTCGTTCAGCGCTGGGAGTCAGGGGAGGTCAGGTCCCCTCGTCCGGTGTACGTTCGAGCTCTTGAGGCGGTCACCAAGCTCTCCGTGGACCGCCTCGGCTTCGACTCACCACAACTACCGCCAAGGGTCAGCGTGGACGGTACGGGAGGCCATGACATGACCAGCGATGAACCGAGCGTGCCCGTGCAGGCCGCACCCGCTCCCACGGGTGAGGACTACTCGGGGGTCTGGATCAGCCACTACGAGTTCTTCAGCAGCAGCCGGCAGAACACGTTCACCGGCCTGCACCACGTCGTACTGTCCCAGAACGGAAACCGGATCACCGGTCGGTCCCTCCCGGGTGCGTCGTCCAATCCAGACTCGCCACTGTCGTTCGACCTCACTGTCGACCGGAACGTCGTGACGGGCTCGTGGGTGGAACAGACCGCACAGGATGGCTACTACCAGGGGGCCAGGTACCACGGCGCCATTCAACTGCTGGTCGATCCGACCGGGCGCCGTATGGCCGGTAAGTGGGTCGGCTTCGGCAAGGAGTTCGACGTCAACACCGGGCCTTGGGAACTCCGCCTACTGGACAAGTCCATGGCTGACGACGTCTTGAGCCGCTACAGCGTGCCGCCGGAGGCGTAGCCCGTCACACCACGCGCTGGAGTTCAGCACCGCTGGTTGGAGCGCCTTCGTCGGGGGCGTCCAGGGCCAAAGAGATCCAGACGTTCCGACTCAGAACGCAGAAAGACCCCAGCGGGGATCCGCTGGGGTCTCTTTGCCGGTTGGGGCATGTTACGGGCCCTGATCACGCAGCTAAGTGCCGTTACAGGGTGCCTTTCTCGTGAACTGAATCGGCTAACAGCCGTGACTGGAGAGAAAGTTGATATCTGGGGGCCTGGAAAAGGCATCACACCCAGAGCGTGTGTTTCGAGCTGGGACCGGGATCGCCAGCGGCCACGGGCCGTGAACTTTCGTCGTGCCCTCCCCGCCCGGCAGCTGGGGCATCGGGCATCACAAGCAGATGATCACAGCGTCTGACTTTGGTGCTCGGAGCTGGTGAAGCCTCGCGCCTTCAAGTACAGGCAAGCCGTCGGTCCGGCCCGTGTCGCGCCAGCATCCGAGGCACGACGCGTGAACGTTGCTGTGCTCGCGCCTTCCGCCCTTGTGGATCGGCTTCGTCCAAGCCAAAACGACGGCGGCAACATGGCCCTTGCCGTCGCACCGCTCACACCGAAGCGGCACGTTCCTGAGCCCGATCTCCGCCATGCGCGCAGCGAGCTCGGTCAGCAACGGCTCGTGGTGCGGCGGCCGACCGCGCCACCGCCACAGACTGGCAAGACGAGCCGCCCCCTTCCGGTCAACCAGCCCTCGAACACCGGGTGCGTGATGATCTTCCGGATCTGAGACACCCGCCACTGCGCACCCTGTCCCGTCCGGATCCCTTCCGCGTTCAGCGTCCGCGCCAAGACCCGTCCCGGGATACCGCCCGCAATTGACCGGAAGATCCGCTCGATGATCTGCCACGGGGTGATTTCCTGCTTCTTGGCGAGTATGCACATGTAGGGCGTGGTGTCGGGCGAGAGCTTCCGGGTGGCATTGTCGACCGCCAGGCCCCACGGCGCCTGAGACAGCCAACGCCCTTCGCGGCGCTGCTTCTCCTTCGTGCTGCGCACGTTGTAGCTCAAGCGCTGCGAGTACTCGCGGGCGTTCTCGGCGCGGTCGATGATCCAACGGCGGTCGCGTTCGTCCGAGCTGTCCAGCCGCTCATAGTCGAAGATGACGCGGGCCTTACCGAGGATCGGCACGACCGCTTCCGCGCCCTTACGCGAGAACCGGTCGAGCGCGTACACCCACAGGCACGGCACTTCGCCGTCGAGCACGGCGGACATGGCAGCGTCGTACTTCGGGCGCTGCACGTCCGACCAGGCGGACAGGTTCTCGCGCCACACCTTGCGGACGCAGTAGCCGTGTTCGGCGGCCCACGCTCGGCCCCTGTCCTCTTGAGCCCGGATGGACAGCGCGCGTTCGCCCGCTCGGACGACCTTGGACTTGCGGAGCAACAGGTCTACCTGCAGGCGACCGTGGCAGGGGCAGACCCCTTGTGCAGTTGGTGTTTGCATACCCTCGCTAGAGCGCAAGGGCTTCCGGGCCGGGCGTGTGAGCGTGGCCGTCGACATGGCGGACCTCCGTCTGACCAGCGGAAACGGTCCGCTACCCGGGAGGTGTCAGGGTGTTTCACCTACCTGGGTGGTGACGATCCGGACCCGGCCGTCCTCCGCCGCCGCCAGCGCCGCCCGCAGGCGGGCCGAGCGGGCCGGGCCGAGGAGTTCGAGCGCATCCTCGACCGGCGCCCAGCGGTGGTCGTCCAGCTCGCCGGCCGGGACGGTCACGGGGGTGCCGTCCGGGACGGTGCCGAAGTCGAACATGAAGTGCTCGGCGGGGTGGTCGAGTTCGCCCGAGGGGTGGGTCCAGGAGATCGCCAGCAGCTCGCCGGCCTCCCGGACGAGTCCGGTCTCCTCCTCCAACTCCCGCTTGGCGCACTCGACCGGGCCCTCGCCGAGGTCGATCGTGCCGCCGGGGAACTGCCAGTGCTCGCGGTACCCGGCCTTCACGATCAGGATCCGGCCGGACTCATCCCGCAGCAGGCAGCCCGCCGCCGCGTAGATCCGGGGCAGCGAGGCCAGCCATTCCTCGCGGGACTTCAAGGGCTCAACCGTCACGGTGCTCCTCCTGGGGCGAGTGGGTTCGACGGCCCCACTCTGCCACCGGATCCGGGCCGGACGGCTGAAGGACGGACGGACGCAGGCCGGACCGGCTGCGGGCCGGGCGGATCCGGGCCGGGCGGATTCGGGCCGGGCGGATTCGGGCCGGACCGATGAGTCGGCGCCGTCGCGGCGGTCCAACCCGCATGGACACCACCACGGGCACCACCGCGGAGACCTCACCGGACGAAGCCGTCCTGACCTGCGACCTGGGCGCGCTGACCGCCCCCGACCTGGCCGTCGTCGACGCCCTGGCCCGGCTGCGGGTCGCCGCCGCCCGGCACGGGGTCGGCGTGGTGCTGCTGAACGCGGCCGGCCCGCTGCGGGAGCTGCTCGCGTTCAGCGGGCTCGCGGAGCTACTGCTCGGCGTCGGGCAGTTCGGCGTCGGCCTCTTCGACGTCCAGCCGGGGTGGCAGGCCGAACAGCGGGAAGAGCACATCGGTGTCGAGGAAGTTGGTGAACCCGGCGATCCGGCCCGCTGACACCTCCGGCACGATCAGCGCCCACGGCTCGTGCCCGCCCGCCGGGCTCGGCCGGTACTGGGCGAAGGCCGGCCCGCCGTTGGCCGTCACCGGGAGCAGCCGGGAGCCGCGGCAGCCGCAGCCGGGGCCCAGCATCCAGGCGCGGAGCTCCGCCCGCCCCTGCAGCCACATCGCGAACGGCGGCATGTTGAGCGTGACGTCCTCGTGCAGCAGCGCGGCGAGGCCGTCCATGTCGTACGCCTCGAAGGCGCGGACGTAGCGGTCCAGCAGCGCGCGGTGGTCCTCGTCCAGGGCGGGGGCTTGCCGGGTGGCCGGAGTGTCCGCGGCGAGCGCCGCGCGGGCGCGCTGCAGCGCGCTGTTGACCGAGGCCACCGTGACGCCGAGGAGTTCGGCCACCTCGGCGGCCTTCCAGCCGAGCACCTCGCGCAGGATCAGCACCGCCCGCTGCCGGGGCGCGAGTCGCTGCAGCGCGGCCACGAAGGCCAGCTTCACCGACTCGCGCTGGGCGGCGACCTCGGCCGGGTCCCCCGTCTCGGGCAGCACCCGGCCGTCCGGGGCGGGGCCGATCCAGGTCACCTCGGGCAACTGGGTGTCGTGCGCCGCGGCCACCGTGACCGGCCCGGCCAGGTCCATCGGACGGGCGCGGGCGTTGCGCCCGTTCAGCGCGTCCAGGCAGACGTTGGTGGCGATGCGGTACAGCCAGGAGCGCAGCGCGGACCGGCCCTCGAAGCCCCGGTGCCCGCGCCAGGCCCGGACCATGGTCTCCTGCACCGCGTCCTCGGCCTCGAAGACCGAGCCGAGCATCCGGTAGCAGTAGCCGGTGAGCTCCGTCCGGTACCGCTCCAGCTGGAGCTCGACCGGCTCCTCCGTGATCACCTCGGCCATGGTGCGCCCCCGTCGTCCCACTCTGCCCGGCTCTGCCGTGCTCTGCCGTGCTCTGCTCTGCTCTGCCGAACGGGACGAACCTAGCGCAGGGCACCGACAACCGCCTGCCCGGAGGGTGTCACCGCTGTCCGTACACCTGGCCGGAGCCGAAGCCGGTGGTCACCAGCTTCCACAGGGTGGGGAACTCCTCGCCGGAGATGCCGGTCGGGTTGAGCCCGACGACCACGGTGCGGGAGAGGTCACGGGTGGCGAAGACACCGCTGCTGTAGCCGGGCCGGGAGCCGTTCTTGCCCCAGACCTCGGTGCCGTTCGGCAGCACGGTGCGCAGCAGGCCGGCGGTGCTGTAGCAGGCGTGGCCGGCGGTCGGGCCGATCTCGCAGTTCTTGTTGTGGGCGTTCGGCAGGTCCGGGACGGTGAACACCTCGGCCTGCTGGGCGGGCGGCAGCAGCCGGCCGCGGTAGAGCGCGTCGAAGAATCGCTCCAGGTCGGCGGCGGAGGAGATGATGCCGCCCTCGGCCCACGGGTACGGGCTCTGCTCGGTGACGTCCACCCGGGTGGTGCTGCCGTCGGCGGCGCGGACGTCCACGTAGCCGGTGGCGTGCGGGCCGCGGATGGTCAGGTCGTCGGCGTCCGGGACGTAGGTGGCGTGCAGGCCGAGCGGGCCGGTGATGCGCTTGCGCACCTGGTCGGCGTAGCTGTCGCCGCTGACCTTCTCGATCACCAGCGCGGCGACGAAGTAGTTGTTGCCGTTGTACTGCTGGGCGGTGCCGGGCGCGAAGTTCATCGGCTGGGTGAGCATGTCGGCGACGACCTGCTCGGGGCTGAAGTACTCCGTCCTGTGCGCGGCGAACCACGCCGTGCTGCCGTCCCCGGCGGTCATCCCGCCGCCCCCGGGCAGTCCGCTGGTGTGGTCGAGCAACTGGCGCACGGTGACCGGCGGGTAGCCGGTCGGCAGCAGCCCGGGCAGGTACTGCTGGACGGTGCCGTCCAGGTCGGCCTTGCCCTCGGCGACGAGCTGGAGCATCACGGTCGAGGTGAACACCTTGGAGATGCTGCCGATCCGGAACCGGGCGTTCGCCGGGATGTCCTCGCCCGAGGTGCCGCGCCACCGCGCGCCCGGGCCGCCGACCCGGACCAGCGCGCCGGTGATGTCGGCGGGCAGGGCGCCGAGGGTCCGCGCCAGCGCTTCCCGGTCCAGCGGCCCCGGCCGGGCCGAGCCGTACGGGGTGGTGGCGGCAGCGGCGGAGGCGGGCGCGTCGGCCGCCAGGGCAGGGGCCGCGGCGCCGACCGTGACGGCGGCGAGCAGGGCGCCGGCTGCGGCGAGGGTGGACCAACGGCTGGTGCGCGTACGGGTGTTCATGCGACCTCTCTCCAACGGCGGCTCCGACGGGAGAGAGTCTTCGGGAGAGCGGCCCGGCACGGCATCCGGGAAGCCCCCGAAACCGGCCCGGAGAAGGCCCCCGAGAACGACCCTGACCACGCGTCAGGGACGGGTGCCCGCAGTTCGGCACCCGTCCCCGTGGGAACGGCGCACCGGGCGGCCGCTCAGTGCGCGGAGTGCTTCTCCGCGCCGCGGTGCCGGTGGCCCTTGAGCTCAGTGTGCATCGCCGGAGCGGCGTGCGCGGTCGTGGTCGGCGCGTCGCGGCCGCCGTGGCGGAACGTCCCTCCGCTGTCGTACCCGGCGCCGGAGGAGGACATCGCGCCGGTGCGCAGCTTCGGCGCGATCCGGGTGGGCGGGCTCGCCATGCCGCGGCGTTCCAGCAGCTCCTGGGTGCCCTGGCGGAGCCGGGCGGTGCTGCCCGGTGTTCGCTTGGTCATCGTCGGCCTCCCTTCGGCGGCCACCGGCCGGACGGATGTCGACCGGCGGGGCCGCACGGGCGTTATGTCCGGATTTTATCCGGGTTGCGCCCCGGTGCCACCGCGGGAGAGCGACCCGAAGCGCCTACCTCAGCCCATCACCTCGTGCACGAAGCACCAGCGCCAGTCCTCCCCCGGCTCGTACGAGCGGATCACCGGGTGGGAGGTGTTGTGGAAGTGCGCGGTGGCGTGCCGCTGCGGCGAGAAGTCGCAGCACCCGATGTGGCCGCAGTCCAGGCAGATCCGCAGGTGCACCCAGTCCCGGCGGCCCTGCGCGAGGCAGTCGGCACAGCCGTCGGCGGGCGGAAGCGGCTCGATGTCCTGAGGGGCCAGAGCGAGGTCTTCGCAGGCGCTCATGAGTGCAGGCTAAGCCGCCCCGGGCGGTCCCGCCCGCCCGGCCCGGCTGCGGGCGGCACTCAGGAGACGCCGGACGCCTCGGACGCCGCCCCCGGAGCCGTCCAACTCGCCAGCAGCGCCAGTTTCTGGGCGGTCGGCGAGCCCACCGGGGCGGTGTAGACGACCAGGAGCTGGTCCGGCGAGCCGTTGACGCCGAGGGTCTCGTAGCCGAACTCCAGGTCGCCGACCAGCGGATGCCGGACCTGCTTGACCCCGTGGGTCTTCTCCCGGACCAGGTGGTCCGCCCAGAGTCGGCGGAACTCATCGCTGCGCACCGACAGTTCGCCCACCAGGGCGCTCAGCGCAGGGTCCTCCGGGTGCAGCCCGGCGTCCCGGCGCAGATAGGAGACGGTCTCGGCGGCGACGGCGTCCCAGTGCCGGTAGTAGTCCCGGGCCGCCGGGTCGAGGAAGGCGTGCCGGGCCTGGTTGGGCGGGCTGTCCGTACGGGTGGAGAAACCGTTCACCGCGTCGCCCAGGGCGTTCCAGGCCAGGACGTCCATCCGGCGGCCCAGGACGAAGGCCGGCACCTCGGTCATCAGGTCCAGCAGCAGCCTCGTCCCCGGGCGGACCTGCTGCCGCGCCCGTCCCCGCCCGGCGGTGGCAGCGGCCCCGGTCGGGGCCTTGGGCGGGCGGGCGAGCGAGCGCAGGTGCGCCGCCTCCACCTCGTCCAGCCGCAGCACCCGGGCCACCGCGTCCAGCACCGCGTCCGAGGCGCTGCCGCCCCGGCCCTGCTCCAGCCGCACGTAGTAGTCCACGCTGACGCCCGCGAGCTGCGCCACCTCCTCCCGGCGCAGGCCCTGCACCCGGCGGCGGCCGTGCGAGGGCAGGCCCACCTCCTCCGGCAGGATCCGGGCCCGGCGCGAGCGGAGGAAGTCCCCCAGGGTGTTCTCCATGCCCGGCAGGTTAGCCCCGTACGGCAGGACGAGGGTGGTACTGCCGTTCCCAGGATGGGCCGTCCCCAGGATGGGCCGTCCCAGGAACGGGGGTCCCGGGAAAACCGCAGCCCTGGGTGGGGAGTCGCGACCGGCACAGAGTGGTCGACGTCAGCCCGACCGACCAACGGATCCCCTGGAGCCCCCGATGAGCCTCGCCTCCCTCGCCACCCGCACCGCCGTCGTCACCGGAGCCGCCAGCGGCATGGGCGCCGCCACCGCCCGGACGCTCGCCGCCCAGGGCACCCGGGTCGCCCTGCTCGCCCGCCGCACCGAGCGGCTGGACGCGCTCGCCGCCGAGATCACCGCCGCGGGCGGGCAGGCGCTCGCCGTCACCGCCGACATCACCGACCAGACCTCCGTGGACGCCGCCGCCAAGACCGTCCACGACGCCTACGGGCAGGTCGACCTGGTGGTCAACAACGCCGGGGTGATGCTGCCCAACCCCCTCGCCGACGGCCGGATCGACGAGTGGACCCGCATGATCGACACCAACCTCACCGGCGCGCTGCGGATCGTCCGCGCCTTCACCGCCGACCTCACCGCGGCCGCCGCCGAGGGCCGCACCGCCGACCTGGTCAACGTCTCCTCGATCGCCTCGCACGTGGTCTTCCCCGACTACGCCGTGTACGGCGCCACCAAGGCCGCGCTCACCCAGCTGTCCGCCGCCCTGCGCACCGAGCTCGGCCCGCGCGACGTCCGGGTCAGCGCGATCGAGCCCGGACTGACCGACACCGAGCTCGGCGGGCACATCGACAACCCGGTGCTGCGCGAGCAGCTCGGCGGCATGTTCGACGCCATCCCGGCGCTCACCGCCGAAGACATCGCCGACCTCGTCGCGTTCACCGTCAGCCGCCCCCGGCACGTCAACCTGCGCCACCTCGTCGTCCTGCCGACCCGGCAGGCGTAGAGCCCGTCCTACGGCGCCCCCGCCCGGCGGCCGCGGGCGGCATGGGAGCATGCCAACCGTGGCGATCGTGACGGGGAGAACGAGCGGCGACACCGACGGGGGCGACACGGACGGTGTGCCCGCGCAGCGGAACGGCGGGGCGGGGACGGCGGGCAACGGCGTGGCGAGCAGTGACGTGACGAGCGGTGGCGCGGCAAGCGGTGACGTGACGAGCGGTGCCGTGCCCGGCAGTGGCGCCGCCCGCATACCCGGGCACGCCGGACCGGGCCGGGTCCGGGCCCGACCGGTGCCCGCCACCGGGCGGATCCGGCAGCCCGTCGCGCTGATCCGGCTGCTCGGCGGCCTGTTCGCCGTCGCCCTCACCCTGCTGCTCGCCGACTACGCCCGGGCCACCACCGGCGGCATCGCCGCCGACGTCGCCGAGGCCGCCGCCCTGGTGCCGCGGCCGCTGGCGAGCCTGGCCGGCGGGCTGACCACCGCCCTCGTCCTGCTGCTGCCGGTCGGCCTCGCCGTGCGCCGACTGCTCGGACCCGACCGGCGGCGCGCCCTCCAGCAGGTCTCCGACGGGCTGCTCGCCGCCGTCCTCGCGTACGGCGCCACCCTCGGCATGGACCTGTGGGCCGACGGCCTCGCCCCGCACTCGCTGCTCACCGCGCTCACCCAGCCGCTGCCCGGGAACGTCCTCGGTCGCACCGAGCCGGTCTACGGCTACCTGGCCCCGGTCCTGGCGTTCATGACCGCCTCCGGCAGCCGCGAGCGCCGCCTGTCCTGGACCGTCCTCGCCCTCTACGGCCTCGCCGGACTGGCTGGCGGCTTCGCCACCCCCACCGCCCTGCTGCTCGGCCTGCTGATCGGCTGGACCGGTGCCCACGGCACCCTGTACGCGGTCGGCACCCCCGACCCCTGCCCGCGGCCCGGCGAGGTCCTGCGCGCGCTGCGCGACAGCGGCCTGCGCCCCGTCGACGCCCACCAGGCCGGGCCCGACCGCTACCGGGTCCGGCAGGCCGACGACCTGCCCGACCTGGACGTCCAGCTCCTCGACCGGCAGGCCGTCACCGCCGCCGCCGTCCAGCGCGCCTGGCGCCGGCTGCGCCTGCGCACCGCCCCCGACCCCCGCGTCCTGCGCTCCCCGCGCACCGGCCTGGAGCACGAGGCCCTGGTCACGTACGCGGCCCTGGCCGCCGGCGTGCGCACCCGCGGCATCGCCGCCACCGCCGGCCTCGGCCACGACACCGCGCTCATCGCGTACGAGCGGCTGGCCGGCCGCACCCTGGACCAGCTCGCCGACGAGGAGATCACCGACGAGCTGCTCACCGACGCCTGGCGCCAGCTCGCCCTCCTCCAGCGCCGCGAGATCGCCCACCGCGCCCTCGTCCCCTCCTCCCTGCTGGTGGACGACTCCGGCGCGGTGCACCTGGTCGACTTCGCCGACGGCGACATCGCCGCCACCGAACTCGTCCTGCGCTGCGACATCGCCCAGCTCCTGACCACCCTCGCCCTGCGCACCGGCGCGGCCCGCTCCGTCCGCACCGCCACCGCCGTCCTCGGCCCCGACCCCGTCGGGGCCGCCCTCCCCCTGCTGCAGCCCATCGCCCTCACCCACACCACCCGGCGCGCCCTCAAACGCCACGCGAAACCCGCGGCCCGGACCACCGGCGGCCCCACCGCCCCCGCCGAAACCGTGCCCGCAGCCCCCGGCGGCCTCCTGGAGGAGATCCGGGCGGAGGCCCTGCGGGCGCGGCCGCAGGTGGTGGGGCGGCCGGTGCGGCTCGAGCGGGTGCGGCCGCGGACGCTGCTGGCCGTCGTGGGCGGGGTGGTGGCCGGGTGGCTGCTGATCCCGCAGCTGTTCGCGGCGGAGGACAACCCGGTCTCCGCCCTGGCGGACGCCGATCCGTGGTGGCTGCTGCTGGCCCTCGCCGCGGCTGCGACCAGCCACGTCACGGCGGCGATGGGCTTCGTCGGCTTCGTTCCCGAGCGGCTGGACTTCCGCAACGCGGTGCTGGCACAGGTGGCCGGGTCGTTCGTGAAGCTGGTGTCGCCCGGCGGGGTCGGCGGGGTCGCGCTGAACACCCGGCTGCTGCAGCGGGCCGGGATCCCGACGGCGCAGGCGCTGTCCAGCGTCGGCGTGGGGACGCTGATCGGGCTGGTGCTGCACCTGCTGCAGCTGGGGGCCTTCGTCTACCTGCTGGACATGCAGCCGGGCGGCTCCGAGCTGGACGCGCTGCCCGCGGTGGTGGGCGGGCTGGCGGGGGCGGCGGTGCTGCTCGCGGTGGTGTCGGCGATCCCGGCGGCCCGGCGCTGGCTGGCGGCGCGGCTGCGCCCGTTGACGACCGAGGTGCTGCCGCGACTGCTGGACCTGCTGCGCAGTCCGGCTCGGCTGGCGGTCGGGGTGGCCGGGCAGCTGCTGGTGTCGATCTGCCTGATCTCCTGCCTGTACTGCTGTGCCCGGGCGATCGGCCGGGAGCCGTCCTTCGCCTCGGTCGCCGTGGTGTTCCTGGTGGGCAACGCGGCGGGCAGCGCGGCGCCGACCCCGGGCGGGGCCGGCGCGGTGGACGGGGCGCTGATCACGCTGCTGCAGCAGACCGCGTCGATGGAGAAGGGCGGTGCGCTGGCGGCGGTGGCGCTGTACCGGCTGCTGACGCTGATCCTGCCGGTGCTGCCGGGCTGGGCCGCGCTGGCCTGGCTGCAGCGCCGACGCGCGCTGTAGCAGCCGTCCGGCGGCTACTCCCGGTACTCGTCCTCGTCCAGCTGGACGACCCGGGTCTGCTCCGCGACGTCCGCGACGTCGGTGGCCGGGTCGGCGCCGAGGGCGCGGCGCTCGGCGACCTCGTCGTACTCGTCCTCCTGGGACGCCTCCTCGTCGGACTCGACGGTCTCGGCGGTCTCGTCGATCAGGTAGTCCTCGTGATCCTGATCCTGCGGCATGGCATCCGTCCTCACTGTTCGGAGGCTCCCACGGGCCCGGGTGGCGGTACTGGCAGTATCCGCCGCCCGGCGCCCGGGCGCGACGCGCCGGGGTCGGCCCGGCGTGTTGCCGGGAGCCCGGTGCCGCCCGGCCCCGACGCCCTGGTTGACCCATGGAACACGGCTCCGAACGACCCGGGAAGCGGGTGCATTCCGCTCCTCGGCGGCGGGGTGCCGGACGCGGTGTACGCCCGGGCCGCCGCGCACTTCGCGGAGGCCGAGCCGGCGCAGCCGATCTCGGTCCGCCTCACCGTCAACGCCTGGAACCGCGTCAACGCGGCCACCCGCAGGACCTCCGGCGCCGTCCGACCGGAACGCCCGCCGAGCCGCCGGGGGTACGATCGGTGCCGTACGAAGGGCCGACCCACACCCTCCCGGTGGCCCCGAGGCCCATACGAACGACGGCCCTTCACGGCCGACGGCCCTTACGAACGACGGGGAATCATGTCCGGCTCGCACTACTTCTCCGGTGCACCCGAGGTCGCCAGCGACCGCCGGCCGATCACGGTCTCCCTGCCGGACCTCACCCTGGAACTGACCACCGACACCGGGGTGTTCTCCCGCAGCCGGCTCGACCCCTGCACCCGGATCCTGCTGGAGCACGCCCCGGCGCCGCGGGTGCGCGGCCCGATCCTGGACATCGGCTGCGGCTACGGTCCGATCGCGCTGACCTGGGCGAGCCGGCGCAAGCGGCTGCCGGTCTGGGCGGTGGACGTCAACGAGCGCGCCCTGGATCTGGTCCGGCTGAACGCCGAGGCCCTGGGGCTCGGCAACGTCCGGGCCGCCCTGCCCGACGAGGTCCCCGAGGACCTCCGGTTCGCCACCATCTACTCCAACCCGCCGATCCGCATCGGCAAGGCCGCGCTGCGCCGACTGCTCACGCACTGGCTCGACCGGCTGACCCCGGACGGCTCGGCGTTCCTGGTGGTGCAGAAGCACCTGGGCTCGGACTCGCTCCAGAAGTGGCTGAACGAGCAGGGCTACCCCACCACCCGGGTCACGTCGGTCAGCGGGAGCCGGATTCTGGAAGCGCGGCCCCGCCCCGAGGTGGGCGAGGGCTCCGAGAATGGACGAGGTACGACGTCGTGAAGCAGCTGCGCGGGACCGAACTGAAGCGTCTGCACCGCTCGTGGCGGCGCAGCAACGAGTTCCGGCTCGCGATGATCCTGGAGAACCTGCAGTCGCCGTTCAACGTCGGCTCGGTGGTCCGGACCGGGGCGGCGATGGGCGCCGAGAAGCTGTACCTGACCGGGGACACCCCGTCGGTGCGCTCGTCCGGCGCGCAGAAGGCCGCGATGGGCACCGACAAGTACCTGAAGGTGGAGCACTTCCCGACCGTCGCCGAGGCGGTGGCGGCGGCGAAGGCGGACGGCTTCAAGGTGGTCGGCCTGGAGCTGGCGGACGAGGCGGTGCCGATGTTCGCCGCCGAGCTGACCCCGGCGGTGGCCTTCGTGCTCGGGCACGAGGACCGCGGGATCACGCCCGAGGCGCTGGCGCTCTGCGACCAGGTGGTGTTCGTGCCGCAGCTGGGCCGGGTCGGCTCGCTGAACGTGTCCGCCGCCGCGACGGTGGCCTGCTACGAGGCGCGCCGCCAGGGGTACGCGATCAGCGGCACCCCGGACGGCGACCTCGCCGGTGACCTGGCGGGCGACCTCGGGGGCGACGAGGACTGAAGCGCGTGAACGGCGGGAGGGGTGTGCCGAAAGGCCCACCCCTCCCGCCGTTTCCGCCCGGAAACCCCGCGCATATCTGCCGAACGGCAGATGTGCGGACGGGCCCCGCCCGGAAGCATTCCGTGCGTGACCGAACTCCGGATCCTCGACCTGACCAAGGAGTACCGCGGCGGCAGGCGCGCGGTGGACTCCTTCTCGCTGACGCTGCGGCCCGGCGTGCTCGGCCTGCTCGGCGCCAACGGCGCCGGCAAGTCGAGCCTGATGCGCATCCTGGCCACCGTCACCCGGCCCACCTCGGGCCGGGTGCTCTGGGAGGGCGTCGACATCGCCCGGCGGCCCGGGCCGCTGCGCCGCGCCGTCGGCTACCTCCCGCAGGATTTCGGCGTCTACCCGCAGCTCACCGCCCGTGAGTTCCTCGACTACCTGGCCGCCGCCAAGGGGATGCGGCGGCGCACCGCGAAGGCCCGGATCGACGAACTGCTCGCCCTGGTCAACCTGTCGGGCGCGGGCGGGCAGCGGCTCGGGGCGATGTCCGGCGGGATGCGCCAGCGGGTCGGCATCGCCCAGGCGCTGCTCAACGACCCGGCGCTGCTGATCGTGGACGAGCCGACGGTCGGGCTGGACCCGGAGGAGCGGTTGCGCTTCGGCAGCCTGCTGAGCGGGCTCGGCGCCGACCGGATCGTCGTCCTGTCCACCCACATCGTCCCGGACGTGGCCGCCACCGCCGACCGGATCGCCGTCATGGGGCACGGTCGGCTGCTGCACCACGGCACCCCGGAGGAGCTGCTGGGCCGGGCCGAGGGCTCGGTCTGGGAGCTGACCGTCGGGGCGGAGCAGCTCCCGTCGCTGCGTTCGCGGTTCCTGCTCGGCGGCACCACCCGCACCCCGCAGGGCGTCCGGGCGCGGGTGCTGTCCGGGCAGCGGCCCGCACCGGAGGCCCAGCCCGTCACACCCCGGCTGGAGGACGCGTACCTGCTGCTCACCGCCGCCCCGGCCGCCGCCGAGGAGGTGCCGGCGTGGTGACGCGCATCGGGGCGCTCGCCCTGGCCGACTTCCGGGAGCGCCGACGGCGGCCCGGCTACCTGGTCGTGCTGCTCGGCACGCTCGCCCTCGGGCTGCTCGCAGCGCCGGTCGGCGACTCCCGCTGGCAGGTGTTCCAGGTGACGGACCTGCACGGCCGCTACACCAGTGGCTACGTGGGGACGGTGACGGCGCTCGGCGGCGCGGTCTGGCTCTCGCTGGCGGGCTTCGGCGTCGCCCGCGGGGCGATCCCCCGGGACGAGCAGAGCGGCGTCGGCCGGCTGCTCGCCGCCACCCCGATCAGCCGGACCGCCTACCTGGCGGGCAAGTTCGGCAGCAACCTGCTGCTGTTCGGCTCGATGCTGCTCGCCCTGGCCGGGACGGCGCTCGGGGTGCAGCTGCTCAAGGGCGACTCGGACCGGGTGGACGTGGTGCGGCTGCTGCTGCCGTACGTCCTGATCACGGTGCCGCTGCTGGCGGTGGTGGCCGGGTGCGCGGTGCTCTTCGACACCCTGCCCGGGCTGCGCGGCGGGCTGGGGGCGATGGTCTGGTTCGCGGTCTGGCTGGTCCTCGTACTGGGCGCGCAGACGGGCGGCGGGCTGGACCTGCTGGGCATGCGGCGGATCACCGCGTCGATCCGCGAGGTGCTCGCGGCGGGCGGGCGACCGGTCGACGGCGTGGAGTTCGCGGTCGGGCTGACGGCGGACAACCGGGTGCTCGGCACCTTCGACTGGCCCGGCCTGGGCCCGGGCGAGGCGGGCGGACCGGCCGCGACGGGGCTGCTGCTGACCGCGGCGGCGGCCGGGATCGCGCTGCTCGGGGCGCTGTGGCTCCGGCGCTTCGACGGGCCGCAGGCACGCCCCGGAACGGGGGGCACGGCGGAGCTCCGCCCGGGCGTGACGGGGGTACGCCCGGGCGGACGGGCCGGCGGATCCGCCCGGGAGGCGGGTGGCGGAACGGCGCCGGAGGCCGGACCGGCCGCCTTCGCCGTGGATCCGGCCCGGCTGACCCCGGCCCACCGGGGCGACTCGGTGCCCGGACAGGCGCCGGGGCGGTCCCTGGCCTCGCTCGCCGGTGAGCTGCGGATCCTGGTCCAGGGGCAACGGTGGTGGTGGGCCGGGGCCGCCGTGATCGCGGCGGCGGCGCTGAGCGTCGCGCCGGACGGGCCGAGCCACGCGGTGCTGCCGTTCGCGGTGCTCTGGCCGGTGCTGCTCTGGTCCCGGATGGGCCACCGCTCGGGCGGCGGCAGCATCCGCGAACTGCTGGGCGCCTGCCCCTCTCCGCTCCGCCGGGAGCTGGCCGCCCTGCTCGCCGGGATCGTCCCGGCGCTGGCGGTGGTGGCCGGGTCGGCGGTCCGGCTGCTGGGCGCCGGGGAGTCCCGGGCCGCCGCCGGCGCCCTGGCCGGAGCGCTGCTGGTCCCCGCCCTGGCCATGCTCTGCGGCACCGTCAGCCGCGGGCCCCGGCTGTTCCAGACCCTCTACCCACTGCTCTGGTACGGGATGGTCAACCACGTCGGCGGGCTGGACTTCCTCGGCGTCTCCGGGGATCGCGCCCCGGCCCCGGTGGCGGTCGCCGGCCTCGCCGCCGCCCTGGCGCTGGGCTCGCTCGCGGTGGGCGCGATACGCCAGGCCACCCGGTGAGCGGGGGGTTCCGCCATCCGTCCGGCTGCTGCTGGAGTGGGGGGTGCTGCACCGCGTGGCGGGCGACGAGGAGGCGTACCTGTCGGAGGCGTCCAACGACGTGCTCTACGACGTTCGCCGCCGCGTCCTGGCCACGCTGCTCGCCGCGACCCGGGGGCCCGTCCACCGTCGCGGCCGTCGACCCGGACCAGCGTCTCGCCGCGCTCACCGCCGAGGTCGCGCCGGACACCGATGAGCTGCGGCTCCGCGCGCTGCGCCACCGGCTGACCCGCCAGCTGCTGGACGATCCGGTGGTGTACTACGCGGAGTTGCCCGAGGACGAGCGCGCCTACCTGGTCTCCCAGCGCCACGCGATCACCCGCCGGATCACCGAACTCACCGGCCTGGTCGCAGAGTTGCGCACCGAGGGGATCGCCATGTCGGATCCGGACGACGAGCTCACCGACGTCCGGATGCCCGAGCAGGGCACTGACGGCCACGCCACCCTGCTGGTCGCCGCACACCTCGCCACCGCCGACGGCCCCCGCACCGAGCCGCAACTCGTCGAGCTGGTACGGCAGCTGGCTGTGCAGCACCGCTCGTACTGGCGCAAGACCGCCGCCGAGCCGGCAGCCGCGGCCGGGTTGCTCGCCCAGGCTCTGGACCGGCTGGCCGCCCTCGATCTCATCACCCGCGACGGCGACTCGGTCACCGCCAAGCCCGCGCTGGTCCGATACGCCCTGGCCGCCCCGACCATCCGAAAGGCCCGCTCCCGCCCATGACCCTGCCGCAGCCCACCAAGAACCGCTGGCAGCCACTGCGCGCGGGGCTCGTCGACATCTTCTACTACGACGCCGAGGAGTTCCGCTTCCACGACGGGCGGCTGCTGCTGCGCGGCAACAACGGCACCGGCAAGTCGAAGGTGCTCGCCCTCACCCTGCCCTTCCTGCTCGACGGTGAACTCGCCGCTCACCGCGTCGAACCGGACGGCGACCGCGCCAAGCGCATGGAGTGGAACCTGCTGCTCGGCGGAAAGCACCCGAACGACGAACGCACCGGCTACACCTGGCTGGAGTTCGGCCGGATCGACGAGGACGGACGACCGCAGTACCGGACCATCGGCTGCGGTCTGAAGGCGGTCAAGGGCCGCGGCATCGCCAAGCACTGGTTCTTCACCACCACCCTGCGCATCGGCCCCGATCTGCCACTGCTGTCCGTCACCCGCGTCCCGTTCACCCGGGAGCGGCTGCGCGACGCACTCCAGGGCCATGGCCTGGTGCACGACACCGCCGCCGAGTACCGCCGCGCCGTCGACGAGCAGCTCTTCGGCCTCGGCCAGGGCCGCTACGAGGCCCTGGTCAACCTGCTGATCCAACTGCGCCAGCCGCAGCTGTCGAAGAAGCCGGACGAGAAGCTGCTCTCCAAGGCGCTCACCGAGGCCCTGCCGCCACTCGATCCGGCCCTGGTCGGCGAGGTCGCCGAGGCGTTCCGCGGCCTGGACGAGGAGCGGCACGCCCTGGAAGCGCTGGCCGAGGCGTCCGGCGCCGCCGCCAACTTCCTCTCCCACTACCGCCGTTACGCGCAGATCGCCGCCAAGCGGCAGGCCGGCGTGCTGCGCGTCACCCACAGCCGGTACGAGCACCTCGGCCGCGACCTCGGCGAGGCCGAGACCGAACACGCCACCGCCGAAGAACAGTTGACGCAGGCGGAAGCCCGTCTGGAAGAGCTGGAGGACAGCCGCGCAACCCTGGCCGCCACCCGTGACGCCCCGAACCGCAGCCCGGAGATGGACGCCGCCCGCGAGCTGGAACAGGCTGGAAAGACCGCCGAAGCGTTGCGCGCCGCCGCCGACGACCGCGCCGACGCCTGCCGCACCGCCCGCCGCCAGACCGACGACTGGCAGCGCCGCGCCGCCGGCGCGCACACCCAGCACGACATCGACCAGGCCGCCCTCACCGAGGCCGACTCGGCCGCCCGGCGGGTCGCCGAGGAAGCCGGCGTCGACCACGCGGCCGTGGCCGAGACCCTGGAACGGGACCGCGCGCCGTTCCCGGAGACCCGCAGGGTCGGCGAGCGCGCCGTCGAACGTCGCCGCCAGACCGTCGCCGGCCTCACCACGCTGCTCTTGGCCGCCGAGCGGGCCCATGGACGGGCCCTCGCCGCGCAGGCCGAAGCCGCCCGCCGCGCCGCCGATCTGGAGGCCGCCCGGGAACGTGCGGCCGAGGCCGGGCAGGCAGTCACCGAGCGGGGCACGGACCTGCGGCGAGGTGCGGGAAGGATCGGTCGCCGACATCACCCAGGCCCCGCAATACCAGCCTGGTCGACCTGCTCGCCGACACGATCCACCTGGCGATCCTCGCGGACGCCGGATTGGGCGCCCAGACCTGAGGCCAGGTGGCTCATGGCCCACCGCGAACGGGCCCGCTTCGAACACTCCTCACGCCGAATGCCGGTCGAGCACGGCATCGCCCATCTGGAGAACTGGCGCACCCTTGCCCGACACCACCGCCGCAGTGACCACCTGCCCGACACCATCCGAGCCGTAGCCGGACTCCTATCGGACCAACAAGCTATGCACAAGCCCAAGTTGATGGCGCTCCCGGCAGGCCGAGCCGCGTGATCGAGAAGGCCAGGCTCTCCCAAGCACGGGCCACGGCTAACCATGAACGAGGTCGTAAGGGGTACCGATCAAGCTGCGCGTGCTCAGCCGGCGGCCGCGTGCTTCAGCCGTGGACGAGACGAGGGCCCGGCCGGACGGGCGGTGACTGCTCGCCGCCGCCCACAACGCCCACTGGCACGGGTGCGCGGCGAGGCCACGGAGGGGCCGCGCGGGCGGGAACGGCGGTCGAGGCCATGGGCCCTGGGCTTGGACTACCACCGCTCACACCAGGTGCTCGATCGTGACATCTCCCCACTGCTCTGCGAGGTATTCCGCGACCAGCCGGCGGTGGCAATGCTGTGCATTGTCTTCACTGCAGAGCAGGACTGCATTGTCAAGCGCTTCTCGTCGGACGACATCCTCAATCTGACGAACTTTCATCAACTCGAGGAAGCGCTCTTCGTAGGCCGCCCAGCCAACACTCCGCTTCTTGTAGGCGTCGAGCAGGTCCTGAGTCGGGGCAAGCTCGGTACGATGAGCGTACTGCGCACCGCAGATCTCACCCAGGAAGTATCTCAGATCATCACGCTTAGCAAAACCGGAAAGCTGCGAGACATTGTTAAGTCGAACATCAATCAGCGCTGCCACTTCAGCTTCGCGCAACAGACCGAAGAACTTCTCGGCCGACTTCTTCGTGAACCCAATGGTGTAGATTTTCATCTTCCAGGCATCCTGTCGATGCGAAGTTCCTCATTGACATACGCGATCCGCTGTTCCTGACGGTCGAGAGCTTCTTGGAGGCGCTCGGCCGAGGTCCGGAACAGGTCTTCCTGATCCAGGTCAAATTTGACCATTAGGCGCCACATTACCGAGGCATGGTCTTCGACATGCCCATCGCCATAAATGTGTTCAACAGCGATCCCAAACCTTTCAAGGGCTCGCGCGACAAGCACGCAACGATGGCAGTCGAGTGGTTCCTGTTCAGTACACATGACGGCGATTCGCTCGCTCTGCGCACCCTTCTGCAGGCGCTTAATGCCATTGATGAAATTCGGGGTCCGGGCAAGAAGGTCGTACTGCACTCGTCCGTCGACATAGCAAGTGAGGTCTTCGGTGCGCGCACCAAGCTCCTTTCCCAGGAAGACGTACTTGATATCGACGCCGGACAGGCTACGCTCCAAAGCGTGTCGATTGAAATGGGGCGCGAATCGACTGACGGGCATCGACCGCACATCTGCAACCGCAGTGACTGCATGCTTCTGCAGTAGGCCCAGGAAGGATGAGATGTCGTGCACGGAGTGACCGACAGTGAATACTGTATTAGGCTTCATGGTCTACTACTCGCTCGGATCTTCGCTCGTTCGATAATAGCCGCCAACAATTTGTAAACATGACCTTCATACGGCTCGCCGAGGCTCACCGTAAGGAAGGCTTCACTCAGCTCGTAAACCCCTTCCGGCTTGGCTAGGTATTCCGCTTCATATATTGGGTCGGTAACCCGTAGCATATATTGATTTCCTGCATGAGAGAAGCGGGCGCGCAGGACTGGCCGCCGATCTCCGAACATCGCCCCGGGGGTGTGCACTTGTAGCGTCAGGCCCGTGACGCGTATAAGCTTGAGCGAGTCAGGTAGAGCGACTGCCTCTTCGGTCGGGATGCGGTCATTGATGCCGTTGTATGTGTTATCCCCGTTGAGCCACAGAGTGCTGGGGCGCTGCTCCAGCCTCATCAATTCACTCCACCCTACCCGACCGACCTTCTCCCAATAGAAACCGGAATCAAGGAGCCAGTTCTCACTCTGGAAGTCGCGCGGCTGAGGCCGGTGAAGCGGGACTAAGACAATATCGAGGATATTCGGTTCTGTTTCATCTTTGTACAAGCGTTCGCCAGCGGAGACTTCGCGATTCGGGCGGGCACTGACCGGGCGGACCCACTCTCCTGATGCGTCGTCAACCATTCCTGCCACACGCCGGCCGGAAAGCTTTCGGGAATTTGCCAGACACACGAGCTTCTTTATCAGTGCCATGTGTACCCCAAGTCTGATGCATCGACCCCCTGCGTGACGGAAGCGTAGCGCACGGACCGTACCGTGAAAGGTGAGAACTCTAGAAGAGCAGGCCGTAGTTGATGACCACTCAGATTGAACTCGCGATGTCGGTGGTCAGGTTGGGGCGATGATCAGGCCGGTCTCGGCGAGGCAGCCGTCGATGAGGTGGGGGCGGTACTGGATCTTCCGTAGGCCGCGCCTGACTGTCCGAACGAGGTGGGTCGGGTCGGCGAAGGCGACGTTCGAGAGGAAGCCTCGCCGCAGGAGTGACCAGATCCCCTCGACCGGGTTGAGGTCCGGAGCGTAGGCGGGCAGCTGGTAGACGGTCAGCCAGTCCTGGGCTGCGATGAACTCCTTCATCCCGGCGGTCAGATGGGTGTTCAGGTTGTCCCAGACCATTACGGTCGGGCCGTCGAGCTGATTGTGGGCCGCGACGGTCAGGGCGGGCTCGACGGACCGGCTGCTGGCAGGTCCAGCCGTTGCGCCGCGACAGCTTCCACACACCCTGGACCGTGTAGAAGCCCGGTACTCGTCGGTAACCACCGTCCGCTCGGGGATCCATGCGGAGATCGCGAGTGTGGGGGATGCGCACGCCGGAGCGGCCGAAGGCGAAGCCGAACTGTCCCGGGCTGGCCGCCGGGTCGGGAGGTGCGGCCGGTGGCGGGGCACGTGGTCGTAGGTGCCGCAGTGTTCGTCGAAGGTCACCAGAAGCGTGGTGTTGAGGTGGTTCGAGCCGTTCGCCGTCGAGGAGCGGATCACGTGGTACATCCGGGCGAGCAGTTCCTCGCCGGCGATCAGTGAGGAGGGCATGTCCATGGAGATAGTGCCGGGGTCGGTGATGCCCTTTTGCTCGGCCGCCGCCTCGAAGAGGACTTCGGCCGGCGGGTGCATGTCGTTGTGGGCGTGCCCGATGACCTGCGGTTCACGATGAGTGGCGAAGGGGATGACAACGCAACGCCCACGTTCCGCCGGCGCGAGCCTCGAGGCAGGCCAGCTCACGCATCGCTCACGCAAGCAAACCCGCGGCACCACCACCGTGTGCCTCTGCGCACACCGGATAACAGAAAAGGCCAGGTCAGACATTGTCTGACCTGGCCTTCCTCTGAGCCGCCTGCGGGATTCGAACCCGCGACCTACGCATTACGAGTTTGCCCAATCACCGTCCGTGGTCGTCCATGCTCGTCCGGACCGCAGGTCAGCGGACCGCGCGGGACCGAAGCGGATCGTCACGGACGCAGTGGACTGAGACCAGAACTGAGACCGGGCGCCTGACCAGCCCCGCCAGCCCAAGGCCGCCAAGATGGGCAGGCGGCCTGGAGGCTGGCAGCCCTCCCCCGGAATCGTTCATCCTGTCTAGGTATCGACCTAGAGAAGGGAGCGGCCAGTGCCCGAGCGGAGCCCGCGCGGTACCTACCTGCGGATCGCCGATGCGCTACGGACCAAGATCAGCGGAGACTCCACGGTGACGGCGCTTCCCTCTGAGGCGGAGCTGATGGAGGAACACGGCGTTGCCCGCACCACGGTGAAGCGCGCTCTCGACGTCCTCGCGGCAGAGGGCCTGATTCGGTCGCAGCCCGGCGTCGGATGGGTTGTCGGACGCGCCGAGCCCAAGGTTCCGGTGCTCGACCAGCTCACTGCCCTCGCCCGCAAGCTCGACGTTGGGGCCGTCTTCCCCTCGGAGAAAGAACTCACCGAGCACACCGGTGCAGCGAGAGGTACCGTCCGACGCGCCCTCGCGCAGTTGGAAGGCGCCGGGGTCCTCGAAGTGCGCCACGGAAAGGGCCGAACCATCCGCGCCCTGCCCGCCAATCACACCTAGGAGCAGATGCCCGTGTGGGCCTACGACCTTGCCGAGTCCCTGCTGTCCACCGACCTCCCCCGCCGCTGGGCCCACTCCAAGGGGGTGGCCGGCAAGGCGCGCGCCCTGGCTGGGATCCTCGGCCCGGACGCCGAGCTGCTGGAGTCCGCAGCCGTCCTGCACGACGTCGGTTACTCGCCGCGGATCGTCGACACCGGGTTCCACCCGCTCGACGGCGCCCGGTTCCTCCGCGCGGAGAACGTGGACGAGCGCGTCGTGCGTTTGGTCGCCCACCACTCCTGTGCCCTGCTTGAAGCCGAGGAACGGGGCCTTCGCCGGGAGTTGGAGGCGGAGTTCCCGCTGGAGGAACCCCACTTGGTCGACGCGCTGATCTACTGCGACATGACCACCACTCCGGACGGCACGCCGACGACGACACCCAACCGGATCGCCGAGATCGTGGGCCGGTACGGCCCCGACAGCGTCGTCGGCCGGTTCATCCGGCGCGCCGAGCCGGAGATCGATGAGGCAGCGCGGCGGGTCGAGGGCCGGCTGCTCCAGATCGGCACGTCGGCCTAGCCGATGTACGGCTCCGTGCGGTCCGATGCCAAGCCGTGCTGAATCCGCAGCCGCATGGACGGGTGAATGTCCAGGTCGTTGAGGTCCGCCGGGTCCACCCAGCGGACCTCTTTCGACTCCGAACTCGTCCGCAGGACGCCACCGACAGGGCGTGCCCGGAAGCAGATGGAGAACTGCTGCCGGACCTCCCCGTCGTCGTAGGCCATGACGTGACCAGGATCCGTGTAGAGGCCGACGACCGCAGCCACCTCGACGTCGATCCCCGTTTCCTCCCGGACCTCGCGAACCACGGTGTCCGCCACGGACTCGCCGATGTCGTGCCCGCCGCCGGGGAGAGCCCACAGGTTGTTGTCCGTCTTGTGGATCAGCAGCAGCCGCCCATCGGTGTCCGTGACGACGGCGGTAACGGAGGGCACAACGGAGTTCGCCGGCGGGGCAGCCGGGTCATGGAAGTAGTCGATGCGGCTCACGCGGCCTCACTTTCAAGATGTGGCGAGGTGATGGCCCGGGAGCTCTCCCAGATCCGTTCGATGCTCGCCGCGTACGTGCTGAACAGCTCTCCGCCGGGCACCTGGGAAAGGTGCATCACCGGCGCCAGATAGGCGCCGACACCGTAGACGTGTCCGTTGACGAGCAGGTCGTCATCGGCTCGATAAAGCGAGTTGTAGAGCGTCGTCGAGTGGAGCCGGAACTCGACTCCAGGAACGCCAAACAGCGGCGCGTAGTTGGCGAGCGCGTTGCGAATCTTGCCCGCCATCGCCGGGCCGATCCCCTCATCCTCGCCCCGCTGGGCCACGCCCACGCAGTCGGGGTCGCCCAGCATGAGCCGTACGGGCACGCCAGCCTGCGCTTTCTCCCGAACGAGGCGGAAAAACAGCGGATCCTCCGAGAGCCAGAATCCGGCGTACACCACCAGGTCGAAGTGCCGCATGGACCTCGCGTAGAGGGACGTCCACAGCTCTTTCGGCACGACCGCGCGGTGCGGGTACAGCTTCACCAACTCGGCCCGGCCGGCTTCCGCTGCCGCGCTACTGGTCTGCTCGTCCGGCCAGAGGTCCGACAGGTCTCGCTGCAACAGGTTGGCGAGCGCGTACTGGAAACGCCGGTACGGTCGGCGCTCGTCCTTGGCCTCCACCCAGCGCTCGACGGTCCGCGGGCTCACGCCGAGACGCTCCGCGATCTGCTCAATCTTCAAGCCGCTGCCGAGGATTGCCCCTCGCAGCCTCTCATTGGCCATCCCGCCCTCCCCTGGACGATGGTGCGGCGCTTGGACGATCCGGGACGACTTCGACCGTAGCGAAGTCGGACCGTAGCCGTCCAGATGCGCCGTGTTCCGACAGGGCCGGAGAGCCGAATCTATTGATGCGCGGCCGGGACTCACCGGCCGAACCAAGCGAAGGACTTGACGAAGCGTCGGCTTCTCGGCATCGTAAGAGACATGTTCAACATGTCTCGCATCGCGAGGCTGGCGAACTGACAGCCCTTCTTTGGGCTGCTCTGAACTGCGCAAACGCGCCTGTCGGAGTGGTGCAACAGCCCCTCCAAAGGGGCGTCTGTGAGCTGAGGCGGAGGACGCTGCAATCTCCGCAAAGGCCAGGGGATAGGGGTTCGGCAAGGTCCGGCCCTGACTGGCGAGGTGGCCCGGCGACCGCGAGCAACGGCCGGAGAGTGGGGGCGTGGCCCCCCTTGCAGTGAGTTTCCCTGCCCGCTCGACCGAAGGAGGTGCCCCGATGAACCCGATCGACCACAAGAGACATAGGTCGCCTCGCCAGGCCATCTGCCGGTGAGGCGTCGACCAGCGATCACGGTGCCCGGCGTCTCGCCGCTTCGGCGGAGGTACGTCGGGTCCGCGCGGACGCTCGTCGGCGTTCGGCCCCAACACGGCTGCGGTCCCGGTGCTGGAACACCGGGACCGCTCAGGGCCGTCCGAGTGAAGGAACACGACCCATGAAACTGATTGTCGCAGGCCAGGATGCCGCAACGCCGGACGAGTTCGCGGAACTCGCGCTCGGCTTCGGCATCGACGCCGAGCTGTTCACCGGCACCGAGAACGAGACCCCCAAGGACCGGCGGGCCCGGCTCGACGCCGCGCGGGAGATCCTGCGGGACCTGGACGGGCCGGCGGCCCGGTTCGCGTCCGCGCTGATGCGCACCGCCGAGCGCCGCCGGGTGCTGACTTGGAAGGCGGCGGCGTGATGGCACAGCTGCACACCCTGATCACCGGCGCGACCCACACGCCGCACCGCACGGCCCGCCCGACGGCCACCGTCCTCGCCGAGTACCACCCGGACGGAGACGGCGACCTGCGCGGCGCGGCCTGCGTCGGCACCGACACCGAGCTGTTCTACCCCGACCCCGAGGAGATCGGGGCCGAGGCCGCCGCGTGGGCCGAGCGCCGCGCCAAGATGATCTGCGCCGGGTGCCCGGTCCGCACGATGTGCCTGGAACTCGCGATGGAGCGGTTCGAGAAGCACGGAGTCTTCGGCGGGCTGACCACCGCCGAGCGCACCGCGCTGCACCAGCGTCGCCTGCGGGCCACCGCTCGCAAGCGCCGCGCCGCCGGGGGTGCTCACTGATGAACACCCCGATGCTCACCGTGCTCACGACGCGCTCACCGCGCCCCGGGTGGTGGTCGCGGTGAAGGCGCCGATGAGCCCAGACCAGATCCGTTCGGCGGAGCGGGCGTTGGCCGTGGGGACGTGGACGATCACGCTTGGCGCGGTCCTCTACAGCGTGCTCACGGTGACTCCGCTGATGTCCGGACACACCCCGAATGGGTGGCAGTGGACGGCCCCGATCCTGCCGCTGGTCGTGGACGCGGCGGTGGTGATCGTGATCCGCATGGACAGCACGCTCGCCCGCCTCGGGGGCGAAGGCGGCCGGTGGCCGGTCGTGCTGCGCTGGATGACCGGTGTCATGACGGTGCTGCTCAACGTGGGTCTGTCCGCCCTGGACCGCGATGCGGTCGGGGTGGCGGTCCACGCGGTGGCGCCGCTGCTGCTGATCGTCACGGCGGAGACCTCTCTCGCCTACCGGCGGGCGATCGCCGCCGCGCTGGCTGCCCGTGAGGCCCGTGAGCGCGATGAGCGGGCTGAGCGCGAGCGTCGCCAGGAGGAGCGCCGTCGGCAGGAGCGCGAGGACCGGTTGGCCGAGTACGCCCGGGTCGAGCAGCGCGAGCGTGAGCGCCGTGAGCACGAGGAGCGGATGGCCGACAAGCAGCGTGAGCACGAGGAGCGGATGGCCCGCCAGGAGCGGGAGGAGCGGGCCCGCCGTGAGGCCGCCGAGCGCGAGGAACGGCAGCGCAAGGAGGAAGCCGAGCGGCGGGAGCGTGAGCGCCGTGAGCGCGAGGCGAGCGAGCGTGAGCGCGGTGAGCGCGAGCGTGAGCAGCACGCTCGGCGGGGGGCCGAGCAGCTGCGGCAGGAACTCCTGTCCGCGCCTGCGGCGACCGAGCGCCTGCCCGAGGACCAGGCCCGGATGATCGCTGAGACCGCTGCGAAGCTCAGCATTCCGCAGCGCCGGGCGGTCGAGCTGACCGGCTGGTCGGCCGGATGGATCGCCAACCGCTACCGGGAGTTCAGCGCGGCCGGCCCGCTGCTCCCCGCTCTGCACGCCGTTCCCGCCGCCACCGAAGAGACCACCCGCGCCGCCGAGGAGCAGGCATCGTGATTACCAGCACCGACACCCGGCCGAGTGCCGACGCTCAGATCAAGGCGGCCGGCGTGCTGCTGTCCCTCCTGAGCGCCCACGCCGCCCTGCCCGCCCCGGCCGTCCAGCTGGAGCAGGTGCAGGTGCCCGGCACGTACGACTTCGAGTGGGGGCTGAACATCGCCCTGCACAGCGGTCTCGACCAGTTCGAGCAGTGGCGGCAGGCGCTCGGCGTCGACCCGGCCGCCATCGACCACCTCGCCAACGAGTCGGGCACGCTCGCCTGGCTGTCCTTCACCGGCTCCTACTGCGGGGTGCCGCTGAAGCTCATGGGGTTCTACGCTCCCCGCTTCGACGTCGCGCCGCCGGAGATGCCGTGAGCCGCCCCCGCCACTGGGACCCCGACGGCTCCCGCCACGGCGGCACGCCCACGTACCCGTGGCGCATGGCGCCGCGTGGCTTCTTCACCCGCCGTCAGCTGCGCGCCAAGGGCCTGCGGCCCGGCGGGCAGGACGTAGCCGCGCAGATCATGTGGCGCTCCCGCTTCGGCGGCACCCGCCCCGCCTACCTGTACCGGCTCGACCGGGCCAAGCCCGTGCGGCCGATGACCCCCGCGAAGGCCGCCGCCCTCGCCAAGGCCAACCAGGCGCGCCGCACCTGCCCCGCCTGCGGGCAGGACGCCGGCTACGTGCTCCCCGCGCACCTGGACACCTGCCCGACCTGCGCCGACGCCGCCAGCCTGGCGGCCTGACCCCTCCTGATCTGTTCTCCCGCCACCTGAGCAAGGGGATCCCTGTCATGACCATGAGCACCAGTCGCGCGGCCCGCTTCGCCGCCGCCTACGCCCTGCTGCGGTCGGCGGCGGACGTCGCGGACCACTGGGTCCAGAGCGACCACCAGGCCACCACCAAGGGCCAGGACGGGGCGGCCGGTCGCCGGGCCTGCGCCGCGCACGTCGCCTCGTACACCGCCGTCCAGGCCGCCGCGCTGCTCGGTGGTGCCCGTCTGCTGGGCCTGCGCCTGCGGCCCGCCCCGGTGGCCGGCGCGCTCGTGCTCAGCGCGGCCAGCCACTACGTCGCCGACCGGCGTGAGCCCCTGCGGCGCCTCGCGGACGCCACCGGCAAGGAGCGGTTCGTGCGCCTGGCGGACCACGGCATGAACGGCGGCTACCTGCTCGATCAGGCGTGGCACCACGCCTTCGAGACCTGCTCCGCCCTCATCGCCTCCGCCTGACTCATACCCCGGGAGCACCCGCCATGTCCGAGCAGATCATCCACAAGGACCGCGCCACCGGCCTGCCGGTCGGCACCGTCGCCGCGTTCCTCAACCTCAGCGCCGCCATGGTCACCCTCTACACCGACGGCGCCGACCAGTACGGCAGCTCCAAGGCCAGCTGGTTCTGCCTGGGCTGCGGCAAGCACAGCTACATCGCCAAGGAGCTGGGCGCCAGCCGCACCGAGGCCAACGCCCACGCCGGCGAGTGCCGGGCGATCCCGTGGCCGCAGGCCGACCTGGTCTGACCCGCTTCTCGGTTCCGGGACGGCCGCACAGCTTGCCGGCCAGGACGGCCGTCCCGGGCCCTTTCCACACCACATCGAAGTGAGGAAGGAAGCCCATCATGTCCGACACCCTCGCGTCGGCGCAGGCCAGTGCGGCTGCCGACGCCCAGATCCAGCCGCCCGCCGCGCCGGTTGCCCCGGCCCCCGAGCCGGGCGCCAGCAAACGGCGCGCGGAGCCGCGGTTGGAGCACACCCGGGGCGGTCTGCCAGCTGTTCCGCTCGCGGTGACCACGGCGAACAGCGTGGTCGGGCTGGCCTCGGCCGCCGCGTTGACCTCCGGCCCGGTGGTCGCCCTCGCCGCCACCGCCGGTACGGTCGCGACCAGCGCGATCGCCACCCGGGTGGCACGGCGGGCCGCCGTGAAGGCCGCCCAGCGCGCCGCCGCGACCACCCGCAGCAACAGCGGCGGCCAGCGGGCCCCGCACCTGTCGCTCGTCAAAACGCCCACCACACAGCGCGGTTCCACCCCGGCCACCAGCCCCGGGCGGTCCCGCACCGCCACCGGGACTGCCAGCCGCACAGGCGCCGGTCCGGTGGCCGTGCCGCGTCAGACCACCGCCGCCTCGGGTTCGCCCGCCCGGCCCGGGGCCGCGTCGCTGCGGTCGCCGGGCAGCACGGCCGGGCGAAACGGTGTCGGCCCGGTGCCGTCCGGGCCACGCGGCTCCGACACGGGTCGGAGCGGGGGCGTCGGGTCGGTGCTGAGGAAGGCGCCGGGCGCGGGCAAGAGCGCGCTGGGCCGTCTGGCCGCGCGGGCCGGTGAGGTGAAGGCGGTCCGGGCCGCCGACCGGGCGGCGATGCCCACGCGGTCCGAGCGCCGCACCCAGCAGAACGCGGCCCGGCGGCAGGTGGCCGATGACCGCCGTGCCGCCAAGGCCGCCGAGCGTGAGCGCACGGCCGGTCAGCGCGGCCCGGTCGGGCGGACGCTGGCCAAGCCCGCAGCCGCCGTGCGGCGCTCGCTGGACAGGGCCCGGGCCAAGGCCCGTACCGCCGCCGACCAGGGCGCCGAGCGCAAGGTGACGGACGCCCGCCGGGAGGCCCGTAAGGCCCCGGCCCGTCGCGAGGCGCGCAACAGGCTTCGCCGCTCCGCCGCCCGCTTCCACGGCCGGCGCCTGCTCGCCGCGCTGCTGGCCCTGCCGGTCGGCCTGATCGGCATGGTGACCACGCCGATCGGCCGCAAGCTCGGCTGGTCCTGGCTGATGTACCCCGGCCGCCGCCTCTACCGCCGCCTGGCCGGCAAGGCCGCCGAGCAGCGGGCCGAGCGCGACGCCGCGATCCGCCAGGAACTCGCCGACGCCGAGCAGGCCGTGGACGAGGCCATCGACAACGACGACCCGACCGGCGAGCAGGCCGTGGCCGACACCGTGCCGCGCGCCCCCAAGCACCACCAGCCCGCACACACCAGCCCTACCGCCCTGGGAGGCGACATGGCAAAGACCGGTCCCGGCTTCGACTTCTCCGAGGTCGCCTCGGAGATGTACGGCTCGGCGATGAACTACAACCCCGAAGGCATGATGCACGTCCTGGCCGCCTTCGAGGCCATGCCGGAGGGCCTGGAGTCCATCGCCAACACCTTCCGCGTCCTCGCGGAGCGCTCCGACGAGGAGTTCCCCCTGGACAAGGTCGTCGGGGAGGCCCTGAACGAGGTCTACACCCTGCTGATGACCGCCGTCAGCGCCTCCGAGGAGGTCGGCAAGGCCTTCCGCGGCGCCCACCAGGAGGACATCTCCCGCCACGAGAACCCCCGCAACGGCGAGGAGAAGTGGGACATCGTCAACAACCAGTAGCCCCAGCGTCAGAGAAGCACCACCACCGGGCCGCCCCGCCACCGCGCGCAGGGCGGCCCTCCCCATCCCCGCGCACCCGCCGACCACCCTGCTGCTGCCTGGAGTTGCCGTGAACCAGCCGCCCGAGCACACCCTGAACCTGACCAACGTCCCCAAGCCGAAGACCCGCAAGTCCCCCAACCCGAAGACCACCTGGGTTCCGCCGCTGGACTGGGCCGCCACCCACGGCCCTGTCTCCGGCGCGATCTCGGCCGCGACCGGCGCAGGCGCGATGGCCCTGCTGGGTGCCGCCACCCACATGCCGCCCGGCATCCCGCTCGTCGTCGGCGCGGCCGGAGCCCTCGGCCACGGCATCGGAGCGAGCATCCGGCGCCGTCTGACCGGCCGCACCATGACCGGCCGGGCCGCGTCGTGGCTGCTCGCGGGGGGCTGGACCACCTGGGCCATCACCACCGGCCCGCTCACCTGGGCGGCGGCCGGCACCCTGGCCGGGCTCGGCGTCGGCATCGGCGCCATGGCCTCCAACTCCGCGATCCGCGAGGAAGCCGTGGAGCTGGAGCGCATGAGCGACGAGGCCCGCGCCGCCGCACGGAAGATGAACGGGGAGCGCGAGGCCCTCGCCCGAGAGTGGGCCGAGCGGATCCACCGCGTGACCGGCGTCCAGGTCGCGGTGTTCGCGGTCGAGTTCTGGAAGACCGGCGCCGGGTTCTCCCTCGCCGCCGAACTGCCCGCAGGGCCCGCCACGTGGGACCGGATCGCCGCTGCCGCCCGGGGCCTGGCCACCGACGCCCGGCTGCCGCTCGGCTGCACCGTGTGGGTCGAGGAGGGCGACCGGCAAGGCCGCGTCGTCCTCGACATCGCCACCGTCAACGTCATGGCCCAGGACTACCCCTACCCCGACGACTACTCGGCCCTGTCGATCCTCACCGGCATCCCCTGGGGCCTGCTGCCCAACTCCGACCAGGCCCAGGTGCTGCTGCGCGAAGCGTGCGCGCTGATCCTCGGCCCGCCCGGGAGCGGCAAGTCCACCTTCGTGGACGTGGTCCTGGCCGGGTTCGCCCGCTGCGTGGACGTGCTGACCTTCGTCATCGACCTGAAGGCTGGTGCCGCCGGGATTCCGTGGGTTCGTCCCTGGCTGGAGGCCCAGGGCCTCAAGGCCCCGAAGGCCGGAGCGGAGAAGCCCCCGGCGGACACGCGGCCGGGCGTGGACTGGCTGGCCTCCACCCCGGAGGAGGCCCTGAGGATGATGAACGCGGTGCTGCGGATCAATGCGGCCCGCCAGCAGGGCTACCAGGACCTGATGGACGCGCAGGACACGACGCTGCTGCCCGTCTCGGCCAACCTGCCGCAAATCGAGGTCGTAGTGGACGAGGGCGCCGAACTGCTGTCCGCCGCCTCCTTCACCGACCGCACGATGAAGGCCCTGCAGGAGGCGGTCAAGAAGGCGATGCGGACCACCCGCGCCATGGGAATCCGCTTCGTCCTCACCGCCGTGGACGGCAACGTGAGCGCGATCGGCGACACCGCGATCCGCAAGTTCTCCCCGGTCGGCGTCGCCCTGACCTCCGGAGAGTCCGCCGGGAACAACGTGAACAAGCTGTTCCCCGGCGCGAAGGTCGACACCCGCCAGCTCCGCGCCAAGGGCTGCGGCGTCATCGGCGACGCTGGCGCCGACGGATTCGCCCCCACCGGCTTCAAGGGCTGGAAGACCAGCCCCAGTATGGCCCGGGACGCGGTCCTGGCCACCAACGCCCGGCGCCCTCGCCTCGACCCTGTCTCCGCTCAGGCCGCCGGCGACGACTACGCCCGCCGCTGGGACCCGGAGCGCGCCGGATGGCTCTGGGCGGGCACCACTGGCACCACCACCGCCCCGGCCCCGGCCGCCCAGACCGCCCCGGCGCCCGCACCATCCGGAAGCGGGCTGAACCTCTCCGCCCTGCGCGACCAGACCGGCAACAGCCCGGCTGAGAACGGCGGGGCCGGGGACAGGACGGCGGTGGTCATCGCCTTCCCGGGCGTCCGCCCGCAGGGCCTCAACATCACCTCCCTGCGTAAAGACACCCCCGCCGCCGACCCCGAGCCCGCCCCGGGGCCGCAGCCGGAGCAGGCCCCAGCCGGACCGTCCTGGCTCGGCGAGGCGATCGAAGCGATCGAGTCCGCCGGCCACATGGGACTCAAGGTCGCCACCGTCGCCGACATGGTCGGCCGCGACCGCAAGACCGTGCGCACCGCACTCCAGGCCGCCGCCGACCGGGGCCAGCTCATCTACCGCGAGAACGGCCCCCAGTCCGTGTTCGTCCACCCCGACCACGCCTGACACACCGTCACACAGAGCTACCGGGTAGTGGGTACTGGGGCCACCCCAGTACCCGGTAAACCGCCCCCAGGGACGCCGAAACGGGTTCTCTCCTGCGGATTCCCCACTACCCACTACCCAGTGACCACCCCAGTACAGCCACGCACAGCAACCGGCTGGGGCCCGCGCCATGCCCCCAAAAGCCAGCCGTCACCCCCTCCCACTCCCACCGCCAGTCATCACGACGCACGGAAAGGACCGGTCGCCATGGCCGTCACGATCAGCGTCACCGTCCTGCTCGCCATCATCGCCATCCTCCTCATCCGGGCCCGCCGCACCACGCTCGGCACCGCCGCCCTCGTCTGGCTGTCCGGCTTCACCACCGCCAGCACCGGCCTCGCCGACCCGGTCAACACCTTCCTCGCCGCCGTCGCCCACCTCTTCCACCACTGACCGGGCGCCCGCGATGACCGCCCCCGCCCCGATCCGCCCGCTCGCCGCCGTCCACCTGCGCGAGGCCATCACCGCCGCCGCCGACCAGCGCCCCGCCGCCGCCCTCGCCGCCCTCATGCACATCGACCCCCAGTCCTGGACCGCGATCGAGCAGCGCGCCGCGCTGCTCGGCACGGATCTGGTCGACCTGCTCGCCCACGCCACCCGCACCGGAGGTAACCCGTGAGCACCACCAGCGACCTCATCACCGCCGCCGTCCTGTTCGGCCCCGGCGTGATCCTCAGCGTCCCCGTCGTCCTCTCCCAGCGCGGCTCCCACGCCGACAGCAACTCCGTTCACACCGTTCTCGCCACCTCCGCCGCCGAGCGGGCCACCCGCACCACCGGCACTGACACCGCCCCGCCCGACGGCGGCGAAGGCGCCCCCACCCCCGCCAGCGAGTCCCCGCTCCGCCTCGCCACGGTCCACCAGTTCCCCGGCGCCCGTGTGCGCCGGGCCGCGTGAGGAGCCGCCCGTGGGCACCTTCACCCGCCGGGCCGCTCACTGGCTGCCCGCCCGCCCGTGGAACGGCCTGACCGTGTTGGACGCCTACTGCAACATCGGCGGCGCCGGCATGGGGTTCTGGCTGGCCGGGTTCGACGTCGTCGGCGTCGACATCATCGACCAGCCCCGCTACCCGTTCCCGTTCCTTCGGGGCGACGCGGTCGAGACGATCGCCGCCCACGGCCGGCGGTTCGACCTGATCTCCGCCGGGCCGCCCTGCCAGTACGACTGCACGCTCACCGCCGGAACCAACCAGGCACGCCGCGACCGGTACGCGGACCTGCTCGACCCCACCCGCGAAGCGCTGGAGTCCACCGGCCGCCCGTACGTGATCGAGCAGCCCCCCGGCCGCGCCTCCCGCCGGATGAGGATCGACCTCACGCTGTGCGGGGAGATGTTCGGCCTGCGGGTGCTCAGGCACCGCAACTTCGAAGCCGGCGGCGGCCTTGTGCTCGACCAGCCCCCGCACGTCCCGCACCGAGGGCTGACCATCGGCTACCGGCACGGCCGGTACGTCAGCCCCGAGGAAGGCCGGTACTTCCAGGTCTACGGCAGCGGCGGCGGCAAGGGCACCGTCCCCGAATGGCAGGACGCCATGGGCATCGCCTGGACCACCGTCCGACGCGAGATCGCCGAGGCCATCCCCCCGGACTACACGCGGCTGATCGGACGACAAGCCGCCCACCAACTCCACGCAGCCCCCGCCAGGAATGCCGCGTGAGCGCAGCGAACGATGACGGCGGCCCCCTCCCGCCAAGAAGCGGGGCCGCCGCCAATCCAGCACCGTCTAGAGAACTGGAGACATCCAGCATGACCCAACCGATCCTCATTCGGGGAGAGCACCTGTCCACCGCTCTTTCCGTGGCGGCCTGCGGCGTGCCCGTGCTGCCGTTGCGGGCCGGGAAGGTGCCGTTCGGCAACTGCCGCAACTGCGCGGACAACGCGTGCGGCGGCCGGCCGAACATGAAGGCCCCCGGCCCCTGCGACTGCCCGGCCCCCTGTCACGGCTGGGCCGCCGCCACCACCGACCCCGACGTCATCGCCTCGCCCGCCTGGGCGTCGGCGTGGCGCCAGGCGGCGGCGGTGGCCTACCACCCCGGCGGCGCCGGACTGACCGTCGTCGACCTCGA
Organism: Kitasatospora sp. NPDC023120; assembly: GCF_055560835.1. NCBI lineage: Bacteria > Bacillati > Actinomycetota > Actinomycetes > Kitasatosporales > Streptomycetaceae > Kitasatospora > Kitasatospora sp. NPDC023120. The sequence goes on along the minus strand of NZ_JBVHHY010000001.1, from coordinate 34,362 downwards.
CAACGCCGACGCCATCGCTTGGGCGCGCGCGAACCTGCCCGCCACCCGCAGCGTGTGCACCACGCGGGGCGAGCACTGGCTCTACGAGGGCGCTATGACCTCCGCCAACAAGGTGCGGCCCGGCGTCGACATCAAGTCCACCATGGCCTACGCCCGGTGGCTCGGCCCCGGGACCGGCCCCCTCGCGGCCCTGCCGGACGCCGTGCGCGCCCTGGTCGTCAAGGCGCCCGCCCCGGTCCGGCCGGCCACCGTCACGGTGCCGGCACCGGCCGGGGGCGGCACGTGTCCCCACCGCACACCGACGTACTTGAACCGCGGAATCGCCATGGCCGAGCAGCGCATCACCGAGGCGTCCAGCGCCGTGCACAACACGGTCTTCGCGACGTTCCTCGCGGTGCTGGCGACGCACGGCCGGTGCGGGTGCCTGAGCGAGGCGCACACCGCGCGGCTGTTCGCCGCCGCGCAGGCCAAGGGCGAATCGCCCCGGCACTGCGCCGACGCGTGGGCCAACGCCCTGACCCGGCTGGGGATGTAGCCGTGGCCGAGGACGAGAAGACCCCCGCGCGCGAGGTCATCGCCGACTACGCGCAGGCGCACTTCCAGTACTTCCGCACCGCCGACGGCACCGTCTACGCCCAGAAGGTGGGCCACCCGGTGGCCCGGCCGATCCGCTCGCAGGGCACGACCGGCAGCCACCGCCAGGAACTCATGGTCGGCCTCTACCGGGACGGGGTCGGCGTCTTCAACGGCAGCGCTCTCAAGGAGGCGTTGGACCTGATCGAAGCGCTCGCCCTGTCCGAGGACGTGCAGGCCGTCCACATCCGGGTGGCCCCCGGGTTCGACGGGGCCACCTGGCTCGACCTGGGCCGCGCCGACGGCCTGTCCGTGCGCATCCACCCCACCGGCTGGGACATCCTCACCCCGGACCCGCGTGAGGTCTGCTGGCGGCGCACCCAGCTCACCGGTGAACTCCCGCTGCCGGCCAAGGACACCGACGGCAAGGGCATCGACCTGCTCTTGCGGCTGACGAACTTCGCCAACGCCCAGACCGAATGCCTGGCCCTCGCCTGGCTCATCGGCTGCCTCTCGCCGGGCGTGCCCGTGCCCGCCCCGTTCCTCACCGGCCCGCAGGGCGCGGGTAAGTCCACCGGCGGGCGGATGCTGGTGAGGATCATCGAGGGGATGAGCGGTGACCTGCGCAGGGCGCCGAAAGACGAGGAGAACCTGATCGCCGCCGTCGCGGCCGGATGGGTCACCGCCCTGGACAACCTCTCCCACATGACCCCGGACCTGTCCGACGCCATGTGCTGCATCGTGACCGGCGCCGAGAGCGTCAAGCGCGCCCTGTTCACCGACGGCGACGTGCACCGCGCCAGCTACCGCCGCCCCCTGCTCCTGACCGGCATCGACGTGGGCGTCATCCGCCCCGACCTCGCCGAACGCCTCCTGCCCCTGCGGCTGGAGCGCCCCCGCGTCCGCCGCACCGAGGCGGAACTGTGGGCCGAGTACGCCGAGGTCCTGCCCGTCGTGCTCGGGTCGCTGCTCGACCTCACGGTCAAGGTCCGCGCGGCCGAGGCGGAGACACCGACCGATCTGCGCATGGCGGACTTCGCCCACCTGTGCGCGCAACTCGACGCGGCAACCGGCTTCGGGGCACTGGCCGCCTACCGGGCCAGCCTGGACGACCTGAACGACGACGTCATCGAGGGCGACCTGTTGGCGCAGACCGTTCTCAAGCACGCCGAGACCATCGACCCGGGCGGCGCGCAGCGCATGACCTCCACCGAGTGGCTGAGCCACCTCAGCCGCCTCTACAGCGGCGATGACCTGCGCTCCCTGCCCAAGGGGTGGCCGACCACCGGCAAAGTCCTCTCCGACCGGCTCAAGCGTCTCCAACCGACGCTGGCGGCCCGGGGTGTCCTCATCGACACGGGCCGCACGCGAGAGGGCCGCTACCTCGAAATGGCTCGCCCGGCCGTCCCGCCCCCGCACGAACAGCCCCGGCTGGTCTGACCCGCACCTCACCGCACACAAGCAAGAAGAGCACCGGCGGCCGGGTGCTCTTCTTGCTGTTCGGCGAAGCCGCTCGAAGGTCGCGCCGCGAAGCGGCTCCTTCTTCACGCTCTGAGGCGCACCCAACTACAAGCAACAGCCCCTCTTTTGTCCTAAGAGGAAAGACGCTGCGTCACCTGCGTCACGCGGCTCGAAAAATGGCCCCTGACCTGCGCCGAAGGCGGTGACGCAGACGACGGCCGCTGCGTCATCCTGCGTCACCTGCGTCACGCGATGACGCAGGCTGCGACGCAGCGATGACGCAGGCCCCGACCATCGCGTCACCCAAAACCGCAGGTCAGCGACCCGAATGACGCTGATGACGCCGTGACGCAGAAATCCCCACCTAGGACAACGCACGCACCGCGAGAAAGCCCCTCGACCTGAGCCCCAGGAAGGAATCACCGTGACCGTGCCCGCCGCCACGATTCGCCCGGTTCTGCTGACCGCCGAGGAAGCCGCGAAGATGCTCCGCATCGGACGGTCGACGCTCTATCAGCTTTTGGCTGAGAAGGAGTTGACGTCCATCAAGATCGGACGCTCCCGCCGGATCCGGCCGGCCGATGTCGAGGCCTACATCGAGCGCCAGGCCGCCAACGCCGCCTAACCATCACCACAGACCAGTCGTTCGAGGGCGCCGGGCAGCACCATGCCCGGCGCCCTCGCCACTTCAGGAGCACCACGTGAGCGAACGCAAGACCCGCCTGCCCAACATGGAATCGACCATCTACCAGGGTGCGGACGGCCGTTGGCACGGCCGCGTGACCATGGGTGTCAAGGCGGACGGCAGCCCCGACCGGCGCCACCGCAGCGCCAAGACTGAGCCCGAAGTGCGGCGCAAGGTCAAGAAATTGGAGGCCGAACGCGATGCGGGTCAGGTGGCGGCGGCCGGCCGGGCGCCGACGGTCGAGCAGTGGATGACCACCTACCTGACCACGATCGCGAACCAGAGGCTGAAGCCGCGCAGCCTGGACGACTACTGGTCGAAGACCCGGAACCACATCATCCCGGGCATCGGCAAGCACCGGCTGGACCGGCTGCTGCCGGAGCACCTGGACGAGCTGTACGCGCAGATGCGGGCCGAGGGCCGCGCCGGATCGCACATCCTCAAGGTGCACCGGATCATCTCCCGCGCACTGAAGATCGCCCACCGTCGGGGAAAGGTGGCCCGCAACGTTGCCACCCTGGTGGACTCCCCCACGGTGGAGGAGACGGACGCGAACCCGTTCACCCAGGAGGAGGCCCGGCGCTTCCTGGTCGCGGCGATGAAGCGCCCGACCCGCGTCCGGTGGGTGATCGGCGTCGGCCAGGGCCTGCGCCAGGGTGAGGCACTGGGTCTGCGCTGGAAGTACGTCGATGAGGATGCCGGGCAGATGGACACGTCCTGGCAGCTCCAGCGGCTGAAGTGGCGCCACGGGTGCGACGACCCGCACGCCTGCGGCAGGCGGCTGCACCGGGACGCGTGCGAGCCAGGATGCACCAAGCACCGTCGCTACAAGCGCGGGTGCCCGAAGCCCTGCCCGCCGAAATGCGACCGGCACGCCAGCACCTGCCCGAAGAGGCATGGCGGGGGGCTTGCCTTCACCCGCCCGAAGACCAAGGGCAGCCGTCGCACGACTCCGTTGCTCCCGCCCCTGATCCCGCTGTTGCGCGAACAGCGCGAGCAACAGGAGAAGTGGAAGGCTGCGGCTGGCGACGGGTGGCAGGACCACGGCCTCGTGACCTGCCGCCCCGACGGCCAGCCGATCGATCCCCACGCCGACTGGGAGGAGTTCAAGGAGTTGCTGGCCGAGGCGGGGATCGAGGACCGGCGCCAGCACGACGGGAGCCGTCACTCGGCCGGAACGATCCTGAACGAGCTGGGCGTGGACCCTTTCACGATCATGGAGATCCTCGGCCACTCGCAGATCAGCATGACCCGCCGCTACGTCAAGACGACCACCCCGACGACCCGCGAAGCGGCCCGGCGGATGGGCAACGCGCTCTGGCCCCAACCGGCCGGAAGTGAGACCACAACTGAGACCACGAACACCCGGGCGGCCCGCGCCCGGCGCCGCCGACGCATGATGTAGACGACAAAAGGCCCGGTCAGAGCACTGACCGGGCCTTTTTGCTTCTGAGCCGCCTGCGGGATTCGAACCCGCGACCTACGCATTACGAGTGCGTTGCTCTGGCCAACTGAGCTAAGGCGGCACCATTGCCGTGTGTGGCGGCAACGCGGGCCAGTCTACACAGGTTCGCGGGTGATCCGTACCGGGATATCCGGGGGCCGGTCAGGCGGAGGAGACGGCGAGCTTGGCGGCGAATCCGGCGAAGAGGACGGCGACGCCGCTGGTGAGGGTGGCGGAGAGGCGCTTGCGGCGGCGGAAGGCGGTGGCGAGGGTGGTGCCCGCGAAGATCAGCAGGGAGAGGTAGAGCAGGCTGAAGGTCTGCAGGATGCCGCCGAGGAGGGCGAAGGAGAGCACCGGCTGCCCGTAGGACGGGTCGACGAACTGGGTGAAGAAGGACAGCAGGAAGAGGATGGCCTTCGGGTTGAGGAGGCTGACCACCAGGGCGCGGCGGAAGGGGCTCTCGGCGGACTCGGGGGCCGGCTCGGCGGTGGGGTCGGCGGCGGCGCGGCGCTCGCGCCAGAGCTGGCGGGCGGCGCGGAGCATGCCGTAGCCGATCCAGAGCAGGTAGGCGGCGCCGCCGAACTTGACCACCGCGAAGACGGCCGGGTTGGCCTTCAGCAGGGAGGCCGCGCCCAGCGAGGTGAGGCTGATCAGGGTGAAGTCGCCGACGAAGACGCCGGCCGCGGCACGGTAGCCGGTCCGGACGCCCTTGCGGGCGGCGACGGACAGCACGTACAGGGAGTTGGGGCCGGGCAGCAGGATGATGACGAGGGCGCCGAGGACGTAGGTCGCCAGGTCGTTGACTCCGAGCACGATGCGCTCCGGTGCGGGGAGGGGGGCAGGGGGGCGCTCATCGTAACGTCGCACCGGCAATAGATTGAAGCGGAAACTACCTACCGGATGTTCGGATTCCGAGCACTACCGGTCGCAGCGCTTGCCCTGCTCGGGAGCCTCCCCGGTCAGCAGGAAGCGGTTCACCGCGCCGTCCACGCAGGTGCTGTGCCGGCCGTACGCGGTGTGGCCGTCCCCGTCGTAGGTGAGCAGGCGGCCGGACTCCAGCTGTCCGGCCAGGGACCGGGCCCAGGCGTACGGGGTGGCCGGGTCCCGGGTGGTGCCGACGACGACGATCGGGGCGGCGCCGGCCGCCCGGATGGTGTGCGCCGCCCCGGTCGCCCGGACCGGCCAGTAGGCGCAGGTCAGCGCCATCCAGGCCATGTCGCGCCCGAAGTGCGGCGAGACCTGCTCGAAGTCCGGCACCGCGCGTTGGACGTCCTCCGGCCCGCGGAACGGGGCCGGCAGGTCCAGGCAGTTCACCGCGGTGTTGGCGAACATCAGGTTGGGGTACGAGCCGTCCGCCTCGCGCCCGTAGTAGGCGTCGGAGAGCTTCAGCAGCCCGGTGCCGTCGCCGGCCTTGGCGTCGGTGAGCGCGGTGCGCAGCTTGGGCCAGAGGAAGTCGGCGTACATGGCCTCGATGACGCCGGTGGTCGCCTGGGCCCCGGTGAGCCGGCGCCCGTTGTCGGCGGTGGGCAGGGGGGCGCTCCGGACGGCCGAGAACAAGGCGGTGAGCCGCTCGCCGACCTGCTGCTCGGTGCGGCCGAGCGGGCAGTCCTCGCGCTTGGCACAGTCCTGGGCGAAGGCGGCCCAGGCGGTCTCGAAGCCGCCGGCCTGGGTGCGGTTCCCGGCGACCGAGTCGAGTGCCGGGTCCATCGCGCCGTCCAGCACCAGGCGGCCGACCCGGCTCGGGAAGAGCCCGGCGTAGGTGGCGCCGAGGAAGGTGCCGTAGGACTTGCCGACGAAGTTCAGCCGCTCGTCGCCCAGCAGGGCGCGGAGCACGTCCATGTCGCGGGCGGCCTCGACGGTGCTGAGGTGGCCGAGCGCGGCCCCGGCCTGCTTGCGGCAGCCCTCGGCGAACTCCTTGTCGGCGGCGATCAGAGCGTCGATCCCGCGCTGGTCGCCGGGGGTCAGGTCGACGGCGGTGAAGGCGTCCATCCGGTCGCCGCTCAGGCAGCTGACCGGGCTGCTGCGGCCCACCCCGCGCGGGTCGAGTCCGACCAGGTCGTAGCGGGCGCGCACCCCGTGGTCGTACGTCCGGGCGGCGGACTCCAGGTACTCGACCGCGGAGCCGCCGGGCCCGCCCGGGTTGAGCAGCAGCGAGCCGAGCGCCGGTTCGTGGGCGTCGGCGCCCGCGCCGGTCGCGGCGGGCTCGGCCGCCGCGCGGGCGGCCGCCAGGGTGAGGTCGCCGTCCCCCGGGTGGTCGTAGTCCATCGGCACCCGGAACGTCGTGCACTCGAACCCGCCGTCGCACGGCTGCCAGGCCAACCGCTGCGCGTAGTACGGCGTGAGCGCGGCCGGTACGGCGGCGGGCAGCGGCTCCAGCGGGGTCGCCGTCGGCGCGGCGTCGGCCGGAGCCGCTGGCGTGCCGGACCGGGCCGAGTCGGACGAGGCCGCCCGCGGCACCCCGGACGGACCCGCCGGACCCGCGCCGCACCCGCCCGCCAGCACCCCGACGGTCAGCACCGCGGCCAGTACCCGCACCCGCCCGAAGGCCCTCATCCGGTTGCTCTCCTCGACGGAACGGTGGGAACGCCGTGCGATGACGCGGAGCACGACGGGAACGCCGCTGCCCGGTACCCACCCCGGGGTACCGGGCAGCGTAACGCCCGCTCGACCGGCGCTCGGCACGCCTCGACGGACGCTCAGCACGCCTCGACGGACGCTCGGCACGCCTCGACCGGCGCTCAGGACGCCTTGGCCAGCGCCTCCGCCAGGAACTGCGCCGCCTGCCGGACCAGCCGCAGCCGCTCCCGCTCGGGGCTGAAGTCCTGCACGTTGTCCGAGATCCGCACCTCGGCCTTGGCCGCCGGACCGGGGCCGGCCTTGAGCGCGGCCTGGAGCTTGCGGGCCGCGTCCAGCCCGGCGGCATCCGCCTTGGCGGCGGCCAGCAGCAGCTTGGCCGCGCTGCCGGTCGGGGCCTCGGCGCCCGTTTGGGTGAGCGCGGCGGCGTCGTACCGGCCGGAGACCGCCGCGGCCACGCCGTACAGGTCGGGCCGGGACAGCCCGGCGGCGGCCGCGCAGGGCGCGCCGCCCTCGACGCCGAGGGTGCCCCAGGAGGCCGGGCCGGGCGGCAGGGTGCGGAAGGAGGCCGCGATGGTGGTGCGCAGCGTCGCATCGTCGGCGACGGCGGCCGGGGCGGCGGCGACCAGCTCGCAGGGGTGCGCGGTGCCGTCCGGCGCCTCGGGGGCGACCAGGATGAACGGACGGGCCTTGCCGGTCTGCAGCGCCGAGCCGATGCCCTCGAAGACGTCCGGGACTTCCGCGTCGGCGGTCTTGCGCGGCGCCGCCGCGTGCATCACCACGACCGGGAAGCGCGCGTTGGGCTCCTTGGCGTACTGCGGCGGCAGCCAGACCCGGACGTTGCGCGGGCGCCCGTCGGGGCCGAGCACGGCGGACTGGAGCAGCTCGCCGCCGCCCGGGTGCCCGACGCTGTCGAAACGGCTGACCACGGCGGGTGGCGTGGTGGCGGCAGCGGCGGCAGCGGGGGCGGCCGGCTCGGCGGCCACGGGCGGCGCCGCCGGTTGCCGACCGGCCGACCCGGCTTCAGCAGCCGAACCCGCGTCAGAGCCCGAGCCCGAGCCCGAGTCCACGAAGGGCTCCGGCTGCCGGTCGCCCCGGCCGAGGCCGCCGAAGGCACCCAGCGCGGTGAGCAGCGTCAACCCGGTGACGCACACCCCGCAGACCATCGCCCCGCCCGCCCTCAGCAGCATCGGCCACCGGTCCCCGGCCAGCTCGTAGGTCTCTGCGGCGCGCAGGTCGCGCCAGCGCTGGAGGGCGCCGCGGGCCAGCCAGATCCCGCCGAGGGCGGCGGCGAGCAGGGGGATGACGAGGAGCGAACGAACCATGCGACGCACCGCCTCGGGAGCAGGGCCGGCGCCGGACCGGACCGGCGCGTACGGGGGACGACCGGCCCGGCACCGGGCGCAGTCGGCCCCAAGCGTGCACAACCGACGGACGGTCACACGCGGGTGTGCCCGGCGCGTATCGCCCGTTCACTCGAAGGGGGGACGGCGCACCGGCTCCGGGAGGCGTACGGCCGTCGGCCGAACAGGAACCGGGTCGGCAGGGAGCGGGTCGGCGACGGACCCGCGCTCAGCCCGCGCGCAGCGCCACCGTCATCGCCTCGACCGCGAGCAGCGGGTCCACGTTGCGGTCCAGCGCCTCCCGGCAGGCCAGCACCGCCTCGATCCGGCGCAGCGTTCCCTCCGCCGGGCCGGCCTGGGCGACCCGGTTCAGCGCCTGGCGCTGGTCCTCGTTGGCGAGCGCGCCGGTGGAGCCCAACTGGATCGCGAGCACGTCCCGGTAGAAGCCGAGCAGGTCGAGCAGGGCGACGCCGAGGGTCTCCCGGCGCGTACGGGTGGCACGGCTCTTCTGCCGCTTCTCCAGCTCCTTGACCGCCCCGGCCATGCCGCGCGGTGCCTTGCCGCCCTCGGCGGCGCCGTACGCGGCCTTGAGGTCGTCGGTCTCCTTGGCGTCCTGGGTCTCGGCGAGCGCCTCGGCGTCGGCCTTGGCGGTGTCGACCAGGCGCTGGGCGGCGGTCAGACAGCCGCCGATGTCGCCGACCTCCAGCGGGATCCGCAACACCTCCGTACGGCGGGTGCGGGCCTGCTCGTCGACGGCGAGGCGGCGCGAGCGCTCGATGTCGCCCTGCCCGGCGAGCGCGGCGAGCCTGGCGGTCTCCGGGTCGACGCCGTCACGGCGGACCAGCGTGTCGGCGACCGCCTCGGCGGCGGGGGTACGCAGCACCAGCAGGCGGCAGCGCGAGCGGATGGTCGGCAGCACGTCCTGGACGGAGGGGGCGCAGAGCAGCCAGACGGTACGCGGGGAGGGCTCCTCCACGCCCTTGAGCAGCGCGTTCGCGGCGGCCTCGGTGAGCCGGTGGGCGGCGTCCACCAGGATCACCGACCAGCGGCCGCCGGTGGGGTAGCTGGAAGCCCGCAGCACCAGGTCGCGCATGTCCCCGACACCGATGGACAGGCCGTCGGTCCGGACGTACTTCACGTCGGCGTGGCTGCCCGCCAGCACGGTGTGGCAGCCGTCGCAGAACCCGCAGCCGGGTGTGCCGCCGAGCGCGAGGTCGGGACTGGTGCACTGGAGGGCGGCGGCGAAGGCGCGCGCGGCGGTGACCTGGCCGGCGCCGGGCGGGCCGGTGAACAGCCAGGCGTGCGTCATCAGGGAGGCGTTCGCGCCCTCGGCCGGCGCGGCCCCGCGGCCCGCCTCGACCGTCGCCCCGGCCGCCCGGGCGGCGGCGGTCAGCTGCTCGACCACCCGGTCCTGGCCCACCAGGTCGTCCCAGACGGCCACTGCTGCTCCCAAGCTCCGTACGGCAGCGCCCACGGCGCCTCTTCCCCGCCGTCGAGCATACGTCTCCGCCCCGACACCCACTGCTCCGTCCGGGTCACGGCGGAGGGAGCGGAAGGGCCGCGAACGCCCGACAGCGGCGCCCGACAGCAAAGCGGCGCCGCCGGGGACCAACCCCGACGGCGCCGCCCGTGCCGTGTCCGGTCAGCTGCGGCGGCCCCAGCGGCGGCCCTTGCCCTTGCCGTCGCCCTTGCCGTCGTCCTTGCCGCCGCCCTTGCCGTCGCCCTTGCCGTCGTCCTTGCCGTCGGTGACCCGGTCGTCACCACCGCGCGGGTCGGCACCGCGCTGCGGGCCGCCCTGCCCCTGGTTGCCACCGTGCTCCCAGCGCGCCCACTCGTCGTGCGAGCCGAGCAGGGTGTCGGTGAGGCTCGGCAGGTCGTCCAGCGGCGTCTCCTCGGCCCACTCCGGCCGCGACCGCTCGACGGTCGGCTGCTCCTGCGGGGGCTGGGCCTGGGACTGGGGCTGGGGCTGGGACTGGGGCCGAACCGGGGGCTGAACCGGCGGCACGGCCGGCTGCCGCTTCGGCTGCGCGGCGGGCGCCCCGCCGACCACCGGCAGCTCGCGCGTTCCGTCCACCGGACGGGCAGGCTCGACCCGCGGCAGCACCTCGGTCCGGTCGGCCTCCGCCGGGATCCTCGGCAGCACGGCCGTCTCGTCCACCGCGGCAGCCGGAACCACCGGCAGCTTGGCGGTGGCGTCGACCGCCCCGGCGGCTCCGGCCGCCGTGCGCGCCTCGGCGGAATCAGCCGCCCGGACGGCGGCCTGCCGGTCCCGCAGCGACAGCTCGCGGGTCGCCTCGTCCCCGAGCCCGTCCGCCGAACCAGGCCGAGCGTCCCGACGCGGGACATCCCCACCCGGAGCGTCCTGTCCCGGAGCGTCCTTCGGAGCCTCCCGGACCGCCCGCAGCTGCGTGGTCACGGCGTCCCCGTCCGCCGACCCCGGCCGCCCGGCCGCCCGGTCCTCCGCCGTCTCGGCGGCCGCAGCCGCGGCCGCCAGCGCGGCGGCCTGCGCCAGCCGGGCCTCCTCGGCCCGCTGCAGCGCCTCCTCCGCCCGACGCCGCTGCTCCTCGCGGGCGAGCTCGCGCTGCCGCTGCAGCTCCGCCTGGGCGGCCGCCTCCTCGGCGATCCGCTTGCGCTCGGCGGCCTCGGCCGCCAGCCGCGCCTCCTCGGCGGCGCGCAGCTTGGCCTCTTCCTCGGCGCGGCGCTTCGCCTCCTCCTCCGCGCGGCGGCGCGCCTCCTCCTCGGCCTTGCGCCGGGCCTCGGCGGCGGCCCGCTCGGCCTCCTCCTTGGCCAGCCGCTCCTTCTCCGCCTGCTCGGCGCGCAGCTGGGCCAGCACCTCCTGCCGCTTGCGCTCGGCGGCCTCCTCCTCGGCCTTCTTGCGGGCCTCCTCGGCGGCGCGGCGCTCGGCCTCCTCGCGGGCGAGGCGCTCCTGCTCGGCGCGGGCGGCCTTCTCCTGCTCGGAGAGCGGCAGCTCGCGGTCGAGCCGGTGTCGGATGGCGGTGGTGACGAAGCCGGGGGCCTGGCTGCCGTCCACGACCAGGTAGCGCGCCGGGTCGGCGGCCGCGAGGGCGAGGAAGCCGGCCCGGACCCGCTGGTGGAACTCGGTGGGCTCGGACTCCAGCCGGTCCAGCGCCTCGGTGAAGCGCTCCCGGGCCCGGGTGGGGTCGACGTCCAGGACGACGGTCAGGTCGGGCAGCAGCCCGCCGGTGGCCCAGCGGGAGATCCGGGCGACCTCGGTCGCGGCCAGGTCGCGCCCGGCGCCCTGGTAGGCGATGGAGGAGTCCATGTACCGGTCGGTGATCACCACGGCGCCGCGGGCGAGGGCCGGGCGGATGACGTTCTCGACGTGCTCCGCACGGTCGGCGGCGTAGATCAGCGCCTCGGCGCGGTGCGACAGGCCGGTGTTGCCGACGTCCAGGACGAGGCCGCGCAGCCGCTGGCCGACCGGGCTGCCGCCGGGCTCGCGGGTGAGCACGACCTCGTGCCCCTTGCCGCGGATCCACTCGGCGAGCGCCTGGGCCTGGGTGGACTTGCCGGCGCCGTCGCCGCCCTCGAGGGCGATGAAGAAGCCGGTGCCCGTGCCGCGGTGCGGTACCGGGCCGGTGGCGCCGCGCACCGCGTCCACCAGGTCCCGGCCGAACGGCACGGTGCCGCGCCGGTCGTCGGTGCGCAGCAGCACGACGGCGGCGAGCACCAGCGTGAGCAGCCCCGCGGTGGCGACGGCCAGGGCCGCGCCGCCGTGGATGAAGGTGAAGGAGCCGGGCCGGACGGTGCCGTACTCGACGTCCCCGTAGGCGGCGGCGATCAGCGGGACGACGACCAGCGCGGCGGCGACCACCGTCCGCAGCACCGCGAACAGGTGCTCGGTGACCTTCGGCAGCCGGGCCTCCTCGACCTCCTGGGCGAGCAGGGTGCGCCCTGCCGAGACGACGATCCCGGCGGCCAGCGCGGCCAGCACGGTGAGCAGCAGGACGAGCACGAAGTCCAGCACCAGCCCGGCCAGGATCAGCGCGACGCCCTGGGTGAGCAGCGCCAGCGCGAGCAGTCGGCGGCGGGAGAGCGAGGGCAGCGTGGCCCGGGTGAGCCGGGCGCCGAGGGCGGGCGCCGCGGTGGCGGCGAGCACGAGCAGGCCGTAGCCGATCGGCCCGGCCCGGTGCTCGGCGGCGGTGAGCAGCGCGAGCGCGGCGACGCCGGCCATCGAGGCGAAGGCGGCCGCGACGGCGAAGGTGAAGTACGGGGCGCTGCCGGTGCGGCCCTTGCCCAGCGCGGGACCGGGGGCCGCGTCGGTCGGGGCGCGCAGGCCCTGCAGCGGGGAGGTCGGGGCGACGGCCACCGGGCCGCCGGGCAGCTGCCGGAGGTAGCCGCGGATCGCGGAGGCGGCGAACAGCCCGGCCGTGCCGAGCGCCGCGAAGGTGAGCTGGTGGGCGCGGAGCCAGTCCGAGCCGAGCGCCGCGCCGATGTTGTTGAGCAGGGTGAAGCCGACCAGGCCGACGGCCGCCAGCGGCACGGTGACCCAGCCGGTGAAGCGGTCGACCGCCCGGACGGTCTCCAGGTGGGCGGCGGCGGGCCGCTGCTCGGCGAGCGGCGCGTAGGGGTTGGCCGGCGGCAGCAGGCCGGGGACGGCGGCGGCCTCGGCGATGCCCCAGACCCGCTCCGCGGCACCGGTGACGAACACGGTGGCGAGCAGGACGTAGGTGGCGGCCCCGGAGGGCTTCGGGCCGGAGCCCAGCCAGACGCTCCACCAGGGGGCGAGGCCGATCAGCAGGGCGCGCAGCGCGTCGGCGCCGAACATCGTCCAGCGCCGGTCCAGCCTGCCCGCGACCAGCTGGTGCACCGGGCCGAGCAGCGCCACGCCGACCAGGCCGGTGGACACCACCCGGACGGCGAGGACCGCGGCGAGGGCGAAGGCGAGGCTGCGCGGCAGGTCGCCGAACTGCCCGCCCTGGGCGGCGGCGATCACGGTGAGCGCGAGCAGCACCAGCAGGCCGAGCCGGTCGGCGGTGCCGCCGATCAGCCGGGTGGTCCACAGGCGCCGGTAGGCACGGGTCCGCAGCAGCGCCCGGGCCCGGTCTGCCGGGGTTCCGGCGGGCGCGACCTCGGGCAGGTCCGGCATGGCGGCTCTGGCGGCCGGCGCGGCACTGGGGGTGGGCTGCTCCTCGCTCGTCATACGGTCAGCGTAGCGGGCTGGGCTTGGCCGGATTGTGGCGAACGGGCTTCCGGATCCCGCTCATCACCGGGTTGTGACGTACCCCGCACATCCCCGACCGCCGGCCGCACCGACGACCGCCCGCCCCCGGACGGACGGCGGGCCCGCACCCCCGGACGGGGAGTGCGGACCCGCTGCCACTGCCGGAGGATCAGCCCTCGTCGGTGGCCGTGGTCTTGCTCGCGGCGGTCTTCTTGGCCGCCGTCTTCTTCGCCGCCGCCGTCTTGGTGGTGGTGGTCTTCTTGGCGGCGGTCTTCTTCGCGGCCGCGGTCTTGGTGGCCGCGGTCTTGGCCGTCGTCGTCTTCTTGGCCGCCGTCTTCTTGGCGGGGGCCTTCTTCGCCGCCTTCTTCACCGGCCCGCGCGCCCGCTTCTCGGCGAGCAGCTCGTAGCCGCGCTCCGGCGTGATGGTCTCGACGTCGTCGTCCTTGCGGAGCGTGGCGTTGGTCTCGCCGTCTGTCACGTACGGGCCGAAGCGGCCGTCCTTGACCACCACGGGGCGCTCGCTGACCGGGTCGGTGCCCAGCTCCTTGAGCGGCGGGGCGGCGGCGGCCCGGCCGCGCTGCTTGGGCTGGGCGTAGATCGCCAGCGCCTCGTCGAGGGTGATCGTGAAGAGCTGGTCCTCGCTGGTGAGCGAGCGGGAGTCGGTGCCGCGCTTGAGGTACGGGCCGTAGCGGCCATTCTGCGCGGTGATCTCCGCGCCCTCGGCGTCGGTGCCGACCACGCGCGGCAGCGAGAGCAGCCGCAGCGCGTCCTCCAGGGTGACGGTGTCCAGCGACATCGTCTTGAAGAGGGAGGCGGTGCGCGGCTTGACCGCGTTCTTGCCGGTCTTGGGCGTGCCCTCCGGCAGGATCTCGGTCACGTACGGGCCGTAGCGGCCGTCCTTGGCCACCAGCATGTTGCCGCTGACCGGGTCCGGGCCGAGCTCGAAGTCGCCGCTGGGCTTGGCCAGCAGCTCCTCGGCCAGCTCGACGGTGAGCTCGTCCGGCGGCAGGTCGTCCGGGATGTCGGCGCGCTGGCCGGGCTCGCCCTCGACGGCGGAGGCGCGCTCGACGTACGGACCGTAGCGGCCGACCCGCAGGGTGAGGTCGTCACTGATCCGGAACGAGCTGATCTCCCGGGCGTCGATCGCGCCGAGGTCGGTGACGAGCTCCTTCAGGCCGCCCAGGTGGTCGCCGTCGCCGTTGCCGGCCTCGGCGGCGCCGCCCGTGGCGTGGCCCTCGCCCTCACCGAAGTAGAAGCGCTTCAGCCACGGCACGGACTGCGCCTCACCGGCGGCGATCCGGTCGAGGTCGTCCTCCATCTTGGCGGTGAAGTCGTAGTCGACCAGTCGGCCGAAGTGCTTCTCCAGCAGGTTGACCACAGCGAAGGAGAGGAAGGACGGGACGAGTGCCGTCCCCTTCTTGAACACGTACCGGCGCTGGATGATCGTGTCGATGATCGACGCGTAGGTGGAGGGGCGGCCGATCTCCCGGTCCTCCAGCTCCTTGACCAGCGAGGCCTCGGTGTAGCGGGCCGGCGGCTTGGTGGCGTGGCCCTCCGGGGTGATCCGCTCGGCGCCCAGCGGGTCGCCCTGGGCGACCTGCGGCAGCCGGCGCTCGCGGTCGTCGAGCTCGGCGTTCGGGTCGTCGGCGCCCTCGACGTAGGCCTTGAGGAAGCCGTGGAAGGTGATGATCTTGCCGGAGGCGGAGAACTCGACGTCCCGGCCGTCGGCGGAGGCGCCGCCGACCCGGACGGTCACGGACTGGCCGACCGCGTCCTTCATCTGGGAGGCGACGGTGCGCATCCAGATCAGTTCGTACAGCTTGAAGTCGTCGCCGGTCAGGCCGGTCTCGGCGGGGGTGCGGAAGCGGTCGCCGGAGGGGCGGACGGCCTCGTGCGCCTCCTGCGCGTTCTTGACCTTGCTGGCGTAGGTGCGCGGGGCATCCGGCAGGTAGTCGGCGCCGTACAGCTGGGTGACCTGGGCGCGGGCGGCGGCGATCGCGGTGTCCGACAGCGTGGTGGAGTCGGTGCGCATATAGGTGATGAAGCCGTTCTCGTACAGCTTCTGGGCCACCTGCATGGTCCGCTTGGCGCCGAAGCCCAGCTTGCGGCTGGCCTCCTGCTGGAGCGTGGTGGTGCGGAACGGCGCGTACGGCGAGCGGCGGTAGGGCTTGGACTCGACGCTGCGGACGCTGAAAGCGGTCTGCTCCAGGGCGGCGGCCAGCTGCCGGGCGGCCTGCTCGTCCAGGTGCAGGGTGTTGGCGCTGCCGGCCTTCAGCCGCCCGTCCGAGCCGAAGTCGCGGCCGCTGGCGATCCGCTTGCCGTCGACCGAGGCGAGCCGGGCACCGAAGGTCTCCGGGTTGGCGGCGTCGGCCGGGGTGCGGCCGGTGCCGAAGGTGCCGACCAGGTCCCAGTACGAGGCGGTGCGGAACGCCATCCGCTCGCGTTCGCGCTCGACCACCAGCCGGGTGGCGACGGACTGCACGCGGCCCGCTGACAGCTTCGGCATGACCTTCTTCCACAGCACCGGCGAGACCTCGAAGCCGTAGAGGCGGTCGAGGATGCGGCGGGTCTCCTGGGCGTCGACCAGGCGCTGGTTGAGCTCGCGCGGGTTGGCCACGGCCTCCTGGATCGCCGACTTGGTGATCTCGTGGAACACCATCCGGTGCACCGGCACCTTGGGCTTGAGCACCTGCTGCAGGTGCCACGCGATGGCCTCGCCCTCGCGGTCCTCATCGGTGGCGAGGAAGAGCTCGTCGGACTCCGCGAGCAGCGACTTCAACTTGCTGACCTGGGACTTCTTGTCCGCGTTGACCACGTAGATGGGCGCGAAGTCGTGGTCGACGTCCACCCCGAGGCGGCGCACCTCGCCGGTGTACTTGTCCGGCACCTCGGCGGCGGTGCTGGGGAGGTCGCGGATGTGCCCGACGCTCGCCTCGACGATGTAGCCGGGGCCCAGGTAGCCCTTGATCGTCTTCGCCTTGGCCGGCGACTCGACAATGACGAGTCGCTGTCCGTGCGCGGTCTCGCTGCTCGGGGACACCTTCGCTCTTCTCTCCCGGTCCTTATGTGGCTGGTCGGCGCGGCAGCACGGGCTGCGCTCCGCCCGACCCCTCCACCGTCCCGGGGTCGCCGCTTCACGACACCCCACCAGCGGAGTGTGACCGTACCCCGGCCACCCTTGTCAAACGGACGGATCCCGCGTTTTCACTTGCCGGGCTCACCGACGCCACTCGAACGGTAACCCGATGACGGAGGTTCGCGCCCCGTGGAGGGGGGCCTTCGGCAGGTTCCGGAGGATGGAATGACGGATTTCAAGATCTGTCAACGGAAAATCGACGGACCGGCGGGGCCCGCAGGGGGTGCGCTCGGGGTCGTGCCCGCGGGTGCGCGTGGGCCTGGGGGTGGGCCCGGGCGTGTGCGTGGGCCTGGGGGTGGGCCCGGGCGTGTGCGTGGGCCCGGGCGTGTGCGTGGGCCCGGGCGTGTGCGTGGGCCCGGGCGGGCCGCTCAGCCGACGACCGTGGCCAGGAGTCCGGCGCCCGCAGCCAGGCAGGCCGCCCCGAGGGCGCTCCACAGCAGGTCCGCGACGGCCGCCCGGCTGATCTCCCCGGCCGCCAGCACCACCCGGCCCGGACGCTGCGGGTCGTAGCAGATCCGCACCGACACCCCGGGCGCGAAACGGTCCGGACGGCGCAGCGGGGTGTGCCCGCGCGGACGGGCGAGCACGAGCCCCGCTATCCCGCACGCGCCGGAGCCGCCGACCGAGGGCGGCACCGAGAAGGAGAGCAGCGGCGCGCTGTCCAGCCGGCCGTGCGCGTCGTCCTCGGCGACCACCGTGGCCACCGCCGACACCCCCCGTCGGCGCACCCGGTGGCGAAGGCGCACTTCGGCGGCGCTCCAGAGCAGCAGCACGCCACCGAAGATGGCGAGCACCAGCCCGCCCACCGTCGCCGTCGTCGTCTCCACCCTGCCCCCGCCCCGACTCCCCGGCTCTGTCCACAGCCTGTGGACAGAGCCTCACAGCGGAGGGCCAACGGGGGGCAGCCGTTCGGAGACCACCGGACGAACCAGGGGGTACGGGAGGGTGAACCGGACGGGCTCAGCGGACCGGGCCCGACCAGGAGCAACGGACCGGGCCTTCAGGACCGGGCACGGCGGGCCAGGCCGTCAGCGGACCGGGTCGATGAACCCCTGCTCGGTCAGCAGCCGCAGCGACTCCGGCACCCGGTCCCGCAGGACCACCCGGTCCTCGCCGAGCAGCTGCGCGATCGCGTCCACGATCTCGCCCGCCGACAGCGTCCCGTCGCAGACGCCGACGAAGCCGGCGCCCACCGTGTCCACCTTGGTGGCCCGCCGCATGCCGCGGTTGTGACGCAGGATCACGTGCTCGGGGTCCTCCGCGCCGGGCGAGCCGACCTGCTCCTGGACCACCTCGTCCGCCAGCACGTAGCGGGCCGCGAGCAGGCCCGCGTCGTCGTGCGAGCGCAGGAAGTCCTGCCGGTCGAACCAGGCCTCGATGTGCGGGCCGAGCGGCTGCTCCACCGGGTGCGGCCACTCCTCGACCCGGACGGTCGGGCGCTCGGCGCCGCTCGCCCGCAGGGTGATCCACCCCATGCCGATGCCCTCGACCCGTCCCGCCTCGAAGGCGTCCAGCCACTCGCCGTAGCGGGCCTGGTAGTCGCCGCCGGGACCGCGGTGGTCGCCGCCGTCGCGCAGCCACAACTCGGCGTACTGGGCCACGTCCTGGACCTCGCGCTGGACGACCCAGGCGTCCAGACCCGTGCCCGCGACCCAGCCGGCCAGCCGCTCGTGCCAGTCCTCGCCCTTGACGTGCTGCCAGTTGGCGAGCAGCTGGCAGTAGCCGCCGGGCTCCAGGTGGTCGGCGGCCGAGCGGACCAGGCTGCGGCACAGGTCGTCCCCGGCCATGCCGCCGTCGCGGTAGGTGAACCGGCCGGCCGGCGAGATGACGAACGGCGGGTTGGAGACGATCAGGTCGAACTTCCGCTCCCCGACCGGCTCGAAGAGACTGCCGGGGAGCACCTCGATGCGGTCGAAACCGGACAGCGCCAGGGTCAGCTCGGTGAAGCGCAGCGCGCGGGGGTTCAGGTCGGTGGCGGTGACGGTGCCGGCGTGTCGGGCCGCGTGCAGCGCCTGCACCCCGGAGCCCGCGCCGAGGTCCAGCGCGGCCCGGACCGGGCGGCGCACGGTGATGTTGGCCAGCGTGGTGGAGGCGCCGCCGACGCCCAGCACCAGGTCCTTGCGGGCCACCCCGTGCGCGGTCTCGCCGGAGCCGATGCCGCCCGCGCCGCCCACCGCACAGCCCAGGTCGGAGACCACCCAGGCGTCCGAACTGGGCATCCCGGCCACCTCGTTGGCGTACGGGCGGACGTCCACGGTGGCGCGCACCAGGTCCCCGTCGGGGCGCAGCCAGCCGTCCGCCAGACAGTCCTCCACCGGCAGCGCGGCGGCGGCCGCCTGGTACGGCACCGGCTGCTGCAGCAGGAACAGCCGCACCAGCGTCTCCAGCGGACTGCCGCCGCGCGTCGCGCGCAGCGCCGGAACCGCCTCGCTGCGGGCCAGCGCCGAATAGCCGGTGGGCCCGAGCAGGTCCAGGCACCCGTCGGCGGTGAACGAGGCGGCGAGCAGCGCCTCGCGCAGCTTGGCGAGGCGGGTCGGGTCGAGAACGGGGCTACTGATCACCCCGCCATTGTCCCTCGTCGATCCCCGTCGGCCCCCCACCGCCCGTTGTCGGGCCCGGCGTCCGGACCGGTCGCCGGGCACACCCCATCGGGAGCCCGAGCCCATCCGCGCGCCCCGTCAGGCCTCTGCACGCTGGTCGTACGCCCCCCACCGCCGGTCCACGGCACACCGCAGCCGGTGCCGTTCTTGCGAACGACCCCGGCTGCGCTCCTGCTCCGTCTCCCCCTCTTGACGCCTGACGCCCTTCGCCTGCAGGCCCGCCCCGCGTCCGACCCCGCGTCCGGCCCCGATCAGCTCGCGGCCGGAGCCGGGGTGGTGGCGGCCGGTGCGGACGGCGTGGTGGCGCCGGCGGCGGGGCTCGCGGTGTCGGTCGCGCCGGGCGCGGGGGTGGTGGCGGGGGCGCCCGGGGTGCCGGTCATGCCGGGGGCCGGGGTCGCCCCCGCACCGGCGGGCGCCGGGGTGCCGCTCACACCCGGGGTCGCGCCCGTGCTCGCACCCCCGGTCGGGGCGGTGGTCGGCGACGGCTTGCAACCTCCCTGCTTGGCCATCGCGGCGCCGAGTTCGCCGCGCTGCAGCTTCGCCTGCGCCTGGGTGGAGAGCGAGGCCAGCTGCTGCACCTGGTCGGCGACGCTGCGCAGCCCGTCGGCGAACTTCGCCTGGTCGGTGTTGGGCAGCGCGTCCAGCTTCTTCTGGACGTCCTGGTAGCCGTCGGCCGCCTTCTTCAGCTCGTCGACGGTGTCCTTCTGCAGGGCCGCGCCGTCCTGCACCTTGGGCGCACCGGCCGCATCGATGGCGGCCGCGATGTCCTGGTTGGTCTTGGCCAGCCGCCCGATGTCGGTGGAGAGCCGCTTCTGCAGGTCGGCCGGGGCCTCGCCGGTCTTCACCTGGCCGGTGTCGGCGAGCGCGGCCTGGGCCTGGGCGATCGGGTCCTTGGCGGCGCCGCAGACGTTCGACGCCCAGGACTCCAGCTGCTTGCTGTTGTCGTCGCCGCCGCAGCCGACGGCGCCGAACGCCAGCAGCACGCCGAGGGCGGGTACGGCCAGCAGTCGCTTGTTCACCGGGAGGAGCCTTTCGGTTCGGTCGTCATCGGTCGTCGAACCTACACGGCCGGTGTCCGCCCTCCGGTTCCCGGTTCCCGCCCGGGACTTCCCACGGCTGGACTTCCCCCGGCGCTTCCCCGGGACTTCCCGCCCCCGGGTGCGGTTCAGGCCCGCTCGACCCGGATGGGATCGCCCGGCCGGACGGTGCGCAGCACCGCGGCGTCCCCGTCCAGCGCGCCCAGGATGTTGCAGGGACTGGCCAGCCGGCACTCGCCGTCGCGCGAGATCGGCGTGGGCCCGTACGGCAGCGCGAGGCTGTCGCCGTCGGTCCAGTAGGCGACCGTGCCCGGCTCCACGACCTGTCGGGCACCGTCCTCGCGCGGCACGCTGACGGGCGTGCCGAAGTAGACCTCCTCGCCCCAGGTGCTCGCCGACGAGCTGATCGGCAGCTCGGCCCAGAGCTTCTCGGCGGTGGGGGTGGCCGTCAGCGTGGCGGTCGCCTGCCCGGCCGGCCACAGAATGCGGATCCGCATGGACTTCCTCTTTCGCGACGAGGTCCGATCAGTGATCGGACCCGGTCGTGCCGGAAGCAGCGAACCGCCACGCTCAACAGTTTGTCAACGCATGCCCGCGGATCGGACCGCTCCGGGCTGCCCGGGCCGCCCGGTTCGCGCGCGGACGTGGTGACTCGGGTCGCTCAGACCCGGCTCGCGCATCCGCTCGGGTCGTTCGGTCCGTCCGGGTCGTCCGGGTCGTTCGGTCCGCTCAGACCGCGACGGAGGCGACCGAGACCGGCCAGCTCATCCGGATCAGGCCACCGTCCGAGCCGTTGGTGACCTCCAGGTCCTCGACCAGGCCGGTGATCACGGCGAGGCCCAGGGTGTCGTCGTCCGGCTCGCCGCCCTCGGCGGCGCCGGAGGCCGGGACGGCGGTGGGGCCGGCCTCGTCCTCGACCTCGATGAGGAAACGCTTCTCCTGATCGGTCAGCGCGACCCTGACCGTGCCGCCGATGCCGCCCCGCTGGTGCAGGCCCACCGCGCGGGAGCACGCCTCACCGACCGCGAGCCGTACCTCGTCGAGCACCGACTCGTCGACCCCGGCCCGTCTGGCGACGGCCGCGGCGACCAACCGGGCCGTCCGCACGTGCTCGGGAAGCGCGCTGAATCGAAGTTCGACGGTTGCCATCTCTCCCCCTCGGGGTGCTCCGACCGGGGCCGGAAGTACGGCCCCTGCGGGCCGGCGGGACCGGCCCAGAGGCGGCCGGGACGTGCCGGGCCGCACGGGCCCAGGCACTCCGGACGCGAGGAAACGGGGCGGGCCGGCCACGAGGACCGGCCCGGCCGCGTCAGTCGGTCGCGTTGACCGCGTCGTCCACCGAGGTGTGGATCGGGAAGACCTTGGTCAGGCCGGTGATGCGGAAGATCTTCAGGATGCGCTCCTGGTTGCAGACGAGGCGCAGCGAGCCCTCGTGGGCGCGCACCCGCTTCAGACCGCCCACCAGCACACCCAGGCCGGTCGAGTCGAGGAAGTCGACGCCTTCCATGTCGACGACGAGGTGGTACTTGCCGTCGTTGACGAGCTCGACCAGCTGCTCCCGCAGCTTCGGGGCGGTGTACACATCGATCTCGCCGCCAACCTCGACGACCGTGCGGTCGCCGACTGAACGGGTCGACAGGGACAGGTCCACGGAACCTCCAGCACCTTGCCTTGCTACGTCATGTGCGATCCTCGGCCGGGACGGCCGCCACCGCATGGTCGCGAGCCCGGGCGCGCCCAGCCAACGCGTGGCAAGCCTCAGCGCTGCGACCCACGGCCGTACGGCCGTCACGGCCACATTCAACCACCTGCGACCATGCCCGCACGATGGCTTACGACGATTCTCCGTCACGCCGGTGACACACTGGGTCCTCATGCCGCCCCGACACAGCCCGCCCGAGGCACTGCTCACGACCCTGACCACGGTCCGGGGACGGTCCGACCGGCTCACCCATACGGAGCACCTTCCCGCCCGGCCTGCACGTTATTCACCGTGGCCCGGGTCGATCCGTCCGGAGATCGTGGCCGCGGCGCTCGCGGTCGGGGTGGAACTGCCCTGGGCGCACCAGGCAGAAGCGATGAACCTGGCGAAAACCGGTCAGACTGTGGTGATCGCCACAGGCACCGCCTCGGGCAAGTCGCTGGGCTACCTGGCCCCGGTGCTCAGCGACCTGCTGGACGGCACCGAGGCCCGCAACGGCCGTGGCGCCACCGCGCTCTACCTGGCACCGACCAAGGCCCTCGCCGCCGACCAGCGCCGCCGGGCCGCCGAACTCGCCCCGCCGAGGGTCCGCGCCGCCCTGTACGACGGCGACACCCCGCCCGAGGAGCGCGAGTGGGTCCGCCAGTACGCCTCCTACGTGCTCACCAACCCGGACATGCTGCACCGGGGCATCCTGCCCGGACACGCCCGCTGGTCCTCCTTCCTCAAGGCCCTGCGCTACGTGGTCGTCGACGAGTGCCACAGCTACCGGGGCGTGTTCGGCTCGCACGTCGCCCAGGTGCTGCGCCGCCTGCGCCGCGTCTGCGCCCGCTACGGTTCCTCACCCACCTTTCTGCTGGCCTCCGCCACCACCGCCGACCCGGCCACGACCGCCGAACGCCTCACCGGCCTGCCCTCGGTGGCCGTCACCGAGGACGCCTCGCCGCGCGGGCCGATGGTCTTCGGCCTCTGGGAACCGCCGCTGACCGAGAACGTCGGCGAGCACGGCGCACCCGTCCGCCGCACCGCCACCGCCGAGGCGGCGCACCTGCTCACCGACCTGGTCGAGCGGGAGACCCGCACCGTCGTCTTCGTCCGCTCCCGCCGCGCGGCCGAGCTCGTCGCCCTCCAGACCCAGGACCAGCTCCCCCGACCGCTCGCCGACCGGGTCGCCGCCTACCGCGGCGGCTACCTGGCCGACGAACGCCGGGCCCTGGAACGCGCCCTGCACACCGGCCGACTGCTCGGCCTCGCCTCCACCTCCGCCCTCGAACTCGGCGTCGACATCTCCGGCCTCGACGCCGTCCTGATGGCCGGCTACCCGGGCACCCGGGCCTCGCTCTGGCAGCAGGCGGGCCGGGCGGGCCGCGAGGCCCAGGGCGCGCTGGCCGTCCTGATCGCCCGGGACGACCCGCTGGACACCTACCTGGTGCACCACCCCGAGGCGCTGTTCGCGGCGCCCGTCGAGGCCACCGTGCTCGACCCCGACAACCCGCACGTGCTCGCCCCGCACCTGTGCGCCGCCGCCGCCGAACTCCCGCTCACCGACGCCGACCTGGAGCTGTTCGGGCCCTCCACCGCACCGCTGCTGCCCGTCCTGGAACGGCGCGGCCTGCTGCGGCGGCGCGGCGACGGCTGGTACTGGACCCGCCGAGAAAGGGCGGCGGACGCCGTGGACCTGCGCGGCAGCGGCGGCAGCCCGGTCCAGATCGTCGAGGCCGACACCGGCCGCCTGCTCGGCACGGTGGACGCCGCCGCCTCGCACAGCAGCGTCCACACCGGGGCCGTCCACCTCCACCAGGGCCGCACCTACCTGGTCCGGGAGCTCGACCTGGAGAGCTCGGTCGCCCTGGTCGAACCGGCCGATCCGCCCTACACCACGGCCGCCCGCGACATCACCTCCGTCTCCGTACTCGACACCGCCACCACCGTGGACTGGGGCGAGGGCCGGCTCACCTTCGGCTCGGTGGAGGTGGTCAACCAGGTGGTCGGCTACCTCCGGAAGCGGATCTCCACCGGGGAGATCATGGGCGAGACCAAGCTGGACCTGCCGCCCCGCACACTGCGCACCCGAGCGGTCTGGTGGACCGTCACCGAGGACCAGCTGCTCGACGCGGACATCCCGCCCGACCAGCTGCCCGGCGCCGCCCACGCCGCCGAGCACGCCTCGATCGGCCTGCTGCCGCTGTTCGCCACCTGCGACCGGTGGGACATCGGCGGCGTCTCCGTCCCGCTGCACCCGGACACCGGGCTGCCGACCGTGTTCGTCTACGACGGCCACCCGGGCGGGGCCGGCTTCGCCGAACGCGGCTTCCAGCGGGCGGTCGAGTGGCTGACGGCCACGCGCTCGGCGATCGCCGCCTGCGAGTGCGAGCGCGGCTGCCCGTCCTGCGTCCAGTCACCCAAGTGCGGCAACGGGAACGACCCGCTGGACAAGGCGGCGGCCGTCCGGCTCCTGGACGTCCTGCTCGCCGGAGCGCCGGGCGCCGGAGCGCCGGGCGCCGGGGCGGCAGACTCCGGAGCGCCGGGCGCCGGGGCGGCAGACTCCGGAGCGCCGGGCGCCGGGGCGGCAGCCGACGGCGATGCGACGGATGGAGAAGCCGCCGGTTCATGACGCCGCCGCACCGCTCGGGGCGCTGCCGAGGCCGTCCTCGGCGGCGGTGACCGGGGCACGGGCGGGGCCGGCCCGGGCCCTCGCCCGCGCCGGACCGACCGGCAGGCGCAGCGGGAGCCCGCCGACCCTCACCTCGGCCACCACCTCGACGGCGTCCGCCGACCGGTCCACCGCGCAGGAGACCAGTCCGGCGCCCTGTGCGGCGACGATCCCCGCAGCCCGGCCGCAGCCGCCGTCCGGGTCCAGCAGCAGCCGGTCCGCCGCCGCGAGGGCCGCGAGGTCGGCTGCCGACTCGGCCCGGTGACGGGCGGCCACCACCGCGCCGACCGCGATCGTCGCGGCGAACACCGCCGTGCCCAGCATCGCCAGGGCGAGCAGCCAGACCGTCGCCGAGCCGGCGTCCGACCCTCGCCCGCCGGCCGCGGCCGCCAGGGTCTGTCGCCGGGCAGACCCTGGTCCCGTCCGGGCCCGGAGCACCCGCTCCGCCGCCGTCCGCAGCCCGGTGCGGACGACCGTGCCGGTCCGGCCGGTCAGCTCGGCCATGCGCTGTCGCCTCCTTCCGCGACTCCCACGAGCACGTCCTCCCGTGCCGCCACGGCCGCCGCGCCGACCCGTACCGCGAGCAGACCACCGAGCCTGCCCGGTGCCGCACACGGTGCGTCCACGTCCACCCGCACCGTGTCGGCCGCCAGGTCCACCCGGACCCGCGCGCCCGGCGGGGCCGCGGCGCGGGCGAGGTCGACGGCGTCCGCCTCCCCGCGCGCGGCCGCCCTCGCACCGACCCGGGCGGCGTCCACGCAGCGGATCTGCGCGGCCGCCGCGAGCACACCCCAGATCAGCATCGCCGCGAGCAGGACGAGCGCCGGCAGGACCACCGCCGTCTCCGCCGTGACGAAACCGCCGTCACCGCGCCTGCCCAGCCGTGGCGACCGGGCCCTACGCCGCATGGAGCGCCCGTTGGAGCATGTCGGTCAGCGCGCCGGTGATGGCCTCGCTGGTCACCACCTTGTACAGCCCGGCCGCGAGGGCGCACGCGCCCAAGGTCCCGACCGCGTACTCGGCCGTGGTCATCCCGGCGTCCGACCGACCCCGGCGACGGGCCGCCCCTCGTGCCCGGCAGGCCGCCCAGCGGCTCCTCCGCCGCCACGCCCCGAGCAGCCGCCGGAGCGGGCGCCCGTCGGCGGGCCTGATCGCGATCACTGCGTTCATGGATCTCTCCTGTCTCTCGATGTCCGCACTTCGACAGTTCCGACTGCCGGTCACATCGCCTGCGCGAAACCGCTGGTGAGGCCGATGACCACCGGCACCACGCCGATCAGGACGAAGGCCGGGAGGAAGCAGAGCCCCAGCGGCGCCGTGGCGAGCACCGCGGCTCGGCGGACCCTGATGTGGGCCGCGCGGGCGGCCGCCGTCCGCTGCCCCTGGGCCAGCCCGACCAGCGGGCCCGCGACCGGCGTTCCGCCGAGGCTCGTCCGCACCAGGCAGTCCGCCAGCGGCGCCAGCGACGGGTGCCGCTCCCCCAGTCGGCTCCAGCACAGCTCGGGCGGTGCGCCGAGGGCCAGTTCGGCTCCGATCGCCGTCAGCCGTGGCCCCATCGGCGCGCCCACGCTCCGGCCCACCGCGGAGACCGCCTCGGAGGGCAGCGCCGCCGCACCGAGGCAGGCTGCCAACAGTTCGGCGCTCAGCGGGAGTTGCCTGGTCAGTAGCTCCTCCTCCAGGGCTGCCCGGCGTTCCGCCGGCGATCGCGCCCTGGCCGACCACCGGCGGACGCCCACCGCCGCCAGCACCCCGGCGACCAGCCCGGTGCCGCCACCGAGCAACAGTGCCACCGCGAGCCCGGCGCCGACCGCCGTGGCCGCCTGCCGTCGTCTCCCGATGCCCGGGCCCGTCGGCCCCGCCCGCTTCCGGGTCTCCGCTCGCCCACGGACCTCGGCGAAGGCCCGCCGGCGCCTCGCCCGGCCACGTACCAACGCCCGTGCCCGCACCGCGGCGGCCGCCACGACCGGCAGTCCGACCGCCGCCCACTCGACGCCCCGCATCACCCGACCTCCGCCCGCACGCCGAGCGTCCTCCGCCGCGACAGCCCGCAGCCCCGACCGACCGCCCGGAGAGCGGGCGGCTCCCCGCGGACGGGGGTTCGAGGACGGCCTCCAGCGGGTTCCAGCGCGCCCCTGGCCGCCGAACGGACGATGCGCGCCGTCCAGAGCACACCCAGCCCCTCCAGAGCCGCCCCTGCCGCCAGGCAGCCCAGCCCGGCGGGCGTGTGGAGCAGGACGGCCAGTGGACGGGCCCCGAGCGCCCCACCGAGGAGCAGCCCGGCGCCCGGCAGCGCGGCCAGGACGGCGATCGTCGTCCGCGGTCCGGCCAGCTCCCCGGCGATCTCCTCGGCCAGCGCCCGCTCGCCGCGCAGCGCCTCCGCCACCCGGTCCAGCGCGGCGGCCAGCCCCGCCCCGCTGTCGGCGGCGACCCGCCAACAGGCCGCGATCGCCGCCGCCCCGCTCCCGCCCGGCAGTTCGGCGAGCAGGTGGAAGGCGGCGGGTACGTCCCCGCCGTAGCGGCCCGCCGCGAGCCGCGCCACCGGCTCCTCACCGAGCCTGCGCCGCCCGTCCGGGTCCGCGGCGAGCCGGATCGTGACCAGGTGCAGTGCCTGCTCCGGCGTCGCCCCGCCACGCAACTCCCCGGCCAGCCCGGCACAGAGCTCCACCACGGCGGCGGCCCGCTGCCGGGCCTCCGCTGCCAGGCACCGCCGCAACCGCCACCGGCGCAGCGGCAGGACGGCCAGGGCCGCCGCGAGCACCGGAACCGGCGAGGCGGTGACCTGCCCGGCGGCCAACCCCACCGGCAGGACCAGCAGTTCGGGCGTCAGCACCTCCGGCAGCCGGATCCGGCCCCGCTGCCCCCGATCCCACACCGCCCGACCCTGCTCCGCCCGATCCCGCAGCGCCCGCTCCCGGACCGGCCACCGCACGGGAGGCCCGCTACCCGCGAGCAGCAGCCTGGAGCGCCGCCCACCCGGCAGCTGCTCCTGCAGCGCCCGCCACCCGGCGACGGCCACCAGGCAGAGCACCGCCACCCAGCAGAGCGCGAACTGACTCTGCGTCACGTTGTCGACCTCCGCTGCCATCCGCCATCACTCCTTCCTCTTCCAGACCCCGAGCAGCGCCAGGGCGCCCGTGGCACACCCGCCGAGGAGCAGCGCGAAGGCGAGCTCCACCGCCCGCAGCCACACGCCCGTCGGCCCGCCCGCCAGCGCGGCCGCCGACGCGACCCCCGGCACCGCCGCCGTCACGACGGCCCCGCAGGTCCGGACCCGGACCCGGGCCCCGCGCCGAGCACCACCCCGCGCGCCGCCAGCAGCCCGACCAGCCGCTCCCAGCCCGCTCCGTGGACCAGGCCGCCCGTCTCCGGGAAGGCCACCGCGGGGGTGGTCACGGCCAGCCCGTCGCGGTCCCCGGACAGCGTGTGGATCTCCGCCACCCGGCGCCGACCCGAGCCCGGATCCCGGACCAGGTGCACCACCACCTCGAGCGCGGCCCGCAGTTGGCTGTGCAGCGCCGGACGGTCGAGCCCGGCGAGCGAGCCCAGGGCCTCCAGCCGGACCGGCACGTCCGCCGCCGTGTTGGCGTGGACGGTGCCGCAGCCGCCCTCGTGCCCGGTGTTCAGCGCGGCCAGCAGGTCCGACACCTCGGCCCCGCGCACCTCGCCGATCACCAACCGGTCCGGGCGCATCCGCAGCGCCTGGCGGACGAGGTCCCGGAGGGTGAACTCGCCCAGCCCTTCCTGGTTGGGCGGGCGGCTCTGCAGCCGGACCACGTGAGGATGGGCGGGCCGCAGTTCGGCGGAGTCCTCGGCGACCACGATCCGCTCCTGCGGCCCGACCAGCCCGAGCAACGCCGCGAGCAGCGTGGTCTTGCCCGAGCCCGTCCCACCGGAGACGAGCAGCGACAGCCGTGCCCGGACGATGCCGGCCAGCAGGTCGGCGCCCTCCGGCGGCAGCGCCCCGCCCGCGACCAGCTCGTCGAGCGTGAACGGCCGGGGCCGGCAGACCCGCAGCGAGATGTGCGTGCAGCCGGCCGCGATCGGGGGCAGCACGGCGTGCAGCCGGGTGCCGTCCGGCAGTCGGGCGTCCACCCAGGGACGGGCGTCGTCCAGCCGCCGCCCGGCCGCGGTGGCCAGCCGGTGGGCCAGCCGCCGCACCGCCTCGGCGTCGGCGAACCGGACTCCGGTGGCCCGGTGCAGACCGCCGCCACGGTCGACCCACACCTCGTCCGGACCGTTCACCAGGACGTCCGTGACGTTGGGCGCCGCCAGCAGCCGGTCCAGCGGGCCCGCACCCACCAGTTCGGCGCGCAGCGAGCGCACGGTGTCCAGGACCTCGTCCCCGCCGAGCGGTGGGCGGGTGGCCCGCAGCGCGGCCGCGACCGAGCCCGCCGTCGGGGCCGCCCCCGACTCGGCCAGCCGCAGCCGTACGGCGTCCACCAGGGCCGCCGCCCGCTGTTCGCGGGCCGTCCGGCCGTACGGGCAGGGCTCGTGCTCGGCCTGCGGCGGTCCGCCGGGCGGCGGCACGCTCCGGAGCTTCCGGTGCTCCCGCGTACCGGTGCCCGGGCCGGGCTCCGCGCCCCGAAGCCCCGTTCTGCGCAGACGGACCATCAGTACACACCTCCTCCGACCGCCGACACCGGCGGCAGTACCTCGTTCAGGAAGGTCGCGCTGAAGCGCGCGAGCGGGCCGCTCTCCCGGATCCCGGGCGGGATGCCCTTGTCGACGTCCTGGGCCAGGCCCGGCTCCGGCTCCAACTCCCCTGCCAGTGGCAGCCGCAGCCCGCGGGCGATCCGGTGGGCCGGGAGCCCGCCGGCCCGTACCGGCCGCACCACGGCCCGCACGTCGCCGAGCCGCATCCGGGCCGCCGCCGCGACCCGGTCGGCGGCGGCCACCGCGCGCAGCTCGGCCGGCACCACCAGCAGTGCCAGGTCGGACTGTTCCAGCGCCTGCCCGGCTGCCGCGTCGAGGTGGCGGGGCACGTCGACCACCACCAGCCCGCCGCGCCGCCGGGAGGCGGCCAGCACGCTGCGCATGGCCTCTGGCGGCACCGTCAGGGTGTCGCCGCGGTCCCAGGACAGGCAGGCCAGGGCGGAGAGCCGTTTGAGCGCCGGCAGCGCCCGGGCCAGCTCGGCCCCGCTGACCCGCCCGCGCGAGCCGGCCAGGTCGGGCCAGCGCAGCCCGCGGGCCAGTTCGCCGCCGAGCAGGACGTCGAGGCCCCCGCCCAGCGGATCGCCGTCGATGAGCATGGTCCGCCGACCCGTCCGCGCGGACGTGACCGCCAGGGCGCAGGCCAGGGTCGAGGCCCCGGCCCCGCCCCGGCCGCCGAGCACCGCGACGGTGACCGCCGGGGGTCCGCCGCCCTCGGCCGCGTCGGCGATCCGGTCGAGCAGCCAGGCTTCGGCGTCGGGCAGGAACAGCACGTGCTCGGCACCGAGCCGGACGGCTCTGACCCACACTCCGGGGTCGTCGAGGTCCAGGCCGAGCAGCAGCACCCCGCCGCGCCGGCCCAACTCGGAGCAGCGGACGGCCTGGTCGTCCCCGACCAGGACCAGCGAGGCCCCGTCCCAGAGCTCCCGCGTCGGCGGCGCGCCCCGGACCAGCCTCGGTTCGGTGCCCGCCGCCGCGCAGAGCCGCAGCAGGTGCTCGGCCAGGCCCTCGTCCTCGGTGACGACGAGCGGCCCGGCGGCGCCGGGGCCCTCGGCGGTGACGTGGTCGGCGATCGGCGTCGACATGGTGGTCTCCCCTCCGCGCCGTCGGCCAGGGCGGCCGGGGCGCACGTCGGACGGTTCCGACGGACGGCCGCCCGACAGACCTCGGGAAGAGGAAGGGGGACGAGCCCTGCCCGGCGACCGCCGCCGACCATCACGGTGGGGGGAGATCTGGATTCCGTCATCCACGTTCCGATTGCCTGTGGATAACTCGTGGGCTGTGGATGAAAACGTTCACCCGGGCGGGGGGCTAATCGGCGAAGAATTGACGAAAGGGGGTCACGGAGATGAACCGGTGGTCCATCGCAGCGTGATCGGCCGATCTCTCGAAGGCTTCCCGACCGCCTTCCGGCACCCCTTCCGAGCGGCCCCGCGCCGACGATCGGAACCAGCCGTTCGTTTCTCGACAGCCAGGAGCAAACAGCAACGCAGAGTGACCAAAGATGATCGAGGGCCCAAGCTGCCGACACCCCCTGCACACCGCCGGCGCGGCGGGCGGGCCATGCGCCACGGAGGGCCTTCAAGGCCTGAAAATGGCCCCGGACGTGCGACGACCCCCGCCGGGGGGGAGAGCGGGGGTCGTCTATCCACAGCCCGACTCGGGGGGGAGGAGCCGGACCGGGTTAGCACGGTCGCGAACGATCCGTGACTTCCATGGTGTACCCGAGCGGCCAGAAACACAAACCCGCACGCCCACGAGTACACCGAATGGCGGGGTGTTTTGTGGCTCCCTCTATCCTCGGTTCCCGTGGACACCACCGAGAACGCCGACGACCACGCCGACGAGTCCCAGGGCGACACCACCGGGCCCGAAGAGCTCCACGCACCCGCCCTCCCCCGGTCGGGCGCACTGCGCACGGCTGCCTTCTTCGACCTCGACAAGACCATCATCGCCAAATCGAGCGCGCTGGCCTTCAGTCGCCCCTTCTACCAGGGCGGCCTGATCAACCGTCGGGCCGTACTGCGCAGTGCGTACGCCCAGTTCGTCTTCCTGGTCGGCGGCGCGGACCACGACCAGATGGAGAAGATGCGCCAGTACCTCTCCGCGCTCACCCGGGGCTGGAACGTCCAGCAGGTCCGCGAGATCGTCGCCGAGACCCTGCACAACCTGATCGACCCGATCATCTACGACGAGGCCGCCTCGCTGATCGAACAGCACCACGCGGCCGGCCGGGACGTGGTGATCGTGAGCAGCTCCGGCTCCGAGGTGGTCGAGCCGATCGGCGCGCTGCTCGGCGCCGACCACGTGATCGCCACCCGGCTCCACGTCGAGGACGGCTGCTACACCGGCGAGATCGAGTACTACGCCTACGCCGAGAACAAGGCCGCCGCCATCCGGGAGTTGGCCGCGACCGAGGGCTACGACCTGGCCGCGTCCTACGCCTACAGCGACTCCTCGACCGACCTGCCGCTGCTGGAGGCGGTCGGCCATCCCTCGGCCGTCAACCCCGACCGCGCGCTGCGCAAGGAGGCGCAGGCCCGGGAGTGGCCGGTCCTGGTCTTCGACAAGCCGGTGGAACTGCGGCGGCGGCTGCCGGAGTTCTCCGCTCCGAGCGGTTCGGTGCTGACCGCGGTGGCGGTCGGGACGGCCGTCGTCACCGCCGGGGTGATCTGGTACCTGGCCCGGCGACGGCGCCCCCTCGCCTGAGGGTCCGGGTCCGGGTCCGGAACCCCGCGTCGGGCCTGCTTCTGGACAAAAGGGGCAATCGGCACAGACTTCTCGTTTCGGGTTCCCCTTTCGCCCGAAACGCGATACAAATGAAGCACGGCCCGCGAGACCCGGTCAGGACCGAAGAGGTCAAACCGACAACGCAGTTCAGGCCCCACGGACCGCGTGTACAGATATCCGAGCACCCACATGCAGCCGACCCGCTGTCGGGCCGCCGGACCAGACGAACGGGCAGGATCCCCGTCTGATCGGCACTTCCGGTGCATGCATGGTCACCCGGTATCCGTACCAGCGGCGGCACCCAGCAGGATCAGGTGCCGCCGCATCTCCGTGTTTTCGGGCCCCTTCGCGGGGCCCTTCCGCGCGTCCGGGCCCGCCGCTCAGGCCATTCCGCGCTGCATCGCCTCGCAGACCGCCGTGCTCTCGCGCACGCCGAGCCGCAACGCCGCGCCGCAGTGCGCGATCCAGGCCGCCATCCCCTCGGGCGTGCCCGCCAGGTAGCCCGCGAGGGCCCGGCGGTAGGTGGCGGTGCCGAGCTCCGCCAGCCCCACCTCGGCCGGGCAGATCGCCTTCGGGTCGAGGCCCTCGGCGATCAGCACGATCCGCTGGGCGGCCCGGGCGATCACGCCGTTGTACGAGCCGAACGGCCGCAGCGCGAGCAGCTCCCCGTGCACCACCGAGGCCACCACGAGGGCCGGCGTGCCCACGCCCTGGCCCTCCGCGCGCGCCACCAACAGCCGGGAGAGCTGGTCGAGCCGGGCCGCGACCTCCTCCGCGCCCGGGGCGGGAGGCAGCTCGGGCAGCGGCCCGTCCACGGCGTCGACCTCGACGCTCTCCACGGGCTCCAGCTCCAGCGGGAAGAGCGCCTCGGCGTCCTCCCCCGTCCGGCGCGGGCGCCCGGCGGCCGGGTCGCCGTCGCCGACCGCGAGCAGGTGCAGCCGGGCCAGCACCTGCAGCGGCGAGTGCCGCCAGATGCTGAGCAGCTGGCCGGCCTCGGCGGCGATCCGCAGGGCCGCGCCGACCGTGCGGGCCTGGTCGTCCGCGCCGAAGTCGGTGCGGCGGCGGACCTCCTCCAGCGGCCAGTCGGCTCCGGCCAGGGCAGCCGAGGCGCGGGCGCCGCGCAGGGCGGACTCGGAGGTGACCTCGGCCGCGCGGCGGCGCATCACCCGGTGGCCGTAGAGCCGGTCGACGGCCTTGCGCACCTCGGCCACCGCGTCGGGCACCCCGGGGAGCTGGGCCAGCGGGGCGAGGGGATCTGTTCCAGTGCTCACCTACCCGAGAGTAATGAACCGGCCGCCCCTCCCGGAACAGCAACCCCGCATCACCCGTTAGAGGCAATCCTCACTTCCCTCCACCGGCGCGGCCGAAACCCCCGCTAGCATGGCCGCTATCGGAGACGATAACGATTTCCAACTAGGGGCGCCCCCGTCGCACGCGACCCCTGGGCAGGCGGGCCCGGAGCGAGGGCCCTGAGCGAGAGCCGGAGTCCCCAGATGAAGATCGCCTTCGTCGGCAAGGGCGGCAGCGGGAAGACCACGCTGTCCGCACTGTTCATCCGCCACCTGGCCGCCGCCGGCCGGCCGGTCATCGCCGTGGACGCCGACATCAACCAGCACCTGGGCCCCGCCCTGGGGTTGACGGACGCCCAGGCCGCCGAGCTGCCCTCGCTGGGCGGGCACCTGCCGGAGATCAAGGAGTACCTGCGCGGCGGCAACCCGCTGATCCGCTCGGCCGAGGAGATGATCAAGACCACGCCGCCGGGCCGCGGTTCGCGGCTGCTGCGGATCGTCGAGGAGAACCCGGTCTACGCCGCCTGCGCGCGTCCGATCGCACTGGACGAGGGCTCGGTCCGACTGCTGGCGACCGGTGCGTTCACCGAGGAGGACCTCGGGGTGGCCTGCTACCACTCCAAGGTCGGCGCGGTGGAGCTGCTGCTCAACCACCTGCTGGACGGCCCCGACGAGTACTTGGTCACCGACATGACGGCGGGCTCGGACTCCTTCGCCTCCGGCCTGTTCACCCGCTTCGACCTGACCTTCCTGGTGGCCGAGCCGACCCGCAAGGGCGTCTCCGTCTACCGCCAGTACCGGGACTACGCCCGCGACTTCGGCGTGCAGCTGAGGGTGGTCGGCAACAAGGTGCAGAGCCCGGACGACCTGGCGTTCCTGCGCCGCGAGGTCGGCGACGACCTGCTCACCACCTTCGGGCAGTCGGACTGGGTGCGCCGCCTGGAGCAGGGCGCCGAGCCGCCGCTGAAGTCCCTGGAGCCCGCCAACCGGGGCGTACTGGAGCAGCTGCGGGCCGAGGCGGACGCAGCGTACGGACGACGGGACGCACGCCGGTACACCGAGCAGGCCGTGCTCTTCCACCGCCGCAACGCGGAGAGTTGGGCGAACGCCAAGGTCGGCATCGACCTGGCGACCCAGGTGGACGAGGGCTTCATCCTGGGCGCGTTCGCGGACGGCGGCGAGCGGCCGACCCCGGCGGGCGCCCACGCCTAATGGGACTCGTCGGGCCGTGAGGGAGACTACGGTCCGTAGCCGCCAGCAGGTGAGCACTGCTATCGCCCGAGCCGTATGAGCTCTGGTG